>JAXIOV010000039.1:0-14077 GCA_045403245.1 Pyrinomonadaceae bacterium | reverse complement strand
AGGACAGGCAGGAATGCCTGTCCTACTTCTTTCTGCGTGCCTTCCCGCTCGGGTTCGACGGTTTCTTCCTTCGCAGCTCGTTCGCCCATCACTACGCGGACGTGGTGAGTTTGTCCACCGTCCAACTAGTTCGACCCGCACCATGAAACGGATTCTGGCTGGGAGTCATAAGTATTAGATGCATAACCTAAGGTTACTTCACTCTCTTCCCGTGCCCCCGAAAGGAGAAACTCACAATGAAAAAGACCACGACTATTACCCTGATCTTCATCGCTTTGCTGCTGTTTCCCACTAATCTAATGGCAGATGCGCAGAAGAGTGAATGGTTTGGAAACTGGTCTATGAACCACGACGGATTTGCCGGCACTCTGCGTATCACGGACCGACCCGTGGACTGCGCAGGCCCGATATGGTGCGACATGGCAATAAGCTACGTGGATAACAAGGGAGTTACGCACCGAGGCGCCATCGCAACAATTGATGGCAATGGACAGCACATGGTTTTTTACATAAGCTTTCCGAACAATCGCCAGAAGTTTGACGCTTATATTTTCAGTTGGGATAAGCGAAAGATGGCTGGCACAACCTACTGGGGCGGGAGAACGTTTGGTTTTTACGCGAACAAGTGAAACGCCGGGCGTAGTTTGTTCGTTTGTTGAGCACCTAAGGGATGAAGGAGAGCGTGAAGAACACTTTCGTACTCACTTTTCCTTCTGGGTCGCTTCCCGCTCGGGTTCGGCGGGCTCTTCCTTCGCAGCTCGTTCGCCCATCACTACGCGGACGTTGTGAGTTTGTCCGTCGTCAACCAGTTCGGCGACTTCACGAGTCTGCAAGACGGAATCCAGTTCTACAGAGGCAATTCCACGGTTGACTCCCAGCGGGTTCTCGACCTTGATGCGCCAGGTCGATCGGCCACGCCGGTATGTAATCTCAAATTCGCGCCACCAGCGCGGTACGCAGGGATCAATCCTCAGTCGCTCACCCTGCAACTGGAAACCAAGAATCGACTCCAGGCCAGCTCGATACATCCAACTCGCGGAGCCTGTGTACCAGGTCCAGCCGCCACGACCCGTGTGCGGAGGCACTGCGTACACATCGCCAACTGCCACGTAAGGTTCAACCTTGTACTTGTGCAAGCCGGCCCGAGTCGACGAGTGGTTCACCGGATTCAACAATGAGAACAGCTCGCCGGCGCGTTCGCCGTCGCCGAGGATCGCGAACGCAATCAGAGTCCAGAGCGCCGCATGCGTATATTGCCCGCCGTTTTCGCGCACCCCGGGCACGTAGCCTTTGATGTAACCAGGATCGAGTTTGCCTTTGTCGAATGGCGGAGTAAACAGAATGACCAGGCCATCGCCGCGACGAATCAATAATTCTTCAACCGCGGCCATCGACCGCACCGCGCGGTAGTTTTCAGCCGCCCCTGAGATCACCGACCACGATTGCACGATCGAGTCGATGCGGCATTCATCATTCTGCGCCGAGCCCAGCAGGGTGCCGTCATCAAAGTAGGCGCGACGATACCAGTCGCCGTCCCAGCCGGCGTCCTCCAGGGCCTGCTTCAACTTTGTCATGTGCCCGCGATAGCCTTCCGCGCGTGACCGGTCGTTGCGCTCTTCGCAAATCGGAGCAAAGCCCGCAAGCGTCGTGAACAAAAACCAACCTACCCAGACACTTTCGCCTTTGCCGAGATGGCCAACGCGATTCATGCCGTCATTCCAGTCTCCTGAGCCCATCAGCGGCAGACCATGCTGCCCGACCGCCAAACTGCGATCCAGAGCACGAATGCAATGTTCAAATACCGGCGCCGCCTCCGAGGAGACCTCCGGTTGCATATAGTGATCATGCTCCTCCGGTTGCAACAGCGGCTGTTCAAGAAATGGAGTGACTTCATCAAGCACAGAAGAATCACCGGTCACGTTCACATAGAACGCCGTTACAAATGGCAGCCAGAGCAGATCGTCAGAAAATCGCGTGCGCACTCCTCGTCCCGACGGTGGATGCCACCAATGTTGCACGTCACCTTCCTTAAACTGGTGGCGGCTCGCGCGGATGATCTGCTGGCGGGCAATCGCCGGGCTGCTGTAAACAAGCGCCATCACGTCCTGCAGCTGGTCACGGAAACCAAACGCGCCGCCCGATTGATAAAACGCCGTGCGCGCCCAGATGCGGCAGGACAACGTCTGGTAGAGCAACCAGCGGTTGAGCATAGTGTCCATCGCCTTGTCCGGGGTCTTAACTTCAACCGTGCCGAGCAAGGTGTCCCAGTGCGTTAGCACGTTTTCAAATGCAGTATTAACGTTACCTGGATGTTTGAACTTCTCGACCAGCGCGGTGACTTCTTCTTTTGACTCAGCTTCGCCCAGCAGGAAGATCACCTCGCGCGCTTCATGGGGCGCCAGCTCCATCGTTATTTGCTGGGCGGCACACGGATCGAGTCCCGCGCCATCACGACCGGCGAGTGCCACCCGGCGCAGCGCCGCCGGATGATCGAGAGTCCCATTGCGTCCAATAAACTCCATCCGATCACACGTCGCACTGGAAAGCTTCTCACTGGAAGCGACAAACGCGACGCGCGATGCAAACTCGTTATTAAACGGATTCTTCGCGAAGATGACGCCGCTGGGTTCATCGATCTCAGTAATGATGTAGGGCGCCGAGACGGAGCGAAGAACACCCAGCACCAGCTCGTTGTATGCCGTCACGGTGAGTTTTCGTTTTCTATTCGTGCGATTGCGCAGGCGCAACAAAGAGATCTTCACCGGCGCATCGAGCGGAACAAAAAGCAGCAACTCCTGGGAAATTCCGTGGCTGGTGTGTTCGAAAACTGAATAGCCCTGACCGTGTCTGATTACATAAGGCTCTCGCTCTCGAATCGGCAGCGGTGTCGGCGACCAAACTGTGCCGGTGTCTTCGTCCCGCAGGTAAACAATCTCGCCCGGCGGATCGCTGATCGCATCATTCGACCACGGCGTCAGGCGATTTTCGCGGCTGTTAGTCGACCAGGTGTAACCAGCGCCGGTCTCAGTCACCTGGAAACCAAACTCACGTTCGTTGGCGACGATGTTGGCCCACGGCGCCGGAGTCCACTGCTCCGCGCCCAGCAACGTTACATATTCTCGCCCGCCTTGATGAAAGCCACCCAGCCCGTTAAAGAAACTCAACTCCGGCGGCGCCACAGTCGGTTCCGGGTAAGCCTGCGACGGCAGTCGCGGAACAAAACGTGGCGGCAGCGGCTCCTCAACATGCGGGCGTTCCAGTTGATCTTCGAGAGAGCCACGCTCGGCAACGATTACTGCCCGAGCAACGGCGTGAAGCAGGATGCGATCGGCTTCCACCATCTGGTCAGCACGACGCAGGAAGCCGCCGCCCGGTTTGTCCTGGAAAGTCCCGAGCCCGCTCGTCCGAATCAAAACCTCCAGCTCTTTGTGTAACGAGTCGCGATAGTCGGTGGGACTGTCGTTGAGGATAACCAGATCGATCCTCAAGCCTTTGTAGTGAAGATATTCATGGCCACGAACCAGTTTGCGGACCGTGTGCAGGTCTTCCGCCTTGTTGATACGAACCACGAGAACCGGCAAGTCGCCGCTAATGCCGTGCGTCCACAAGCTCGACTGTGCCTGAGTGTTTAGCGCCAGAACGTGGGGGCGGGGACGCAATGAAGGATCCGAATAAACAATGCGGCTCGCCAGGCGCTGAAACAGGTGGGCTTCATCCGCATCGATATTCAGATGGGTCATCTCAACTTGCGCTTTAGTCCAGGCAAGTCGTAGTTCCCGTTCAAACGTATTTGGATCGTGGTACTTGTCCGCCAAAGCGGTCGCTTCATCTCGCGACCGCGCCACGATCGTGCTGAAGGAACACCGGACAGTTTCGTTCGGGCGAATGCGAACGCGCCGTCGTAGACTGAATACCGGATCAAGCACGGCGCCAACCGTGTTTGAAAGTGGCCGGTCTTCCATCACCGCCACGGGATCGGCAGGGGTGTGGCCGCGGCCAAGAAACCTGCCGCGATCGGTTTCATACTGGGCGGCGCCAACATAATCGCCTTCGACAACTACGACATGAACTCCCCATATTGGCTGGTCGTCGCTGGAGCGCTGCCGCCGGTGGGCCAGAATGGCATTCTCCGCCGCAAAGAATTCGGTTTCGATAAACAGGTTGCTGAATGCCGGATGGGCGGCGTCGGCCTGCGGTGAATTGAGCACGACTTCCGCATAGCTGGTGATTTCGATCTCTCGCGTCCGCACTGAATTGTTCGTCAGCGAAACGCGCCGCACTTCGGCGTTGTCCTCGGCGGAAACAACAATCTCAAGGTGGGTAACCACTCCGGCGTCGCTCCGCCAAAACTCGACCTTATCTTCCGTGAAGGACACCTCATACGACGCCGGCCGTTTCGCCAAAGGTTGGCGACTGGCTGACCAAACTGCGCCGCTGCGCACGTCACGCAGGTAAATAAACGTGCCCCAGTTGTCTCGCGTCACATCTTCTCGCCAGCGAGTGACCGCATTGGGACCGCAGTTTGAATACCCGGCACCCGCAGTCGTGATCATCAGGCTGTAAGTTCCATTCGAGAGGAGTTGCGTGCGCGGTGTTTCCAGATCCGCGGTGTCGTAAACCCGACGGATCATTCCCGGCAGTGTTCTGGCCACTCGTCCCGTCAACACCTCTTCCGCGCGCGGATGCGCGGCGGTCACGCCGACCGGCACGCGCTCCTGCAACAACAACTCAGTAGCCTGCACCGCCGGGTCGGCGTGGAATCGATTCTCCATGCGATCGTCCTGCAGCACATTGGCGAGCGAAACGAGACTCATCCCCTGGTGGTGAGTCATGAAAGTGCGAATGATGACGTGGTTCTGACCTTCGGGCAGGCGTTCGCGCGTGTAGTCAATCGCCTCGTAGAATCCGAAAGCGCCCAGGGCCCCTTCCTTCTGCAAGCGTCGGAGGTTATCGATGGCGGCGCGAGGGTTGATTTCGGCGGCCAGCATGGTGGCATAGGGAGCTACCACCAGATCCTCTATCAGCCCGCGCTTCAGACCCAGACCAGGAACGCCAAAAGGTCCATACTGATAACTCAAATGGAGATCGCGAACATTGTAGGCAGATTCGGATATCCCCCACGGCACGCCGCGCTCCATGCCGTATTCGATCTGGCGGTTTACTACCGAGCGGTGACTCTCATCGAGCAGAGTGCCTTTGTAGTTGCGCATCACGAGTAGAGGCATCAAGTATTCAAACATGGTGCCGGTCCACGAGATGAGCGCGCGACCGCCGTCCACGGAAGTCAGCTGGCGCCCGAGACGAAACCAGTGCTCCTGGGGCACATCACCTTTAGCGATTGCTACAAAGCTGGCGAGCCTGGCCTCCGAAGCCAGCAAGTCGTAGTAAGAATTGTCCGCCTGCAGAGTGGAAACGTTGTAACCGATGGTAAAGACTTTCCGTTCCGGATCGAGCAAAAACTTGAAGTCCATCGCTTCGATAATCCGATCACTCTTGTAGGCCAGCTGCGCCAAACGCGAGAGGAGGTCTCCTGCAGTTCCAGCCGCCTCTTCGAGCGATTTCGTCAGCTGAGCCAGAGTGTCATCGATCCCATCGATTCGTTCGGCCTGAAGAGCAGAGAGTTGGACCAGCGCGTGATCGCACAATTGCGGCACCTCCGCCAGGGTGGGAACTCTATGGAGCAAACTTGAAAGAAACCCCCACTGGTCCCCCGGCCCGCCCCCGGCGGTAATCGTTGACTCAAACTTCGACAAAAAACTGCCCCACGGAACCAATGTCTCCGCGTCGCGACGAAGCGATCTGACCTGATGATCGAGAGCTCCCACCCACCAGCGAAGCTCCCTGAAATTGACCTCCCCATGCTCGTGTGAAAGTGCGTTGATGATGTCTTCAATTTCAGAAATGCGTTTGCCGAGTGCCGAAAGAAGCTGAAACCAGGTTGGCACGTTTTCCGGGTCGTCTATGAGGAGGAGCTTCTGGCAAGCCTCAATCTCGTTTTGCAACTGACTGACCGTGACCACTTCGGTGCGTTGCCGGACTTTGCCGAGGGTTTCAGCTTCAATCAGAATTGCATTGATCGTGTCTCCCAGGCCCGTAAGGTTCCGCTCACCAAACAACTTCTCGTCCGGGAGTTCGATACACGCTTGCTTCAGGGTCGTGAAATGCCCGGCGAAGTTTCCGCTGTCGACAGTCGAGATGTACTGCGGAAACAGAGGCTGAAGGGTAGTTGTGTCATACCAATTGAAAAAGTGGCCACGGAAGGTGCCGAGTTTGGCGAGCGTGCCGAACGTCAATTCCTGACGTTCGACAAGTTCCAGAGTGCTGACGTAACCAAGATCGTGGGCCGAGACTGTGGAAAGCACCAGCAACGCAATGTTAGTCGGTGAGGTGCGATGCGCGAGCACCGGCAAAGGGTCTTCCTGAAAATTGTCCGGAGGGAGCCAGTTGTCTTCCGGGCCTACAAAGGTCTCGAAAAAACGCCACGTTCGTCGTGCGATTAGTCTTGCAAAACCAACGTCCTCGGGCGCGATTAACTTTCGTTCCGGCGGCAACAAGGCGCTGACCCAGTAAGCCACCGCGGGAGAGATGGCCCAGGCGGCGGCGAAGGCCAACGCTAGCGGCAGCGCCGGCGGCCGGAAAATCCAGGTGAGCGCGACCGTGACGAGAGCCAGCAGTTCGGCCGGCCACATAAACTTGACGAAAGCAAGAACATCTCGCCGCGCAGTCTGCTCCGCTTCGGCGGCTGTGACCCACTCCAGCAGTTTCTTTCGTGAAATCAGCTTCCGGTAGATCGTGCGAACGATCGCATCAGTCATCAGGTAAGCCTGATGAGCGAGAAAGAGGATTGATAACGCGACCTGCGCAGTATTAGTTCTAACGTCGCCCCAGAGACTCCAGAAGTGGCTGGTCCAGGGAATGCCTCGGGGATGGATTAACAGGCTTGAAGTGACGTGAAGGTAGACCGGGAAAGCGATGACGATTACAGCAAATAGACTCCAGACCAACGGAGAACCCGGGAAGATCGTCCAGGCGGCGACCAGCCACAGGAACAGCGCCGGAGCAACTAAACTCCGCCGCAGATTATCGAAAATTTTCCAGCGCGAAATCAGCGGCAGAATATTGCGCACCTTACCCCCTTCGGCATCTGTAACGGTGGGAAGCAGCCAGCGGAAAATCTGCCAGTCACCTCGAGTCCATCGATGCTGCCGAACAGCATAAGCGTCGTAAGACGCCGGGTAGTCGTCGAGCAATTCAATGTCAGTGGCAAGTGCAGTGCGCGCAAATAACGACTCGAAAAGATCGTGGCTCAGCAGAGAGTTTTCCGGCACACGGCGCGCCAGGGCGGTTTCAAACGTGTCTATTTCGTAGAGACCTTTTCCGGTGAAATTCCCTTCTCCGAAAAGGTCCTGATAAACGTCAGATACCGCGGTGGTGTAGGGATCTATCCCCGTGTTTCCGGAAAAGATACGCGCCAGCCGGGAGCGCGACGCACTGATGAGCGAAATACTGACGCGCGGTTGAATGACGCCATAACCGTAAGTCACGCGCTGGAGAGAAGGATCCAGCATTGGAAGATTCAGTGGATGGGTGGCGTCGCCGACAAGTTTGCGCGCTGCGTCCCGCGGCAGCTGGGTGTCCGAATCCAGCGTAATGACATAACGAATCCGCGCCAGCAGATCGTCAGCGGCAGTCTTAACGATAAAACTGGTGTCGCGCGCGCCGCGGGCGAGCCTGTTGAATTCCTGCAGCTTTCCGCGTTTGCGCTCCCAGCCCATCCATCTCTCTTCACTCGCATTCCATAAGCGGCGGCGGTGAAATAAGTGAAACCGTGGACCCGCTTCCAGGCTATGACGCTTGTTCAAGTCTGCGATTGCGGTGACAGCCGCTTCGAGAATGGCTGCGTCATCTGGTGTTTCCGGCGTTATCGCATCCGGGAAATCACTCAACAGGCCGAAATAAATGTGGTCGTCTTCGTTGGCAAGAAAGTGGACTTCCAGCCTGTCGACCAGTTCCTTCACCTGTGACTCACTGGAAAAAATTGTGGGTACCACGACCATCGTCGCGGCTTCCTCTGGAATACCCTCGGACGTCCGCATCCTCGGCGGCAGCCGCGGCTCAAACAGCTGGGTGATGTCCCAATTCAACACGCCGAGCGCGATGTTGCTGGCAGGGATCAGCGCCAGCAGTGAACTTGCAAGAAGAATTGGCCAGGATGCGCCGGCGCGGTACATTCCAAACTCCACCAGCGCCAGGACGATCAGCGTAAGGAAAGTGAGAGTGCCGAGATAAGCAGCAGTTGAGTGGTGGAGAAAAAGCCGCCGCCCTCTTTCAACCAGCCTGGGGCGATAAGCAAACCTGGCTTCCAGCTCAACCCGCCCTTTGTCGATCAGGTAGTAACCGACGTGCGATGCTGCCGGAAAACCCTGATTGCTCTTCGCCGCCGCCTCGGCCAGTTCTACCGCAGCGCGTGCAACCTCCAACTCTTTTGAGCGGGTGCGCTTGCCGATCCTTTCGATCACGTGCCGGTAGCGATCACGCGACGCAAATTCCATCTTTGAATAAGCGCCCGCCGGATCCTTTCCCAGCAACGGCTCGATCAGGCTGACGCTCTCGAAGAAGTCGCGCCAGTCGAGTGTCGACAGCAGGCGCATGCTGGTGATGATGTTGCCGATCGTAACCTGCGTCGCTGCCTGACGTTGGTGCTCGGCGTGAATGACCTGCTCGATGGTTCTTCGCTGAGGTGCGAGCTGCTTCTCGAGCCAGTCGATCACCGGCATCACTGCCGGATCTTGTTCGCGAAGCCTTTGCGTCAGTTGGACTACGAATGACTGCGGCAACTTGTCGCGTTTGCCCAGCCGTTCGGAAAGCAAAGGGATCAGACCCGATGGCTGACGTGAAGCCAGCTCCAGAAACTTGTCCGCCAATTTGTCAGCTTGTTCGCGTTCTTCGCGCGCGTGAACAATCAGCACCGCCAGCCGCCGCAGGTTTTCAACCAGAGCCAGACGCAGCGTAATGGCCACGGCCCAGAGCTCGCCGATCGACAGCGGACTTTCGGTCTGGTAAGCAGCAATGAACCGTCGCAGCGTATTTGTATCGAGCCGGCAATCGGTGTGAGCAATCAACGCCAGGGCGAGTGCATAAATTCGTGGATAACCTTTCAGTTCACCTTCAGCCAGTTTAGGCAGCTCATGGTAGTAACTCTTTGGGAGGTCTTCCCGGATTTCCCGCAGCTGCTCTTCAACGATATGGAAATTGTCGACCAACCACTCGGCAGCCGGTGAAATCGATTGTCCATTGCGTATGTATTCGACCAGCGTGCGGTAGGCGCCTACGAGTTTGCGTCCATTGTTTTCGAGCCGGGGCAGCAGGTCGGCGCGGCCTTTTCCGGTAACTGTGCGCTGCTTGAGTGCGAGAATCTTTGCGTACTGCTCGAGTCGTTCGACGCTGAATATCTCAGCGCGCACGGGTTGCTCGTCAGCGTAGTCGAGCGCTTTGCCAAACTTTGCCGATAACGATTCGAGAAGCTCGCTCATGATGGGAAAAAGGTTCAGTCCCCTTCACGCCACTTGCCGGGTGAAATGCAGAGGAGGTTTTTCTAAAGGGGGTATCCTAAACAGTCAGAATATCATGAAGTCGCGCTACCGCTTTTCTCACAGCCGACAATTTGCTTCTGGTTATGTACCAGTTTGAGATCCTGGCAATGAGACTCGGCCTTCCCAACTGCAGCTTCATGTCAAAGCACCAACTTTTATGTCAAATTGAATCTATGCCTCTCAGATTGACGAGTTGACTGACCGACTCTCTGCGGAAACAGTGCTGAATGCATGGCTTTTGTTGGTTAATTCGCAGCTTTGCGGTGAATTGGTGCGGAATAGCGCTTGCGAAGCCGGATAGCTGTAAGCGGGGTGAAGTCTATTCCCGCGCCACAGTCATCTCACGATCAGGAGTTAAGTAGCGGCAACGAATGAGAGGGTAATGGATAGGCAGCGAAGAAGAAGATGGTACATGCTTTCGGTCGCAATAATTGGCGCGGCCACAGCTGGACTTTGTCTTTATCGCATGTCGCCGGCGCAATTCACTACCAAGTTTGTTGTGCTGAGCCTGATAACGGTCTTCATCGGATCGCGAATCACGATCTGGATTCCCGGCACCCGCGGAAAAATCTCCGTTTCCGACACCTTCCTTTTCCTGGCCATCCTCCTATTTGGCGTCGAAGCAGCCGTTCTGCTCGCTGCGGTTGAGGCTTTCAGCTCGTCTATACGTTTCACCCGCAAACCGACGGTGCTCTTCTTCAATTCCGGCGTGATGGCGGTCGCTACCTTCATCACGGCGTCCACTCTCGAAACCTTCTTCCCCGCCATTATCATCCGCCCGGGCTATTCTCCGAACCTCATAGTCGCTCTTTGTGTCATGGCGCTGGTGCAGTATGTGCTGAATTCCGGTTTGATTGCTGTCGGTGTAGCACTTGGAAGCGACCAGCCGGTGTGGCAGATCTGGCGCAACAATTTTCTCTGGACCTCGATAACCTATTTCGCCGGAGCCTCCGGGGCTGCGATCGTCGCGCGCCTTACCGCCGACCTCGGAATTTACGCCTTTATCGCCACGACCCCGATTATCTTCGTCGTCTATTTCACCTACCGAACCTACCTCCGCAACGTGGAAACATCAGCCGCGCAGGCCAACCAGGCCAAACTCCACGTCGAGGAACTGAACCGCTACATCGCGGAGCAGGAGAGAATCAGCAAGGCGCTGGTGGAAAGTGAGGAGCACTTCAGAAATGCTTTCGACTACGCCGCGATCGGCATGGCGCTCCTGTCTCCGGAGGGCAACTGGCTGCGGGTAAACCGATCACTCTGCGAGATACTTGGTTATTCAGAAGAGGAGTTGCTGGCCTCCGACTTTCAGACCGTCACTCATCGCGAAGATCTGGGCGCCGACCTTGCCGAGATCTACCGGATGCTGACCGGAGAGATACCCACCTTTCAGATGGAGAAGCGCTACATCCATAAGCTGGGCCACGAAGTCTGGGCCGCCAATGGCGCTTCCCTCGTTCGTGATGCGCAAGGAAATCCGCTTCACTTCATTTTCCAGGTCCAGGACATTTCCGAACGCAAGCGAGCTGAGGCTGCGATTCAAACCCTCTCACTTGCCGACGAATTGACCGGACTCTACAACCGGCGCGGCTTTTTGGCGTTTTCAAAACAGCTCCTCAATTCGCATCACCGCTCTAATAAACGTCTGGCAATTATTTATGCGGACCTCGACGGCTTGAAACAAATCAATGATTCCCTTGGCCACAAAGAAGGGGACCGGGCGTTGATCAAGACCGCCGAGCTGTTGAAAGAAAGTTTTCGGTCATCCGACGTGCTTGGTCGCTGGGGCGGCGACGAGTTTACGGCGTTGGCTGCAATTGAACCCGACGGTGGCGTCGAGAGTTTGGTGGCGCGGTTAGAGGAAAGGTTTGACAACTACAACATGACGCATGATCGAAACTACAGATTGTCGTTGAGCATCGGCGTGGCGCTGGTGCGAACTGATGGCGACCAGTCGATGGAAGACCTGATGGCGCGTGCGGACGCCGCTATGTATGAGAACAAGCGCGAAAAGAAAAACCGCGTTCAGTATTGGGAGCCTGAATCGAAGGCGGTAAACGTCGCTTTGGCTTAATAGAATCAATCATCGCACTGAGTTTCAGACGGCAGGTTTCGCGACCCGCCGTTTTTTGTGCGTGTGCCAGTGCGCGAAATCGTTTGCTTGAAGAGCGTTCAAGTCCAGGAAAAATGCAGCTCAGGGAAATGCGCAGTCAGGAAGGGGGCAAAGCGCAGTGCGCCCCCGCTCAAGATTTCCCAGCTATTCATCAAATTGAATTTTCTGTGAACCCTCCGGGTTCAAACTACCAATTTCGCACCACGGAAGAGACTGTGCGACAAGCACGCATGCCTGTTATTCTCTGCACCGATTGATGGCCCAGGACGAATCAACAAGTAACGCGATAGGCAAATACGCTCGCTGGCGCGCGCTCGCATTGTTGTCACTGGCTGAACTACTGGGAATGTCCCTTTGGTTCAGCGGCGCGGCCGTAGTTCCGGCCTTGAAAAATGAATGGAACTTGAGCGCTGCGAGTGTTAGTTGGCTTACCATCGCCGTCCAACTCGGATTTGTTTGCGGCACGCTTCTGAGCGCGCTTCTGAATCTTCCCGACATCTTCAGAGTTCGTTACCTGATCGCAGTCTCAGCGCTGGCGGGCGCTGTCAGCAACGCGGCTTTCGGCGCGTATGCTCACGAAGCACAAACCGGAATCGCCCTCCGGTTTTTGACCGGAATGTCTCTCGCGGGCGTCTACCCGCCCGGAATGAAGATCATGGCGACCTGGTTTCGCCGCTCGCGGGGACTGGCGCTCGGCGTCTTGATTGGGGCGCTCACGCTGGGAAAGGCTTCACCCTATCTAATTAATGGACTCGGAAGCGAAAACTGGAGACAAAACGTTTTCTTTGTCTCGTTGCTGGCAATGGCCGGCGGACTAATTGTCCTGCTCTTCGTGGAAGACGGCCCTTTTGCAATGCCCGCCGCGCGGTTCAACTGGAAACAAGCCATTGACGTCTTTCGCAATCGCGGCGTTCGCCTGGCGAGCTTCGGCTACTTCGGTCACATGTGGGAACTTTACGCAATGTGGGCGTGGGTGCCGGTAATGATTCGCGCCAGTCTTGAGGTGACGGAAACATCGGCGGCGGTCGCCGAGTTTGCGTCGTTTCTAGTGATTGGTTGCGGCGCTGCAGGCTGCGTTATCGGCGGTTTGCTCGCGGATAGAATCGGAAGGACGTTGGTAACCTCGTGGGCGATGGGCATTAGCGGAAGTTGTTGCGTGCTAATTGGCTTTCTGTTTGGGGCGCATCCGGTTGCGTTGTTGGTGGTCTCGGCCATCTGGGGTGCGACCGTAATCGCCGATTCCGCACAATTTTCTGCGTGCGTCACCGAGCTTGGCGATCCGCAGTATCTGGGCACAGCGTTAACTATTCAGACTTGCATCGGCTTTTTGCTCACGGCAATCTCGATCCAGCTAATCCCTTACCTTGTTGGCCACGTTGGTTGGCGTTATGCGTTTGCAGTTCTGGCCGTTGGGCCACTCTTCGGAGTAATTGCAATGTTACGTTTGCGCCGTCTGCCGGAAGCGGCGAAGATTGCGCACGGGCTAAGATAGGTCGTTGGGAATGTGGAGCAAACTGTTAGTTTGCGGTCGTTGGTGTCCTTCAACTTGAAGGTCGCGAAACATCGCAAACTAACAGTTTGCTTTACCCCTGCGATAGGGTGTTCATCATGGCCAAAAAGGAAAACGAGAAGACACTCAAGGAGCGCACTCGCAAGATCGTTCGCTTGCTTAAGCGCGCCTACCCGGACGCGAAATGTTCGCTCAACCACTCAAATCCTTTTGAATTATTGATTGCGACGATCCTTTCGGCACAGTGTACGGATGCTCGCGTCAATATTGTTACCCAGGATCTGTTTCGCAAATACCGCCAGCCGGCCGACTACCTGAAAGTCTCAGAGAAAGAGTTACAACAGGACATTCGCACCACGGGGTTCTTCCGCAACAAGACGAAGTCGATTCAGGGAACGGCTAAGGCACTCACCGAACACTACAGTGGCGAAGTTCCGCAGACGATGGAAAAGCTTTTGGAATTGCCCGGGGTGGCGCGCAAAACTGCCAACGTCGTCCTGGGTAATGCATTTGGCATCAGCGCGGGCGTCGTAGTTGATACGCACGTCACGCGGTTGTCCCATCGACTGGGTTTGACGAAAGAAAAGCACGCCGAAAAAATTGAACCGGATCTCGTAACCATCGTGCCGAAAAAAGATTGGATAATCTTTCCGCACCTGTTCATTGCTCACGGGCGTGCCGTCTGCCGGGCGCGGAACCCTCTCTGCAACCAGTGTGTGATCGAGAAGCTTTGCCCGTCCTCGTACTTGAAGACGGGCGTGATGCCGGGAAGTTGATCACAGGAAAGCGGGGCTTTGCACAAAAAGTGCTTAATCGCGGCCGGACCTGCGCGAAAGTAACGAATCGCGGCTTGCCGCCGCA
>JAXIOV010000159.1:0-13019 GCA_045403245.1 Pyrinomonadaceae bacterium | reverse complement strand
GCTACCGCTTCCGGTTCTGATGCGGCTCAAAGATCTATAAACACTTGAAAACGACCCGGTCGCTACCGCTTCCGGTTCTGATGCGGCTCAAAGATCTATAAACACTTGAAAACGAACCGACAAATCCTGCGGCGTATGGTTGCCGTCATCATTTTCGCAATCGCCATCTGGCCGTTGGTGGCCTGGGGTGCGGCGCGGATGTTGGTGGTTCGAGTTCCTGTGGCACGCGCCGATGCGATCGTCGTGATGAGTGGCTCAGCTACCTACCGGGAACGCGCCCAGCATGCCGCTGAGCTCTACAACAAGGGCCTGGCGCCGCGTGTGGTTTTGACAAACGACTATCTTCAGAGCAGTTGGTCGCCGGCCGAACAACGAAATCCGTTCTACTACGAGCGAGCACGCGACGAGGTGAAGCGAGGTGGGGTTCCTGAGCAAAACATCGCAGTGATCATGGTCCCAATTAGAAGCACTTACGACGAAGCTCGCGTGCTGAAGGAGTATTCGGACGAGAACCAACTGAGGTCGTTGCTGGTGGTCACGTCAGGCTACCACTCGCGTCGCACGATCTGGACTTTCCGTCGAATGTTTCAGGGCAGCGGAAAGAATATAGGAATTGACCCGGCCGAAGCCGGCATTGACACGCCGGCGCCGGGGACATGGTGGTTGAAAAGGGCTGGTTGGGACATGGTCCCACAAGAGTATGGCAAGATGGTTTTTTACTGGTTGAAGTATTGATGAGCATCAATCAACCAAAAAAGTTTGTGGGCTTCCGCGCCGCGGGCGTGATGCTGGTGGTGTCGATTGTCGCTCTCGTCTCCCTCGTCTCGCTCGTCTCTTTCGTTGATGCGGCGCTGGGGTCGGCCCAACGCAGTCGAAGGGTGTTTCCCCAGACGCGAACGCTAGCGCGGGCGTTAACGCTTCACGCGGGCGACGACTTGCAAGCGGCGCTCAACTCTGCGCGGTTTGGCGACACGATTGTGCTTCAGGCCGGCGCCACTTTTACCGGACCCATCTTGCTTCCGTTCAAAGGCGCCGGTTCTGGAACTGACGCGGACTACATCACTATTCGCACTTCCGAAATCGGCGGTATTGCTGCTGAACATGAGCGCATAAAGCCAGGCATGCACGCGCGGGCCATGCCGAAAATTGTTGCGCCACGAGAAAAGGCCGCCGTCTTCGCTGAGGCGCGCGCACATCATTACAAGTTCGTTGGTATCGAGTTTCTTCCTGCCGCTAATGCCGGCTACGTCTACAACGTGATTGACCTCGGGAACTCTGACTACAAAACGCTCGATCAATTTCCTCATCATCTGGTCTTCGATCGCTGTTACGTGCATTCGACGGGACTCAATCGCGCCCGGCGTGGTTTTGCCCTGAACAGCGCCGAAACCTCCGTTATCAATTCACACGTTTCGGGGTTTGCCGGCGCGGGTGACGAGACGCAGGCAATCGCCGGCTGGAACGGTCCGGGCCCATTTCACATAGTCAACAACTACCTGGAGGGCGGCGGCGAAGTAATCATGTTTGGCGGCGCGGATCCTTCGATACCGAATCTGGTCCCGTCCGACATTGAAATTCGCCGCAACTATTTGCGCAAACCAAATGAGTGGCTGGGCCGTGCCCTGGTCAAAGGAACCCTTGAGCTGAAAAACGCCCGGCGAGTTTTAGTTGAAGGCAACCTGATCGAAAGCGAGATACTGGCAACCGCGATTGTGATAACCGTTCGCAACCAGGGCGGTCAGGCGCCATGGAGCACAATCGAAGACGTCGAAGTCAAAAACAACATCGTGCGTCATGCCGACTCCGGGGTTAATCTTCTGGGCCGAGACAATGAGCACCACAGCCAGGAAGCAAAACGCATTCGCATCAGCAACAACCTGTTTGTGGACATCGTCGTCAACGATCCGAGCAACAGCCCATATTTTCTACAGGTAAACGGCGGCCAGCAGATTACGGTAGAACACAACACAGTTCAGCAATCCGGAAATATCTTCACCGGCTACGGCTCGCCAACCAGGAGCTTCGTTTTTCGCGACAACATCGTTCAGTTTAATCGCTACGGCATGGTGTGCCTGACAGGCGGATCAAACTGTGGCAGCGACAACCCATTTTGCAATTGCTTTCCCGGCGGAACTATCCGAGGAAATGTCATCGCTGACAACCTTGGCGCTGCTGCCGGTGACAACGCGGACCAGAAGTATCCGGCGGGCAACCACTTTGTCAGCTCGTTTCAACGAATCGGCTTCGCCGACTTTGCTCGCGGCGACTGGCGACTTGGCGCTAACAGTAGAACGCGAAGAAGGGGAACCGATGGGAATGATCCGGGCGTTGACATGATCGCGCTGATTGCCGCGGGCGCGGATGCGGCCAGAACAGGAGCCGAATTTCAGGCGCGCTGAAAGTTTGTATGGCTGACGATTTTGTAAATACGAAATTTTTGGACAAGGTCATATGGTCCTTGCCATGGCTGGCGCGTTATCCGGCCTGGCGAGCCGGCGAGTTTCTGAGCCGCAGAGGGCAGTTAGGTGGTCCGAAAAATTTAGTTTTCATCGTTGCCAATCACTACGAACCGGGGTTGGGAGACCAGGCGCTGAGAAGGGTCGAGAAGTGGTGTGAACTCGCGAAGGCCACCGGCGATGCGTTACGCGATCACGATGGCACGCCTTTTCGCCATACAAACTTCTTTCCCGCCGAACAGTATGAACGCCCGCTGCTCGATCGGCTCTCAGGATTACAGCGTGACGGCTATGGCGAGGTTGAAATACATCTTCATCATGGAGTGGACTATCCCGACACTGCCGAAAATACGCGACGCAGTTTGGAAGAGTTCCGCGACGTGCTCGCCGAAGATCACAAATGTCTTTCAAGGGTTGCCGGACAATCGCAACCGAAGTACGGATTTGTTCACGGCAACTGGGCGTTGGCAAATTCTGCGGGCGGACGTTTTTGCGGAGTCGACTCCGAAATGCAGATTCTCGCCGACACTGGTTGCTATGCCGACTTCACCCTTCCATCCGTCCCATATCAATCGCAAGTGCCGCGAATCAACGCGATCTACCAGTGTGGCCATTCGTTTTCCGAAGCGAAGCCACATCGCGCCGGGCCGGATCTGAAGGTTGGAGACGAATTGAAACTCCCGATTATTTTTACCGGGCCACTCGTTTTTGATTGGACGCGAAGGTTGCATGGGTTGCCGGTTCCACGAGTTGAAGATGGTGCACTGGCCCGGAACTATCCGTTGACAATGGATCGATTCAATCGTTGGCGAAGCGCCGGAATCGGCGTCAGGCAACGACCAGAATGGGTTTTCGTCAAGCTCTATTCGCACGGGTTTTTTGAGTGGGACCAGGACGTGATGATCGGTGAACAGATGAAGCGGTTTATGAGTGACGTGCTGGAACTAAGCGAGCGCACCCGCGGATTCAAAGTTCACTTCGCTAGTGCGCGCGAAGCGTTCAACATGGTGGCCGCCGCGGTCGAAGGCCACAAAGGTGAGCCCGGGGCTTACCGGGATTACAAGCTGCGGCAAATCATGGATCAGGAAACGAACTATCCGCAGATCACGCAGCTTGAAGACGCAAAGAACAAACGAGACAAAGAACCAAGTTACGCATGAGAAACACGGAATGAAAACCCAAAATGCCAAATCCGGGTAATCTGCGGACAGCGCTTTATCTTATGAACGAAATTCAGATCATTTCAGGAAACGATATTCCCAGGTCGCTGCATTCATATGCGGCTCGGGGTGCGGCGGAGGCCGACGCGCTGGCCTCACGTTTGGATCAGGATGGCATCGTAGTCTTACCTGACCTGGTTCCCGAAGATTCATTGCTGGCGATGCAGCGCGCTTTTGGTGCGCGACTAAAGAGCCTGCGTTCAAACAACATTGACGGCTACTACAAGACGGAACCCTTTCGTCACATGGTTGATGACGTGCTCGTACTGGATCAGGGGTTTGTCGATCTTGTGCTTCATCCGACGGTCAAAGCGATTTTGAATCGTTACCTGGGTGAGAAGTATGAACTGACAGAGGCGAAAGGTTGGAAATCGCTTCCGACGAAGCGCGACTTTCACGGCTGGCACGGCGATGCCTGGTATGACCAGCGCTTGGCCACGCAAATTCACCGCGAAGTGAAGCTGGCTATCTATCTCACCGACGTATGCAGCGGAGCATTCAACTACATTCGTGGTAGTCATCGAGTCCAGCACCCACGGCTGGTAAAGAACCACGAAGTCAAGGACGTTTCATCCTCGGAAATTGTGGAGATGTTGGGCCCGGCCGGGACCGCATTCCTGTTTGACACCTCGGGAATTCACCGGCAAGGTGTGCCGATGCTCGAGGAGCGCCAGGCGTGTTTCTTTAACTATCACAATCCGGATGTCGCCTTACAGCAGGAAGACCTCGACTACTATCGCTATCACCCGTTAATTCTGAATGCCGCGTTCCTGGGAGATCTTGCAGCCGAGGACCAGCGCATTCTCGGTTTTGGTAACAAGACGAATTTCCAGCCGGCCTTCCAGCGAGTCCCCAGGAACAAGGTGCTTCACTCCACCTTCAGGGTGGCACTCGCATTGTCGCTGCGCGCCAGTAGTCTTCGCGAGCGTGTCGTGGCACGACTAAGACGCATGAAGTCGTAGTAATAGGTTTGCTTTTTGAAACTGAAGCATCTTAGGTTAGCGCGGCCAAAAATTCGGATTTTGTTAGCTGCGGAAGATCTTTACTGATGGCGGGGTTGAGAAAATCAGTCCAGGAAACAAAGCGTGTGTCGTTTCGGTATTCGGAGTGAAGCCATTCCGGATTGGGGGAACTGAGACGTT
Organism: Pyrinomonadaceae bacterium; assembly: GCA_045403245.1. Lineage (GTDB taxonomy): Bacteria > Acidobacteriota > Blastocatellia > Pyrinomonadales > Pyrinomonadaceae > PSRF01. Next base: position 8,201 of record JAXIOV010000159.1, on the reverse strand, counting down.
TGCCCGAGAGCTCTCGCTTCAACTTCAGAAGCGTGGCGTACACAGCGTCTTGTGCTTCCTCCAGCCACCCACTGAGGAGGTGCAAAACTTTCTCAGCCTGCCCAATGTCTCGATCGAAGTCCTGGCCGAAGCTACTGATCTAAACTGGACTGCTACCAAATCGCTTGCTCGAATAATTCGCAAACACCGGCCGTCGTTACTACATCTGCACTTCACGGGTTTCCTCGGGGCGTATCCCTGGCTGGCCCGGTTGCTGTCGGTGAGGAAGATATTTTTCACGGACCACTCATCGCGACCGGTTGGTTATTCTCCGCGGCGCGCGCCCCAATGGAAGCGGCTCATCGCCAGAGTCGTAAATCGTCCGATTACCAGGGTGGTCTGTGTTAGCCGGTTTGGAACACGGTGCCTGACCACTCTCGACCTGCTGCCTGAGTCAAGGTATGAGCTCGTCTATAACGCCGTGGATCTCTCCAGAGTATCGCCTGATCCGGAACGCGCGATTGAGTTCAGGAAACGATATGGCATTCCCGACAACCGGGTGGTAATTGTTCAAGTGAGCTGGATGATACCGGAGAAGGGGATTCCGCAACTTTTGGAAACGGCGCGCCTGCTTGTCGCAAAAAACCGGAACGTTCATTTTGTCCTGGTTGGCGAAGGATCTGATCGGGAGCAGTTTACGAAAGAGGCGGAGGCGATGGGCCTTGCCGATTACATCACCTGGACTGGTCTGGTAACCGATCCCTTCGGCGAAGGCGTCTACGATGTTGCCGATGCGATCTGCCAGTTGTCGGAATGGGAGGAACTTTTCGGCTGGATGATTGCAGAGGGAATGGCCTACGAGAAACCTATCGTCGCAACCAGGGTCGGAGGAATACCGGAATTGGTGAGAGATGGAGTGTCGGGTTTTCTCATCGAACGGGGAGATTGCAATTTGGCGGCGACCCAACTTGATAAACTGGCGCGTGACCCGGAGTTAAGAAAAACGATGGGTCAGGCGGGACGAGCGATCGTGAATGAGAAATTTGATCTGCGACGCAATGTAGCCCGGTTGATTGAGCTGTACGGGGTCTGATTTGCGAACCACTATCCGCAGATTACGCAGATTACACCACGAGAAACAACAACAAGATAAAAGCGACATTGCGCTTGGGTCGTCTAATCTGTGAAATCTGGGTAATTTGCGGATAGCCTCTTCCAGGGAGTCTGTATTGCTGAAATCCGGGGACAGCATCGCTCTGTTACTGGACTCCGCGCCTCGCACGTGGACCAGTCAGGAGGACATTCATCTCCGGCTGTGCCGGACGCTGCGAGATCGCGGGATCAGTCTCACCTTAGTTTTTGCCAATCCAATAAGTGATCAGATTTCCTCACGCTTCCGCGACTGCGGCGCCGGCATAGAAGTGGCCAACTATCACGAAGGCCCACTTCATTACTTGAAACGGCTGAAAGCCATAATTGCCCAGTACAGAATCTCGCTCATTCACGTCTGCTTCTTCGATTACTTTAGCGCCATTCCCTGGCTGGCCCGGTTGAGTGGAGCGAAGCGAATCCTCTTCGAACAATTGAATAGCGGACAACTCGCCGCGGTGTCATGGAGAAAACAGTTGATCCGGTTGCGCGGCGCAATCGCAACCGCACCTGCGGCAAAAGTGATTGCCATTTCCGGCTTCGTCAAAAACCAACTTGAGACTTGCGGCGTTTCCGGCGAGAAGATCGCGGTTCGTCATTTAGGAGTTGATACTGAGCGCTTTGTACCCAACCCTGAGGCCAGAGAATCCTGGGAAGCGAAACTTCAAATCAGGCCGGAAGAGATCATCATCTCCACGGTCTCAGTGCTTCGGGCGTTTAAGAACCCGGAAACGATCGTCCGAGCCGGTGCACTACTGAAAGAACGTTTCGTTCCCTTTCGCCTGTTGGTGGCGGGTGATGGTGACATGTTAGGCGGGTTGCAAAAACTCGCTGATGGGCTGGGCATCTCCCGCGAAACTCACTGGCTTGGGTATTGCGCGGATCCGAAGAGTCTCCTGCAAGCTTCCGACATCTTTGTTTTGGCGTCCGAGGGCGAAGCGTTCGGCCTGGTCCTGGCGGAAGCAATGGCTTGTGGGGTTCCGGTTGTTGGCAGCCGCAGTGGAGCGATTCCGGAGATTGTGGACGACGGTCACAGCGGCCTGCTGGCGACGCCGCGCGACGAAGTTTCTTTTGCGGATGCGCTTGAAAGACTTGCGCGTGACCATGATTGGCGCAGGGAATTGGGTGCCAACAGTCTTGAGCGTGCTCGCGAATATTTCAGCGTCGATAGATCAGTCGCAGGCACTCTCGCGGTTTACGATTCAATTTAGAGAAGTGCTTACCGCGAAGCGGTTACGTAACACATGGGGGGATACTTTCCGAGGAAGGCATTACCGCGGCACAAGAAAGATCACGTAGGTTTGATTTGATCTTGTCTTAATCTGCGTAATCTGCGGATAGTCTCATCCCGCTGCCTTCCGCGCTTTCGCTCCGTGCTGTGTAGCTTCCTACTGTTCGATAAATTTCTTCAGTGGCGTGCTCTTTACGAATTTGCCGATCACGTCCAGCGGCAGATCCTCCAGCTTGATAAAGCGCACGCACGATTTACCCATGTTGAGTTTCTTTCCCTTTTTCTTGAACGCTTCCTGCAGCCGGGCAAGTTGTTCAGGACTTTGACAGGCGCCCGTCAGATAAGAGATTCGAGTTCTTTGAATTTGCATCTTGAGCGGGGCGCGCTTCGCTTTGCCCCCTTCCCGACTGCGCTCGGTTCTGAGTTGACGCCAGCATCCGGCGCTACCGCGCGCGGTCCTGTGACCGACCTCGCTTACGCGAAAGTGCACAGCGGTTAGTCATTCCAACTCTTTCCAAATGCGTGTGCGCCTCGTTTCCTTCAATAAGATCGAGCCTACGATAAACGTCAATCCGGCCACGGCAATTGGGTAGTACAAGCCGGCATAAATATTCCCGGTCTGCGCGATCACCGACAAACCAATCAACGGCAACAACCCTCCGAATACTCCATTTCCGATGTGATAAGGCAACGACAGCGCCGTGTATCTAATCCTGGCTGGAAACGCTTCGACAAGATAGGCGGCGATAGGCCCGTAGACCATCGTCACAAAAATCACCTGAATAAACACCAGTCCGATCAATTTCCCGGCCACTGGATTGCTGATGAAGCTGCGAAAGTCGACGTAGGGTAAAGCCTCTTTCGCTGCCTGCAAGTTACCGTCAACGAGGCTTAGAGGCGTCAACGTAATTGCACCGGTGACCTTGTTTGGTTGTGAAGCCGCTGTTACTACATTTGAACCGGCCACCGCCTGCATCGCGCGGTAAATTGGAATATAGGAGAGCGCCGCAATCAGACAACCAAACATCATGATCTTTTTGCGGCCAATGCGATCAGACAGTGCTCCACTCAACACGAAGAATGGCATTCCCGCCAGCAACGCAATCGCCACGATGCAAGTCGCCGAAGTCGTGTTCACTTTCAGGATCTGCTGGAGGTAAAAGAGCGCATAGAACTGTCCCGTGTACCAGACCACTCCCTGGCCGGCAGTGGCGCCAAAAAGCGAGATCAAGACGAGTTTGAGGTTCGCCCATTTTGCGAATGCTTCCTTCAGCGGTTGCGCCGAAGTCATGCCCGTGGTCTTGATGTGTTGGAAAATTGGTGATTCCTTCATGCGCAGGCGGATGTAAAGCGAGACTGCGACCAACAGGATCGAAACGATGAAGGGCAGGCGCCATCCCCAGGAGGTGAAAGCCCCTTTGCTCATCCGATTTTGGACGATAAGAATCACCACCAGCGAGACAAACAATCCGAGCGTCGCGGTGATCTGGATGAAGCTGGTATAGAAGCCGCGTTTCTCATCGGGCACATGCTCGGCGACGTAGACAGCTGCGCCGCCATACTCGCCGCCAAGGGCCAGTCCTTGTAACACGCGAATCACCAGCAAGATTATTGGGGCGGCAATACCGATGGTCGCGTAAGTGGGGAGGAAGCCGATCAAAGCTGTGGCGCCACCCATGATGATCAGCGTCACCAGAAATGCATATTTGCGTCCAACGAGATCGCCGATGCGACCGAAGAAGAGGGCGCCAAATGGCCGGACGACAAAACCCACGGCGAAAGTGGAAAGGTAGGCGATCAGGGCCCACGTGTCATTGCCGCTGGGATAGAAGAGTGGAGAAATGACCGTCGCGAGGCTGCCGAAAATATAGAAGTCGTACCATTCAATCATCGTGCCTACGGATGATGCAGCGATGACCTGCCAGATCTTGTAATCTTTCGTCACGTTTGCTTTCGGGGTTTTAGTCGGAATTGTGGAGCGCGTTATTAGTAACTGCCGTGGCGGGATGTGTCAATGATTCGCGTGGACGGCGTATCGAGTAAGCGAAGCCATTACAGAACCGAGCGCGGTAGTGCGGGATGTTGGCTTCAACAACAACCAGGCGCAGTCAGGAAGGGGGCAAAGCGGAGCGCGCCCCCGCTCAAGCTGGGTCACCAATTCACCCTCAAATTGAAAATTCAAGCCTAACATTCGCAGTCAGGAAGGGGGCAAAGCGGAGCGCGCCCCCGCTCAAGCTACATCACCACTCAACCTGCAACCTTGAGCGCGTAAAATTGGTGGACTAAACTGACTTGAACTGCTTTACCGCAACGCGGTTGCGCCTTACAGCCCAGGGTTGCCGCTTCGGCTACCCTGGGTTACAGGGCGAATAAAAGATTCAACCGCCGCGGTTGCGTCTGAGTCGCTTGGTAGTAACAAAGCCCGGCTATGTAGAGGAGTGTAACGTACTCGCGATCATCTCAACCGGATCGGATGCGCCGGCGGACGCAACCGCTTTTGCGGTTGAATCTTTTATTCAATTCCGTAACCCAGGGTAGCCGAAGCGACAACCCTGGGCTGTAAGGCGCAACCGCTTTGCGGTAAAGGCGGGGGCGCGCTTCGTTTGCCCCCTTCCCAACTGCGATTTAACCTGCGACGACTTCGGTTTGACACTTTCCCCTATGTTTTCGTACGAATGTATTCAGGTATCCATTCTCCCTTAGCCGAATATTCGATTAATCTTTCGAGCCGTTTCAATCGCGTTTCTTCCTTTTTAGCGCTGACAATCCACCAGCCGGTGACTTTCCGATACGAAGGCGCCTGGGCTTGATAGAACTTCCACGCGGCTTTATGTTTTTTGAACCTGGTCGCGTAGGGCTCAGCCAGAGTTTCAGTTCGTTGCTCGTAGGCGTAGATCCCCGACTTATTCTCCTTCCGCAGTTGAAACGCGGCCAGCCCGGCCGGCCGCATCAGCTTCTGCTTCGTGAGTTCGGCCACGCGCTTGATGTTTACCGAGCTCCAGATGCTGCCACGCCGTCGCGGCGTGAAGCGAATGGTATAGCTTTCATCATCGACGCGTCGCCTGATGCCATCAATCCAGCCGAAGCAGAGTGCTTGATCCACCGACTCGGGCCAGGTAATGCCTGGTCGACCGGAATCCTTTTTGTAAAACCCGACCAGTAATTCACCAGCGGTGGAGTGGTTTTTCTCAAACCATTTCCTCAGATCAGCCGGCGTGCGAAAGAATTGGGGTTTCATCAATCAATTACCGATAGGAATTGCTCGACGGCCCGCGGGTTAATCAGCCAGGAGATGATCAGTCCCAGCAGCGAGGCCACCACAAAGACGGCCACGAAGGCAAAAATGGGGAGCATCGCACGAAGCCGTCGAGTCTTGATCAAATGGTAGGGTAAGATTACTACCCACGCGACGTAGATAAACAAACCGAGATCCAAGAACCAGGTGATGCCCCGCTTGCGACTGTCCTGCAACAGCCACCAAGTCATTAGACACGGAAGGCCAAACCTGTAAACGAAGTCGAATGGTGGTGGCGGGTCAGTGTGACTGGACTGGTAGACTCCAGTCGCGATCTGGCCAAACGCTACCGAGATATAGATCGCCACCGCCAGAAAAGTTGGTTTGGAGAAGAGTTTCTTCACGCTGAATTTCGCGCCCCGATGTCGAGATACCACGATCCGCTGGTCGAAGCGAAGCTCAGCCCTCCGGGCTAAATTCATTGCGCGCGGTCAGAAAAGGCGAGAGGCGCGAAAAATAATGAGATAGCCGTGAACCAGCATCGGAATTGCGCCAAGTACACCCGCGACAAACAATACCGCCGAATTGACCCGCTTGCTTCTTACAGCTTCCATGAATACCCAGGAAAAATACGGAACGTAAAACAAAACAGCTGTAACCAGACCGGGAACATATTGTCTATCCACCAACCCGCCGGTGATATGCAAGATAGCATTCGCAAACATCAGGAAGCTAAACCACGCCATAGCGACGATGAGCGTGAAGGCCGAGCGTGATAACCATTCAGCAGCTACCACAACCAGAGTAATAACCAGGCCCGTGAGATTCACCGCCCAGAAAGATTCTGCAGTGATACCGCGAGGGACATGAGAGTTGAACCACTGAACAAATGTTGGTGCTTCTTCCAGGAAATGACAGATAAAAATGAAGGGCGCAAGGAGAAGTGTTCGCGAAAAGCGGTTTGCGATTCTGGCAGTCATCCGGTTGTCACTTGGGCTCAACAAGTAAATACCTATTTCCATTTGAGAATGATCGTTTCCAGAAACGCATCAACCAGTACGAAACCAAAGATTGTAATCAGAAACATTTCGATCATGAACAGGACAAAGCCGAGACTCGGATGAATCCAGTTTCCCAGGAGCAGCATGAGTGAGAACGCTCCCACGATAACCAACAGCACGGCGGCCGCTGACCAGCGCATGGCAAACCTGTCCAGGCGCATGTACTGGAAAAGCCACATCATGCAAACAAGGAAAGCGAAGAGGCCTGTCGCCCAGAGAAGGAGTAGCAAAGGCAGCAGGAAAGGCCGGTGAAGAAATCCGGGCTTTAGATCATAAGCAATCACCGCCGCGACCGCGAACACCACCAGGCGCATTCCCCACTTGTAATGTTTACTTACGCGCCAACGGCCGAGACTGGCGAAGGCGGCCTCACTCAGCGAGAGTCCCACCAGGCGAGGAAAATGGATCGTGACTTCCCCATAAGGCAGACTCAAGCGCCAGGTTTTCCAGTTGATCATGAGAAATGCGCACGCGACAATGAAGCCCAGAGCTGTCTTGATGCCCATGGACACATTCCAGGTCAGCATTCTCACATCGTCTTTGTAATCTTCTCGATACACTCCCGGAGGCCTGAGATTTTCGAGCAGCGTCGTTGTTAGTGACGGACCAGCTTTCTCTTTGTTCTTTCCATCTTGGCGCATGAGGATGCCTTTCGAAAGAAGTTCAACCAATCAGCCTTGGGCCGGCGGTAGCCCGTGGTCTGAGGAAAGCGCTGACCCTAATCTGAAATAGGACACCTGCACCCATCACTCGCTTCGCACAACCTTTTGGCGAAAAAACTCCGATACCTGCGGGCGGAAGAGAGCATAGGCAACCAGCAACAACAGCAAGATGTGAGTTATCAACTCCGCCAGCGAATGAAACATGCTGAGGATAACGTGGTACGTGATCCAGGCGAGCAGCAGCCAGCGCGCCCAATTGCTGCCGCGCAGGGTGAACACTCCACCCACAATCGCGAGCAGCCGGATCAGGCACACCAGGGCAACCGAATATTGAAAAGGGCGCAGGCCTTTGAACTCGGTGACGTGGTAGGCAAATCCGATCACCCCGGCGGCTATGAATATCCAACTGATGGCGGTGACTGAGTGGGGACGTTTGTTCATCACTCGTGTGTGTGGCAAGTAATAAGAAGACTGTCCAAAAGCGAACTCGCGGTGGCGCGTCATGGGTTGGCCAGGATAGACCTGTACTCGGCGGCCTGTTCTTCCGGCATTTCCTTCAACAGTGGTCGAATCGTGTAGTTGCCATACATTTTGCCGTCGCGCATGTACATCCAGTCTGAAATCTCTGACTTCTTGATTGTCCACTTTTGACCTAACTCGACATTCGTCACGATTCCTGGTTCGTTATCGATTAGTCCTTCAAACTCCCCATTACGGTAAGCAACATCGCTTAGCCAGAAGTGTTCGGTTTCTCCTTGATCGTGAATGGGTGCTTTTACGGCGAAGTCGGTGCCGTTGCCTTTCGACAGCTCGGCGATGAATGAATCGACTTCGCTCCGGGCGCGCGCAATTGCCGCATCCATTTCCTGCTGATCGTAGCCGCC
>JAXIOV010000080.1:0-7513 GCA_045403245.1 Pyrinomonadaceae bacterium | reverse complement strand
CGCCAAGCCGCAGGAGGTTGCTCACTGCCTCGGCTGCCACGAGATCGCGCGAGGCAATTGCCTGAAGGATCTTGAGCGCCGGCCGGCTGCCGAAGAGACCGGTCCAGAAGTTCGAGGGATCAAGCTGCATCGAGGTGAGGGCGGCGCCGGACTTTTGGACCGCGGACACGTAGTCTGGAAATGTGCCGATGCTCGGAGTCGTGACAGTCTGCTGTTTTTTCAACTGTGCAACGCCGCCCACCCAGCCGCTGTCAGGAACCGAGAAGTCGCCGCCCGCAGGCGCGAAAGCAATTCCACCGGGCCACATCACCTCGGGCAAGGGCGAACAGGAGTACCCATGGGCTGGAGGGACCGGCGTTAGAAACTTCGACTGGACGAACGCCCCCCAGTAGTCCGCGTTGCCATGGTTGCCGAGGCTATACCACGGCACCAGGTAGGTGTTAGGCATGAAGTGCGCAAACACCAACGATCCGTCGCTTGCCTGCCAATTAAACGCCACTCCCTGCGCCATCAGAGTGCACGCCATTGAGGGTTCTTTGTCGAGCGGACCATTGAAGTTAGGAAACGCCCCCGGCACGCGCGCAAATGCGACGGCCGAGAGTCCCATGGCCGACAGGATCACCGGCAGTTCGGGATCATGCCCGAAATCATCCGGCATCCAGGAAACGTTGGCGATCGCGCCATCTAGTCCCACCGACTGGGCCCATTGCCGGCCTACCAGATATGTCCGGACAAACACTTCGCCGTCGCAGACGACGTTGTCCGGAGAAGTAATGCCGCCGCCCATCAGAGAGAGATTGGGCGCGCCCGGCAGGCTACCGCCTTGATCGACAAGATAGCGCTGAAGCCACCCAATCTCCGCGAGGTTGAAGACGAAGGAACTCTCGGTTTGGAAGAGCGAGAGCGCAGCGTCGAGTATCTGCTGGACCGGACCCGTTCCCGGCGTGCTGGACGTAGTCTTGTAATACTCTTCGAATGAACTGATCCAGTCCCAATCCATGTGGCTTGTCGGACAGACAATGAGAATGTTTGGTTGTGCCATGAGAAACCGTATCCTTTCCAACGCTTCGGAGGTTAACCACGAGAAAAGAAAGCAGAAGTGAAGAACGGCAGCTCTACTATAAGTCTTTCCCCAGCTGAATTGCAGCTTTCAGATTGGCCGCTTTACGTGAGATGTTGGTGAAAGAGTACACGCAGTCTCTTAGCAGGGCCAGATCTCCGACGATATCCCGTTACGCTCCGGACCTCGCCATTGAGGCCAATCGGAAGTACCAAAACTTCTGTGGAAGGTAAACGACATCGGAGACGGCTATTCAACGCCGGCGGTTGTCGGAACACGGATCTACCTGACGAGCAATCGGGGCATGGACAATGAGTTTGTTCAGGCACTCTCAACTAAGGATGGAAAACCTATCTGGACAACACGCGTCGGGAACGTTGGCAACCCAAACCAAAACCCGCCCTATCCGAAGGCCCGCTCAACACCGACAGTTGACGGAAATTTTATCTATGCGCTCGGCTCGGACGGTGACCTCGTAGCTCTGGAAGCCAAAGGTGGAAAGATTCGAAGAAACAATACGTACAGTTTTTGAGCAAGGGTTTGGTTGGTGTTGACGCGAAGACCGGACAGTTTTTGTGGCGCTATGCGGAGGTGGCCAAGGGTCCCGCCGCCGAAGCGCCCGGCGGCCACAGTCGTGATGCAAAATGAAGCCTTTCTTTTGTGACGAGAGATGGGAGAAGATTAACGGCTACAGATGTCGTTGCTCGATAAAACATGGACCCCGAAACTGCTTTCGTGCTTGCGGGGCGGTTACACGCGACGTGATTTCATTGCGGACCTCATTGCCGGAGTGACGGTTGGGTTAGTCGCACTGCCCCTTGCAATGGCATTCGGCATCGCTTCGGGAGTCTCGCCCCAGGCCGGGATTTACACGGCGGTAGTAGCAGGCTTCTTCATTTCGGCCCTCGGCGGTTCGCGAGTGCAGATCGGTGGTCCCACCGGAGCGTTCGTGGTGATCGTGGCCGGCATCATCGCGACCCACGGAGTTTCCGGTCTTTTGATGGTGACGATGATGGCCGGTGTCATCCTCATAGTCATGGCAGTGACCGGGCTCGGGTCTGCGGTTAGATACATACCCCGTCCTGTTACCATCGGCTTTACGAACGGCATCGCAGTGCTGATTGCTTCGACTCAGATCAAGGACTTCCTTGGTCTCCAGATCGGTGCGGTGCCAAGCGAATTTCTCGCACGGATGCGTCTCATCTCGCGAAGCGTGGGTAGCCTACAATACCCGGCTGTGCTGATAGCGGTCGGCTCGCTCGCAATCATTCTGTTGCTTCCGAAAATCACAAAACGCGTTCCCGGAGCCATCGTGGCCCTCGTTCTGGCTACAGTTGCAGCGGCCGCTTTCAAACTTCCTCTGGAGACTATCGGGACTAAGTTCGGGGGGATCCCCAACGGTTTGCCGCCGCTCTCCTTTCCGGAATTCAGGCCTGACTTGATCATTCCGCTGCTGCCGGCGGCCGTGACCGTCGCCATGTTGGCAGCCATTGAAAGCCTTCTGTCTGCGGTTGTAGCTGACGGCATGATTGGCGACAAACACAACTCTAATATCGAATTGTTCGCGCAAGGTATAGCGAACTTCGCTGTTCCCCTCGTAGGCGGCATACCCGCGACTGGGGCAATAGCGCGCACCGCAACGAACGTCAGGGCAGGTGCCCGCACTCCTGTTTCAGGCATTGTCCATGCTCTGACGCTGCTCACAATTCTCCTGGTTGCGGCGCCACTAGCCCGCTTTATTCCGTTAGCGACACTTGCGGCGATCCTTTTCGTGGTGGCCTATAACATGAGTGAGTGGCGCGAGGTCAGAACTATTCTGACACTATCAAAAGCGGACATTACAGTGTGGCTATTGACCTTCGCCCTCACGGTGTTTGCGGACCTGACTACAGCGGTTGAGATAGGAATGCTTTTCGCCGCGCTGCTTTACATCTACCGGGTGTCGCAGACGACCACGGTCGCTCCTGTGACCGAAGACTACATTGAGGACGGTCGGCCCCACGTTCTGCAGGACAAGTTGCTACCACCCTACGTGCTAGTTCTGCGGATACACGGCCCGTTTTTGTTTGGAGCAACCGAAAAATTGGGCGAAGCGACGGCCAATTTGGATGTACTCCCGTCGGTAGTTATCCTGCGTCTCAGAAACATGACGGCAATCGACGCCACTGGGCTGCACGAGCTGGAAAAGCTCGCAGACCGACTGCGCGCCACCGGCCGGACGCTACTGTTGTGCGGAGCTCGCAGCCAACCAGAAGAATTGTTGAGAAAGTCCGCATTCCTGCAGCAAGTCGGCGACGAAAACATGCTCCCACACGTCGAGGCAGCGCTGGCGCGTGCCCGGGAGATCTTTGAGGGGCGTACGGTCGATGTCAGCCGTCACTACAATTCAAGCGTGGTTGAAGGGAAATCAGCAGGGAAGAAGAACAGTTCAAGTACAAAATCAAGGAAGTGAATAGAAAGCTGGCCGAGTGACGACGCCGGCGACGCGGGCCCCGTGAACGTTCAACAGCAGGCGTTCGCCGCTAGCCGAAATACGTGGATCACAGCCACTTCTTTACAGACCCCCGCTCTGCTTGCTCTGCCGCCCTGGTTGCTCTGCCGCTCTGGTTGCTCTGCCGCTCTGCTTGCTCTGCCGCTTTATCAGACTTTCCTGCCGCCTTCAGGCGGCTCACCCGCAGGGCCTAAAGGCCAGCCGTTTTATGGCTGGTTAACGCTGCTCCCTTATTCTTACCAGGCCGCTTCAGCGGCCTTTATGGCAAGGCCGTTGAAACGGCCTACCAGCGATGTGTTCAGGCTCCTCACCAGCCGTAAAACGGCTGGCCTAAAAGTTTGGATCATTGATCCCGATGGAAACAAGATCGAACTTTGGGAGCCAAAAATTTGGGACGACAAAAATAAGAAATGATAATGAGGACTCTTATGCGAGCATTAACCTACCGCGAGGGGTTTGTAAATAAGACCGATGACTATGCCGATGATAGTCCACTGGACGAAGTAAGCCGCAGCCTGTCCCAGAGCGAGTTTCAGCCCGATGTTCAGGTTCACGTAGTTGTGCAGCACAAATGCGCAAACCACAAAAGTGCCAATGAGAACGCCGAAGCGCGCACCTTCCGTAGTGCCCGATCCGCCCTGATGTATCATTGCGAAAATTATGGCGACAACCAGGATCGCTATGAAAGTTGCGACGATTCCAATTGGCATAACAGCGAACATTTCTTCTTTAGGTCGGAATACGGCCGGGTACTTGTGGCCTTCATTGATAAGAGCTGGCACCAGCCAAAACACTAAGAAACCAAAGGCAAAAGACGCGACCGTGCCACCAAGCGCCGCCAGCCCGAGACGTGAATAGTTCATTTGCACTCCTTTACAAATTGCGGATCAAAATCACAGTCGGTTCGGCAGGACTGGTTGGATAGAACATCTTAATGCCGCCGACTGTGCCCGTTTGTAGTCAATCATCTTTTAATCTTACTGCTGCTTCGCAACCGTGTGCGGAAGCGACGAACCTTTGCTAGATTTCCGCAATCCTGCATGTGGCACCATTGGCGGCTCCTATTTCGGCTTGTATCTTCAAACAGCCAGCCGCACTCTTCACCGCCACACTCACGTAGACGCGACAAGTCTCCTTCACTAAGAAACTCAGCCCCTGAATGCGCAATCGACCAGAGCATCCGATCCAACGCAGCCTCGCTGCCAATCCATTCCCACGTAAACCCTTTCTCCGTGCTAGTCAGCCTTTCATGATTTCGTGCTTTCACTAATTCGTCATTCACGGTTTCAAGGTCAACGCTCTGCGGCACGCGTCCTGTTCCCGTTGCCTTGAAGATGCGGTAGAGTGCTTCCCGCAAGGCAATAGCACGGTCAAACACGGCCCTTGCTTTGCCTACTTTTCGCTTGCTTTCCTGAATCAGGCGTCCAGCTTCTGTCGCTGTGACGATGCCGGCATGCCGGCTCCACGCCACAAGATCTGAATAGTCTCCGAGCTTGTCGCCCAGCACCAGACTATTGACTGACTGTGATTTCCTTCGCGTCGAATCGCTCTTGCGTCCGTCGACGGAGTTGACGAAGTCCAAGCACAATCGACCTCCAATCAGCCTCATCTCCGCAGCGGATGATTGCAATGCTTTCATAATCTCACAAAGCTCCACCCGTAACCAGTAAACGTGCCATTGACAGGTTACCAGGATATCTTTTATCATGTAACTTCCATCACCTATACTAGCCGGTTACGACGTCGATCGTCAATTGTTTGATCTTGTAAGGGCAAATGCTTTCGAACCAAAAGACAAATTCTCACTACATGGCAGGCGGGAACCGGCTTCTGATCTTTCTTGCCTTCGCCTGCATTTATGTTATTTGGGGCTCCACTTATTTAGCGATCCGGTACGCTGTGGAAACCATTCCGCCGCTCTTCGTTGCCGGCTTCCGGCATCTGATTGCCGGTGGATTGCTGTTTGGATGGTGCTGGTGGCGAGGATTCCGTCCCATCAGACAACAATGGCTCGCGAGCGTTGTGCTCGCCGTATTATTTTTCCTGATCGGTCATGGCACACTACATTGGGCCCAGCAAACGCTTCCTTCCGGTTTGGCTGCGCTCTTAATAGCAACCGAACCAATCTTCGTCGCCATCATTTTGACGGCCACTCGACGCGCCCGGTTTACTCGGTCGCTTCTAATCGGTCTGTTGCTTGGATTATTCGGCGTGGCCCTGATTCTTGGCGCCGACGTACGAAGTGGTCGCCCGGAGATACTAAGTTCATTCGCAGTTCTGATCGGCGCAGCGTCCTGGTCGATCGGGATGGTTTATTCACGCAGCACGGCGCTGCATCCTGACCCACGCATGGCGGCGGCAATGTCGTTGCTGGCAGGCGCAGGAATGCTGCTACTTGGCGGGATGGTAACAGGAGAGGCAGCGAGCCTTGACGTGGCTGCAGTTTCGCTGAAATCCCTACTGGCCCTGGGATATTTGGCAGTAGCAGGTTCGCTGGTTGCTTACTCGGCATATTTCTGGTTGTTGAATCGTTTTCCACCGACACTCATCGCAACCCATACCTACGTTAATCCGCTTGTAGCGTTGGTTCTTGGCTGGGCTATAGCCGGAGAGGTCCTTACAGCTCGATTCGTATTTGGAGGATTGGCCGTTATCGCTGCAATCGCTTTGGTGAGCCGAGCGTCGTCTTGGGGGGACCAAGCCGCCAAAATCCGCGAGCAGCGTCGCCATGCCTCCACCCCGGAACGGACAGCCGCCCTTGATACGGCTTTGCCTCATAAAGGCTGATTAAGTCTCTTTTGCCTCAAAAAGCAATTTGACCTTGGTTTCAATGAGAGCCCTAACCGTCGTCACGGATGGCAGCGACTGGGCATTCTTCCAACGCCTGCCGACACTGCGCCTCTTCCTCCGACGTGCTAGGTTGCTTAAAGACGAAAGCCGTGAGGTGTTCATCCATCCTGAAATTGTTCGGCGCGGCGTCAACACAACATTCGTGGTCAAGGCAGGTATCACAATCCACGTAATACCTGCCGGGCGCGTTCAATGGGTGTCTGCTGATTTCTTCCTTCACGCGACGTTCTCAACTTTCTCCCCGAAGTTAGCGTCTACCCCTAATTCGTGCACTGACTGAATAACGACACATAGATTATGACAAAGCACCTTGCAAAGTGCCTCGTTGATCTGCGCGGTCATGGTCTTGCTGCGGAGTCTCTGACCAAACTTTGACTTGATCATGTGGAAAGTCGTTTCCACATTGCTGCGCTTGTGATAGTGCGTCAAGAACTCTTCCCGGTTGTCATTGTAGAAACTAAGCATCCGAGTCCAGAGCGTTGACTTGGGGCCGTAGTTTGTTTGCGCTTTGGAATTAGACTTGAACGGTATGTACGGGATCGCTTTGTGGCGCAAGGTCGTTAATAGATTCTCGCCGCTCAGATAGAGACGGCGTTATTAAGGCAAAGCCCCTTGATACCTGATACATAATATATATTATCAGACGCAATCAATATAGGGCCTTCTCATGCGGGTTTTGGATTCCTCTCCGCTCAAAAGAGCCTGCAAGGGGTTGCTAAGTAAAGTGCTGGTCCCCTGTTGGGGCGCACACTTCGTAGTCTTACTTGATCAGCTGACCGCTGAGAACGGTTTTTGAGGCGCGAGACAGGCTGAGGTATGGATTTTCGGCGAAGGTGGTTAGGCTCGCGGTGTGGTTGTGTGCTTGACCGGGTTTGGGGGCGCACCTTAGAGTGGCGGGCTATTCTTTTGAAGCCCATAGAAATTCGATTCAAGCCATGGAAGACCCGATGAGGTGTTTGCCCGGTGCCAATTAAGGTTGAGGTTCAGAGTGAACGGTCATTGCCGAAAGATGCCGTTAAGCAAGTCGAAGACGCGTTTGACAGTCTACCCAGGGAGCATACACGAGGGCTGGAACGCATACGTTTGGTTGAGTTCATAACCGAACCGCGCCT
>JAXIOV010000146.1:0-2927 GCA_045403245.1 Pyrinomonadaceae bacterium | reverse complement strand
GGGAGCTGTAGCGACCGGGTCGCTGTCGGGGGATTCAACTCTGTGGTTGTGTCACCGTGACTGCCTTGTTGCGGGAACTCAGTAGACGACTGCGCAGCCATACGAGTTGAGTGCGGCGGCAAACGACCCGGTCGCTACGGCTCCCGGTTCTGATTCGCTAACGCAGGAGGTAATTGCAAACGCCCAGCTACCGGCTTGGCCCACCTATGGCGAGCGGTTCTCTATTTGTCTGGGCTTGAGGTAAGGACTATATGGGTTTGAAACAGCAACGAAGACTTGCGGCAACAATCGTCAATTCTGTATCAGAACCGGGAGCTGTAGCGACCGGGTCGCTGTCGGGGGATTCAACTCTGTGGTTTGTGTCACCGTGACTGCCTTGTTGCGGGAACTCAGTAGACGACTGCGCAGCCATACGAGTTGAGTGCGGCGGCAAACGGCCCGGTCGCTACGGCTCCCGGTTCTGATTCTCTATTTGTCTGGGCTTGAGGTAAGGACTATATGGGTTTGAAACAGCAACACACTATTACCCCACTACCAAACTGTTCTTTTGCGTTGGTGCAGTCGAAAGAAACCTCACGCTGTTATTAGCAACCTTGACCGATAGTTTTTGCGGCCAGTCCAACCCAACCAACCGCAAACTAACAGTTTGGTCTATAACTCTCCGAGGCCATTGACTTCATGTCACTTTTGCAATAGAAGCTGTCGTGATTTTCCAATCCATTTCCTGGTGAATTGAACAATGAAACAGATTCCCCTCCTTCTAGTTTTCGGAATTGTTTTTACGCTTTGCGGCCTGGGCTCAAAGATTAAGGAAGCGGGTAGTTCACGTGAGCCGGCTAAGTCATCCAGTTCGAGTGACTCAAATGCCGAAGCCGAACCTGCTACTCCAACCGCAGCGCAAACCGCCGCGATTGCCGGAGGCGAGGAGGTCAAATGGGACCAGCAGGGAATGTCCTGGACCGTGCCGGCAAGCTGGAAAGAGACCACCAACGAGTCGAAGACGTTTGCCTGGCGCTCACCCGGTGGTTTTGAAGCCGCTAATCTGATCGTCAGCATCTCGCCAATGGACGAGAGTTTCCCGACCGATGTCAGCATTAAGGCGTTCTATGACGGCGCGAAGACGCGAGCCAAAAACGGTGAAGTCGATGAACTGAAGTGGGTGGCTATTGATGGGTTGAAAGGCGTTCAGTTTCGCGAATCAAATCCGGACAAACCCGATGATTTCAGACGCTTGCAATGGATGGCTTATCGCAAATATGCCGGGCAGGTCCAGTTTGTCAACGTCATGCTTTCCACCACAGGGCAAGGTTACCCAAAACATGAGGACGCAATGTATGGCGTCTTGTATTCCATGAAGCTTGTCCACTGAAGAACTGGGGAAAAAGGGGAAGAGGTTAAAAGGGAAAGACGTAAAGTAGAGTAAGTGATTTAGATCTCATTTCCCCTTTTCCCTTTCCCCTTTTTCCCGGTTCCCCTTTACCCCTTCCCCTATTCCCCCGTTTCCCTTTTTCTTATTCCTTCTTAATGTAGTTTCGGTGAATCCAGGCGTCTTTGTCCTGGCCGTCGCGAGTCTCGAAGAAGACGTTCTTATCATCTTCTTTAGTGACTACCTTAACGCGGGCCGTAACTGCCTGCTCTGAACTCTTTGCTTTTTCCGCGTCCGTAAGAAACGTCTTGGCATTTTCTACCGAGGCCGGTTTGAACTGGCCTCTCTGCAATTCGGCGATCGCCTCGACGGCGTTTGCCTTGAGCAGCTTGGGCCAGAGCTTCTGGAAAAGAGCGTTTGAGCCGTAAACATCGGCGCTGTTTACCTTGCCGTTGATCGCGAAGACGTAGCCAATCACATCACTTTTCCCGGCCGCAATATTCGAGAGGGCTTTGATGTAACTGTCGGCGGTCGCCTGAACTTTGTGGTTTTCGACCGTAAGCTGCAGGCTCGATTCCGACGCCTCCGAGTTTACGCGCGTCCCGATGTTGCGGCTCAGCTTGTCCTGGGCGACTCGGACATTTTCCCAAACGGCGCCCTGAGACCTGGCAGTTTTAGCTGCCAATTTCAGTTCCCTGGTTGTGGCAACTTCCGCAGAGCTGGAAAACACTTCAACTTTTTCATTTCCCCTCCTGGTCCATCGGCCATGCTCAACACAAAACGCGGCAATCGGCATGCGTCCGGATCTTGGGGGCACGATCAAATCTGTCTGCAGCATGCGATCCTGTTGACCACCTTTGACGATTTCGCCTGCCTGGACGTAGACGTCCTGGTCGGAAAAATTTTGGATCGAGAGTTCGTTCACACTCTTCGTCTCATAGACGACCACTTTCTTCTGCACCAGGGCTTCCTGGAGCGTCAGAAACGACTTCCCTTTGATCGTGTTCTTACCGTGGATCAGGAAAATGGTGAGGTTCTTGTGGGTAAACGGTCCGGAGAGTCGATAGCCGCTGCCACCGCCTTTGCTTGTGTTTTGTGCATTGATCACCAAACCCATTGGCGCTGCCGCTAGCGACATGAAAACCGCCAACAAAACCACCCCGAGTGTTAATAGAAACGCTTGTGCCTTCATCATTCTTCTCCTTGTGGATAAGGGCTTCGGCGTGCAGACGAATGGATACAGGCTGGCTAGCTGCAGATGATCATGCTTCGGTTACGCCGGCAGTGTTTGCGCAACTAGCGGGATTGAAATTCGCAGGCGCCGAGTTGTCGGGCGCTCAACCAGCTAATCACTCGCGCTAACCAAACTGATCACTAGCCCAGGTCTTCCCCTGGTTCCCAGCACACTGACCGCTCAGGCTCGATCGCGATGAGCTCGATTCGCTGCTGATGCCGATCTTTTAGCCTTCAGTCGAGCGCGCAGACTGGCCCGCAGGCGGGCGCGGCGAAGTCGCCGACTAACGCGTTCCTGATTGCTATGGTCAGCACGAACCATGTCCAA
>JAXIOV010000227.1:0-4241 GCA_045403245.1 Pyrinomonadaceae bacterium | reverse complement strand
GTTGAGTCGAAGGGAGAGGCAGCCAGCCGTGAGGCTGGTTTTTTTGCGGTCGCAGACAGAGTTCGGCAGTGACGGCGAGAGCAGTTCGCCGCGGAGGGCGGGGACATAAGGAAGACGGCCATAGCCAGCGGTTGAAGTTTCATGGGGGGCGACCTCTGGCGATTGGAGCGAGCAGCGTGAGTGGCCCACCGCAGTGTGGACAACTTAGCAGCGCCAGCGACGCGGAGGTTTTTACATTTTGAGTCTTTAGTTTGCTGGTGGTGGCTGAGAGTAATTGTCTGGCTTTCAGAAGCAGTTGACGATGAGCGGGACTAAGCAGGCCATAGTAACGGACCTTGATGAACCTATGGGGGAGGACGTGTTGGAGGAAGCGACGGATGAACTCTTCGGCACTGACAGTACTACTCTTGAGTTGGTCAGTGGCCGACTCTTTGTAAGCGAAAGTGACCGTGCCTTGCTCCAGTGAACGAAGGCGGTTGTTGGAGATAGCGACGCGAAAGATGTAAGGGGCGAGATACTGGAAAGCTTGCTGGCCGGAGCCCACGGGTTCGGAATGGACCAGCCAGCGTTTCTGCCAGGCCCGGGGCGGTACTTGAGTAAAGAGTTCGGTCTGCTTGAGGGCATCGCGGAACTTGGCGCGGAAGATTGGTGAAAGCGCTTTAACGGGCAGGAGAAAGTCTTTCCGTGCACCGCGCCAGCGGCCGTCATCAGTCAGACCACCACCAGTGACAAGGTAATGAACGTGGGGATGATAGAGGAGTTGGCGGGTCCAGGTATGGAGCACGCCGACCATGCCCAGACGACCTCCGACGAAGCGGGGGTCTTGGGCCAGTTGCAGTAAGGCGGCGGCAGAAGCGCGAAAGAGCAGGTTGTAGATCGCCATGCAGCCGAAAGATCTCGGCCACTTCGACCGTCAGCGGCTTCGACTCAGAGGTCGCTCATGAGCTGGTTGATGGTCACGGCGCCGAGTTGTTCGGCTTTGACGGTCAGGTGCGTGTAGACGCTGGTGGTGGCCGGCGAGCTATGGCCCAGCCACTCCTGAATCAGCCGCAGGTTGACCCCGGCTTCGAGCAGATGTGTGGCCCACGAATGGCGCAACGTGTGCACCGAGGCGCGTTTGTTGAGACGGCTTTCTTTGAGAGCTGCGTGGAAGGCGTCCTGGACGCTGCTCTTCGACATCGGCTCGGTGGCCTGCGCCAGGTCGATGTGCTCACGACCTTCAGCGGGAAAGAGCAGCACGGGATTGCGATGAGTAACCCAGTACTGGCGCAGCAACTGCAGGGTGCGTTGCGGCAGCGGCACGTAACGGTCTTTGGCGCCTTTGCCGTGGCGGACGTGAATCATCAGGCGCGCGCTATCGATATCGGCAACTTGCAGATGGGTTCCTTCTTGCAAGCGCAGCCCGCATGAGTAGATCGTTGCCAGGCAGACGCGATAGCGCAGCAACCTGACGCCCGCCAGAATCTGGCGCACCTCTTCACGGCTGAGGATGACCGGCAGCTTCTTCTCCGGGGCTGGACGCACGATGCCGAAGATGGCCCAGTTACGGTTGAGCGTTTGCTCGTAGAAGAACCTGATGCCGCAGATGGCGACGGTCATGGTATTGCGTGAGTAATGCTTGACGTTCTTACGATAGAGAAAGCACTGCCGCAGTTCCGCTTCGCTGATCTGGTCAGGCGACTTATGATAATGTGCGGCCAGTTGGCGCACGGCTCTGGTGTACGCCTCCTGAGTTCGCTCCGCCAGACCGCGGAGTTGCAGACACTCGATCATTCTCTTTCGCAGTTCACTCATGGTTACACCTCCGATGGAAAAGTTGAACAGCCTGCTTTCCTGGACAGAAAGCGGCGGGCTGTTTTTCAGAAGGTAGTCGGAGCGGATTCCCGAGGGAGAATGATCGGGTTATTCAGCGGAAGGTCCTTTGTCTGCGCGCAGCGCTTAGTTCAACAAGTGGTTGGACGCGAGCGGCGGGAGCGACTAAATTTCGAATTGCGGATTGCGGATTTCGAATTGGATTGATTCGCGCCGCCGCGCCAACTCCACCGTTGGGCGGCGACTGCAAACAGGGAGCAATCATGAACGTTGCGCACGACTTCAGACGCCGGTGGTGGCTGGCGAATTCAGTTTCCTTTGGGGTCGGACTGGTAGCCTTCAGCCTGCTCGGTCATGGCATCACGGGCGCACACGGCGACGAATTGACTGCGACGCAATACGCCGCGCACTCGGTGGGCTTCCTTGCCGCCTCTGTCTTGGTTCTAATCGCACAACGCAAGGCACTGGGATCGCTTCGAAAAGTCAGCGCCATCAGAATCGCGATAGGTAGCCTTGCATCTGTTGCAGTCTTTTGGCTTGGAGCGGAAGGCATCCGGCCACCATTCGACTGGATTCTCGCTTTTACCGTACTTGGGACCGCGGCCTGGATACGGCTGCCGAACCATGAACAGGGCAAGAAGATTTGGATTTTCGCGACTATTGGAAGTTATTGGATTGGCATCTGCGCAGCGCTTGCGCTGGTAATTACATGGGACACCACGCTCAGCCCGGATCCGTCATCGTTACTCGACCACACCACCGGCTGGTTGATCGTCGGAACCGCTACAGGTGTGGTGGGCGGTTATCTGAGCGCCCGTGCGCTTGCACGGCTCCTTCTCGGCGCCGGCGAGGCGGTCGCAAAATCATAGAACGGCGCCACCCAACGTATTAAGAATTAGTGTGGGGCGGTGAGTGGAGGCGAGCGGCGGGAGGGTCAAGGAGCCGTCCGTGGCGGCAGCGGCACGTAGCGGTCTTTGGCGCCCTTGCCATGACGGACGTGAATCATCAGCCGGGCGCTGTCGATGTCAGCGACCTGTAGATGCGCGCCTTCCTGCAAGCGCAGGCCGCACGAATAGATCGTCATCAGACAAACTTTATAACGCGGTAGTCTGACGCGGCCCAGAATCTGGCGCACTTCTGCCAGGCTAAGGATGACGGGCAGCTTCTTTTCCGGGGCCGGACGCACGATGCCGAAGATGGCCCAGTTTCTTTGCAGCGTTTGCTCGTAGAAGAACCTGATGCCGCAGATAGCGACGGTCATGGTATTGCGTGAGTAATGCTTGACGTTTTTGAGGTAGAAAAAGTACTGCCGCAGTTCCGCTTCGCTGATCCGGTCAGGAGACTTATGATAATGTGCGGCCAGTTGGCGTACGGCTCTGGTGTACGCCTCCTGAGTTCGCTCCGCCAGACCGCGGAGTTGCAGACACTCGATCATTCTCTTTCGCAGTTCGCTCATGGTTATACCTCCAGAAATGAAGTTGAACAGCCCTGCTTCTTGGTCGGAATTTGGGGCTGTTTTTCAGAAGTGTAATCGGAGCGGACTTGCGAGGGAGAATGATCGGGTTACCAAGTGGCGGGTCCTTCTCTGCGCGCAGCGCTTAGTTCAACAAAGCCTTGCAGCGGACTCGCCGGTGAGTAGCCTTTATTCGTAGTTGCGTGGGCGAGCCGCTTAAGCGCGGCGTTAGGCGTCGGAGGAGGGTGCGATTGGAACTCATCGCTATCACACAGAACGGAGAGCTGGAGAAGCCGATAGTGTCGATGCCGGCCATGGCAGCGGAAGTTGTCGGCGCCACGACGCAGCTTTATGGCTCAGTCGGGTATGGACCACCGTGGATTGGCTATCTGGCATTCGAAGGTGAAACCTGTGTTGGTGTGTGCGGCTTCAAGTCGCCGCCTCAAGACAATCGCGTTGAGATTGCCTATTTCACATTTCCCGAGCACGAGTCACGAGGTGTGGCGACCCAAATGGCGTCTGAGCTCATCCGTTTGGCTAGGGAGAGGCTGCCTGCCGTGACAATAGCAGCGCAGACATTGCCCGAAGAGAATGCCTCAACTTCCATTTTGAAGAAGCTGCGGTTTCGCCTAACCGGTACGCTGGAACATCCAGAAGACGGGCAAGTATGGGAATGGCAGCTGAGTAGCGTTTCCGAGGCATAAGCGCTTGCAGCTGACGCGCGCCACGATGTCTCTTATCCACGTTGAGTGAGCGCGCAGCTGAAGGCCACCGTTTGGATTGCTCGCTTGGCGTGGCGAAGACTATTGGCTAAACTCTCTCTTACAACTGGTAGGGGAGCCTCATGATGAACAACGAAGAGTTCGAACGAAAGATGTCCTTCATCGTCGAGCAGCAAGCCCAGTTTGCCGCCGATATACAGCAGATGCGTGAGCTCCAGGCGCAAACCGAGACTGTTGTCGGGCGGTTAGCCCAC
>JAXIOV010000175.1:0-42877 GCA_045403245.1 Pyrinomonadaceae bacterium | reverse complement strand
CCCGGTGATCTTCCGGGCCACCTCTCAGTGGTTTATCTCATTCGACCGGATCTCAAAAGATGATGACTGGGGACTGAGCCTGCGCGCCGGGGCCGAACGCGAGATCCAGGAAAACGTCGAGTGGATTCCCGCCTGGGGCCGCGAGCGCATGCTCAACATGTTCAAGAACCGCTCTGACTGGTGTGTCTCACGCCAACGAGTTTGGGGTGTGCCAATTCCGGCGTTCTACTGCGCAAGCTGCAATGAGGATAATCCGAACAGCCAGGTGATTCTGGATCCTGAAGTAATCAACTACGTGGCCGACATTTTCGAGAAAGAATCGTCTGACGCCTGGTACCAGCGTGAGGCTGCGGAGCTTCTGCCGCCCGGATTCAAATGCCCGGCTTGCGGAAGCAGTGAGTTTACCAAGGAGACTGACATTCTCGACGTCTGGTTTGAAAGCGGTTCGTCATGGCCGGCTGTTTTCAAGGACTACTTCGCCACCGAACTCGGCGAATGGCAACCGGCCGATGTTTATCTTGAAGGTGGCGATCAATACCGCGGGTGGTTTAACTCGTCGTTGGTGATCAGCCTGGCCAAACATCGAAGAGCTCCCTATCGAAATGTCGTTACGCACGGTTGGTTGATCACCGTTGCCGGCGAAAAGATGAGCAAGTCTCAAGGCACCGGTATCTCGCCAAACGAGGTGGTAAAAGAATCCGGCGCCGACATCTTGCGTTTGTGGGTCGCCTCTTCGGATTACCACGAGGATGTTCGATGTTCAGAAGAGATTCTGCAGCGAACTGTGGATGCCTACCGCAAGATACGCAACACGGCGCGCTTCGCGCTCGGAAATCTCAATGGCTTCGAGCCAGCGCGAGACAGTGTTCCGGAAGACCAGCTGATCGAGATCGACCGCTGGGCGCTGGCGGAACTTGATGCCGTGATCGCGGCCGTCAGAAAAGCATATGAAGCTTACGAGTTTCATATGGCCACCCGCGCTGTTTATTCGTTCTGCACCGTCACGTTGTCGGCGCGCTACTTTGACATCATCAAGGATCGGCTGTACACGGCCGCTCCTCGCAATCCGGCGCGCCGTTCGGCCCAGACTGCGCTGTACCGGATCGCCGACTCGCTGGCAAGAATGCTGGCAACGGTTCTCGTGTTCACCGCTGACGAGATCTGGGACAACCTGCCGAAGGACGACCGGCGGCCTGAGTTTGTTCATCTGGCTTTACTCCCCGACGAAGCAGGTGGTCATGAAGAGGGCCTGCTCTCAAACTGGGAACGGTTGTTTGAAATCCGCGATGCCGTCCTGCAAGCCCTGGAAGAAGCCAGGACTGCTAAGCAGATCGGCAGCTCGTTGGAAGCAAGAGTTGAAATCACGGCGGCCGGCGATGGTTATGGATTGCTGACGCGTTACCGCGATGAGCTCCGCTACCTCTTCATCGTTTCGCAGGTAGAAGTTGCTGAAGCAAACGAAGCGGCGTCCGGCATAGCAGTTAAGGTGCTTCCTGCGGAAGGCGTGAAATGCGAACGATGTTGGAACTATTCGACGCGGGTAGGCGAATCGAGTCGTTATCCAAACGTTTGTGAGCGTTGCGTTGAAGCGCTGGAAGAGATTGAACGCGAACAGACAAGTTGATTTTGGTCCGCGGCTGTGCCGCCCGATGTGCGTAAGGTCTGTGACCTTCCGCAGTCAATGACGTGCAACTTGGGGCTAAGAAGAGTTGTTGGGCTGTTTCGGTGGGGCAGGGTCGCCACCGGACATCGGGTGGCAAAGCCACGAGCGAAAATGTTAAGTCTCGCTTGAGATATGGACACTGAAATTACCAAGACGAATCTGACCGCTGCCCCTCACACCCGCTTCGGCTGGCGGGCGGGTTACTTGCTGGCCAGCGTTGGTGTGTATCTGATGGACCAGGCCTCCAAAGCCTGGGCGGTCCGTTCGCTTCGCCACGGTGATGATCTAACCATCATCAAAGGTTTCTTCGATCTCATGTATACCGAGAATCGCGGGATTGCTTTTGGCCAGCTGCAGGAGGGGGGATCATTTGGGCGTTGGTTTTTTGTTGGGCTGGCTATATTGGCCGCCGTGGCCGTCTCTTATTACTTTTTGCGGACACCGCGAAATGATGACCGAGTCCTGGGGGCGTGCGCGCTGCTGCTGGCCGGTATCGTCGGAAATCTGACTGACCGGGCCCGGCTTGGTTATGTTATCGATTTTATTGTCTTGCACGCAGGGTCATTTCATTGGCCGACTTTCAACGTCGCCGATGCGAGCATCACAATTGGCGCACTGCTGCTTGCGTATGATCTCATTTTTGAAAAGAAGACTCAGGAAGACTCAGTTGTTAGTAGTTAGTTGTCAGTTGTTAATGGTTAGTGGTTAGTTGTTGAACTTGGAATGTACTTTGCAACTAACAACTGACCGCTGACCACTGACCATCTCTAGAAATTCATGTTTCCCGAACTCTTTCACATCGGCAATTTTCCGATCAACACCTACGGCGTATTTCTTGCGCTCGCCTTCCTTTGCGCCATCCTGATCGCAGTTAAGTTGGCGGCCCGCGATGGACTGCCACGCGAAAAGATCTACGACCTCTGCCTGTGGATGTTGCTAGCCTCGCTGGTTGGTTCAAAAATTCTAATGCTCTTCGTCGAGCCCGAGTACCGCGATAATCCGTGGCAGCTCATCTCGCTCGACTTTCTCCGTTCCGGCGGGGTCTTTTACGGCGGACTACTGGGCGCAGTCCTGGCCGGCTACATTCTGATGCGCCGTTACAAGCTTCCATGGTGGAAGACGGCCGATGCGTGTGCTCCCGGCATCGCCCTGGGAAATTTCTTCGGCAGGCTCGGATGCTTTTCGGCCGGGTGTTGCTGGGGAAAACCAACCAGTTTGCCCTGGGGTGTCAGGTTCACCGACCTGGCCCACGATATTACCGGCGTGCCGGTCGGCGTTGCCTTACACCCAACGCAACTCTACGAATCGTCATCAATGCTGATCGTTTTCTTCTTTTTGTTTTGGTTTCACAAACACCGGCGCTTCGATGGGCAAGTGATTCTCTTTTACGCAGTGCTGTATTCAGGAATACGCTTCGTCATCGAATTTTTCAGGGCCGACCCACGCGGCGACATCCTCGGCCTCACCACCCTGACCGGCCTATCAACTTCGCAGATGATTAGTATCGTGGTGGGAATCAGTGCCCTGATCGTTCTCGTGATTCGCAGGCGAAATGCCAAAGCCCCATCCCAAACCGATGGCGTGGTCGCCTCAAGCGCCGCCCGCGCCTGAACCTGGCGACCTGCCCGGTTATTCGAGTCTCCTTCATGAATCTCCGAATCTTCGACGCGTAGCGTCGGCATGAATGTAGCCCGGCCTTTTCAAGGCCGGGGAGACCATAGCAATCTTCACGCTGCGATAACTGGAATCCCGGCGTTGAAAACGCCGGGCTAAGTTCATGCCGACGCTACGCGTCGAACCTCTAGCTAATTTTCCGCTCAGGACCGAGCTTCAGACGAACAAGCCCGCCATCCTATCCGATTGCTGGAAACCTGGAGGCATTAGCTTTATCATGCAAAGTACTTGACACAGCAGAACATCGTGCAATAGGATTTCGGCAATGGGCTCAATCCACCTCGTAACACCACGAAAAGACGAGCCACCGGCGCTTCACGACCGGGCGATGGACAACCTTCGCTATATCCGGGAAACCATGGAGCGCGCTACGGCCTTTACCGGCATTTCGGGATGGGGTGAAGTGGCGATCGGAGTTACTGCCCTGGCCGCGACCCTGATCGCTGTCCAACAAAAAACATTCAAGGGATGGCTCGGGGTGTGGCTCGGCGAAGTATTTGTCGCTCTGCTCATCGCCGGTTGGTCAATGGATCGGAAAGCTCGATCCGCGAAGATGCCGCTGCTTTCAGGCTCCGGACGCAAGGTTGTGTTTAGCCTCTCGCCGCCGATTCTTGCCGGAGCATTGATTACCGTCGTGCTCTACCGGGCCGGATTGACCGGCGCGATTCCCGGTGTCTGGCTGTTGCTTTACGGCACCGGCGTGGTGACGGGCGGGATGTTTTCAGTGAGCGCGGTCCCGATGATGGGCGTGTGTTTCATGGTCCTCGGAGCCGGCGCATTTCTGGCGCCTGCTTTTGCCAACTGGTTTATGGCAGCGGGCTTTGGCGGGTTGCATATCATTTTCGGAATTATTATTGCGAGGAAGTACGGTGGCTAAACAATCAGCACTCAAGCATTCCAGTCACAAGAAGCGGGAGACAACCACTGCTCGTCTGCACGATGTGCGCACAGCGAAAATCAAAAACCCCGCGCCGGATCTTGATCGTTTGATTCATGAGAGGATGCGCCTGGGCATTGTCAGCGCGCTCGCCGCCAATGAATCGCTGACCTTCAACGATCTGAAGAGTTTGATGAACACTACTGACGGAAACCTTAGCGTCCACGCGCGCAAACTTGAAGACGGCGGTTACATTACCTGCACGAAATCCTTTGAGGGCCGCTTGCCGAAAACTGAATATAAACTGACAGTCAGCGGCAGGCGAGCGCTCGAAAACTACCTGAGTCACATGGAAACCATCATTCAACAGATGCGCCTTCGCTAGCCGAACCAAAAATTTTTGCCCGGGAACTTTGTGCTACAAAGCGCTTTGAACTGCCGGGAACCGGAGGGAACCATGTTCACTAACGTAAATCTGTCGGCGCCGGTCGGAGCGCTCGCGTTTCTCGGAACCGCTTTCACGATCTTCCTGATAGCACTCTTGATAGGTTACTCCATGCTCAGAAGAAAATTTGTCCTTGCCAGGGTAGGGCTGCTGGCGATCTTCGCGATTGCGATTGTTTATCTTTTCTTGTTGTTTACCTTTTCGTTCAGAAGCAGTGAGAAGATCCTGGTTCGTGGGCAGGAAAAATATTTCTGCGAAATCGACTGTCATCTTGCATACTCAATCGCGGACGTGCGCGCGACGAAGACTCTCGATGACGCCTTCAATCCCGGGGATGCTTTTAATCGGGTGACTGCCGCAGGAACGTTCCGGCTGGTAACTATCAAAACTCGTTTCGACGAAAACACGATTAGTTCAACGAGAGGAAATCAGCCGCTAACGCCAAATTCACGAGTTGTATTGGTCATCGACCAAAACGGAAACCAGTACTTTCCGTCGGCAGAAGGGCAACGCGTTCTGCAAAGGTCGCAGGCTGCAGGTACACCCATCACAACTCAACTCCGCCCCGGTGAAAACTACACCACAACGTTCGTCTTCGATTTGCCCGCGGACATCAAGGATCCTGCTCTCCTGATCCACGAAGGCGCGACCCTGACTCGTTTCCTGATCGGACACGAAAACAGTCCGCTGCACAAAAAGACCCGGTTTCAAATCTGATTGCAGTCCTGATCTAAAACCATGAAACGCTATGACGTAGTTATCGTTGGCGCGGGCCTGGCTGGTCTGCAGTGCGCGCGGTTGCTCGGTCGAGCCGGCCTGAGCGTCCTGCTTGTCGACCGCAAGAAGTCGCTTGAGCGGTCGATTCATACCACCGGGATCTTTGTGCGTCGCACGCTTGAGGATTTTGATATCCCCGAAGATTGTCTTGGACCGGTGGTGCGACACGTCAGACTCTATTCACCGTCGCGCCGGGCTATGGACTTGACCAGCGAGCACGACGAGTTTCGTGTCGGTCGAATGGGCCGGCTCTACACGCGCTACCTCGAACATTGCTTGCGGGCCGGCGTCGTCTGGCTGCCCGGGACACGCTACACCGGGCACATGCCGCGCAAGGACGAGTCAATAGTCGGTCTCGAAGGGGGATCGTCGACGCAAAACGTTGCGGCCCGATTCCTAATTGGCGGCGACGGCGCAAACTCGCGGGTGGCGCGCAGCCTGCGTTTGGACATCAATCGGGAGTGGATAGTTGGGGTTGAGGATGTCGTCACTAATGTCCCGCTTGAAGGACCGCCGAGACTTCACTGTTTTCTTGATCCGGAAGTTGCGCCCGGTTATCTCGCCTGGGTCGCACACGATGGCGAACAAGCGCACATAGGTGTTGGCGGTTACCCGTCGTTGTTCGAACCAATCCCGGCCCTGGAAAAATTTCGAATTAGCCTGAGCGCCAATTTTGATCTGCGGCGAGCGAAACTGATCGAGCGGCGCGGTGGCCGCATTCCGGTGGGCGGCGTTCTCCGAAAAATTGCATGCTCGGACGGCTTGTTGATTGGTGATGCAGCTGGCGCCGTTTCGCCGTTGACCGCGGGAGGGTTGGATCCGTGTATGAGACTTTCAACCTTCGCCGCGAAAGTAACCGCCGAATATTTGGAAACTCGCGATCCGGAGGTGCTCGGAAACTATTCAGGCGAACTCTTTCGCGCTCGCTTTGCGTCACGTTTGTGGATGCGTCGTCTGGTGTCCGGCATGCGCAACCCGTTGCTGATTGAAGTGGCCTGCGCAACTATGCGACTACCTGCGTTTAACTGGTTTGCCTGGCACGTTTTCTTTGGCCGGGGATCTTTCCCGGAGGTGGCTACGAAATTGGAACCGCGGACTGCCGTCTAAGGTGAACCCGCGAAACCGCCAATGTAGCTCTTCACACGGGCCGGATGTGGATCACCACATTGCCCCGCCCTGCGCAGAAATTAAGAATGGGATCCAGCCTGAAGATCCATTGAGTCCAAAACATTGAGTTGAGGAGTGTGTCATGACCAAACGCATCATCGCTATCAGTTTTATTTTCGTTTGTGCTTCGGTAGCCTGGGCCATCCTGGGCGGCACAATCTTTTCGCGCACCTATTCGCTTGATGTGGTTTCTTCGGACCGCGTCGCCTCCACCTGGGGCACTCCGCAAAATCAGGCTCCTCCTTCAGCGTCATTTACTCACAAGGTGCCCAGAAAAGAAGAGAGTACCGAGAATGGAAAGAAAATCGTCAAAACAGTGCAGGAAGAGGTAACGACTCATCTGCCGTTGGAAAGCAGCGACGTTGAGGTGGCCCTGGATCTCGAGCATCGCCAGAAAGGCCTGCTCTGGTACAGCACTTACAAAGTCGCTTTTGCAGGTACCTACGCGTTTCGCAACACCAGCGACAAAGAAGAGACGATCGATTTCAGTCTCGAATATCCTGCGGCCAAAGCAATCTACGATGATCTCACTTTCACCGTTGATGGCGCGCCCGTATCAATCACCAATCAAGCGAATGCCGCCGGGGGTTCGGTCAAGATCCCGGCCGGACAGGTGGCCCGGCTGGCGGTCGGTTATCGTTCCCAGGGTCTTAATGAATGGCGATACAGTTTCGGCAGCGAGGATGTCGAGCAGGTTCGCGACTTCAGCCTGAAAATGAAAACAAATTTTGCGGATATTGACTTCCCCGACAATACGGTATCGCCATCCGAGAAAATCCGGACCAGCGAAGGTTGGGAGCTGAAATGGGGTTACAAGAATCTGGTGTCCGGCTATCAGATCGCGATGGTCATGCCCGAGAAACTTCAGCCGGGACCGCTGGCTGGCCGCATTAGTTTCTTCGCCCCCGTGTCTCTGTTCTTTTTCTTTTTCCTCATGCTCATTATCACCACCATGCGCCGCATCGAACTTCACCCCATGAACTACTTCTTTCTCGCTGCGGCGTTCTTCTCGTTTCACCTCCTCCTGGCTTACCTCGTCGATCACGTTTCCATTCACATGGCGTTTGCCATTTCGGCAGCGGTCTCCATTTTTCTGGTTATTAGTTATTTGCGACTGGTGGTGGGGATGCGTTTTGCCAGCCGCGAAGCCGCTCTCGCGCAGTTTGTCTATCTCGTCATGTTTTCCTACGCCTTTTTCCTCAAAGGATTCACTGGTCTGGCGATCACGATTGGCTCGGTTGTGAGCCTGTTTGTAGTGATGCAAGTCACCGGACGAATTCGGTGGGCGGACAAGTTTGCCCTAAAACCGGTTGAACAGCCCGCCGGAGAACTAACCTGATTGTTAATAGATCGGCGCTTTGGATCGTCATAAGGTTAGCGAATCTCTTGAGTTTCAAATCCGTCAAACTTTGCCGTCTGTTTCGTCGTACAGCCTTGTTGCGCCCCGGACGTTCTTCCGAGAAATCAGCATGAAAGCCATTTTTTCATTCTATTCCGACGCCCTGAAGATTGCCCTGCAGTCGATTTTTGCTCACAAATTGCGAGCGTTCCTGACCTTGATTGGAATCATCATCGGCGTGGCTTCGGTGGTCACCGTCGGCGCCTCGATCAGCGGGCTTAACACATATGTCGTCGACAAGGTAGCCAAGGTCCTGGGCAGCAACCATTTCATGATTGCCCGCATGGCTTCCCACGGCCGCCTTTCGGATGAAGAGTATGAGCGACGAAACCGGCGCAATCCGCGGCTCAACTGGGACGATTACGAATGGGTGCGCGACCACTGCCGGGGTTGTGCCGAGGTGGGCGCACAAACTGGCGGCCAGACGGATCTCTCGCAGGACGGGATCGTGTTCCCCGGCGCTCAGGTCTTTGGGTCCTCCGCCAACATGGTAGACATCGAAGACAAGACCATGGAGTTAGGACGTTTTATTTCTGCCGATGAAGTACAGCGGTCGGCGCTCGTAGTGGTTCTGGGAGGCGACATCAAAGACAAGTTTTTCCCCCACGTCGACCCGATCGGAAAGACCCTGAAAGTACGCGGGCGGCCGATGCGGGTGGTCGGCGTGGAAGAAAAGCGCGGCGCATTCTTCGGCGACT
Source organism: Pyrinomonadaceae bacterium (assembly GCA_045403245.1). Taxonomy (GTDB): domain Bacteria; phylum Acidobacteriota; class Blastocatellia; order Pyrinomonadales; family Pyrinomonadaceae; genus PSRF01. Next base: position 34,177 of record JAXIOV010000175.1, on the reverse strand, counting down.
CCACGGACCGTCACGTCTATATTCCCGTGACCACCCACATACAGATCTGGGGACGCAACGGACTTCAGATTCACGGCAAGGGCTTCTCCCGGGAAACCTTTCAAAATGCAATTGAAGACGCTCGAGTTGCCCTGCGCGTGAAACACCAGTTGAAGGGCAACGAAGAGGACGACTTCGGTCTGGTGGACGTCGAAGCACTCAACAACCAGATCGATCAATTCACCGGAAGTATCGCCAAGGTAGTGGTACCGATCACTCTTATTACTTTGCTGGTAGGCGGTATCGTGGTGATGAACATCATGCTGGTGAGCGTCACTGAAAGGACATTTGAAGTTGGCCTGCGCAAGGCGGTGGGCGCTACCCGGAAACAGATCCTGCTCCAGTTTTTGATCGAGTCGGCAATTCTTTGCGCTCTCGGCGGCATCCTGGGGTTGTTGCTTTCGTGGGGCATAACCACAGTGATAACGGTCCTGGCGTCGATCACTATGACAATCACTGTTGGCTATATCCTGCTGGCGCTGATCGTCTCAACCGCAGTGGGAATGATTGCGGGAATATATCCGGCTTTCAAAGCAGCTCGACTTGATCCAATTCTGGCGCTGACGAAAGCCACCTAAGATCGATGAAACTCAAGTTTCCGAAAAATGTGCTGACCGAAACGCTCAAGATGGCGCTTGATAGCGTGCGCTCGCACAAATTTCGAAGTTTTCTTACGGTGCTCGGGATTGTGATCGGAGTGATGACTGCCATTACGATTGCCTCGATCCTTACCGGGCTACGTCAGAACATAGTCGCGATCATTGAGGAGTATGGCACTAACAATATCTACGCTTTCCACCTCTCAACTGGTCCGCGTTTCGGTGAGGACCGTTCCGAGCGAACGCGGAAACCTTTGACGGTGGCGGACGCGGAGGCAATCCAGGCGCAGGCAAGTGCAGTTGAAGAAGTCGGGGCTGTAGCGCCGAATATCGGCTACATGGGCGGACCTTTCGACGACAACATCACTTACCAGGGTCACAACTATCGCTGGGGAGACACGCAGGGAGTTTCGCCAAACTACGCGGGCATTACCAATATTGCGCTCAGGGAGGGCCGCTTCATCACTGAACACGATAATCAGCAACGGGCCAACGTGATGGTTATCGGCGTCAGCGCCGCCGATGCGCTCTTTCCAGGACAGAATCATCAGATTGCCGGAACTCAGGTGCGCATGGGTGGCTACAATTTCGAGATTATCGGCGTCCTGGAAAAACGGAAAGCCGGCTTCTTTGGCGAGAACGAAGAAGATCAGGCTGTGTTTATTCCGCTCCGTACCGCGCAAAAGGTCGCGCCGGCGAAGGGTTACCTGCTGCTGGTAATCAAGGCGCGCTCGGGTCAAACGATTGAAGCGCTGCAGCAGTCGGAAGAAATTCTTCGCCGCCGGCGCGGGGTAAAGTTTGAAGAGAACAACAACTTCGATATTAAGACTGCCGACAAGTTTATCCAGCAGTTTGACAGTATCTTTGCGATGGTTGGCCTGATCGCGATTGCCATCTCGAGCCTCGGTCTCCTGGTGGGAGGCATTGGGGTGATGAACATCATGCTGGTCAGCGTGACGGAGAGAACTAAGGAGATTGGCATTCGCAAAGCGATTGGCGCCCGGCGGCGAGATATTGTCCGCCAGTTTCTTTTCGAAGCCATGACTTTGACCTTTGCGGGCGGAGCTTTGGGCGTAGTGATTGCCGTAGGTGTGAGCAAGATCATCATGCTCCTGGTGCCGGCGTTGCCGGCCACCATACCTGCGTGGGCTGTGATCACCGGGCTTTCAGTCTCTGTTGGAGTAGGTCTCATCTTCGGCGTTTGGCCGGCGCGAAAGGCATCGCGTCTCGATCCCATCGAGTGTTTGCGCTACGAATAACCCGCCAGTCACTCTAATTTCTACCTGGGCCAGCGAACCATCCGTACGCTGCCCGCTCCGTCCCTTATTTCGGTCTTGCTAACTACTGGGACCGCATCCCGCCCGCCATGAGCGCGGAAGCGCGAACCGCCGTACTCCACCCACTCCGTCCATCGCTTCACTCTTGCGTGATTACAGGGGAGAGGCAAATAGGCATGGGTTGTTTGCGCTTCCGCGCTCAGTTGCGGGCGGGACGCCTGATCCCAGTAGTTGGCTTGCGTGGTTCAGCTCAGGTCAAAGACTTGCTTCTCAATCGCTCGCCGCAATCAATCATCGTCTATAATGTTTGTCGGATGAATAATCTTCGCTGAGCCGTAACCTCTCGAACGAATGACGACAAATAGCTCTTCGCGCGATCTCATCAAGGAATTTCTCACCTACATTCAGGTGGAGAAAGGACTCGCCCGTCATACGCTCGAGAGCTACGCGAGAGATCTGGCTAAGCTCGATCGCTACGCCAGCAAACTGGGCAAGCCCGCCGCCGATCTCAACCGACCCGACTTGCGAAAGTGGATTGCCCAGCTATCGCGAGAAGGTTTGGCGCCTTCGTCAGTGGCCCGAGCGGTTAGTGCCGCGCGCGGGTTCTTTCGGTTCCTGATGCTTGACGGGCACATCAAGGTCCATCCGGCAGAAGATCTCGACACGCCGCAGAAGTTTTCTTATCTACCGCGGTTTCTCACCGAAGACGAAATCGAACGGCTGCTGGCGGCCCCTGACATTTCAACCGAAGCAGGCATCCGCGATCGGGCCATGCTGGAGCTAATGTATGCGACCGGACTGCGAGTTTCGGAGCTCGTGTCCTTGAAACAAGCAGACGTCGATGTTCATGGCGGCATTGTTTCCTGTTACGGCAAGGGCAGTAAGCAGCGGCGTGTTCCGGTTGGCAAGAGCGCGATCCACTGGTTGCAGCAGTACGCAGCAGTAAAGGCAGGCTATGGAAAGACTGTCTATCCCAACCTGTTTCTCGACCGTGGCAAACCGCTGACGCGCCAGTTTGCCTGGGCCATGATCAAGCGTCACGCAGAGTCTGCAGGGATCAGCGAGGTTTCGCCACACACCCTGCGACATAGCTTTGCCACTCATCTGATTCAACACGGCGCTGATTCGCGATCGGTGCAGGCGCTACTTGGCCACAGCGACATTTCCACCACGCAAATCTATACGCACATAACCGATCGCCACCTGCGCGCTGCTTACGACAACCATCATCCGCGTGCCCGAGCGGCTGGTACCGGCGGTAAGCGGAAGACCAGCTAAGCCGCATGTTTTCCCTTCGCAAACCCACGGAAGAAGAGATCAGCCGGTTCATTTCCTCGCAGCGCGAACTTCCTTTTTCATATCCGGAGGTAGGAGCCACTCAACGCGGAGCGCCGGCCGGCTACACCGTGGATCACAATCGAATAAGGCTGGGCGATGGAGAGGCCACGTACACTCGCGCAGTCGCTGCTCTAAAAAACTGGCAACACTTTGAGCTGGGTTGGGTGAAGATCGTGCCGGCCGGTATCGAGATCAGAATTGAATCGACAGTCGCCGTTCAAGCCAGGACTTTTGGTCTCTGGTCGTTAAGCGCCTGCCGCATCGTTTACTTGATCAACGAGGCTGGGCCGACCAGGCGGTTTGGTTTTGCTTATGGCACACTGCCGGACCACGTCGAACGCGGAGAGGAGCGTTTTACGATTGAGTGGTTTGACGACGATTCGGTCTGGTATGACATCTATGCCTTCTCGCGCCCCGCGCACCCGCTGGCAAGGATTGGATCTCCGCTAACGCGGAGGATGCAAGAAAGATTTGCAAAAGACTCGCTCGCGGCGATGCTTGCGTTCTCACATTGATTCCAAAAAAGAAAAGGACCCGCGTCTCGATTGACACGGATCCTCAACCTCTTTCACCGGGCCGTTACTTCTTCGTTAGTACTACCGGAGACTGTTCTGAAGCACGAATGCGATTGAAGAAGGTCCTAACACTCTGATACTGAGCGGCTGGAAGAGTGCTCGCGCGTTGGGCCAGCGAGCGTGTGTAAACCAGCTCACCATCTTTAACTTCGTAGGTGGCCTTGTAGGAACCGAATGGTGCGTCCAGTTTCAGAGCGTCCGGGAGTTCATCAACCTCAAAGCCGACAGGCAGTTTTACCCGAACCGTTTCGGTAAAGGTGTCGGATTTGAGCACAACCGGATGTCGCCGAGCCGGCTCTGTAAACTGAACCAACCTCCCGCGGGAAACGATCGCCGGATTAAAAACCAACAGTCGGTCCTGCATCAGTTGGCCATATCCGAGGGCAGCGAAATCGACGTCGAGATCAAATTTTCCTTCGGCATTTCTGTCCACCGGGTTGACCGTCGATACTCTGGCGGCAGTTGCACTACTCGTCACCCATCCTTCAATCACCTTAACGTAATCCGGTCGCGACCGCCCACGAAACTCACGACGGTAAGCCACTGCTCGCTGGCCGGTCGCGCGTTCCTGAATCGAGGCCGTCATCGCACCGTCCGCGCCCAAGCTTGCCCTGATCTCGCGCGCGATACTATTCGCTTCGGAAGGACTTTCAGGCATCCTTATGAGCGAGCCGGCATCTCCCGCCGCGATCAAAGCAAAGCTGCCTTGCTCGTGTTCCGGCAGATCTCCCATGGGCGTGTTGTCGTCGGTGGCATCGAATATCAACAATCGCCCGAGCTTCGGATCGCTTATGACCGTCGCCACCTGGGTTTCGTCACTCACCTTAATAGCAATGATGCAGTGGTTAAACTGCCCGGGCGAAACCCAACTATTTCTCACGTGCGTCGAATCGCCCGCATAAATCAGCACCGGGTACGATTGAATGTCGAGCGATTTCAACATAGCGCGCATCAGGTTGGCTTTATCTTTGCAATCCCCGTACGACTTCGCCAACACGTCGGCAGCGGGGTGGGGACGCCAGCGCCCGACGCCTATCTGGATCGAGATGTACTGAATGTCTTGCACATACCGGCCAACCGCCCGAATCTTATCGAGTTCTGTCTTTGCGCCGGTGGTTAGCTCACGCGCCTTTGCTGCGATTCTCTCGTTGGGCACAGCCTGCGCGTCGCTCATCTCGCTGTACCAGCGCGACACGTCACTCCAGTCATCAAATGTCCTCACGCCGGGATTCTTGGTCCCCTCGATCGGGTAATACTTGACCGCGAGCGTCGCTACCAGATTCGGGATTGTCGGGCTGGCGGGCTCAACTTCGAATGGTGGGAGATCGCGAAGCTCCCAACTGTAGGCAGTGCCATTCTTCGTCGGTTGGATGTCGGGGTGATTAAACACAACCCCGCTTGCTTCCCAGCCTTTTGGAAGCACCAGACTGAAACGCGAAGCGACTACCGGAGCAAGGTCTTGAAACCTCCACATCGATTGATAGAAATAGGGTCGGGTTTCAGTTACCGCCTGGTAACCAAAAACGACGCCAGGTTCCACGTCGCTTACAGCAACGATGCGCTTCACTCGTGACTCATCGTAAACGTCGTTCAGATTCGACGATTCAACGATGTGGTCCTTGCCGTAACTTTTTACCTGGCCGGATGGTCGAATCATCCAGGCACGCAACTCCCGGACTTTCCCCATATCGGTTTCATACCCAATACCAGCCACCGCCTCGTCGCGCGCCTCCCGAGTTAGTATTCGAACGGCATAATTCCAAGTCACAGTAACGTTGCCATCTTCGCTAACCGTGGTGGTGGAATCATTGACCAGCACTACCCACGACACCTTCTTGTCATAGCTTGGCAGCTTAATGGCAGCCGCCTGCTGCAACCATCCTGGAGCATCTTCAGCCAGCGCACTGGAAGCGCACAACAGAATTGCGAACAACACTGCGCCCAAACGTGCCATTGTTTTCACCTCGGCGTAATTAACTGAAAATGTCATTGAGAACCCGCGGTTGCCGCTGCTTGCTTGAACGAAATCGTGTGAGTGTCGGATTTGTGCACCAGATCAAAAAACGATTTCAATTGCGCATAAGATTGGACTGGAAACAAAATGACTCCATTTCCACCAAAGAAGAAGCTTCTCCTGTATCTCATTATCTTTCCATCCTTGGAAATACCTATCACCGGTTTGTATTCGCCTATGGGACCAGCTGAAAAAGGCCCCGGGGCGTCAGCGTTGTCAAGGGCGAACCCTTCAGGCACTTCAAATGTGACCTCGTCGTCCTCCATCCATGGATAATGAAAATAGACGGGATACCGGCGCTCGCTGGCGGAAAATAGCGGCCCGCGCCCGTATTGAAAGAAGGCGGGACGGATCAAGAGTCTTTTGCCGGTTCGTTGCGCGTAACCCGGAACCTTGATGTGATAAGAGTGAATAAAGGGCTTGACCGGATCGGTGACATTCTCAATTTTGAGCTCCGACAATTCGGCGTTGCTCCAGTGTGACTTCACTTCGTCCTTCAGAGTCTCTTCGCGCTCGTTTTGGGTATCATTGTCATTTTCTTCCTTACGTTCGATGGCAGGCTGGCCCGTGAACTCAACTTGCACGTCGCCTTCGACCGTTCCATCCTCAGAGATCTTGAGTTTGGCGCGACGCTTGATTCGCGATTTATCAGGCGCTGAAAAAGGAGTTTCCTTCCAGATAGGTTGCTTCGGATCCGTAATCAGTGATTGAGTGCCCTCTTCCTGCCAGCGCAACATCCCAAACGGAACGTAGTTCAAACCAGGATTGAAGAATTGCCAGTTCTCGCCAATTTTTACCGCAATATTGGAGGGCTGAAGAAAATACGAATTGGCGAGATCCTTGTTGAAAAACATATTACCGCGATCTGGCGCCAACACGATCCGCGCATCGAACCCTGATGCCGTTGCCAACGCCGCAAACAGCAGATCGATGTCAGCTCCTACGCCTACTCCTCGCTTGAGCGTATCGCTCGGCGACTTGTTGTCTTTCATCTTCTTACGTTCTTCGGGAGTCAAGCCAGATGCATCGTCGCTGACGTTCCTTATTTTGGTGCGACAAAACTCGTAGAGTCGTTGAATTTTTTCTTCTTCGGTTTTGGCGTCGGCCACGACGGTTGCCGCGGCCTGTCTTACTTCATCGTTGACTTTGAGCAACGACTTAGTTTGTTCATACATGCGCTTGCCGAGGTCAGTCCAATACTTGTCAACGTCCAGCTTCTCGTCTTTCGAGTAGAAAATGAGCATCCAGATCTTGAGCTGATTTTCGGGAGGCATGCGCGACTCCTCGTGCAGGGCCGGCACGTTTGTCATCGACGTGCTGTAGAAGCCCTCCTTCTCTTTCACAAAAGGAGCGTGCTCTCCATGAAGAATCAGTGAACGCATTCCGTAGCCGGGGTAAGGAAACGGCTTGAGCAGATACTTCACCTGTTGCACCGGAATCTCTCTCTGAAGCTCAGCCCTGATGTAATGGGCCGACGCCCCAACACGAATCTCTCGCCAGCGGTATTCGATCAGGCAGCCGGGCTCGACTCCCGGAATTGCAAACGATTTTGCTTTCAACTTCAAACCGCTGCCTTTTACTATCGTGCGTTCAAAGATGTCCTCTTTCTTGAGTTCCGCTATCGAGCCGTCGACTTTGAAAGTTCGCGCGGCGATGTCTTTGATCTTGATGTCGTTGCCATAGATCTTTCCAAAGGGGATGTCGACCTTGCTCTGAGACTCACGGCCTCGTTCTGTAAAGACCTTAATTCGAATGTAGTGGGACAGGATCAAATCACCCTCCGGGTTGTCATCGATTCTGACTTCCCAGAAAATCGCTTCGGCGTCGGCATCTTTCTCGACCACCGGGGCCTTGAGGGCCACCTCGGCAGGGTTCACCGGCCGCCAGTCGTCACCAGCGAAGCTCTTGACCGGAGAGATCAGTACCACGCCCAGAGCTATCGCCAGGGCAAGGGGAGTAAATGACTTCATAAAACTACCTTTCAAAAACTGGGTTTCCTGGGCCAGAACTTTCGACAATTGATTCGCGAGGGGCGAATTCTTTCGGCGGCGATACTACCTTGAGGCTAACATCCGGCGAAGTTTAAGACAGAAGAAAGACTCATTGCAAGGTCATCAATCCTCAGTTGAAATCCGAGGCGGGTTCCTGGGTCAACAGGCGACAGTTCCCGACGCTGCTTCGGGTGCGTCTTTCCCGTGACGGCAAAATCACGGCCGCGCTCTCAGTCTCGCCAGCTCCACCCAGGGAGAGATTGCTCCAGCCGGTGAGGTGAAGCCCATGCAACTGAAATCACATCGGAGATTCGAGCAGGTTTTCAGCCGGCAACCAATCCAGTCTGGCCACGCATCAACTCGTTTATTGATCGTTTTTGCAGCTGAATTTGAGGTTTTCGCCTTTCACGGGGCGGTCTGACCGTGTGCTATACTTCGCGTTCTCGCCGGATACAAACTATTTTCCACTCCGGCATTAACCAGGAAGGATCTACCCACAATGGCCACCGAACTTAAACGAGCAAACACTCCCCTCGCTCGAATCGAAGAGCTTCTCGGCGCCAGCGCGCGCACACTGCTCGACTTCAAATCGGAAGCAATTCCGAAGGAGTTGATCAATCTACCGGGCCCGGATTTCATCGATCGTGTGTGGTCAATCTCGGATCGCTCGCCGGCCGTCATGCGTTCGCTGCAAACGCTTTTTGACAATGGGCGACTGGCGGGCACCGGCTACCTTTCGATCCTGCCGGTCGACCAGGGCATCGAGCACTCGGCTGGCGCTTCATTTTCTCCAAACCCTCTGTATTTCGATCCGGAAAATATCGTGAAGCTGGCGATCGAAGGCGGGTGCAATGCTGTGGCCTCGACCTTTGGCGTGCTGGGTACCGTTGCGCGCAAGTATGCGCACAAGATTCCATTCATCGTTAAGATCAACCACAACGAATTACTTACACTGCCGAATAAGTTTGACCAGGTCCTGTTTGGCACCGTGAAAGAAGCACATAACATGGGCGCAATGGCCGTCGGCGCCACGATCTATTTCGGGTCAGACGAATCCACTCGTCAAATAACCGAAATCGGCGAAGCGTTTGCACAGGCACATGAACTGGGCATGGGCTGCATCCTCTGGTGCTACCTGCGCAATTCCAAGTTCAAAACTCCGGAAGGTGACATGCATGCCGCCTCGGATCTAACCGGCCAGGCGAATCACCTCGGAGTAACCATCCAGGCCGACATCATCAAACAAAAACTTCCCGAGAGAAACTTCGGCTACCCGGCAGTCGAGAAAGAACTGGGCAAGTCTTACGGAAAGACTAACAAGCTCGTTTACGAAAAACTCACTACCGACAATCCTATCGACCTGGTCCGCTACCAGGTAGCCAACTGTTACATGGGTCGCGCGGGACTGATCAACTCCGGCGGGGAATCGAAAGGCGCCAGTGACCTGGCGGAAGCGGTCCGCACCGCGGTCATCAATAAACGCGGCGGCGGCACCGGTCTCATTTCCGGTCGAAAGGCTTTCCAACGTCCCATGAGCGAAGGTGTTGAGTTGCTCAACGCCATCCAGGATGTGTATCTCAACGAAGAGATCACAATTGCCTGAGCGGCAAAATACCCCCATTCGTGAAAGGCAACCCCGCTGGTTTCAAGCTGGCGGGGTTAATTTTGCGCCATGCGAGCTGAAGGCAATCTTGTTATCATGCCTGCTCCGTATATCAGTTGAATGTTGCTGGCAGTGGAATCTGACCGATCCCAAGTTTCGGACGTTGAGCTGCTTCATGACGTCGCTCGTGGCGATGAAGGGGCGTTAGCCCGTCTTTACGACAAATATCGGGTAATCCTCTTCGGCTTGCTCGTCCGTATATTGAGCAGCCGCGAGGAAGCGGAAGACGTTTTGCAGGAAGTGTTTCTGCAGGTGTGGCGACGCGCGGGCGATTTCGACGAGCACCGTGGCAAGCCGTTTACCTGGCTGGTCACCCTGACACGCAGCCGGGCCATCGATCGGCTCCGCCAGTTGGGAGCGCGTCAGCGACTCGCGACTTCCGCGGCCCAGGACAAACGCGAGGAGGCATCCAACGCCCTCGCAGACACTTTCAAATCTGAGCAGCTAGAGATCGTGACGCGCGCCCTCGCGGAACTTCCGGAAGATCAAAGGCACACGTTAATGCTCGCCTATTACGATGGACTGACGCAGTCGGAAATCGCTTCAAAGTTGAATGCGCCTTTGGGAACTGTCAAAACCCGAATGCGAGCCGGAATGATGAAACTGCGCGCGATACTGAAACCTCAACTGGAGAGTTTCGGCTGAGTAGCCAGTTAGAAAAGTGATGACGCACGAGGACTACAAAGAACTGCTGGCGGCAAACGCACTCGAGGCGCTGGACGCAGAAGATGCGCGCGCGCTCAGAAAGCACCTGGAAGAATGTGCCGATTGCAATTCCGCATCAATCGAATGGCAGGAGACAGTGGCCTTCATCGCTCTCAGCGCCAGCCCTCTCGAGCCATCGGCGATCACGCGTGAGCGAATACTTTCGAGCGTTCGCGCTGAAGGCGAGCGCAAAGTTGACCGCGCAGAGGTCTCGTCTTCCCGCGTTGGTGCCGTTGACTCCAAAGTGTTGCCGTTTGACGGCCAACGCAGAAACGTCTGGACTTCATTCGGTTCACTGGGCGCCATCGCAGCTTTAGTCACTCTCGTCGGTCTATCAATCTCATTGCTCATACTGTGGCGACAGAACCGTTCAATGCGAAACGAAGTCGCTCGCGTGCAAACGGAGATGCGCCAGGCAAATGAAGCCCTGGCGAAGGAGCGAGCTTTACTAGCAATGCTGACATCACCGGGCGCGCGCATGGCGTCCCTCGCCGGCACCGACGCCGCGCCGGGCGCGCACGCGATGCTTGCCTATGACAAAACAGGACATGCCATGTTGATGGCCAGCGGCTTGCCGGCGGCGCCGGCGGGAAAGGCTTATCAACTTTGGTTCATCATGGACAACAAGAAGATGCCGGGCAAAGTGTTTACCACTGACGCTAATGGGAACGGCAATTTGCAGGATCAAATTCCAGCAGCTGCGATCGGGTCGGCAGTCTTCGCCATAACGCTTGAACCTGCGAGCGGAGTCCAGGCACCAACCGGCGCGATCTATCTTGTGAGCGCTTCCTGAACAAACCGTTATTGAGTTTCGCTATTACTTTCCATTCCAACTCACAAAGGAGATTTGAAATGAACCCCCAAACGTCAACCTTCATAGCGCCCTGCCTCGTTTGCTCCTTCTCTTCGTTCTGGCGAGCGGCTTGTTGATTCCGGCCCCAACCGCACAGGGCATGAGCCAGGGACCTCAAAAATCGCTTTACCAGCGCGTTGGCGGTTACGACGCCCTGGCGGCAGTAACGGACGATTTCATTGGACGGCTTGTCGGTGATCCGCGGTTTGAGAAGTTTTTTGCGGGGTTCAGCATTGATTCAAAGAAGCGTATTCGCCAGCACTTGTTGGACCAGCTCTGCGTGGCCACCGGCGGCCCATGCGTTTATTTGGGACGCGACATGAAAACAACGCATGGTGGGCTCGGGATCACGGAAGCGGACTGGGACGCAGCGGTGAAGCATCTCGTCGCGTCTTTCGATAAGTTCAAAGTGCCAAAGAAAGAGAAAGCCGAGCTGCTGGCTCTTGTGAGCAGTCTGAAGAAAGACATTGTGGAAAAACCCTGAAGAATGAGTCGCAAGTCTGGAGTCGAGAGTCGTGAGTCAAAAACGACACGAAGGATTCGAGACTCCAACCTGGCGACTCGAGACTCTTGACTCCAGACTTCAGACTTTGGTTCCCAGCTGGTAGACTCATAAATATCTTTGACGACAGGAAGAACCTTCAATGGCCAGGGGACAGAAAAAAGAACCAAAAGTTGACAACATCATTTCCGACCAAACAGGCCAATTTGATCTGCGTTTCGTTTTGTGGCGCCACTTCTGCGCCCAAAACAATATTCCTGTCGAAACCCTGCCCAGCCAGCTCACTGATGACCAAAAGGAATTGTGGGAAGAATTGAAGGCCAGCCGATTGCGGGGTAAGAAATAGTCCCGCAGATTTCACAAATTTCACAGATTAAGATTTTAAGGACGGCGACGACCTCGTAAGGGGCGGTAACCCGACCGTCAGGGAACGCGTTCCTGCGGCTCTGCCGCCTTCCGTGCGGTAAGGCTCGGCCTTACCGTAGTTCGCTCTCAGGACTGGGAGGCTGCGCCTCCTATTCGGAGGCGTAGCCTCAAGAATTGCGTAGAGCGGGCGGTAAGGCAGAGCCTTACCGAACGGACGGCGGCAAAGCCGCGAAAGGAAAGCCCACCGGCTACTTTCTTTCAGACCTCCGGGCTGCCTTACATCTTCGGGGCAGGATCCCGACCGGTAGGAAGGGCGTGGCGTCGATCACACACGCCCCTCCCTGACGGTCGGGCTACTGCCCCGGTCACGCGATGGTCATCAGCTCAACCTACCCGCTCTAATCCCGTCAGCGTGATCTGCTTAATCTGTGAAATCTGCGGATAGTGGTTCGGGTTTTTAGAAACGACCCGATCCAAGCCGGTAGACCCCGGTGAGAAATGGATTTGTTTTTCTTTCCTGGCCGATAGTGGTGACGGGCCCATGCCCGGAATAGACTTCAACGTCGTCACCCAGCGGCAGCAGCTTATTCATAATGGAGTCCATTAGTTGCTCCGTCGAGCCGCCGGGCAGATCGGTCCTTCCGATTGAGCCGGCAAAAAGCACGTCACCTACAAACACCTTTCGCTCGCCTGGCTCAAACAGCACTACATGTCCCGGTGTGTGGCCGGGGCAATGAATGATCTGGAATTGCAGTTCACCAACTTTGTAGGTTTGTCCGTCCTCCCAATAGCCGTCCGCTTTCGGCGGCTGCGCGAAATCTAATCCCATGGCCGCCCATTGATGCTCCGGAATACCAATCCAGGCCGGCTGGGTCGGAAGCGCGTCGTAGATAAACTCGTCAGCCTTGTGGATCATGATGTCAGCCTCGGGTTTGAGTTTTTTCAGTCCGGTAACTCCACCGATGTGATCCAGATGCGCATGTGTTACCGCGATGGCCTGCAACGCAAAATCGTGCTTATCAATCGCGCGGACGATCTCTTCCGAGTCGTCGCCGGGATCAATACAAATCGCACGCCGGGTCTTTTCACACCCGACGATGCGGGTATGCTGTTGAAAGGCCGTCACTGTAATTTCTTCAATGATCATTTTCTGCTTTTGTACTTTGAGCTTTGTTCTTTGTGTTTGACTTCGTTCTTAGTGCTTCCGCGCGTTTTCTTTGACGAGAATTACAAACCTCAGCTCAAAGTTCAAAGCACCAAGTTCAAAGTTCAAAGCTCAAAAAATTCAGCAACTAACCACTGACAACTAACAACTAACCGTCGAAGGAGTATAATTCCCAGGAACAGTTTCTCCTATTCACCGGGGTTTTGGACGTAGTTATGCCGATTAGTGCGAAGTCAGCGTCGCTCGCGGAAGTATTGGATACCTTGACGGCGGAAGGCGCTCCGGAGTTGACGGAACATCTCGACGGCGGTGCGCTCAAGTGTTATGCCTGCGGCCATCGTTGTCTTATCAAGGAAGGCAAGCGCGGCATCTGTAAAGTTCGCTTCAACGAAGGCGGACACCTGCGTGTGCCGGTAAACTATGTCGCCGCGCTCGCGTGCGATCCAACCGAAAAGAAGCCCTTCTTTCACGTGCTGCCTGGTTCCGACACGCTAACTTTCGGCATGCTCGGCTGCGACCTCCACTGCGCGTATTGCCAGAACTGGCTGACCTCGCAAGCCCTACGCGACGATACTGCAGGCACATCGCCTCAATCCGTGACGCCTGACAGACTGGTGAGCACCGCCAAGGCTTACGGCGCGTCAATGGTGGGCAGCAGCTACAATGAACCTTTGATCACAGCAGAGTGGGCGGTCGACGTTTTCAGGAAGGCGCGGCCCGAAGGCTTCCGCACCGCGTTCATCTCAAACGGCAACGCCACGCCGCAGGTGCTGGATTACCTTCGCCCCTGGACTGACTGCTACAAGATCGATCTGAAGTCGATGAACGACAAAAATTACCGGCAGCTTGGCGGGGTAGTTGACAACATTCTTGACACGGTGAAGATGGTCCACGAGCGTGGTTTCTGGGAAGAAATTGTCACGCTCGTGATCCCTGGCTTCAACGATTCAAATGATGAACTCAAGCGCGCGGCAGACTTCATCGCAGCTGTCTCACCGGATATCCCCTGGCACGTGACCGCGTTTCACCAGGACTACCGCATGACTGAGAACGCCAATACCACGGCTGAACAATTAGTGCGGGCTTGCGAAATTGGACGGGAAGCGGGACTGCGTTACATCTACGCGGGCAATTTGCCGGGACGAGTTGGTCAGTGGGAAAACACTTACTGTCCTTCGTGCAACGAACTCCTGGTTGAGCGGCATGGCTATCAGATTCGTCAGATGCAGGTAACGCAAGCCGGAAAATGTCCCTCCTGCGACACGAGTATCCCTGGAATCTGGTCCTGAGTCATCGCGAGTGATCAGTGCCGCGCGACCTGGTAGTCGAAAAAACCGAAGCCGATCCAGGAACGAGTTTCGTTACCGGATCGGCTTCCTGCTTTGCGCGACTCGTGATTACTAATTTGTCGCGGGTGACGCAGCCGTCTTGGCAGCTGGTGTTGTCGTTGGCGCTGGCGTTCTCACGGGTGTACCGCCGTGATGATACAAGCCCAACCACTTCCCATCGCGCTTCACCCAGATGGTTGCATGACGTTCCCCCTTTGGATCCCACGGTCCCGGGCCGTTAACCGTGTACGTCACTAACGCAGCATCGTCATCGATATTGGCAGCCTTCCAATCACTCAGGACTGCCTTCGAAGCATCAAACGTTTGAACGCCCTGTATTGTGCCGGCCCGATCGTAAACACCAGCGGGCTCAACCTCGGTAAATTCCGGCGCCAATAACAGTCCAAATGCGTCATAGCTTTTGCTCTTGAAGAGATCCCAGACTATTTTTTCGTTGGCGATTGGATCAGCGCCCGTGACCGGCGGAGTGACCGGAGTTCCCGCCGGCGAAGCAACTGGGGAAGAGGCGGTCTTCGGTGCTGGTGAAGCTTTCGGTGGCGGTAGCAACGGACACTCCTGATGGTAAACCGCCAGCCATTGCCCCTGTCGATTGGCCCAGGCCGAACTGGCGCGGGCCTTCTCTTCAGGGAATTCCTTCCCTTTGTATTTGCCCTTGACGGCCACAGTGTAGGTTACGATGACGGCGTCCTTGTCGATTGCCAGATATTTCCAATCGCTGAAAGTAATCTCAGCGGGTTCAAATTCCTTGACAGTTGCAACTGATGCTTCCTTGTCCATGACTCCTTCGGGCAAGAGCTCGAGCGAGCCGGGATCGAGCATGGCTGCGAAGGCAACGTGATCTTTCCTCTTAATTGTGTCCCAGATCGCTTTCTCCTTGGCGATCGCGTCCGCCTCGGTCATAGCGACTGCCGGGGCTGCAGCGGCATCATTTCGATTGGTAGTCGACGCAACTTCGCGATTAGTCGGCGGCGCTGCACACGCCGCAGCGACTACTAACACAGCAATAAGCAAAGAAGTTTTCTTCATGGGCTGGCTCCTGAATTAGATTGTTTAGCGCGTGGTTTCTATTCCAAAAACAAGGTTTAGTCAAGCATCGTCAGTCGCAGGTGGTGTCTTTAAGACACTATCCAGTCGCAGGTGGTGCCGGTTCCAGAGCAGTAGCCCCACCGTCTGGGTGGGTGAGTGTATTTTTAAGGACGCCCATCTTGACGGTCGGGATACTGCACAGCTCTGCTCTCCACCGACCTAATGTCTGCCTAAGGAGTGGCCGCCGGGGCGGCCTTAGACGAAGGCGAGGCAACGATTGAAGGCGCCGCCTTCATGGCCGGCGAACTCGCTGCCGCCGGTGACAAGGCCTTCGCTGGTGAAGCAGCTGCCGCTGCTTTTTGCACCGGGACGCTCGCGCCCGCCACCAGTTTCCATTCTCCGGTGCGACGATGGAAGGTGTCGATAAACCGGAACTCGCCGCTGATGTCTATTGATGTGCCATCCGGCATTTTGTATTTCCCGTTCTTTACAATGGTGCGGCCACTAACGAATGCCGAATCCGCATCGAGGACGGTCACCTTCAGGTCCGTCAACTCGAACGAGTCGGCACTTAGCGCACCGGATTCCATGTCCTTCATATCCCGCTCCTTATTTCCAATTTCGCCATTGGGATAGATAAACACGCCATCATCGGCTTCAATTTTCATTACCGCGGCGACATCCCTTTCCTTGATCACTCGCGGCCAGTCTTTTTCAATCCGAATCAACTCCGCTTCGATTGCACTCTTGTCCATCGGCGCCTCAGCGGGAGTTGTGCTCGAGTCTGCACTGTTTGTCGCGGTTTGTTGACACGCGCTCAGAAAAAACAGAGCAACCAACAGCAAAAAAACGGCGAAAAACCCTGTTCGTTTCATATTGCTTCTCCTTTGTTTGGCTAGAACCTGGATGAACCCAATCGTCTGACTTTGGCAAGGTGCTTCTATGCCAAAACGCCATTGGAGTCAATAGTTTGCTCGTTAGTGCCTATCAGCCTCCATCCCTTCTAATACCGGCCCAGTGCTGCTACGCCAGGGAGGGGGGTCAACTCTAATCGCCTAACGGATTCAGCCGGTATCCGCGACGGGCAGCGGAGGGCATTGACATCGCGAATTGTTGGAGATATTGTCCGCTGTTAGTTAGGTATTAACTGCGGCCCTGGCGCCCGGCGTCTACATCCATTCCATCGAGTCCTGCAAAAACAGCTGGTGCAGCCATCCCCAGTTTCTTCGAAAGGAGAAATGCAAGTGTTCCGAATTCTAAGTAACTCCTCAACTTTTAATTGTTCGCTCAGGGTGGGTTTAGCAATCGCCGGATTGCTGGTCGGCTCCATAACCGCTGACTCGCAAGGAAGAAGGACGAGCCATCCGGCGGCTGACGACGAGTCGCCGATGTTCAAAGAATATCGGGGTATTCAGCTCGGCATGGCCGCGGACGATGTACGCAAGAAGCTCGGCGATCCGAAGGACAAGAGCAACGAACAGGACTTCTTCGTTTTTGGCGAGTCGGAATCAATTCAGATTGTCTACGACAAGACCGGCAAGGTAGTCACGATCTCCGCAGATTTTCTGACTACTGGTGATGGTATTCCCACCGCCAAGCAGATGTTCGGCGCCGACATTGAAGCGAAGCCGGACGGATCGATGTATAGGATGGTGCGCTATCCGAAAGCCGGTTACTGGCTCTCTTACAATCGGACTGCCGGCACCTCTCCCTTGACGACTGTCACTCTCCAGAAGATTCAGTAAGCGTCCTCCTCCTATTGGTCCGAAACTGGCCCCTCCCTGGAGTGCGGCGACAGGTCGTCGCACTCCAAACAGAGGCACTCCCTCTTAAAGAGAACCACTACTCGCGGCACCGCTAGACTCCAGGACAACCCGACTCGTATGCTACAGACGAATGCAAACGAGTTTTTCATCGGTCCGCCCTACGGAACCTGACGTCGCTTCGCGCGCGCGTCATCTGACTCGGTGGATAAAAGAAAAAGCGACTGCCGAAGGTTTTGAGAAGGCCGGCATCGTTCCAGCAGCCGCCCTTGATGAGGAGCGATCGCGCTTAGCTGAATGGCTCAAACGGGGCTATCACGGGCAAATGGCCTGGATGGCGCGAGACCCGCAGCAGCGCACCGATCCGCGCAAACTCTTTCCAGCGGCCCGGTCGGTAGTGGTGGTCGCGCTTAACTACTACACGCCCCACCAGTATTCCGACGACAAGACAACCGGCAAGGTTTCCCGTTACGCCTGGGGCGACGACTATCACGATGTTGTCCGAACGAAACTCCAGAACTTGCTCTCGTGGATTCAAGCGGAAGTTCCCGAAGCGGATGGCAAAATCTGCGTCGATATTCAACCCATGATGGATAAAGCATGGGCCGTGCGCGCCGGGCTCGGCTGGATTGGCAAACACACGAACCTAATCACTACCGATTACGGTTCCTGGGTTTTCATCGGTGAACTGCTGCTAAACCTTGAGTTGGAATACGATCAGGAAACTGTCGAGGACCACTGCGGCAGTTGCACTCTCTGCATCGACGCGTGTCCAACCGACGCCATTCCCGAAGCCTACGTGGTCGATTCAAACCGGTGTATTTCCCACGCCACAATTGAACTCCGCGATGCGGAGCTTCCTGATTATGTAACGCAGAATCTCGAAGGCTGGATCTATGGCTGCGATATTTGCCAGGACGTTTGTCCCTGGAATCGTTTTCAAGCGCGGACCGGCGAAAGCGCTTTCGAGCCGCGGCCGGGAAACGTCAGCGTCCCGCTTTCCGAGGTGCTGGAACTGACTCCCGAAACGTACGCCGAGCGATTTCGTCGCAGCGCGATGAAGCGAACCAAACTCTCCGGCTTGCAACGCAACGCTCGAGCGCTGACAGGAATCGACTGAAAACTAATCGACACGATTGACAAGATTAACAAGAGCAACAGCCCGGCGACGGGTTTGACATTGCCTGTCGGAATCTTGTTCATCTTGTTAATCCTGTCTAAGAGTGAGCCACCTAATTCCACATTTAGCCTTTGCAGTTAACACATTTCGAGGCCAACCAATATGAAACGATTTCTTACGACTCTACTGGTCCTGCTCACGGCGACCTCAACCTTTGCGCAAAACCCTACAACGCCGGCCGACCTGCATAAGCTGGCACAGGAATACTACACCTGGCGAAATCAGCAATATCCGGTAACCTCGAGCGACTCGGGCCTACATACCTGGGACAACCGCCTTACTGACTATTCCCTTTCGGCCATTCTGGCGCGGCGGCTTCAGGTTAAAGAGACGCTCGCCAAAGTCAGGGCAATGCCGACTGCTAATTGGAGCAAAGAAGATCGGATCGACTGGTTGTTATTTCGCGCTCAACTGGACAGCATCGATTTCTTCAACCGGGTTATGAATTTTGAGCAAACAGATCCGCAGGTGTACGTCAACGAATGCTCGAACGGAATTTTTTCGCTTCTGAAGAAGGAATATGACACACCGAGTAACCGGGCCATTGCCGCGACCGCCCGTCTCAAGCAGATGCCCTTCGTAATCGAGCTCGGCAAAGCGAATCTCACGAAACCCGTTCGTATATATGCCCAGCTCGCCATTGATTCAGCCCGTTCGATTGACAGTTTGTTTACCGATAGCCTGATGACGCTGGCAAAAGACCTGTCGCCCGCGGAACGGAATGAACTGGTGAAAGCTCGCGACGCGGCGATCCAGTCGATTCACGGTTTTGCGGACTGGCTCGAAAAGCGGCTGCCGGGCATGGTTCCCTTCAAGCCGATGGGCGAAGACAACTACAACTATATTCTGAAGGACCTTTACTACCTGCCGCTTGACGCCAAACAAGTGGAAATGTTGGGCCAGGCCGAACTCGCTCGTTATCGCGCACTCGAATCGCTGCTGCCTGATCCTTCGTTGGCCGATCCAAACCCGGCACGCAGTGCAAACATTCCCAAGGACCAGGAAGCCTTTCTCAAGGCATATGAAAGCCGGCAGACGGAAATGATTGATTTCATGAAGACCAACCGGCTAATCAGTCTGCCGCCATATCTCGGCCGGTTTGAGATTCGCCAGCTTCCGGAGGCTTTCAAACCAACCAGCCCCGGCGGTTTCATGAACGCGCCGGGCCTTTACGACAAAGACTCCAGTGGTTTTTATTTCATCCCTACCTACAATCCGCAGTCGAAGAATTTTTACATTCGCGCGGCGATCGAAGATCCGCGGCCAATCCTGGGCCATGAAGGGATTCCGGGCCACTTCCTGCAGATCTCAGTTGCCAATCACTTGAATAACGAAATTCGTCGCCAGCATGGCGACGGCGTGTTTGTCGAAGGCTGGGCGCTCTACGGCGAAGAAATGCTGATGCGCGCTGGGCTTTATCCAAACAACTCGGCCAGCCAGGGCCAGATTCTTCGTCTGTCGCGTTATCGCGCGGCACGCATCGGCGTTGACGTGAACCTGCATACCGGCAGGTGGACTTTCGCACAGGCGGTCAACTATTTCATGGAGGCCGGCGGTCTTGATCGCGAGGCAGCCACCGGTGAGGCCGCGGGTGCGGCAGCAAGCCCGACACAGAAGATTACCTATATGGTTGGCAAATGGCAGATCATGCGGCTGCTTGGGAAATATCGAGACAAGCAGGGCGCAAACTTCCGTCTGGGCCAGTTTCACGACGACCTGATCAAGAATGGCAGCCTGCCGCTGTCGATGGTTGAGTGGATCCTGTTGGATGACCCTGCGTCACTCGACCAGGCACTGAAATAACTTTTCGTAGTCGGGCGGGCTGTCTAATTCAGCAATCAGGGACCTCGTTTGTTTGATCACGACAATCCGAGCACGCCTCCGGGGCGACCCAAAAGTTCCGAGTCGGTGTGGTATCGCACCTCTTCGGCCTTCACCTCTCTTGAGACCTCGGTGCGCACATCGCGCTCATCATGAGCATCGCGCAGATCGGATGTGAAAATTTCAGCTCCAGTCTTGTGGTCCAGTGAAACAAGCCGTGCGTGTATATTGAAGAGCACAATCCAGATTTCGCAGAACCCTCGCCAAACGAGATTGCCAATGAGCACAATGCCCGCGCCGCCGGCTACGTAATACCAGCCAAGTGATCTGGGAATGCTGGCTTCGTAAAGTCGCAGGCCGGCCCAGGCCGCCAAACCAATCCCGCCGGCGGTCAGGGCCAGGAACCCGAGAAAGTAAACGGCTTTGACGAAAGTGTTGGTGATACATTTTTGAAACGAGAAATAACCTGGCATCAGACAAATCCTCCTCAGAATCGGGCGCTAATTATTCGAACCCGAATGTACGGTGTTTTTAATGCTGTTTGCGTCAATAGCATTTAACCAAAACCGCGATGTTATTCCCTGTAGGTTTGCCGCTATTTGGATTGTAAATTCCCTTTGAAGGCTTTCTCTGTGCAGCCTTTGTGTCCTTTGTGTCTCAGTGGTGAATGGCAATTGAACCAAAATCACCACAGAGACACAGAGACCACCGCGGTCACACCTCTCGCGGTCGCAAGTGATCAAACGCCCTTCCTGACGGTCGGGCTACTGCCCCGAATCATTCGTTGCGCCCGTCCAGCCACTTGCATTACTCTTCGGCTAATTCCAACGACGCTCTGATTTTTCCGGGAAGGGGCAACAACCGATGCCATCTCCATGGCGACTAATGCTTCTTGTTCTACTCTGCCTGGCGCCACTGGCTTCAATTCGCGCCCAATACAAAATCGATCTGCAGACGTGCGAGGACCTCAAGATCACCAAAGCCCAATATGGAATTAACGTCGTGGAGACCGCAACGTGCATTAATCCCACCAAGACCTTCAAGCCCAAAGGGACTTTGCGAAACGTCTACGTGCTTTCGACATTTCCCGCCGTGGCCACCGGCGCCCGGATTACGTTCATGGTTACGAAAAATGACGCCGACGGCGAGTATGTCCAGAACATCGACTACTGGGCTTCGCCCCAACACACGACGGCTTATATCCCGTTTACCATAAACATCCCCGGGAAATATTTCGTGCGCATGGTGAACTACTTCGACAAGTCTCAGGTGTGGGCCGCGACGGATTTCTCAGTTGGTGAAGACACTGTGGGTCCACGCGCCACGGGAAACACCGCGGCGGGTCAGGGCAAAGTCAGCATCTGCACAGAAATCGACGACAACTGGAAATGCGTGGGTGCTTCAAATCAATGGAAAGCCAATACGCCTTTCAACGTCCTGTTTGAGAACCCGACTCCGTCTGGTGTCGACTTCATCGGCATCGTTTTCCACAAGCAGGGCGCCAACGGCAAGGACGTTGAATTCGTAAACGAATATCAGCAAAACATCGGTGAAACAAACCGCAAGTATGCGACTGTCGGCGATCAGCTAAAGCTTCCCGCCGGTGTCTATTCCGTCTACATCATCGACTGGCGCAAGCGCGAAGTGATGGTCCACAACGGCAACCTGACGGAATATTTCGCCAAGATGTCGTTGACGGTGAAGTGAGGTAGTCCATATATTGCAGGTCTCTTCTCTACCAACGCAACTTACCAATTTCTATGGACAAAAACTCAGAGAGAATACTTGTTGTTCATTCTGTTGCGGGCACTCCCTCGAGTCAGCTCGACGAAGTAGAAGAACCGATTAGAACATTTGCTCGCGCTGACTCCACCGTTAGGACCCAACCGTTAATTTTTCGCGTGCCCACAGGGGCTGCGCCGGGTGCCCCGCTAGTTCGGAGTTAACTCGAGAATTACGCACTTCCATTGGAGCGTCTTGACCTGTGCCAATTTCGAAAGTACCTTTCAACTATGAAGGAAATCTCGATCAAGATTGATGATGAGCTATACCGTCGCGCCTCGCGGAGGGTGACGGATCTCGAAGCCGAGGTCAATCAACACGTAACCGAGTATCTCGAGAGTCTTGATGGCGACGATGATGCTATTTCCGAAGCCAGAACCCACATGGCCGGTCTTTTCACCGTACCCAGGAACTTTGGCGTTGGCGTGAGACCTTCGCGCGAAGAGATGCATGAACGCGGAAACATTCATTGATACCAACGTTTTCCTTTACGCGCTCAGCGATCGTCCAGAGGAAAAGCCCAAGGCTGAGCGCGCTCGAGAACTCTTGCTGCATGAGAATTGGGGTTGGTCTGTACAGGTGGCCGGCGAGTTCTACCACATCGCCACTTCCCCGAAGCGTCAGTTTCAACTACCTCACGCCTCAGCAATGGAATACGTAAAAACCTGGCTTAATTTTCCCACCGCTTCACTTCATCCCGCGACCATTCTTACTGCTCTGCAACTGAAGGAACGCTTTCAGGTGAGCTATTGGGATGCAGCAATCATCGCGGCCGCTCGCGAACTCGGTTGTCGGAGAATCTACTCGGAAGACTTCAGCCATGGTCAGGATTACGCCGGCATCGTAGTGACCAATCCATTTCTTGCCACCACCCCCGCCTAAATCATGTGTCTGATTCATCGTTTTGGCGGCGCCTTCAAAAGCAAGCCTGAAGAATTGCATGACAGGCTTAGCCCGCGGGCTAAGGATCTCGTCAAACGCGTGTTTGAAGACATCGATCCCGCGCGACTCATTGATCACCACACACATCTGGCCGGCCTCGGAACTCAGGACAACAACAGCACTGGCGCCACGAGCGGTCAACCTTTTGTCCATCCAAAAATGAGAGGTTGGCGCCGTCCGTTTCATCATTTGAAGTTCCGGGTCTATCTCAGTGCCGCCGGAGTCTCGAACGTTGAAGATGCAGACCGCGAAGTTGTCGAGCGACTGGTTAACCTCGTGACCCACGTTCCAAACCACGGCAAACACCGGTTACTCGCTTTTGACAAAAACTACCGGCGCGACGGCTCTGTCAATCTTGACAAGACTGAGTTCTACGTTCCAAACGAATACGTCTTCACAATTGCCGAACAGAATCCCGATCTCTTCATCGCCAACATCTCGGTAAATCCATACCGACCCGACGC
Organism: Pyrinomonadaceae bacterium; assembly: GCA_045403245.1. GTDB lineage: Bacteria > Acidobacteriota > Blastocatellia > Pyrinomonadales > Pyrinomonadaceae > PSRF01. Next base: position 10,763 of record JAXIOV010000175.1, on the reverse strand, counting down.
CTTGGCGGAGTTGGAGCGCGGCGCTAAACGCGGCGCGCGGGTAGTTAAGTGGCTGCCAAATGCGATGGGCATCGATCCTTCGGATGATCTTTGCGATCCGTTTTACCGGAAGATGAAGGAGCTCAACTTGATCCTGCTCAGCCACGGCGGAGAGGAGAAGGCGGTTGAAGCGAAGGAGGATCAGAAACTCGGCAATCCGCTGCTGTTGAGGCGTCCGCTCGAACAGGGCGTGAAAGTAATCGTGGCCCATTGCGCCGGACTGGGTGATAACGAAGATCTCGAAGATCCAAACAGAAGGCGGGTGCCGAATTTTGACTTATTTCTGCGTCTCATGGACGACAAGCGGTACCAGGGGCTGCTATTTGCCGACATCTCGGCGATGACTCAATTTAATCGTTGCGGCAAACCGCTTCAGACGATCCTGGAACGAGAAGACCTGCAACAGCGTCTGGTGAATGGCAGCGACTACCCGTTGCCGGCGATCAACGTGCTCATCAGGACCGGCTCGCTGGTGAAATATGGCTACATCTCCAGGGACGAGCGACTGTGGCTAAACGAGATCTACGACTACAACCCGCTTCTGTTTGATTTCACTTTGAAACGCACGCTCAAACTTCCCGGCAGTAACAAACGGTTTCCAGCCTCAGTCTTTATGAGCAACGCCGCGCTTGGCATTTGAATGCGTAGTCCCATGTGACAGCAGTAAAGGAGTGTCTGCCGATGCGAACGACAAAGCCCTCCTTAATGACCTTAGCCGTCGCGCTCACGATCGTCTCGGGCGAGACTATCGCCCAACAACGAGCGCCGCTCTCGGTTTGCCCTCAGAATGTTTATGCTGCGCTCCGCCCGCTACCGAAGCTGGTGTATGACTGTCCCGAGAGTTTGACTGATTCGGACGATCAACTTCTGAGCCTTCCGGAGCGGCGGTCGGCCATAGAGCAACTCGTCGACACACTGAAGGCCTTCAACGATCCGCGATGGTGGCAAGCGAGCGTTAAAGCCCTTAACGTATGTGATTTCCGCGGCAGCGCGGGCTCATTGACTGCCGAAGAAAAGGGAGAAACTACATAGCGGCGAATACCTGTTTCAATTGTTTGGGAATCAGCAGCAGCGACTGGTGCTCATCTCCGATCCGTGTTATCAAGTCGGCTACAACGGCTCGATTGCTTTTTTGCTCAATCTCGATAAAGGGAAAGTGGTTGTCAGCCAACTTCTGGATGGCTACTACTCGCGCGTCGACAACTCCGTAGGCGTTGCCTTTGCGCGGTTGAACGGTGAACAAATAATCCAGGTCGAGACCGCCAACAGCATGCCGCCCGGGTTGACCTACTATTACTTCCGCACCGATCAAAATACCGGTAAGGCAACTCCAAAAAAACTTTTCAAAGACGGAAAGAAACTGAGTAACGAGATTTATTCGGCGATGCTTTTTGGTAAACCAGCCGATTTCGGGTTGCCGAAGGGTGCTGCCGAACTGGACATCATTCGCGGCCGTCGATTAGCGCAAACCTTTAGCGTTTATAAAGGCGACGAGCGCGGCCGGATCGATGACAATGGTCGCCGCCTGCGCCGGGTGGTGTATCGCTGGAACGGGCGATTTTACGCCGTCGTCAGATAGTAAGGGCCCCCGTCCTGGTTTTCCTTTCTTAACCCGACGTTTCTGTAGCGCTTTGGCTGGATGAGGACACAGGCATTTGGAACGCTCGCGTTAGCGGCGTATCATCGAGTCGAAAAGAGGTTTTGTAAACGTTGCTCGGAACTGAACTTCCAAAAGTGACCGCTTTGCTTAAAGACTCCTACGGTCGAGCGATACGCGACTTGCGCGTTTCGTTAACCGACCGATGTAATTTTCGCTGCTTCTATTGTCTGCCCCACGGCGAACCGCCCATCGCTCCAAAAGAGCAGATGCTCTCGTATGAAGAAATCGAATACGTTTGCGACATCTTCGTTTCGCTCGGGATTGAGAAGATCCGTCTCACGGGCGGTGAGCCGATGATGCGCCGCGACATCGAGACGATCATCGCAAAGATTGCGCAACTTAAATCGAAAGGCCTGCATGATCTCGCTTTGACCACCAATGGTTATTTTCTTCCCGACCGGGCCGAAGGATTGAAAGTTGCCGGACTCGATCGCATCACCATCAGTGTTGACAGTTTGAAGCGTGACGTCTTCAAACGGATGACCGGCGTAGACGTGCTGGACCAGGTGTTAAAAGGGATTGCCGCCGCAAAGCGTGCTCGCCTTGAGCCAATCAAGATCAATGCGGTCATCGTACGCGGTCATAACGAAGACGAAGTGGCCGACTTTGCCGCTTTCGCCCGCGAACACGACGTGAAAATGCGTTTCATTGAATTCATGCCGCTGGATTCCGGGCACGAGTGGTCGCGCGGTGACGTAGTTTCAGGCCGCGAGATTCGCGAACGTATCAGCGAGCGATTTCCTCTAACTCCGATTGATGTTGCACGCGGGTCTGAGACCTCTTCCCGCTATCGCTTTACTGATGGCGCACCCGGCGAAATCGGCATCATTGCCCCGGTGACCGAACCATTCTGCGGAGCCTGCTCGCGCATCCGTCTCACCGCCGACGGTCAGATCCGCACCTGCCTGTTTTCAACCGTAGAGCACTCACTGCGAGACGTGATCCGCAACGGCGCCACGCGACAGGAAATCGTTGGGTACATTGAAAGCGTGGTGATGAAGAAGGAGCCGCGCCACTATATCAACGATCCGCATTTTGTCGCCCCATCGCGATCGATGAGCTTCATCGGCGGCTAATTTAAAAATCTCCGACCTTGAGAACAGAGGAACTCAGACGCGGGCGGCCACGGAGTGCCGCCCCTACAGAATTGCCTGAACACCTCGAGTCAACAACGACCTTAGCTGCCGGACAAGGCACTAGCCGACTTATCCCCTTTCATTGCCTTAATGTCATCCAGAAGCACGCGTTCGTGGCCTTCCGGATTCACCTTTTCGTAGACTTTGCGCAAAGTTCCGCTTGGATCGATCACGAAGGAGGTGCGGTTCCAATACATCGTACCTTTGTACTCGCTCTGCCCGACACCCGCCGCCGAGAGCAATTCGTGATTCGGATCTGCGAGTAAGTCAATCGTAAACGCAAACTTGTTGCAGAAATCCTTGTGCGAAGCTACGTCGTCGGCGCTGACGCCCACCACCGCGATGCCCGCCTCGTCAAACTCCTGCTTCGAAGCGGTGAATGATTTCCCCTGGATAGTGCAACCCGGAGTATCGTCTTTAGGGTAAACGTAAACCACCAGCCACTTGCCCGCAAAATCTGCGAGCGTAACGTTTTCGCCGTCCTGGTTTTGAAGGTTGAATTCCGGAAATCGTTTGCCAATTTCTGCTGCCATGATTTTGTCCCTTTCGTTGGAAAGTCTGAGTTGCCAAAAACCTTACGTTATTCATTAGGTCGAATTTCTTTGACAGAATTTACAAGATTGAGAAGAAATGCTTTGAGCACTATTTGATTCCTGAATTCGCAAACGACTCAAACCCGGGGCTGCGGATAATTCTGTAAATCCTGGCTCACGTCACTGCTGATCATTATCATCGCCGGCCGCCGGCGTGGAGGATGCCGGCGTTTGCACGGCACGCTCCGTGTTGAGCGCATCGAAGTTCATTGCGGCATTGAAAATCAAAAAGAAACTGCCTTGTGTTTGATGTCGCCACATCGGATTGTTGGCAAACATCACGACGTGTCCGCGGCCCACCGGAACGTCGATCACCGCCGGCGCGTTTGCCAATTCTGATCCGCCGGCCAGCATGCCGCTGATTAACAAGTTCTTTTCGTCTGCGGAAAAACGCAAAACAACGCGCGGCCGCAAATTAGGCGGCGTGTAGAACGCGCCAAGTTGCAGACGCTGTTCTGCCGTTAACTGCTCCTCGCCCGGACTCGGCGAGGGACGTGGGGTCGCCGCTGCCAGTGGCATTGCCTGAACGATGTCCGGATCCGTTAGCGAGCCACGCCCGGAGGGGCGGCCCGTGCTGGCGCCACCCGCGCCCGCGCCGCCACCACCGGGGCCGCCGCCAGGTCCGGAAGCCACCTGAAACAGCGGCGCCTGATTAAAATAGATCGGAACCGTCTCGTCATAACCATAAGAAATCGGGCTTTTCCGATCGCTGAAACGCGCGTTGTATATGGATCCGCGCGCTTGTAGTTGCCGCGGCTCTTGAATCGAAACTCCGGTCGTCAACCCGAAATCGATCGGGATGCGTGCGGTATTTGCAATGACGATCAACAAACCTCCGTCCGTGACAAATCTCTGCAAGTTAATTACGCCCGCGAGTCCCATTCCGCCACGCATATCGTCGGTCTGATCGGGCGACAGTCCCATGTTTGGAGTTAACTCCGATTTCTTCCAGGGAATGGCATCGCCGCGCATCGGAATCCCGTTGACGATCGCCGGCGCTGAACCACCCAGGGGCGGGAAGATAATCACGTCGTAATTCTGACGCAGGTTCGCCGTGTTGCGCACTACTTGATCGGAGATGTAGCTGTAGGGGATTTGAAACCTGTCAAATTCAATTCGATACCAGCCATCGTTTTGAGTGTTGGTCCAGGTATGCAGAATCGCAATCCGCGGCGCCGCCAAAGCATGCGTCTTAACCGCCGGGAGCTTATCCACTGCCAGCGCCGTCAGTCCCAACTCCGGTAAGGCAGCGTCAAGCCTTTGGCGCAGGTCTGCACCGTTCCCTTCTGTTTTGATGATGAACGACCCAGCGTTGAATTGACGGTCGCCGACCTTGAATGAATCCTCAGCAGTTTCAAACTTCAGGTCCTTCAGCCGGAAGCGTAAAGTGGCGAGCGTGTTCTCGGTATTGTGGTTGATGATGTATCCGGCGGTCGCAGCTGCGCCGATAATCCTGCCGGTTACGCGAGCGTCGGCGGTCAACAGGGTCATCGGCGCTTTCAAGATACTTTGGTCCGCTTTATTAGAGATACGGACCGTCTTTACGTTGCGCAGGGCGCCGAGCGTCCACCCGGTGTCATCGTAAGGTCGTGGATCGTTGACATTGTAATATTGCGTGTCGAGCATCATGTCCGCCATCCGCGAATAAGGTTGATCCATGCGAACCACATACGAGCCGGCTGGAAACTTCTGGTCCTTCGTCGTGATTTCTTTATCGGCCGTGTGTACCTCGACACCCATCAACCTCAAAAGGTTGACCATATCAGCTGCTTCCACCAACCGCGATTGATCCGCCGGAATAACGTAAGCCAGTGGGCCTTCGTTCAATGCTTTGGCCACTGATCGTTTGCTCTTCAGGTAAAAATTTTGCAAAAACCGGGCTTTGTTGTTCGACACAAAATTCATCGCCAACAAGATCGCTGATTGCTGGAGGTTGATGTTATTTCGGATTGACCACTTGACGCGTGGCTGCGGGGGATTAGGCCGGTACCAATCTCTTCGCGATTGTTCACCTACGGTCCGGTCGATGGTGTCGGCGCCCCCATTACCAAAAGTTTCGTAGAAGCGGCCAATCGAGTTGTGGCCGTTGGCGACATAGAACATGTAGTTTGGCGCCCAGCCATCATAAAAACCATGCGTCCAAACCCCGGGCACTCCCCGCTTGGTCATTTCTTCAACCTCGTGGTGCGCGAGCAATTGCCATTCGTCGATGGTAATCGGATCGAGCCATGCGTTATACGGGCCAGTGCCGGTCGAGGTGTAAAGAAACGGGATTGACTCATGCAGATCGTGGAGGATGGCGGGATGGTATTCGAGAAAGGTTTTCATCTGGTTGCGCGTCAGCGCCAGCGCCATTCCCAGACCATCGCGATTGTTGTCGTGCGCCACATACTTCCCCCAAAAGACGAGTCCCGGTGCGTTCTTGCCCGGATTGGCCTTGCGATAGTTGTAGACATCCACCATCCGGTCGCGGCCATCCACTTCAAGCGCTGGAGTGATCAACACGATAACGTTTTTGCGGATCTCCTGGATAAAGTTAGTCTCCTCGACCGCCAGACGGTAAGCGAGTTCCATCAACATCTCGCATGAACCAGTTTCCGGAGAATGTATTGAACCTGAAGCCCAGTAGAAAACCTTGCCTTCGCCAATCAGGGCCGCCGCTTCCTGTTCATTGATCTGACGCGGGTCGGCGAGCTTGTTCGTGATCTCTTTGTATCGATCGAGCCTTGCCAGCAGACTCTCGTCCCCAACGGCGATTAGAAGCTGTTCCTTGCCTTCTTCTGATTTCTCCGGGGATGTGAACACCCGAACGCGTGGAGTCCGCTTGGCCAGCTCGCGGTAATAGCGGTAGAGGTCTTTCGTATAGGTCAACTTGTTAGGTGTTCCGACCACATAACCCAGCACCTTGTCGGGCGAGGGCACTTTATCCGACATCGGCAAATGGTCCACCAACTCAGTTTTGAAATAAGCCTCGGTCGTGTACTCGTTAATCTTCCTGGAGTAGTCGTTGTCAGCTGCCGCAGTATCAATTTTTGCGGGCTTAGCGGGAGTCGCGGCATTTGGATGGCCAGCATCACGTTGCCGGGATCGCTCTTGCGAGGCTATGCGGTTACCAGCATCTGCGAAAAAGAAGGCGCCGGCTACGATTGACGCAAACAGCAGACGTATGATCAGGAACAAGCGTTCTCGCTTCATGTTTCCTCCAGCAGAAACTTCTGGTCGATTTGAAATGATGTTGCGGCCCTCGCATTCTAGGAGGCTTAGCGGTAAGAGTAAAGAACCTGTGAGACCAGGTAGCGGCTTAATCTGTAAAGCAAACTGTTAGTTTGCGGTACGTTGAATGCCATTCATTCATCGCAAATTAACAGTTTGCCTTATGAGAGGCGAACTACACGGTTTCTCGAGGCGAGTTAGTCTCCGCGTTGACCGTGTAGTAAACTGTTCTCACAACGTTTTCGGGGGAGCCGTCGTTGGAAAGCGATTACGGCTGAGAGTCCCTAAGAATTTCGGATTTCGAATTTCGGATTGCGGATTGAAAGCAAGTCAAATCCGAAAACCGCATTCGGAATTCCGCAATCGGGAGACCCCTAGAACCTGATACGGTTAGCACCGTCGAAGGGAGAAACAGTTATCAACGACCGTTCCATCCTTTGAGTCAGGTGGAGCGGTTTTTGTTTTCTCTGTGCATCTTCTGTGTTTTCTCCGTGTCTCCATGGTGATTGAATCTGTTTGCTAACCACCAAGACACTGAAACTCAGAGGACGCACAGAGATGGAGAACAATCATGAGCGCTGCAATCAAACCCAGTACGACCGAGCAAACTCAATTTCCCAATTCGCGCCGCATTTATGTTGACGGAACACAACCGGGTGTGCGCGTTCCCTTTCGTGAAATTGATCAGAACCCAACGCGCAACTTCAACGGCGAGATCGAGGACAACCCGCCGGTTCGCGTTTACGACACGAGTGGGCCATACGGTGATCCGTCGGTCAGCTGCGACGTGCGCGAAGGCTTGCCGGCGTTGCGCCGCGATTGGATCATGGGCCGCGGCGATGTCGAGGAATACGAAGGTCGCGCGTTGAAACCCATCGACGATGGTTATCTGACCTTTGACGCTGCGAACCAGGCGCGGCAAAAGGAAAAAGGTCGACTGGAAGATTTTCCTGCATTGCGCCGCACGCCTTTTCGCGCCAAGCCCGGCCGGTGTGTGACGCAGATGCACTACGCGCGCCAGGGCATCATCACGCCCGAGATGGAATTCATCGCCATCCGCGAAAACCTCGGCCGCGAAATAGTTTTCAACTCCAATCGTAATGAGCATCCCGAATACTGGGATCGCGGGCGTCTCGCCCGCAACGGTGCGACAGAGGCCAATCGCGTTAAAGCAGAGGCCCCTCGCGATTCCCTGCTCCACCAACACCGTGGCCAGTCTTTCGGCGCATCGATTCCTGATTTCGTCACTCCCGAATTCGTCCGTGACGAAGTGGCGCGCGGCCGCGCCATCATTCCTGCAAACATCAACCACCCGGAAAGCGAGCCGATGATCATTGGCCGCAACTTCCTGGTGAAGATAAATGCCAACATCGGCAACTCCGCAGTGCTGTCTTCCATCGACGACGAAGTCGAAAAGATGCGGTGGAGCATCAAGTGTGGCTCAGACACGGTGATGGATCTTTCCACCGGCAAGAATATTCACGCCACGCGCGAATGGATATTGCGCAACTCGCCAGTGCCGATCGGCACTGTGCCGATTTACCAGGCGCTGGAAAAAGTCGGTGGCAAAGCTGAAGAGTTGACGTGGGAAAACTTCCGCGACACCTTGATTGAGCAAGCCGAACAGGGCGTCGACTACTTCACAATTCATGCGGGTGTGAGACTTCCTTACATTCCACTCACCGCTCGACGAACGACGGGAATAGTTAGCCGCGGCGGGTCGATTATGGCCAAATGGTGTCTCGCTCATCACGAAGAGAGTTTTCTCTACACGCGCTTTCGTGAGATTTGCGAAATCATGTCCGCCTACGACGTTTCGTTTTCACTTGGCGATGGCCTTCGTCCCGGCTCAATTGCTGACGCCAACGACGAAGCGCAGTTTGCCGAACTTGAAACGCTCGGCGAATTAACGAAGATCGCGTGGGAGCAGGACTGCCAGGTGATGATCGAGGGGCCGGGCCACGTGCCAATGCACTTGATCAAGGAGAACATGGACAAGCAGCTCGAAACTTGTCATGAAGCGCCGTTTTACACGCTTGGCCCACTAACGACCGACATCGCGCCCGGTTACGATCACATCACTTCGGCAATTGGCGCCGCGATGATTGGTTGGTACGGCACGGCGATGCTTTGTTACGTCACCCCGAAAGAACACCTCGGCCTGCCCAACAAGAAAGATGTGAAGGACGGAGTCATTGCCTACAAGATTGCCGCGCATGCCGCTGATCTGGCGAAGGGCCATCCCGGCGCGCAGTATCGCGACAATGCTTTGTCGAAATCGCGATTTGAATTCCGCTGGGAAGATCAGTTCAACCTGTCGCTGGATCCGGAAGTCGCGCGCGAGTATCACGACGAGACGCTGCCGCAGGAAGGCGCGAAGCTCGCGCACTTCTGCTCCATGTGCGGCCCACACTTCTGCTCAATGAAGATCACGCAGGACGTGAGGGAGTATGCCGCGCAAAAAGAGATTGATGAGCAGGCAGCGTTGCAGGTTGGTATGAAAGAGAAGGCGGAAGAGTTTGTGGCGGCAGGTGGGGAGATTTATCGATAAGCGAGTGCCGGAACCTCTGTTCCGCTCAGACCAAGGGAATTGACCGGGACACAACGACTGCACATATGACTCTTACGCGAGATGATTTGATTCAAATAGTGCGAACGTTGGATGACTTGATTGAAAACACAAGCCATTTCATGAACGAATTTGGCGGTGAGCCAACGCCAAATTCTCCGGCAATCGCAGAGTTGAACACGTTTGAGCGATCGCAATCGGTCATGACCGCGCTCAGTCAGGGCGTGCTGTTGGCAGAAGTAGCAGCGGACCAATTGATGACTCTAGTGAGGTCACTCACTGAACCAGTTCAAACAGTTTCACCCTGGACATGTCTTCGCGCAATACTTGAGTCAAGCGCTTTGGCTGTTTGGTTTCTTGAACCTGGCATAGGAGCGAGATTGCGCGTGCAAAGGAGCTTCGCCTTTCGGTTTGAGGGCCTTGACCAACAACGCAAATGGATGCGCATTGCTCACGAGCTTCGATGCTGGACAGCGGCATTGAGCTAGGCCATGACCGTTCATTACGGTATCCTTCAATCATGATCGACGAATCACTTCTTGCCAAAGTCTCAAGTCTGAGCCCGGCTGATCGGCTGGAGCTTATCGCTGTCGTTTGGGACACGCTCTCGCCGGATGATCTGCCGGTGACGGATGCTGAAAGAGCGATGCTTGATGCTCGATTGGCAGACATGGAACGCAACCCGGACGATCAAAGTCCCTGGCCGGAAGTTAAGGCCCGGCTCGAACGGCTAACCCGTTGAGTTACGAGGTTCAAGTCCGTCGCGCCGCGGAGTTGGACATAGCCGAGGCGCAAGTCTGGTACGAAGCACAGCAGACTGGACCAGGCGCTGAGTTCCGTTCAGAAGTGTCGCGAGTAATCGATCAACTCGCCGCGACACCGCTTATTTATCAGATTGTTCACCGCGACATTCGCCGAGCAATCGTTCGTCGATTCCCTTATCTGGTTTGGTATCGTGTTGCCGCCGAGATGGTAATTGTTCTCGCCTGCACGTACGCCGGTCGAGATCCGGACCGCGTGAAAGCTGGTCTTCCATAACCCGGTCGTTACCGCTCCCGGTACTGACTTTGTCGCCCGCTTAAGCGGGCTTAATCTTTTTTGGGTTCGTGTTACCGGATCGCGCCTACGGCGCCGGCTGAGTCAACTCGCGGTTACCAAAGTGCGCAACCCACTACGGCAAAGCTTTCGACCAGGCAGTCGGCCTTGCAAAAGAAGTCCTCGAATAGCTTAATGGCTGGGCGTTTTTCTTCGCCGCGTAGCGGCGGTTTGAAGTTAGCCCGAGCCTTTCAAGGCCGGGTAAGAGATACCGATTTGGCTATCGCGTCGCGTCAGCGACGCTTGAGCATTGCCTCAATCGTCGGCTAACGCGACGAGGTTGCGTCTTTGGCTACCCCGGCCTTTAATGGCCGGGATAACTTCAACCGTCGCGCTGCGACGAAGAAAAGTAAAATATCGGGCGGCGCTCGTTTCTATCTCGATCATGCTTCGACTCGACTACTTCCGAGTCACTTTCTCAAACTCACTGAATCGGACGCGCAGTCGTATCTTCACCG
>JAXIOV010000083.1:0-26157 GCA_045403245.1 Pyrinomonadaceae bacterium | reverse complement strand
TATGTAATTCCCAATCCCGGCGCTACCGCGCTCGGTTCTCTAATCCCAATCCCGGCGCTACCGCGCTCGGTTCTCTAATCCCAATCCCGGCGCTACCGCGCTCGGTTCTCTAATCCCAATCCCGGCGCTACTGCGCTCGGTTCTGTATTCCCAACCCCGGCGCTACCGCGCTCGGTTCTGTAATTCCAATCATCGATGTCAACCCAAAAGTCGAAATCCGAAATCCGAACTTCTCTACTCGTTTCGTAGTGCCTCCAGCGGATCCATTTTCATAGCTCGCCGTCCCGGCAAATAACACGCTAACAACGCAACCAAAACGAGCAAGACCGGTACGCTGGTAAAGATCAAAGGATCCGTTGCTGTCACGCCATAAAGAAACGACTTCAGCAAACGTGTCAGTCCAAACGCTCCGGCGATTCCGATCCCTACGCCCACCAGGGTCAACATCAGTCCATGCCCAACTACCAGCTTCAGCACTTCCGAAGAGCGAGCTCCCAACGCCATGCGAATGCCGATCTCGCGTGTGCTCTGAGTGACGGTGTAAGACAAAGCCTGGTCTCTTGACCAGCATCCGCACTGCGTACCGAAGGTCATGAAGCAGGTTTTGCATGATTCGCTCCTTTTCACCAGTCGTGTCTACCGGCACTTGAGCTTCCGCCCGTATGCGGCTAAAGCTACTCGTACCGCAATGCCGTAAGCGGGTCGACTTTGGTTGCTCGTCGCGCGGGCAAGTAGCAAGCGAGCAGTGCAACTGCGAGCAAACCGACCGGGAGACCAATAAACGTCGCAGTGTCGGTTGGCGTCACGCCGAAGAGCAGCGTGCTCATCAACCGGGTCAACGCAAACGCGCCGGCAACTCCGATAGCTGCGCCAATCACCGCCAGCATCATTCCGCCCTTCAAGACCAAACCCAGAACGTTTGTGCTGCGCGCACCCAGGGCCATTCGAATGCCGATTTCATGCGTCCGTTGAGTGACGGCATAGGACATCACTCCGTAAATTCCGACCGCCGCCAACACCAGTGCGAGCACCGCAAAGCATCCCAGTAACACGAGAATAAAGCGCTGCTGTGTGATTGATGACGCCACCAGTTCGTTCATTGTGCTGACCTGGGCGATTGCCAGATTTCTGTCAATGGACCAAATGCCGGTTCGCAACGCGGGCGTGATGCTCGACGGCGGGCCGGCAGTTCTTACAAGAAGAGTCATTCCGCGGGCCGGGACCTGCCGCAACGGAAAGTACATTGACGGCGGTGTGTCCGAATCCAGGCCGAAGTGCTTAACGTCCTTCACGACCCCCACAATTTCGCGCCACCGATCGGGTCCCCTGCCAATCCGTTTCCCAAGTGGCTCCTGGTTGGGCCAATACCGCCTTGCCATCGTCTCGCTAATTACCACGACGAGCGGAGCGTTTTCATCGTCACGATCGGTAAACACACGACCCTTAACCATCCGCAGTTCCATCGTCCGAAAATAATCAGGGCTGACGGAACTAAACCACGCGACCGGTGCTTGATTGGGCGGCGGAGGCGGCTGCCCTTCGATCAGAAATGAAGTGTCGGTGTTATTCCCGCTCAACGGCAGGGTGGAGATTGCCGCCACCGATTGCGCGCCTGGTGTGGTTTTCAGTCGATCGAGTACCTGCGCGTAAAAGTTCCTGAGCTGCGGAGACTCGGGATACTGCGTCCGGTTCAGAAAAAGGTTCAGTGTGAGCACCCGGTCAGGATTGAAACCGGGGTCGACGCTCTGCAGCAGCAGGAAGCTCTTCATCAGCAGTCCGCCGCCGATGAGCAGCATTAACGCCAGCGCCATCTCGGCAATAACCAGCGCGCCACGAAGCCGGCCACCGCGGGCCCCATCCACACTGCCTTTGCCTTCCTTCAGTGAGTTGTTGAGATCCGGCCTGGAAACATTCAGCGCCGGCAACAGGCCAAAGATCAATCCGGTTAAGATAGCGGTGCCCAGAGTGAAGAGAATTACACGGCCGTCAATTCCGACTTCATCAAACCGTGGCGCGCCGGCAGGGCCCAAACCCGTGAACAGGCGGAGCAACCAAAATGCAAGCAGCAAACCGAGGGTGCCGCCGACAAGCACGAGTAAACCGCTCTCGCTAAGCAGTTGCCTGACAACGCGAGCGCGACTAGCTCCCAGAGCTGCGCGAATGGCGATCTCTCTTTCCCGGGTTTTACCGCGCGCCAGCATGAGGTTTGCGATGTTGGCGCACGCTATCAGCAACACAAAACCTACGGCACCCAACAGGACCATCAGGGGTCGTCGCATGTTGCCGACCAGTTGTTCCTGAAGCGGTACAAGTAACGCGCCGACTTTGCTGTTAGATTCCGGATACTCGCCTTCGAGCCGCTGCGCGATCGTGCTCAGATCCGCAGATGCTCTCTCAAACGACACGCCAGGCTTCAAACGCGCTATCGCTCGCAACACCAGGCAACCACGCTGGCACGAAGGGTTGATCGTCGGTCGCAACGGTCGCCACAATTCAGTGTTCGGAATGACCGGGAACTTGAAGCCCGCCGGCATTACTCCTACGACGGTAACGTTGGCTCCATCGAGGGAGATTGCCTTGCCGATGATTCCTCGATCCGAACCAAAGCGCCGTTGCCATAGCTCGTTACTGAGCACCACCACGTTTGGCGCACCGCGTTGGTCCTCTTCAGCCAGAAAGCTACGCCCGATTGACGGTTCACGGCGCAGCAACGCAAACATGTCATGTGAAACGGACGCGCCCACCAAAGGCTCCGGCTCGGCGGAACCGGTAAGCGTTGGTCCCCAGTTGTTCATCGCGGCCAGATTTGTGAACACGCCGTTTTGAGCGCGCCAGTCTTCGAAGTCGGCGGGCGAGAGCCATTCGCGCTCCGGGCCGCCACGCCCCTGATGGTTTTCCCAGACCATCACCAGCCGCGCAGGATCCTCAAACGGCAGGGGGCGCAATAGCACTGCATTGACTACACTGAAGATCGCCGTGTTGGCGCCGATTCCAAGCGCAATCGTGATGACTGCAACAACCGTAAAGCCCGGTTTCTTGAGCAACATTCGCGCTCCATAACGCAGGTCTTGAAACAGCGATTGCATAAATCAGCTCCTCTCAATTGTTGTGAGTGTCCCTGCCTGACAGCGCTTTTGGCGCCACTATTGCCGCGGAAACACTGTTCGCATGAAGACTCCTATTCGTATCTCAGAGCCACGAGTGGATCGACTTTGGTTGCGCGGCGCGCCGGTATGTAACAGGCGAGCAAAGCAACGAACGCAAGCAACAGCGACAGGCCCGCGTAAGTGAGCAAGTCGGTCGCGGCAATTCCAAAAAGCAAACCGCGCAACAGGCGCGTGATCGCCAGCGCTCCAAGTAATCCGATGCCCATTCCAATCAGAGTCAGTCTCATTCCTCGCCTCAACAGCCAATGAAGAATGGATTGGCTGGTGGCGCCCAGCGCGAGGCGGATACCAATCTCGCGCGTCCGCTGCGTTACCGAATAAGCCATCACTCCATAAATACCGATGCCTGCGAGAAACAGCGCGAGCAGGCCAAACAATCCCACGACCTGCATGGCAAACCGGCGCTGCGCCAGCGATGCGGAAACGACATCTTCCATGGTTTGCTCACCGAAGAGTGGAAGGTTTGGATCCACCGCCTGTACCTGTTGTCGCAAAGCCTGCGTCAGGCCGGTAGGATTTCCTTCCGTCCGCACATAAATCGCCATCGCGTAACCCGGATTCTGAAGAATCGGCACATAGACATGTGGCTGATAGGGTTGGTCAAAACCTTCTGTCTTTATGTTTCCGACGATGCCGGCAATCGTCAGCCAGGGTGCATTGGATTCGCGTGGACCGGGCTTGAGGCGCCGGCCGATGGGATCCGCGTTAGGAAAAAAGCGATGGACAAACGCTTCATCAACCAGCACGACTCTGGGAGCTTGCTCGTCGTCGCCTGGTGTGAAGAAACGTCCGCGCACAAGCGGCGTCCCAAGCACGCGAAAATAATCGGGACTGACCCCGGAAAATTTAGTGCGCAGAGGACTGGTATCGATGGCCGGCTGATCTTCGATGGTGAAGACGCCCGGCTTGTTCTGGTCCATCAACGGCACACCGCCGCCGCTGCCGATGGCCGCATATTGCACGCCTGGCAATTCACTCGTGCGACGCAGGACTTCCTTGACGAACGCAGCACGTTTAGCCGGCGGTCGATATGGATCGCGTTCCGGATCGTTCGGGACCGGTAGCCAGATGCGCGCCAGCAGAACGTGGCTCGAATCAAACCCGGGATCCACTTCCATCAGCCGCACAAAGCTGCGCATTAGCAGTCCCGCCGCAATCATCAGCATCAGGGACAATGCAAACTCGACCACAACCAGGCCGCTACGAAAGCGATGATGACGAGCGCCAGAGCCCGCACCCTGAGTGCCTTCCTTCAGATTGACCACCATGTCCGGCCTGGACGCCTGCAAAGCTGGAATGAGTCCGAACAGCAAACCAGTCAGCGTCGATATCAGAAACACGAAGATGAGAACGCTCAGATTGACTCCAACTTCATGAAGACGAGGTGTGTCAGCCGGCACCAGGCCAAGCAGCAGGTCCTTAAGTGTCGTCACGATCGCAAGCGCCACTGCTCCTCCGAGGAGCGAGAGGAGCAAACTCTCGGTGAGAAGCTGCATCACCAGCCGGCCGCGGCTGGCGCCCATCGCCAAACGAATCGCCATCTCCCTCTGTCGCGCTGATGAGCGCGCAAGGAGGAGGTTCGCGATATTCACGCAACCAATCAGCAGCACGAGGCCGACGGCCGCAAGCAATACCAGGAGCGTTGTCTGAACATTGCCAACCAGCGTCTCCCGTGCCGGTAAAAGCGTGACTGTCCAACCAGCCTCTGAGGGATAATCTTTGGGAAATTCGTTGCGCAGGTTCGCTACAAAGGAGTCGAGCTTTGCCTGCGCCTGTTTTACAGTCAACTCTGGTTTTATTCTTCCGACGGCGCCCGGAAGCATTCGCTCGTTGCGCACCGGTGGACCAAAGGGGTTAGCGCTGAAGCCGGCGGTGGCCCACATTTCCACTTCATTGCGCAATGTCTTGCCCGGATGCCGGAAGCCAGGCGGCATCACGCCTACGATTGAGTAGACGTCGCTATCCATATAGACCTTCCGGCCCAACACGTTGGCATCGGATCCGAACAGACGGCGCCAGAGCCCGTCGCTTATAACTACTCCTTCGGCGAACCCTTGAGCTTGATCCTGTGGCCCGAAGACACGTCCCAGCTGGGCGGATGCGCCGAGGAGTGAAAAATAATTAGGACTGACTGCCAGCACTTCGATCCGCTCGGGTCGATCGGATCCGGTGAGATTGGCATCGATGGGCCATAGAGCGGATACCTCCTCGAAAACGCCCGAGCGTTCCTGCAAATCCTTCAGTTCATCAACCGACAACCCCACGTCTTTAGCCTGACGACCGGTCAGGTCATCGCGCACCAGGACGATATTTTCGGGTTTGGGAAAAGGCAGCGGACGCAGGAGCACTGCGTCGACAACGCTAAAGATGGCGGTATTCGCCCCAATGCCCAGGCTCAACGTGATAATCGCCACGGCCGTGAAGCCGGGCTTATTACGCAACATTCGAATCGCATAACGCAGGTTGTGCCAAACTGTGGTCATCCTTGCTTCCTCCGGACTTCTCCCGAGTTTCTATTCGTAACGCAGCGCCACCAGTGGATCGACTTTTGTCGCGCGACGCGCCGGGATGTAACAGGCGAGTAACGCTACGGCTAACAAAATGATCGCGACCAGCGCGAAGGTGGTCGCGTCCGTGGGTGAGACTCCAAACAACAGGCTGGCGATTAACCGCGTCAGAGCAAAGGCCCCCGCCAGGCCGATCACGATCCCGCCCAACACCAGTTTCAATCCTTCGCGCATGAACAGCTTCATGACGTCTATCCGCTGCGCGCCGATTGCCATGCGGATCGCGATTTCATGAGTGCGCTGCGTCACCGCATAAGAAGTCACGCCGTAAACGCCAATCGCGGCCAGGAGCAGAGCCAGCGCCGCAAAAACAGAAAGCAGTCCAGTGTTGAATTTCTTCGGCGAGACCTCGCGCGCCAAAATTTCTTCGAGCGTGGAGATCTCACTGACCGGCAAATCTTTGTCGAGCGAGTGAATTTCGCTGGTGATGGCAGCGACGAGGTTTTGCGGATCGGTGTTTGAGGTGCGCACGGACAGCACTACTTTTCTTGGCGGCGCTCCACCCATCGGCGTGTACATCCTGATAAGCGGTTTGGCTTCGGAACCATAAATCTTCACCTCTTTTACTACCCCGATGACTTCATCCCATGTGGCGTTGTCATATTTAATGTGTTTGCCGACGGCTTCTTCGTTCGGCCAAAAGCGACGCGCAAGGTTTTCGTCGACCAGAAGGACACGTTTGGCGCCCACAACCTCATCCGTCGTAAAGGTCCGCCCTTTCAGGATTGGGAGCCTCATGGTCTTGAAGTAATCGGCACTGACGATGTCCCAATCGACACTGATCACTTCACCGGGCCGCAGCGGGGCATGACCTTCGGGCAAAATGTCGTTTGTCCAACCGGTGTCAAAACCCGGAAGGCTCGCGGAGATCGTCGCAGACTCGACTCCAGGTTGCCCCTGCACTCGCTCAAGCATTTGTTGGTATAGCCGCGAGAGTTCACCCCGGCCCTGATAACGCGTACGGGACACCTTGAGGTCCATTGTCAGAACACTGTGAGGTTCAAACCCCACTTCCGTGTTGGACAGGCGCAGCATGCTCTTGATTAGCAACCCGGCTCCCACGAGCAGCGCGACCGAGAATGCCACTTCGGCGAGGACCAACGCGCCGCGGAGTCTCTTCCCTTCTCGTTCACTGGTTGTTGCACTGTTGTCCTTAAGAGTTTCCTGCAACTCCGTTTTCGAGAACCTCAGCGCCGGAATCAGACCGAAAGCGAGGCCGGTGAGAATAGAAACGACAAGGTTGAAGCCCAGCACTCCATAACTAACGTGCAGGCCGGTCAGTCTTGGCACCGTTTCATGAGCTACCCGGCTCAACAACGCGGTGCTCCAGGCGGCCAGAAGCAATCCGAAAACACCACCCGCCAACGACAGGAGTAAACTCTCGACCAGAACTTGTCTCACCATCCTGATCCGCGACGCACCAAGCGCCGATCGCACCGCAAACTCCTTGCGTCGAGTGGCGGCGCGCGCCAATAGCAAATTTGCGACGTTGGCACAGGCAATCAGCAGGACCAGACCAACGGCGCCGAAGAGAATCAAGAGCGCGGGCGCAACATTTCCGGTAATGCTCTCTTGCAGCGAAACTACCTTCACTCGATCAGTGCCGGCGTTCGCGACCGGATATTCGCGGCCCAGTTGCTGCGCAATCATGTTGATTTCCGAGCGTGCCTGATCAACGGTCACACCCTGCTTCAACCGCCCGACCACATTTCCCGCAATTCTGACGTCTCTCTCATTCCAGTTCTGCGGACCGACAGGCAACCATAGAGGCGGCGGCCCCTGGTGCTGGAAGCTTTGCGGCATCACGCCAATCACTGCGTACGCTCGATCATCGAGCGTGATCGTTTTGCCGATGATTGATTTGTCGGCGGCGAATTGTTTCTGCCAGAAACTGTGACCGAGCACCACCACCGGCGCCGCGCCGGGTTTGTCATCCTCCGCGGTAAATCCCCGGCCCTGGAATGGAGCCACGCCCATGACTTTGAAGTAGTCGGCGGTCACCATGCGCGCGTTGAGGTTTACTGCCTGATCGGCGCCGGTCAGCGTTGTGGCCCAGCCCCGAAAAGTCGACATCGCTTCAAAACTTTTGCTTCGTTCGCGCCAATCGACGAAGTTTGGATAAGACACCCAACGGTTCGCCACTTCAGTGCCAGACTCGCTCATCCAGACCAGCCGATCGGGCTCGACGTAAGGCAATGGTCTCAACAACACTGCATTGATCACGCTGAACATCGCGGTGTTGGCGCCAATGCCAAGCCCCAGGGTAATGATCGCGATCGCCGCAAAGCTCCGCTGCTTTAGCAAGCTGCGAATTCCGTAGCGTATGTCTTTAATTAGTAGTTCCATGTCACTCGAAACCGTGTCCTGCTTGTAGGGGCGTCCCGCCGTGGGCGCCTTCCACTCGACCCAGGCGTTCCGCGACCCGGTGCGTTTTCTCCTGAGAAACCTTTGCCCCAACCCGGCGCGCCACGGAGACGCCCCTACAAATCAGTCGCACCGAAGCGCTGCCAACGGATCTACCTTCGTGGCGCGCCGCGCCGGCACGTAAGACGCGAGCAAAGCCACTCCAGTTAAGATCACTGCTATCACTGCAAACGTGATCGGATCCGTTGCGCTCACTTCAAACAACATTGAGGCCATCAATCTCGTTAAAGCGACCGCCCCAGCCACACCGGCAACGATGCCAATCACAACCAGGGTCATAGCCTGCCCGATTACCAGCCGCAGCACATCGCGCTTTTGCGCGCCGAGCGCCATTCGCAAGCCAATCTCGCTTGTACGCTGGGTTACAGTCGTGGCCATGACTCCATAAATGCCAATGGCCGCCAGGACCAATGCGAGCCCGGCGAACAAACTAAACAGCAATAAGGCGAACTTAGATTCCGAGAGACCGCGCTGCAGCAGTTCGTCCATGGTCCTGACATTGTTAACCGCCTGATCACCGTCAAGCGCATTCACTTGCTGACGGACAGCAGCGGCGAGGGACTCCGGCGGCGCCGTGGTTTTGACAGCCAGCATTAAGACGTTGCTCCAGCCCTCGCGCCGGTACTGAGTCATTGGGGCATAAACCTGTTGAGGAGGCGGCTGACTTAGACTGGTGCCTTTCACATCGGAAACAACGCCCACAATTGTGCGACGCGGAAAACGGTTCTCGGGCGTTTGCTCTTCCGGAGGGAACAAATATTCCGGCGCGCCCATCCAGATGGTCTTCCCCACCGGATTCTCATTTGGGAAATAACGTCGTGCTACGGTTTCATTAATGATCGCAACCTGCTGCGACTTGCCAGTGTCATATTCCGTAAAGGAGCGGCCCTGATGAACTCTTATCCCGCAGGTTTCAAAATAATCGGGGCTCACCAGTGCAAATCTCACCAGCGGTACTTCGTCAAGTGATTGGGCCTCTCGTCCTTGAACGCTCATGAACTTGCCCCAACCGGTGCCAGCACCCAACGGAAGAATGGAGGCGGTGGTTGCCCCTTCGACACCGGGCAGAGATCTAACGCGCGCCAGCAATTGCTCAGAAAAACTTAAGCCCGCGGGTTCGCCTGGATCCTCGGCGCTTAATGGACTTGGATATTTCGCTGCCGGCAGCGGAACGCGCATGGTCAAGACGTTGTGAGCCGTATAACCCACATCCACGTCCCGCAACTTCCAGAAACTGCGGACCATCAAACCCGACCCGATAAGCAGGACCAGTGCCAGCGCAACTTCAGAGATCACCAGGAGCCGGCGAACGCGACCCTGCTTACGGCTGCCGATGCCGCTACGGCCGCCATCGTTAAGAGATTCCCGCACATCCGACTTGCCCGCCTGGAGCGCGGGCAGCAGTCCGAAGATCAAGATAGCCAGGAGAGACAACCCGGAGGTGAAAACCAGCACCCGCGCATTCACCGTGATCTGATTGCCCCGCGGCAAAGTGGTTGGCAACATCGATGAAAGAAGCTCGATCCCCCACAGCGCGAGAACTACTCCCAGAATTCCGCCCAACAGGCCGAGTGGCAGGCCTTCGATTATTACCTGACGGATGATCCGCCAGCGGCTGGCACCGAGACTGGCGCGAATCGCCAGCTCTCTTCCACGCGCTGAGGCACGAGCCAGCAACAGATTGGCCACATTCACGCAGGCCACCAGCAGTACAAGTGCCACCGCCCCGAGCAGGATCAACAACGCTTTCCGCGAATCGCCGGTTAGTTGTTCCTGCATTGGAACAATCAGCGAACCTATTCCGGCGTTGCCCGTCTCTGTTTCCATGCGGGCGGTAATGGCGCTTACATCAGCTTGAGCTTGCTGGGAAGTAACCCCCGGCTTAAGCCGGCCCACCACCCTGATGTAATGATTGTTGCGGGTTGCGCGACTGTCGCCTGGCGCAAATGAGATTGGAGCCCACAGATCGGTTTCCGGCAGGTTGTCGAAGAACGGTAAACCTCTGGGCATCACACCCACGACGGAGTAACTCTGGCCGGCCACGTTAATCGGGCGACCAATGATATTGCGGTCACCACCAAAGCGCCTTTGCCACAGCCCATAGCTCAGCAGTACGACGCGATGTCTACCGAATTGCTCCTCTTCATTAGCAAATAGACGTCCCAGCTCAGGGGTAACTTTGAGAACCTCAAATAAACTTGAGGTGATATAAGCGCCTTGGATGAGTTCCGGCACGCTGCCGCTGGAAGCAAGATTGAAGTCGCCATAATAAAAAGCCCCCAGTCCCTCGAAAACTTGATTCTGATCGCGCCACCCCTCGTAATTCGGCAATGCACTTCCAGACATCGGCACGCCCTGTGAAGCCATCGTCTCCCAGACGAAGACAAGCCGGTCGGCCTCCGGGTATGGCAACGGTCGCAACAGGACTGCGTCAACCACGCTGAAGATCGCCGTGTTCGCGCCGATCCCCAGAGCGAGCGTCACCACCGCCACGAGCGTGAAAATCGGGTTCTTCGCCAGCATCCGTAAGCCAAAGCGCAGGTCTTGCCACAATGAGCTCATGAGTTCCTCCCTACGCGTAACGTAACGCAACCAGTGGATCCACTTTCGTGGCCTTTCTTGCCGGGATGAAACACGCAAGTAAAGCCACACCTGTCAGGATGAGAGTGATTCCGGTAAACGTAATTGGATCCGCGGCGCTCACACCAAAGAGCAAGCTCGCCATAAGCCGGGACACGGCGAAAGCAGCAACGAGGCCGATGGCGACGCCAGAGACTTTGGGCCGTGACCCTTCTGCCGTTAGATACCTCACAGGCAAACTCATTCGTAACGCAGAGCAACCAACGGATCGATTTTCGTTGCACGCCGTGCCGGCACGTAGCACGCGATCAGCACTATCGCAGTCAACGCTGTCGATACGCCGGCGAATGTCGCAGCATCGGTGGGGCTGACTCCAAACAACAACTTCTCCATCAAACGCGTGAGCGCAAACGCTGCGACCAACCCGACTGAAACACCGACCAGCGCCAACACCATTCCATTTTTCACAATTAGCTTCAGCACATCGCCGGCCTGCGCGCCGAGGGCCATGCGAATACCGATTTCCTGAGTGCGCTGCGTGACGACAAAAGACATCACGCCGTAAATGCCGATGGTCGCGAGTACCAACGCGAGCGCGGCAAAGACGATCAGCAAGAGCATGAAGAACCTTCGCACCACGATTGAGTCGCCGAGTAATTCATCAAGCGTGGTGACATTAAACACGGCCTGATTTTTATCGACTGCGAGGATTTCGTTTCTCACCGGGCCGATCACCGACTGCGGCGCGCCCGTCGTTTTGACGACAATCGTGTTGTTCGAAGTAGGAAACTGGCTGTGCGGCAAATAAATCTGCATTGGTGGTTTCTGATCGAGAGCGTATTGCGAAACGTCAGTAACCACCCCCACGATCGTGCGCCAGGCCGGCAGATTGTTCGGATCGTCGCCGCTAAACCTGATGCGCCTACCGAGCGGATCCTGATGCGGCCACAAGTCATGCGCCATTGTGTTGTTGATTAACGCGATCAGCGCCGAGTCCTTTGTGTCTGCTTCAACAATCGTCCGTCCTTTGAGCAACGGAATCTCCATCGCTTTCAGGTAACCGGGAGTGGTGACGTAGAGGTCAACCGTCATCTCTTCCCCAAGCGGTCTGGGATGGTCTTCAACTGCCAGGCCGCGACCATCGAAGTTTTTGCTCAGCGGCATGACGCTGGTTACCCCGGCGGCTTTCACCCCGGGAATCGTGGCAATGCGATCCGACACTTGCTGGTAAAAGGCGATGCGGTTTTCCGGTTTTGGATACTTGGCCGAGGTCACCCCAATATTCATCGCCAGAACGTTTTCTGAGTTGAATCCCTTATCAACGCTGGTAATTTGCACCACGGTCCGCATCAGCAGTCCGGCACAAACCAGCAGGATCAACGTCATCGCAATTTCAGCGATCACGAGCCCGCTGCGCAGGCGGTTGCCACTGGCCAACCCGCCCGCTCCGCGGCCACCTTCTTTCAGCGATTCAGTGAGATTTGGTTTCGATAACTGCAGCGCGGGCGCCAGCCCGAAGACCAGTGCGGTGATCATTGATAGCGCAAGCGTGAAAGCAAGAGTGCGAAGATCAATGTGAATATCATTGAACATGGGGTTGATCTTCGCCCCGAACCGCTCGATGACGCTGGTTCCCCAGGTTGCGATTAAGAGCCCAACCGTGCCCCCGCAAACAGCCAGCAGCAAACTCTCGGTGAGTAACTGTCGAACGAGTTGCCACCGGCCGGCGCCAATCGCGGCGCGAATCGTTATCTCTTTATGACGCGCGGATGACCGGGCAAGCAGGAGGTTGGCCACGTTGGCGCAGGCCACCAGAAGTACAAAGAAAACGGCCCCAAAAACCATTACCAGGGTTCGCCGCATACCGCCGACGGTGTCGTCAGTAATTGAAACGACTTTTGCGCCGTTGTCCTTATTAGTAAGCGGATGTTCCTGCTCCAAACGCTGGGCAATCACAGTGGCCTCAGCCTGGGCCTGTTCCACTGTTACACCCGGTTTGAGCCGGGCGATGGCGCGCAGATGGCGTTCGTCGCGATGGACTTCGCCAAAAGGCTCGGCTACAGGTCGATAAAACTGTCCTTCCGGCGCTACCAGAGTCGACGGCAGCGGATGAAAGTCAGGGCCCATCACGCCTACCACCGTGTAGACGCGACTGTTAAGTTGAACAGTCTTGCCGACGATGTTTGGATCGCCGCCAAACCGGCTCTGCCACAAGGCGTTGCCCAGGACGATCACGAAATCCTTGCCGTCTTCCTGCTCTTCAACGGTAAAGACCCGCCCGAGGATCGGCTCACCTCTCATGATCTTGAAGAAGCCATCCCCTACTTGAATTCCGGGCACTCTCTCCGCCGCGGTTTTCGCCGCATCGCCCGACACTATCGGGTACCAACCCGCGTAAGTGGCAATGTCTTCGAACACGGTGGCTTGCTTCCGGAAGTCGGCAATGTCGGTGGCGGAGACCTGGTTGCGTCCTTTTAAACTGGCCTCCGTTCGCGAGTCTCCCCACAGCAAGACCAACGAATTCGGATCCTTGTAAGGCAACGACCTCAACAAGACGGCGTTGATGACACTAAACACCGCCGTGTTGGCACCGATACCCAACGCAATCGATAAGACGGCGACAGCCGTAAAGGCCGGACTCTTGGCCAGCATTCGAGCTGAATAACGCAACTCACGGAAAAATGTATTCATTGATGTCTCCACAAAATTCCTGAAATCGCTTGGTCCCCGCACTTCGAGGGTTTTCAACCAACCGGACATTCACACCAATCCGAAATTCAAAATTCGAAATTCTCACTCGGCCCTCAAAGCGATTAACGGATCGACTTTTGTTGCGCGTCTCGCCGGCACGTAAGTCGCAAACAAAGCCGCCGCCAACAACACCAGAGTCGCAATCGCAAAGGTCACAAGGTCAGTCGGCTTTACTTCGAAGAGTAAACTTGCGATGACTCGTGACAGCGCAAACGAAATCGCCAACCCCACGCCGGCGCCGATAACTGCCAGAGCAATTCCCTGCCAGAGGACCAGACGAACGACGTTCTGCGAGGTCGCGCCCAGGGCCATGCGAATTCCGATCTCCTGAGTTCGTTGAGCCACGGTGTAAGAGACCAGGCCGTAGACACCGGTGACGGTGAGCAACAACCCCAGCCCGCCGAAAATCCCAAACAAAAAAGTGTAGAAGCGCGGCTGAGCCACACTTGTCGAAATAGCTTCACTTAGCGGGCGCACAGCCGTTAGCGGCACGCTACGATCACCCGCGCGTATTTGCTCTCGAAAGCTCTGACTCAAGGCTGCCGGGTCAACTGTGGTGCGAATGAGAAAGTTGCCCCAGCTCCAACTGTTTTGTTGATAGGGCAAGTAGAGTTCCGGATTCGGCGCCTTGGTCAAACTATTGTGATGGACGTCTCCTATGACTCCGACGATCTCCCATTTCTCGGGATCGCCATCATTCTGATTTGCACCGATGTTTGAGATCTGCCTGCCAATCGCGTCCTCGTTGGGAAAATAACGCTGGGCCAACGCTTGATTGATCATCGCTGCGCCGACACCGCCACGCTTGTCCTGCTCAGTGAAGTAACGGCCTTTCAGGAGCGGTATTCTTACCGACTGAAAGTACTGGTTGGTGACGCTGCGCACATCAGCTACCGGCTCGCGCCCGGGTTCTGGTATCGGTTTTCCCTCGATCCGGAAGTCACCGCCGACATTGCCACCACTGAAAGGCAGGGGAGCCACAAAGGCCGCGCTTTCAACACCGGGCAAGGCCTTTAATCTTTCGAGACTTTGATTAATGTAAAGAACTCGCTCTTCAGGCTTCTGGTATATCTGACTTGTCAGGCTGATGCGGCCGGTGAGCACATTTTTGGGATCGAAGCCGGGCGGAACGTTCACCAGTTGGGCAAGACTTCTGATCATCAATCCTGCGCCAACCAGTAAAATCAGACTCAAAGCCACTTCGGATACCACCAGCGACTCACGCCACAAGCGCAACGAAGCGCTACCGGTGGCGGCTTTAGAACCGGACTTCAGAACCTGATTCACATCCGGACGAGACGCTTTCAAAATCGGTACCAGGCTGAAGACGAAACCGGTAAGCAAGGAAACGGCGAAGGCGAAGATCAGGACCGGTGCGTTGATATGCACTTCATCCAGGCGTGGTAATTGCTCAGCGCCGTAGTATCTGATCGCGCCGAGACCCCACACCGCGATCAGTATTCCTACGGCACCTGAGAGCACCGAAAGGATAATGCTCTCAGTCATTAATTGCCGTGCAAGCCGCCATCTCCCCGCTCCCAGCGCCGCCCGGATAGCAATCTCTTTCTGGCGAACGCTTGCTCGGACCAGCAACAGATTTGCGGTGTTTGTGCAAGCGATCAGGAGAATGAGCGCAACCGCTCCGAACAAGAGCCAGAGCGCGCGTCGCATATCTTTTCCAACGATCTGTTCGTGTGCACCGACCAGGTAAACTGTCGTGTCGCGGTTTGACGCCGGATATTCTTGCGCCAGCCGGGCCGCGATGGTTGCCATTTCGGATTGCGCGCCCTCGACAGTGACCCCAGGCTCCAAGCGACCTACGGCTAATAGCACTTGAGCGCCACGCTCATCGAGATTTCCACCCTCGCCGGTGACAGTGGTCCAAATGAGTGGATCTCTCACCGACAAGGGAAACTGAAACCCCTGCGGCAGGATACCGACAATAGTGTGCGCCTTACCGTTGAGCGTTATTTGTTGATTCAGCGCAGCTTCATCGCCGCCAAATCGGTTTTGCCAGAATTCGTGACTGATGATGGCGACGGGTTGACTGCCGCGCTTGTCTTCTTCGGCCTGGAAGTCTCTACCGCGAAAAACCTTGACCTTAAGCAACGACAGAAAATTCGCGGTGACGCGCATTCCCTGGACACGTTCACCTTCTCCACGGTCTACGAGATTAAAGCTTTGTGTTTTGTATCCGGCGATATCTTCAAAACTCTCATTTCCTTTGCGCCAATCTTGCAGATCGAGATAAGAAACAAAGCCTTCGACGCGCTTGTCAGTTGGGGTTTTCCAGACGGCCACCACGCGATCGGGATCCGTGATCATCGGTGAACTCAGGATCAGGCCGTGGACCACGCTGAAGATGGTGGTGTTCGCGCCGATGCCGAGCGCCAGCGTAAACACAGCGATTGACGTGAAGGCCGGCTGCTTCAACAGGCTTCTCATCGCATAACGAATGTCT
Source organism: Pyrinomonadaceae bacterium (assembly GCA_045403245.1). Classification (GTDB taxonomy): domain Bacteria; phylum Acidobacteriota; class Blastocatellia; order Pyrinomonadales; family Pyrinomonadaceae; genus PSRF01. The sequence goes on along the minus strand of JAXIOV010000083.1, from coordinate 10,207 downwards.
TTCAAAAGATTCTCCATGGGAATTTCCGATTTCGGATTTCGAATTTTGTCAATTCGAGACTCGATGTTCTAATCCAATGCCTCCCTCAAATTCTCAGCTATGCAAACCAACGTGCTCGCTAGGTCCAACCATCCAACGGCTTAACGCGCACGAAACGAAATTCGAAATTCGAAATCCGAAATTCTTTACTCGTACCGGAGCGCGACTAACGGATCGACTTTCGCGGCGCGCCGCGCCGGAACGTAACAAGCCAATAACGCGACCACCGTCAGCAACACCGTAATCACGCCGAAGGTCAGCGGATCCGTCACGCTCACGCCAAAAAGCAGGGTTCTCAGCAATCGCGTTAAGGCAAACGACGCCACCAAACCAATGCCTATCCCAACGAAAATCAGCACCATTCCCTGTCGTAAGATCATTTTCAGAACGTCGCCCACCTGCGCTCCAAGCGCCATCCGAATGCCAAACTCATGCGTGCGTTGGGCGACGCTGTAAGCCGTAACTCCGTAGATACCCGCCGCAGATAGCAGCAACGCAACTCCACTAAAAAGACCCAGCAGAAACGTATTGAAGCGCGGCTGCGTTACCGCCTCGTTTACGATGTGTTCCATCGTCCTGATGTCGGAGACGGAGGCAGACTTGTCTACTTCCGCCGGAGCACGACGCACAGCCGCAGCCAGGGTCGTTGGTTCGACCGACGTGCGAGCGACTACAAACATGTTGCCAAACGTGTCTTGCAGCGACCCCAGGTAAAACTCCGGCGTCGGTTCCTCGCGGAGCTCCAGGCTCCTGACATTCGCAGCTACACCGACAATCTCCCACCACACCGGCTGTCCGTTAGCGTCTGTATTGCCGAGGTTGATTCGTTTGCCTACCGGGTTGTCGTTTGGAAAGTCGCGTTTCGCAAGCGCTTGATTGACAATCATCACCAGCGGAGCTGATTCAGTGTCGCGTTCGTTAAACCCGCGACCTTGCACAATTGGAATATTCATCGCCCGAAAATAGTCTGCACTTACGCAGCGATAACTACCGCTGGGCCACTTGTCTGTTGTCAGCGGAGGACGGCCTTCGATTCTGAAACCGGCCTGCGGTCCCTTTTCGAGCGGAAGCGTATTAATTAGGCCGGCGGCCTCGATACCCGGGATGGCACGGACGCGTTGCAAGGTCTGCTCGAAAAACGAAATGTAGTCAGCGTCTCGACGATAGTTGCTACCGGCCGGTGAAACCCGGAGTGTCAGCACTTGTTGTGGAGTAAAACCGGTATTGACAGCTTGCAGTCGAAGGAAGCTGCGAAACAGTAGACCGGCCCCAACCAGCAAGACCACTGACAATGCGACCTCGCTAACGATGAGGAGATTGCGCAGACGATTTTGCCGCCGGCTGGTCGATGCACCGCGACCACTCTCTTTCAGTGCTTCATGAACGTCCGCCTTTGAAAATTGCCACGCGGGCGCGAGGCCAAAAAGAATTCCTGTTAAGACTGACGCGACCAGCGTGAAGCCCAGCACTCGCCAATCCAGGCTGATTTCGCCCAGGCGTGGAAAATTCAGCGGCAACATCCTGGTCATCAGGGCCACGCCCCAGAGAGCCAATAACAGTCCGACAGCACCGCCGGCCAGGGCCAGCATCACACTTTCGGTAAGCAACTGTTTCACTACTCGCAATCGCGAAGCGCCCAGCGCGATACGAATACCCATCTCTTTTTGACGCGTCGCCGCGCTTGCCAGCAGCAAGTTAGCGATATTTGCGCAGGCGATCAGCAGGACGAAGATCACCGCTCCTAACAACAGCATCAACATTCCGCGCGTTTCTCCCACCAGATGGGTATGAAGAGAAACGACGCGATTAAACCGGCGGTTGTTTGTGTCGGGATACTGTTGCCGCAGACGGGCGGTGATAGTTTCCATTTCGGCCGCCGCCTGCGGTAAGGCGACGCCCGGTTTGAGCAAAGCCGCGGTACTCAGCATCCCGAAGCCGCGGATTTGAGTTGCATCCATCCGTTCATTCAGTGTCGGCGCAAGATTGAACGGCGGCACCCACGCGTCGGTTTTATCCGGATATTGAAAACCCGCGGGCGCAACTCCAACGACCGTGTAGTTCACGCCATCGAGCGTAATGGGCTTGCCTACCAGCGATGTGTCGCCGGCAAAACGACTCTGCCATAGCTTATGACTGACTACGACGATTGGGGCGTGACCTGCCACTTCGTCCGAGGGTATGAAGAACCGGCCCTGTTGCGGTTGCGTCCCAAATACTGAAAAGAAATTGGCCGAAGTCATTGCCAGATCTATTCGTTCGGCCTGGTCGGCGAGGGCCAGGTTAGCCGGACGCGTGAGGATGGCGGCAAGCTGTTCGAAGACTGTGTTCTGAGCACGCCAATCCAGAAAGTTAGCCGGTGTGACCTGAACGATTTTGCCCTGAGGGTTAAGTTCCTGAATCACGACGATGCGTTCGGATTGGGCGTATGGGAGCGGGCGCAGCACGACCGTGTTGACGACACTGAAAATTGCCGAACTGGCGCCAATGCCGACAGCCAGCGTAACCACAACTAGTGCGGTGAACCCGGGGTGTTTCAGCAAACCACGTAGTCCGTAGCGAATATCTCTAAGCAGTGTATTCATGACGTCATTTCCAGTTGTCAATTTCCAATTGCCGTTTCGGATCCTTCATTCGTATCTAAGAGCTACCAACGGATCGACTTTCGTGGCTCGTCGCGCCGGGAAATAGGACGCAGCCAACGCCACCACAATCAGCAAGACGGAAACCCCAATGAAAGTTGTTGTGTCGGTTGCACTCACGCCATATAACAGGGCCGCCATCGCGCGCGTAGCCAGGTAAGATCCCAGCAGACCAATACCGACACCGATGATCGTCAGCTTTATGCCTTGGTTGACGACCAGCTTCAGGACGTCGAACAACTGGGCACCCAGAGCCATGCGAATCCCAATCTCGCGGGTGCGCTGTGCCACGGAGTAAGACGTCACTCCGTAAATCCCGATTGCCGCCAGAGTGAGCGCCACAAAACCAAAGGCGCCTAACATTGTCGCCGCTACTCGGGAAGGAAAGAGCGCCAGTCTCATGTGCTCACTCATGGTCTTGACGCCGTAGATCGGCAGAGTCGGATCCAGCGCGCGCATCTCGTTACGAACCGCGGCGATGAATGACTGCGGCGGGCCAGAGGTCCGAACAATCAAGCTCGCGCTGCCGTAGTAGTTTTGGCTGAATGGCCCCCAGAGAAACGGGCGCGGGGTCTCCGCAATATTGAAGTACTTGCCGTCTTCGACTACCCCAACGATGCGGACGAAAGGTCCCTTCTCAGTCCTCATACCTACGCGCTTGCCGATTGCGTCACCGGTTCTCTCGTATTGAAGTAACTGCTTAACGAAAGCTTCATTTACTACCGCTACGAGCTCGGTGTCTTCGCGATCCTGATCATTGAACTCGCGGCCGTGTAGAAGCGGCGTGCCCATCGTTTGGAAATAGGCGGGATTAACGGTGGCTACCATCGCCAGGGGCGCGTTTGCGCCGCGTTCTGACGGCTGCCCTTCAACGAAGATGTAGCTGCTGTTGTAGTTGAGACTGAGTGGGAGTGAACTGGCCACCGAGGCAGAACGCACTCCCGGCAGGCCCTGAACTCGCTCAACAACCTGCCGATAGAATTGCTTGCCCTTGGCTTCGTCGTACCCTTGAAGACCGAGATCAAACGACATCGTGAGCGTGTCGCGCGTATCGAAACCTGGGTTCATTGTCCGCAGGTGCTGGAGCGTTCGCGCCACCAGTCCCGCCGAGATCAGTAATACCAACGACAAAGCAAGCTGGGCCACGACCAGACCGCTACGCAGACGCGAACGCCGGTAACCTGCCTGCCCTGTTGCATCTTTTAAGGCGGTAACGAGGACGGGTCGCGTCGCCTGAAGCGCCGGCGCGAGTCCAAAGACGATACCGGTGAGCAAAGACACTGCCATGGAGAAGAACATCACCCGCCAGTCGACACCGACATTCAGGGTTAGCGGAAAATCGATTGGAGGTTTGAATGTCAGCAGCAGGTGGATGATCCAGATCGCGAGCCAAAAGCCGATCGCTCCTCCCACAATCGAGAGCATGATGGTTTCGGTGAGAAGTTGACGAAGCAACCTGCCACGGCCGGCCCCCAATGCCAGGCGGATGGCAATCTCTCTTCTTCGATCGGTGGCCCGGGCCAGCAGCAGGCCTGCCAGATTTATGCAGGCAATAAAGAGGACGAGCGCCACGGCCGCCATCAGAATCCAGGTGAAGCTCACCACACCTCCGCGCAAATCCGGGATGATGAAGCCCGGCGGTGTGATCTGGACTGTCTGCCCTTCGTTTGAGTCCGGATACTCCTTGCCAAGTTGCTGCGCCAGCAGGTTGAGCGAAGCTTGAGCCTGATCGGCATTGATACCCGGCTTTAGCCTGCCTATCCCAAAGAAGTTGCCCTGGCCCCGATCGTCGAGATACGTAGATCCCGGCTCGATCCATCCGGCCATTGACGCCGGCACCCACAGGTCCGGTGAATAGACCAGCTCCGTTCCTTTAAAACCCTCGGGAGCCACGCCGATGACTTTGAAGTTATGATTGTTGAGCAGAATCTCCTGCCCAATCAGATTCGGGTCAGCACCAAAACGTCTTTGCCAGAATCCATGGCTCAAGACCACAACCGGATGCGACAAGCGCGTCTGGTCTTCCTCCGGCAGAAAAGTTCGACCTTGGATTGCCTGCACCCCAAGCATGTCGAAGTAGTTACCGGAAACCGCAAAGCTCCAGACCCGCTCGTTGTTACCGTCCCGACTTAAGGCCAGCGGCACAAATCGATAAACGAGCAAGCCGGAAAGGACATCGTTGCGATCGCGAAAGTCCTTGTAGTTTAGATATGAGAAAGCATTGATGGCATCGTTCTTACCCCTGATCGCCACCGACACAACCTGTTCGGGATGAGACACCGGCAACGGCCGCAACAAGACTGCATTAACCAGGCTGAAGATAGCGGTATTGGCGCCGATCCCCAGAGCCAGCGTAACTATAGCGATGGCCGTAAAGCCTGGACGTTTGACCAAACCTCTGATTCCGTAGCGAATATCTTTGAGAATAGCTTCCATGGCTTTATGAATTTCGGATTTCGAACTTCGGATTTCGAATTTGTCCGGGCTTCGGCCTTTCCTCCGGGTCAGAAACGATCAACCGCAAACAGATAGATTTCGAAATCCGAAATTCGAAATCCGAAAATTCCTCATTCGTATCTAAGAGCCACCAACGGATCCACTTTCGTCGCGCGCCGCGCCGGGATGTAGCAAGCCAGAAACGCGACCAGCAGCAATGTCGCCGTGACCAGGGAGTAGGTAACCAAGTCGGTTGGCGTAACCCCAAACAACAGGCTCGACATCAACCTCGTCAGTCCGTAGGCTCCTGCTAATCCCGCCACGACGCCGATCACCGCCATCGCCATTCCGTTTCTCACCATCAGCTTCAGCACATCGATCGCGCGCGCCCCCAGCGCCATGCGAATGCCAATCTCCTGTGTACGTTGTGTTACCGCGTAGTGCATCACTCCGTAGATCCCGAGCGCCGCGAGCAACAAGGCCACACCGGCAAAGATGCTCAGCATCACTGAAGAAAAGCTGTAAAGCGTCAACGACACGGCACGCACTTCCCGCATCGTCTTTACGTCAAACACCGGTTGGTCCTTATCGATCGCCCAAACCTGCTGTCGGATCGGCGCAGCCATTGCCGCCGGCTCAACCCTCGTCTTTGCGACGAGCACCATCGACGGCCAGGCGTCCTGCGCGTGAGCGGTGTAGTAATCGGGAGTGATGGGAAGATTCAGTTCGTGGCGGACGTCTTTCACCACGCCCACGACCTGCATCCAGGGGTTCTCTTCGATCGGCCCGTTAAAGCGCATGCGCTTGCCGATCGGGTCAGTGGCGGGCCAGTATTTTCGCGCCAGAGTTTCATTGACGATGATGACCAGAGGTGCACCGGCCTTGTCCCGTTCGTTGAACGCACGGCCTTGCAGTACGCCGATACCCATCGTTTGAAAGTAGTCGGGAGTACAGTTTCGATATCGGCCGACAAACTCCTGCCCGGGAGGTGGCGTGGGAAGACCTTCGATCAGAAAACTGGACGAGGAATTACTACCGCCAAGCGGCAAGTGATTAATTGCCGCCGCCGATTCCACGCCTGGCAGAGCTTTCACGCGATTAACCAGATCCGAATAGAAAGCCGCGCGTTGCGGTTCCTCCTTATACTTAGCGACCGGAAGGACAAGACTCATCGTCAGTAGATTCTCAGAGTTAAATCCGGCATCGGTCTTGACCAACTGGAGAAAGCTGGGAATCAAAAGCCCCGCACTTACCAGCAGCATGAGCGAAAGCGCAACTTCGGAAATCACCAGCAGACTTCGCAGCCGGTGGGAACCCGAAGTCGTTTGCCGTGCTCCCTCTTTCAGGGAACTGTTGAGGTCCGGTTTTGAAAGTTGCCAGGCAGGAGCCAGTCCAAACAGAACGCCGCTCAAAACAGAAAGCAGCAACGTGAACCACAACACTGGAAGACTAATCCCCAGCTGGTTCCACCCTGCCGCAAAGCGCGCCGCTTCGCCAGGATTCGCGGTGCGAAAGAGATCCAGACTCCAATATGCGACCAATATTCCAAGACAGCCGCCGGCAACTCCGAGCAGTACACTCTCAGTGAGTAATTGCCGGATAATGCGCAACCGGCTTGCCCCCAACGCAGTGCGCAAAGCAATTTCACGCTGCCGTCCCGCCGCGCGCGCCAGCATCAAGTTTGCAACGTTGGCGCAGCCGATCAGTAAGACAAAGCCAACGGCGGCCATCATCACCCACAGCGCTGTGGAGTACATGCGGACCGTGTCTTCCAGGATCGGATAGATCACAACGCCACGACCGGTATTGCTCTCGGGATATTGCTTTTCGAGTTGGGCGGCGATGGCGTCGAGATCGGCTTGCGCTCCAGCTAACGAAACGCCTTGCTTCAGCCGGCCAATTCCGAGGTAACTGTGATTGCCGCGGTTGCCCGACACTTCCGGCGTCAAGGCAATTGGCGCATAAATTTCGGCGCCCTTTGGATAGTTGAAGCCGGGCGGCAGCACTCCAATAACCGTGCGCGTAACGCCGTTGGTGGAGATTGTCTTGTTGACGATGTTTGGATCGGCGCCGAAACGACGCTGCCACAAGCTATAGGAGAGCAAGGCGACGGAGTCCTTACCGGGCTGGTCTTCTTCTGCCAAAAAACCTCGGCCGAAAACCGGCTTGACTCCTACGATGTCTAAAAAATTCGGCGTAACCTGGAAGCCCTGAATGCGCTCCGGTGATTCGCCGCCGGTAAGGTTGGCGCTCCACCAGCGATAGATCCCGAGGTGCTCAAACGACTTGTTTTGTGCGCGCCAGTCGAGATAATTCGCAACGGTTACTTCGTTTCGTTCGACTCCGCGATCGGGCATCCGATCCCATAACGCGACAATATTTTCCGGATCCGGGAACGGCAGCGGCTTTATCAGCAGGGCGTGGACAATGCTGAAAATGGCGGTGTTGGCGCCAATGCCGAGCGCCAGCGTGACAATGGCTACGATGGTGAGTGCCGGGCGCTTTAACAGAGACCGAGCTGAGAATTTCAGATCTCGCAGCAATGAATCCATCGCACTCCTCCCTGCTATTCAGTCAACTCTGACTAACCAGTTCACTCGTAACGCAACGCCTCCATCGGTTCGACCCTGGTTGCGCGGCGAGCCGGAACCAGACAAGCGAAAAGCGCCACCGTCGGCAGGACCGCAATGACGCAAAGCTCAGCGGATCTCTCGGCTGTACGCCATACAGTCTTCGAGCGAGAACGAGGGGAGATTTCGAGATCCCGCAGCAATGATTCAAATAGCCGTTCAGTCCACTTTGACAACCATCAACGTCGCATCGTCGTCGACTTCGCCGTCGCTGAATTCGTTAACAGCTTCCATGATCCGATCGCGCAGGTCGGCGGCTCGCAGCTTTTGGTCTTCGGTCAGTAATTTGGTGATTAATCCCTCGAGACGGGCTTCGCCAAATTCCGAACCCGAAGTACTTCGAGCCTCAGTTACACCATCGGTAAAAAGCACCAGACGGTCGCCACTCTGTAAGTCAATGTCTCCGTGCACGTAGCGTCGTTCCCTGAAAATCCCGAGCACGGGCCCACCTTCCTTCATTCGCAGGCACTCGCCATTGCGAATCAACATTGGCGGGCAGTGGCCCGCATTCGTGTATGCGAGTTTTCTGTTTTGAGTGTCCAGCAGGGCGTAGAAAAAGGTGATGAACCTGTGCGACACGATGTTGTCACACATGACGTTATTGACCCTGGCGCACAGCTCACCGGGCGCAACCTCGCCCGACGCAAGAGACTTCAAGACAGCCTGCACGTTCGACGCGAGCAGCGCCGCAGGCATTCCCTTGCCGGCCACATCGGCAATGCAGAAGGCAGTGTGGTGTTCGCTAAACTTCAGGACGTCGAAATAATCCCCGCCGACCGCTCGGGCCGGTTTCCACGCGATCGCGACGTCAAACCCGTCGACTTCGGGTAACGCTTTTGGCATCAACGCCGCCTGAATCTCATGTGACTCTTCCAATTCCTGATGCAGTTTGTCGCTCTCGTTGCGGCTTTCCGCATCAAGGAGTAGCTGTTGACGTGTTTTCCGGCCAAGTTCGATTTGAGTGTCCAGGCTCTTGAGCAGACGTGAGTTGTCCCATGGTTTTTGCACGAAGTCGCGTCCGCCGCGGTGCATGGCCTCCACGGCCAGCTCTACCGATCCCCACGCGGTGAGCACCACAATGGGAAGCGCGCTATCCACGTTCTGGATATTCGTAATCAGATCGAGACCTTCCTGCCCCGAAGTAGTGTCGCGGGCGTAATTGAGATCCATCAGTACCAGATCGAAGTCGTTATGCTTGATTGCTTCCAGCACTTCTGCCGGCGACGTGACCGCTTCGGTCTGGTAACCGGCATTTCTCAATAGCAAACGCAGCGCGGTTAAGACGTCTGGCTGATCGTCGGCGATCAAAGCGCGCGGGGCCGGCGGCGGCAACGCGTGAAAGCTCGAGGTATGCATAAGGATTCCTGTCACGTCTTACTCTTTGACTACCCAACCGTCTTCCAGTTGGACGATCCGGTTGCCGTAGGCGGCATTTGTTTCGGAGTGCGTAACTTGAACAATCGTGGTGCCTTCTTCGTTCAGGCGCTTAAACATGTCCATGATCTCTTTGCCCTGGCTGGAGTGCAGATTTCCGGTTGGCTCATCGGCGAGGATGATTCGCGGGTTTGCCACCACCGCTCGCGCAATGCCGACAAGTTGCTGCTGGCCGCCGGAAAGCTGGCTCGGATACAGATCTTTCTTGCCGACGATCTGAAATCTGTCGAGGGTGTCGCAGACTATCGATTGCCGTTCTTTTTTGCTGACGTCTCGATATGAAAGGGGCAGCTCGAGGTTTTCGAAAACCGTTTGGTCGTCGAGCAGGTGATAACTCTGGAACACGAAACCGACGTTTTGATTACGCAGGGTCGCACGCTTTTTGTGGTCGAGCGAGTGAACGGCAACGTCGTCAAAATAGTATTCGCCGGTCCATGACGGGTCGTGCATGCCCAGGATATGCAACAACGTCGACTTGCCTGCCCCGGACGGACCCATGATCGAGACAAACTCACCCTGCTGGAGATCAAAGTCGATCCGCCGGAGAACGTACGTCTTCGCCGGGCCGTGCGAAAACGCCTTTTCTACATTGCGCAGCCTGATCATTGGATTGCTCCAAAACCGCTCTCTTTGAGTTCCCGTTTGGCATCTTCGATCTCGCGACGGTTGGCGCCGGCTTCCTCTTCAACGATGAGACCGTCAAACAGATGAACAATCCGGTCCGCATGCTGTGCATAGCGCGGATCGTGGGTCACCATGCAGATTGTTGCGCCTCCGCGATGCAACTCGCGCAGCAGTTCCATCACCGCTTCGCCGTTGGTTGAATCCAAATTTCCCGTTGGCTCATCCGCCAGCAGGATGCTTGGCTCACCGCCCACCGCGCGGGCTACTGCCACCCGCTGCTGCTGACCACCAGAGAGTTGGCTGGGAAGATGCTTGGCTCGGTGCGCCATCCCCACCCGCTCAAGCGCGTCCGTCACCCGCTGCTTCCGATCACTCGAATTCATCCCCCGGTACGTCAACGGCAGC
>JAXIOV010000138.1:0-44028 GCA_045403245.1 Pyrinomonadaceae bacterium | reverse complement strand
GCTGCCGTTGACGTACCGGGGGATGAATTCGAGTGATCGGAAGCAGCGGGTGACGGACGCGCTTGAGCGGGTGGGGATGGCGCACCGAGCCAAGCATCTTCCCAGCCAACTCTCTGGTGGTCAGCAGCAGCGGGTGGCAGTGGCCCGCGCGGTGGGCGGTGAGCCAAGCATCCTGCTGGCGGATGAGCCAACGGGAAATTTGGATTCAACCAACGGCGAAGCGGTGATGGAACTATTGCAGGAATTGCATCGCAACGGTGCAACGATCTGCATGGTGACCCACGACGCGCGTTACGCGAAACATGCCGATCGCATCGTGCACTTGTTTGACGGTCTCATCGTTGAAGAAGAAACAGGCGTCAACCGAAAAAATGGTGAGAGGTCGCCTGGGATCTGAAAGATGACGGCCCAGGCGCAACGGGGTGATTTCCTCTCAGCTGATCAATAAGGTCCAATCGCCATTCCAAAAGCGTCGCTGACATCGCCAAAAAAACATAAGAGTCATCTCCGTAGTTACTCGACCTTACCCTGCGCAAAGTCGCGCCCTCTCTGTTTGCCGCCTACGGCGACGCCTCTAAATCTGACGAAAATGTGGTGGGAATTGCCGCTGCGGTGCGACGCGGCGGTAGTCTCGATTAGGCGCTGGCGCTTAGTTGGTAACGCTCGAGTTTGAGATAGAGTCCACGTCGGGTAAGCCCGAGTTCGCGAGCGGCGCGAGAAATATTGCCACCATGCTTCCGAAGAGCGTCAGAAATCATTCGCCGTTCAACTTCCGCTAAGGCGTCCGCAAGGGTAACGTTCTGCAAAGCTGCGCCGGGCATTGAAGCGAGAGCAGAGGCTGGCGCACTGGGCGTGGCCGGTGCAGAGGTGCGTTTCAGTTCAGGTGAAAGTTGTTCAGGCGTGATGACTGTTCCATCCTCAGCCCGCGCTACTACGCGCTGGATTTCGTTGCAAAGCTGACGGACGTTGCCGGGCCAGTCGCTGACCATTAGCAGGTCAACAGCCTGCGGCGTGATTTGCAGATCCTTGCGGCCAAACTTTGCCGAGTAATGATTAATGTAGTAGCTAACGATCGTCGGAATCTCCGACCGCCGCTCGCGCAGTGGAGGCACTCTCAAGCGGATCACATTGAGGCGATAGTAAAGATCTTCGCGGAACCGACTCTGTGCCACCATCTCTTCGAGATCAGTATTTGTCGCGGCGATGATGCGTACGTCAACCTTCGTCGGTCGCTGTTCACCCAGCGGTTGTATCTCACCTTCCTGAAGAAAACGCAGTAGTTTCGGTTGCACGTCGAGCGGAAGGTCGCCGATTTCGTCGAGGAAGAGCGTGCCGCCGGCGGCCGTGCGAATAACACCAGCAGAGTCGGTAACTGCACCGGTGAACGCACCGCGCCGGTAACCAAAAAGGTAACCCTCTGAAAGCTCCTTGGGCACGGCGGTGCAGTTGAAGGGGACGAAGACCTTCGAACGGCGGGACGAAAGTGCGTGAATGGCCCGCGCGACTAGTTCTTTGCCCGTCCCTGACTCCCCGGTAACTAAAACGGTCACATCCGAGGAGCGAATCTTGTGGACCTCTTCGACCAGTTTAGTCATTGCCGGACTTGAGTGAATGAACCCGGGCATCAAACTTGTACCCGTGAGTTCAGCGGGTTGCTGAACGCGCGATCCTTTTTGCGAGCCGCTTCGCAGCGCACAGACATCCATGCCGAGTTCGGCCACACGGATTAGCGGATCGAGCGAAAGCCCTCCAGGAAGTTGTGCTCGACTGCGAGGTGAGATGTAAAGAATGGCCGGCAGCGCATGGGATGAATGAAGCTTAACCAGCGCGGCATCGTTCTTTTTCGCGTACGCGGCTTGAGCCTCTTCATTCTCACAGGTGTCGAGTTCGGCAGCGATTTTGGCACTTTGCGCCGGCGAGGCGCCATGCGCAATAACCACTCGAGAGCGATTGTGATCGCCTGGTTCGGTAATGACCACAGACTTGGCGTTAGTTTCCTGTCGCATGATGGCAGCGAGTTCGCGCAAGAGTAGTTCTCGCGAACTAACTGCTTCCGCCAGACGTAGCGTGAGCAATTGGGTCAGGGCCGATTGCTCTTCGCTTCTTTCGGGTGCTGAACGATCAAGGTTGGCCATGGCCGCTTCGGCCCGGGCCTGATCGAGTTTTGCGCCGAGTTCCCGAAAAGCGTTTATCGCTCGCGAGAGATGTTCGATTGCCCGGCTAGGCTGATTCGAAGAATACGCGCGGCCGAGTTCCCCATGGGCGCGAGCGGCGCGATAACGATCGCCGAGCATGTCAAAGATAGACACGCTGCTGCCGAAATGCTGCGCAGCGGACGGAAAGTCCGATTGGAGCATCGCCATCATGCCGGAAACTCGATGAGCTTCCCCGGTCAGGCTAAGGTCAGTGGTGGATTCGGTGGTTGCTTCCGCCAATACTTGCAAGTGCTCAGAACATTTATCCGTATCGCCATTGCGCAGGTGAGTCTCAGCCAGAATCAATTGCGACTCACAAATTGCTTGCCGATCGCCGATGCTCTCGGCGAGGGCCAGGGCTTCTTCGGCCTTCGCCAGGCCCCTTGCATGATCTTCCATGGCCAGGTAACAACGGGCCAGGGTTCTTAGTGCCTGGCAGGCGTACCACTTGTTACCATCTTCGGTCGCAAGCGCAACGGCTCGTGTCAGATAGTCTTTGGCTTCATCAAGGTCGCCGCGCAACATTAGCAACTCGCCGAGCGAATCGAGGATCATAGGGACCTTCTCGGCTCGTTCGTCGGCTTCGGTTGCCAGTTCCAAAGCGCGTTGCAGGGCCTCCTGGGCTCGTCCCCATTGGCCGATCAAGATCAGGTTAATCCCAAGATTGTTGTAACCGTTTGCCGCGCTGGCCTTATGATCGGTGCGCTCGTAATAGCCAATTGCCTTCTCGAGGTAGCGAATGCCTTCCTGAGGACGCTTGAGAAACCAACAGGCGCCTGCCATGCTGGCGTAGATTCTGCCAAGCATGTAACTGGCGGGGCGATCGCCGATCAGCTTCAAAGCTTGTTGAAAGTTTTCCAGTCCCCCCTCGTAGTCGCCTTCCTGCAGCAAGGCCAATGCAAGCCCGGAATACGCTTCGGCAAGACCTCGCCACTCCCCGGTTTGACGTGAGTGCTCGAGCGCGCGCTGAGAATAGTCGCGCGCTATCTGATACTCGCTAATGCTTCGATAAACGCGCGCCAGAGCAGCGTAAATGGGACCGAGATTGTTTTCGTTGCCGTTCTCAGGGAATTCCTGCAAAGCTCCCTTGAGAAGTGAAATGGCCTTCGGATGATCGCCGTTGTAGTTGTAAGACAGACCGATTTGGACCTTGAGAGCTTGAATCGTCTTATGATCGAGCTTTTCTCTCGACTCAGGGGTCTCGTACATCGCTACCGCTGCCAGCGAGTCGCGATACTGACCCTGCATTTCAAGGGCTGTGGACAAGGCACAGCGGGCGAGTGCCAGTATCAAATGCTGGTCACGGGCTGCCGCAATAAGAGAGGCGATTCGGGTCTTGGCCTCCGCCGAAAGACCCTGATCCAACAGCGACTGAACCTCGTCTAGTTCCTCGAGCAGATTTTGGTTCGAAGCGGCAGGGGGACGCGAACGCAGGCGTACTCGGGCGTTGGCTAGATCAACCACCCCTTTTCCAGTAGAGGGTTCTTCAGATTCCGGACGACCTGCTCCAGAACCAGCGTTCTTAGTCATGTATTCCTTTAGAAACGGTCAATTCACAACGCTTTTCATACCGCACGACGGTTGTGTTCTGCTGGGAGGCATCAAGCGCGGCGCTTTCATCCAATTTCAAGCGAGAATTTAGCATATGAGCCAAAAGGCGTCCACTAAATGGTTTTTACTCAGTTGGCCTTTGAAAAAACCAGTATTGCGTCGCTGACAGGCCGTTCGCCGGTCTGATCTGAGGGCCGGCTGACGAGCTTGTCCTTGACGACCATTGTGGTCGAACCGCCGCCATCAAGGTTGATGGCTTCGACGGCCCCAAATTCGAGCAGGAGCTCAGACAACATTTCGAGGGACATCCCGACGCTGATGCCGGGTTGACGTCCGTCCACGGCAAGCAGCAGGACTTTGCCCGAATCGAGCTTCGCGATGGCGGTGCGCGGATGGCGGGCTACGGCGAACTCCTCAGCCATCTTTTCCTGCTTCTCAGTAATCTCGATCTTGCCGGCCTTAATCAACTGAGGTCCCGCTCCAAGCTGGCTGTGGGCGCGCTGCCAGGCATCTCGGTGAGTTGGCTCGATCGAGGTCAGTTTCCAGCTGAAGGTCAAACGCGAGCCCTTCCGCGCGTTTCGTTTGAGCCAATCGCGTGAGTTGCCGGCCGCCGAGATCACATAGCCGTCGGATGGGATCTCGCTGCTACCACGGGTGTCGGCAACCGTGACCACCTGGTTTCTTCTGACTACGACTTCAATCCCGCCCGGGGAGGTCAAAGTGGTGCGATGAAACTCAGGAGTGAAGACGATCAATTCATCCTTCGCCACCGGCCGATTCAACCCTTCCACCTTACGTTTTGCGCGGCCGATTGAGATCTCGGCGGAAAACTTGACGTGGCCAAGCACTACATCGGTCCTGTCGCCAGCGTCGATTAGTCCCAGACCCGCGCGCTCGTTATACGGCTCACTGATGAGCTTGCGATCCAGAAGTAGAAGTCCTATGGATTCACCTCGATAAGTTCCGGAGGTTCTGAAGTAGCCTCCATTCACCGCCGCCGTTGCCCCATGTCTCGACGCCAGTGAACTTACCGTTTCGAGGCCAACGCCCTCATCCAAAGCGCGAACGATCTTCAATCTTGCACGCTGCAAATCTACGCGCAGGACACTTATCAGCCAGGGGCCCGCGTCCTCCTTTTTCGAGGCGCCTCCGGTTGAGGTGACTTGGCCGTATTCGACTCCGGGGGCCACTTCTTCGAGTTTTAGAGAGTCGGTAAACCGGCTCCCACGCTGCTGGGCATGAGAGATCTGCGGAGTCTGCGAGGCGCCCAAAAACGCGAGCAGAACCAACACCAGGACAGTACGTGGATAAAAAATCGCTAAAAAAAGGCTTTTAGATATCCGCGTGGTTTTCAAAGTTATTTCTCCGTTTAAGGATTCTCACCTTACCTTATCAAGCCGGAAGTGGAGACGATCTTAGGGCTTACGGGCAATCACACCAACAGTTAGGGTGCTTACCTTGACACTCTTTCAGGCTGGCCGCTATCATCCTCGTTTCCGCCGCCGGCAGGAAACTTCGCCAGAGTGATCTATGTTTGAGTCCTTATCGGACAAGCTAAAACGGACTCTAAAGAATCTGCGCGGCGAAGGCGTGCTGACGAAAGAGCATGTTGACGCCGCACTTCGCGAGATTCGTCTCGCCCTGCTTGAAGCCGACGTCAACTATAAGGTCGCAAAAGACTTTATAGCCTCTGTCAAGGAAAAGGCCGAAGGACAACAAGTTTGGCAGGAGCTTAAGCCCTCCGAACAGGTTGTCAAGATAGTCTTCGACGAGCTGGTCGATTTGCTGGGAGGCCAATCGTCCCGCCTGGTCTTTACCAAGCAGATTCCCAACGTCGTCATGATCGTGGGCCTTCAAGGCTCTGGAAAGACGACCTCGACCGGGAAGATTGCGCGCTGGCTCGCGAAGAACCAGGATCGCAAACCCCTGCTGCTCTCCGTCGATGTTTACCGGCCCGCAGCACGGGAGCAACTCAAGGTTATTGCCAGGGCAACTGGCCAACAGATCTTTGAACAAGTCGAAACTAACGACCCGCTGACGCTGGTGCGCGAAGCTTTCAAGCATGCGCAACAAACCGGCTTCGATACCTTGCTCATTGACACGGCCGGCCGCCTGCATATCGATGACGAGTTGATGGAAGAGCTGGTCAGCATCAAAGGCGAGACCCATCCGGTTGAAATCCTGTTTGTCGCTGACGCGATGACCGGTCAGGATGCAGTTCGTTCCGCGGAGGAGTTTCACCGGCGGATAGGCATAACCGGCGTAGTGTTGACCAAGATGGACGGCGATGCGCGAGGGGGCGCGGCGTTGTCGATCAAGCAGGTCACAGGCCAGCCGGTCAAATTCGTAGGTGTCGGCGAGAAGTACGACGCGCTCGAACCGTTTTACCCCGACCGCGTGGCGCAAAGAATCCTCGGAATGGGCGACGTCCTGTCTCTCATCGAAGAGGTTCAGTCGAAAGTCGATCAATCTGAAGCTGAAGAACAGCTGAGGAAGCTTCAGAAAAACGAATTCACTCTTGACGACTTTCGTTCGCAGCTTCGACAGGTCAAGAAGATTGGTTCTTTCTCAAAGATCATGAAGCTTCTTCCGGATCAACTGCTCGGCGGCATGGGGATGCCGCAAATGGATGAAGAGCAGACGAAACTGATGGAGAAGGAGTTGAAGCGCACCGAGTCGATCATTGATTCGATGACCGTGGAAGAGCGCACCGATCATAAGCTTTTGAATGCCAACCGGCGAAGGCGTATTGCCCGAGGTTCCGGGACTACGGTGGCCGAGGTTAACAAGCTCATCAAGCAATACAGTGAAATGCGCCAGATGATGAAGCAGCTCTCGAGTTCGGGCATGTTTGGCGGAAGCGGACTTAAAGGCAAGATGATGAGGCGCATGGCGGGAATACCCCAGCTTGGCGGCCCGGGAGAGAATGGGGATGACACACGGGCTTTACCGGCGGCTGGGCCATCAAGGAAAAAACTAAAGAAGAAAAGAAAGAAGCGTCGACGTTAAAACTGGCCCGGCATGGTCCAGTCAGAAACTGAGGAGGAGAAGAGTTGTTAGCAATTAAATTGATGCGCACCGGCGCGAAAAAGAGACCTTCATATCGAATCGTGGTGAAGGAAAAACAATCCAAACGCGACGGCGCCTACCTCGAGAATTTGGGCACCTACAACCCTACGCGACAACCGGCGGAGATCAAATTAAACCTGGATCGGGTTCGCTATTGGATCGGAAAGGGTGCTCAGCCGACTGATACCGTAAGCAAGCTGATCAAGGCCAGCGGTAAAGAGCAGGCGGCCGCTGCGGCGGAGGCATAACCCGGCTTCGACCGATGAGAAACGCCGTTGAGATAATAGTTAAGAAGTTGGTCGACGACGTCGACGCGGTTGACGTGCGCGAAATCAATCGGGAGGGCGCCACTCTCATCGAAGTTCGCGTAGCCCCCGGTGACATGGGAAAAATCATCGGCAGGCAGGGGCGAACGGTGCGCGCACTGCGCTCGTTAGCCCATGCGGTAAGTCTGAAAAAGAAACATCGCTTCGTCCTCGAAATTGTGGAATGAGCTCGTTAAACGAAGAGAACCAGGAGTCGCTGGTCATTGTGGCTCGCGGAGTCAAAACGAAAGGCCTGAAGGGCGAATTAGCAGCGGAGGTGTTGACGGATTTCCCGGAGCGGTTTGCTCTCATCTCACGCTTGATTGGTATCGGGTCAGCCGGTCAGCAGCTGCAACTGAAACTGGAAGGGTTTTCGTTTCACAACGATCGAGTAGTTCTGAAGTTTGAGGGTTACGACAGCATCGAGTCAGCACAAACGCTCGTAGGGTTTGAATTTGGAGTTCCCGAAGCCGAACGCGTTCAGCTTGCGAAAGACGAGTTTTATGATTGGGAACTCGAGGGATGTTTGGTAGAGACTAACCAGGGCTCTCCGGTCGGCACGGTCCGAGAGCTTTTGAGGACCGGCGGGGTTGAAGTGGTTATAGTGGAAGACGAAGCGGGTCGGGAAAGCTTGATACCGCTCGCCCAGCCGATTGTGGTTGAAATTGATATTTCGCGGAAGCGAATCGTTATTGACCCTCCCGAAGGCCTGTTGGATTTGTAGTCTTCTTTGAAAATGCACCGCCTGCGCTGCGACATTATTACCATCTTCCCGGATTTTTTTCGCGAAGCGTTTGACCACGGGATTGTCCGAAGGGCCCGAGCAGCCGGACTGGTTGAAACGATAGCGCACGACCTTCGGAGCTGGACCAGCGATAAGCATCGCGTTGTTGATGATCGTCCGTTTGGCGGTGGCGAAGGCATGGTGTTGAAGCCGGAGCCGATCTTTGCTGCGGTTAAGGAACTGACGGGGTGTGAGTCACGTGAAAGCTATCCGCCCCAGCTGCGGGTGGTCCTGCTGTCGCCTCAGGGCCGGGTCCTGACGCAGGGGTTGGCCCAGGATCTTTCTCAGAGCGCATCTCAAATTGTTTTGATTTGCGGGCGCTATGAGGGCGTTGATGAGCGAGTGGCCCAGGCACTGGTGACCGACGAGATCTCGATCGGAGATTATGTGCTGTCAGGAGGCGAGCCGGCCGCAGTGGTTATGATTGACGCCATAGTGCGGCTGCTACCGGGCGCCTTAGGCAATGAGAGTTCAACTACGAACGAGTCGTTTTCGAAGGGGTTGTTGGACCATCCCCACTACACTCGTCCGACCGAGTTTTCAGGACTGCCGGTTCCGGAGGTATTGTTGACCGGGAACCATGCGGAAATCGCGCGCTGGCGTCGTGAAGCAGCGTTGGCGAAGACGAAAAGGAATCGCCCGGATCTTCTGAAGTAAGGTTTTTGTTTGGAGAGCCTGCCGGTTAAGGCTTGAGTGCTAAACATTCAGATTGTTAATGGAGTTACGAAATGAACCGCTTGGACAGTATTGAACAAACTCAACTGCGCAAGAATATTCCTGATTTTCAGACGGGCGATACCGTAAGGATTCACGTTCGCATTAAGGAATCGGAAACCAAAGAACGGCTGCAGGCCTTTGAAGGGGTCGTAATCGCTCGCAAGCACGGCGGCGCCAGGGAAACAATTACGGTGCGTAAAACCAGCTTTGGCGTGGGAGTTGAGAGAATCTTTCCGCTTCACGCGACCATCGTGGACCACATAGACCTGGTGAAGAAAGGCCGGGTGCGACGCGCAAAGCTCTATTACCTGCGTGGGCTTCGTGGTAAAGCGGCCCGCATTCGCGAGCGGGATACACGAGGTCAGCAGGGTGGCGACTCACAAGCGTCGGCGGCAGGCAAGAAGTAGTTCGTGGCCACGACTATTCCTGCTTGAATTCCTATTGTCCGGCTCAGGGTCGAGGGAGCAATTGGCGCCTTGCGAATAGCAATTGACGCTCACTCTGTTGGGACCGGTCTTGGCGGAAATGAAAGCTACGCGACGCATCTCGTCGAAGCCCTCGCCGAAATAGACTCGGTCAATCAATACACGATCTATGTTACGAGACGTGAGGCCGTAAGTAGATTCAGTAACCGGTGGCCAAATTTCACCGCCCGCACCACTCTTCCCCACACTCCCCTCATTCGCATTCCGCTGACGCTCAGCGCCGAACTGCGCCGGAATCCAGTTGACGTTCTCCACGTGCAGTTCACGGCCCCGCCGATGGCCCCGTGTCCGGTGGTGGTTAGTATTCACGATCTGTCTTTCGAGCACTTACCGGAAACCTTCAAGCGCCGCAGCCGAGCCCAACTTCGCTTTACCGTTCGCCGCTCGGCTCGCAGCGCTGCCCATATTCTGGCCCTGTCGGAGTTTGCCCGGGAGGACATCATTGCTACCTACGGTGTAAATCCCGACAAAGTAAGCGTCGTGCCGTTGGCGGCCCCGGCCCACTTTGGACCAGTGAGCGATGAAAAGGAACTTCAACGCGTCAGACAAACTTATGGGATAGAAGGGGATTACATTCTGACCGTTGGCTCCATTCAGCCGCGCAAAAACTTACGCCGTTTGCTGGAAGCCTATTCAGTCTTGCGCGGCACCCGACCAGAGGTTAAGCTGCCTAAACTGCTTCTGGTTGGCAAATGTGCCTGGCTTTACGACGAAACACTCCGCGCGATTGAGCAACTGGAAGTCAGCAACCTTGTAATTTTGACAGGATATGTACCGGAAGCGGATTTGCCGGCTTTGTACTCCGGGGCGCGCTGTTTTGTGTATCCCTCCTACTTCGAGGGTTTTGGCTTACCACCGCTCGAGGCCATGCAGTGCGGGACGCCGGTGATCGTGGGGAACAGAACCAGCCTGCCGGAAGTGGTTGGCGATGCGGCCGTGCTGGTAGACCCATTTAGCGTTGAAGCAATCGCGGCCGCGATTGAAAAAGTAATTAGAGATTCAGACTTGTGTAGAACCCTTCGCGTCAAAGGGTTGGAACGCGCCCGACTTTTTGAGTGGCGCGAGACGGCACGACAAACACTCGCTGTTTATGAGAAAGCCGCAAGCCTGCGGTAGATAGCTGGTGCTTCGGAACGGACGAGACGCACCCGAATCAAACCTTACTTTATGCGCATAGCCATTCTCGGAACCCGTGGCATACCGGCTAGCTATGGTGGTTTCGAAACCTTCGCAGAACATCTTTCAACCAGACTCGTCGCGCGCGGGCACGAAGTCACCGTCTATGGCCGCGCCCACTACGTCTCGCCACGACAATTGGAATACCACGGCGTTCGGCTGAAAGTACTTCCCACTATTCGACACAAGTACTTTGACACGGTAATTCACGCCTTTTTGTCGGCCGTGCACGCCGTCTCGGCGAGATTTGACGCCGTCTTGATCTGCAATGCGGCGAATTCTCCCTTCGCTCCGATTCTCCGGTTGACCGGTACTCCGGTAGCAATCAACGTCGATGGCTTGGAGCACAAACGGAAGAAATGGGGCTGGCTGGGGCGGCGCTATTACCTCCTGGCTGAGCGGCTATCGACGATCCTTCCCAATGTCACGATCACAGACGCTCAGGTAATTCACGACTACTATTGGGCTCGTTATAACGCCGCTACGAAGATGATTGCTTACGGATCAGAAGTCGAGCGCCGGCCAGATCGCACGGCCGTACGGCGTTGGAGAGCGGAACCTAACCGCTACGTGCTTTATGTTTCCCGGCTCGAACCTGAGAATAACGCTCACCTGGTAATTGAAGCTTTCAAGAAGGTGCGCACAGCCTATCGATTGCTGATCGTCGGTGATGCACCTTACGCTCACGATTACATCAAGGACTTGAAAGCTCGGGCCCGGGGTGACAAACGGATCGTGTTTACAGGATTTGTTTTTGGCCAGGACTATCGAGCGCTACAACAGAATGCGTACTGCTATGTGCATGCTACTGAGGTCGGTGGAACGCATCCCGCGCTTCTGGAAGCGATGGGCTACGGAAATTGCGTCTTGACGCTTGGCACACCGGAGAACATCGAGGTCATCGGCGATGCCGGCATGGCTTACGCTGACGAGGTAGACCTCGCCGAGAAGCTGCAAAGAGTATTGCGGGACGGTTCACTCGTCCAGAGTTACCGCAACCGGGCGCAACTCAGAGTTCAAAAGCACTACGATTGGGACCGGGTAGTGGACCAGTACGAAAACCTGTTCGCGGAAATGACCGGTAAGGCCGTCAATGGCTCGAGCCAGGCACCTCTCACAGTTGAGACGGGCCAGCAAAAGGAGTCCGTGCTCTCACGGTAA
The DNA here is from genome assembly GCA_045403245.1 of Pyrinomonadaceae bacterium. Lineage (GTDB taxonomy): Bacteria > Acidobacteriota > Blastocatellia > Pyrinomonadales > Pyrinomonadaceae > PSRF01. The sequence goes on along the minus strand of JAXIOV010000138.1, from coordinate 32,585 downwards.
AATAGTCCAAAACATCTTCAGGCAAAAAGAGAGGCGCCCCGCAAATCAGTTACGATTGGCGGGGCAAACTTCCGGCAGGTTCGGGTAAATCTGGTGGCGGTGGCAAAGAACTGAGAATCGTCACTTACGGCCGATCCCGTGAACCAGGTGGTGCGTTTCTGCGGGTGGATAAAGCCTTTGCGGTTTAATTAATAAAAAGTTGACCGCATCCTGTCTGGAACCGCCTCGCTCTCCTGGTAGTAAAGCTTGCCCAAGTCTTCAATGTGTAAACGCTGTTTCCAGTGTGCGAAATTATACCGAACTTCTGTGACCTGTCAAGGATATTCTTAACAAACTTCTGTAACATTTCGACGGGCTTCTTCCTCAGACGGGTTTGTTTGTGTGTGATTTGTCACTGGCCGCTGCGAGTTTGGCTGAGCCTCACGGCTTGGCGGCGCACGGCTTCGGAGACATTTCGATTCTGGGAAAGGTTTTGGAGGTCTTTGGAACGAATCCGGGGAAGAATGCCGACAACTGTCGGGATGGGGGTACGTGGGTTGCGCACCAGGTTGTGAATAATGGGATACGAACGGGCCCAGCCACGACTCAGAGCGATTAGACGTAACACTTCATCGGCGACTGTTCTCATGGCGGCAATGTTTTCGACTTCCTGATCAGTGACGCGCGGGTTATTGATTACTGCAGTGGCCACAATCTTGTTGGAATCACGAATCAAGATACTGCGCGCCTCACGGTCTCCCTTCATTGCCAGCTTCATGCGGTCTCTGGCGTTCATGAACATGATTCGCCGGATCAGCGACACGCGTTCATCGGGAATGTCTCCCTCTTCCAGCCGCTCGTATTCCACAACTCGCTTGAAGTTTGCCGCGTGTTCTTCCGTCGTTTCCGTAGCGAGTTCTTCATACCGCTCAGAGGGCAGCCAGGAGTTATCGAGATCGGCGTCTGAAACTTCGATGTGTTCCGCGATCAACCAGGCATCTTCTACAGTCAACCCTTCAGTCAGTTCGGCGGTTTCAAAGAACTCGGCCGCCGCAGTTCGGCCCCGGGCACGAAGTTCCTGAGCGATCTGCTGCGCACCTCTTTCTTTTTCGAAGAACTCCTTTTTAGTCTCACGCGCTCGACGCTCTGCGTCGGCGGAACGATCGGAGTTTCCCAGAATCGCATCGATTATGTTCGGTGATCGCACCAGCCGTTGCTGGTTGATGGCGATTAGCTCGAGCAACGAACTGTCAGCAGTCGCCGAGGCCAGATCGGCTATCGCCTGGTCGGACGTGTGAGTGTTGAGGATTACGGCTTCATGAATCGGACGGTCAACTTTGCGAAAAGTTGCCAAGAAGTCGAGTACTGAGGTTGAGGTGTCGTCGCTCCTGGCGGCGGCAAGCAAGTCTTCTGACTGCTGAGACTCGAGTGTTTCCGAGGCGGCCTCGGCGATTTCCGGATCTTGCGCTTGATGCAGCGCAACCAGCACCTCCAACAAATCTGACTGAGCCAGGGGCAGCAGTCCGCTGGCAGCAGCGAGTTGGGCTTGCCGCGGGGCAGTGCCTTCGATAATGGCTTTAACCGCGGGATTGCTGGATGTGGTTGTACCCATTCAAGAAAGCGATAGCGCAATGGAAACGCTGGATGAGTTTAACTCAAGAGCGGCTCAAGAGTTCGGCGAGCATTAATACAAATTGAAATAGTATTCGAGCTGGAAATACATTGAGACCGTTCGGCCGTCCTTGATCGCGGGAAGAAACTTTATTCGACGTGCTGCGCCGATAGCTGACTCAGTCAACCCGTCAGACAATCCCCGGACAACTCTGATGCCTCTGACCGTGCCATCCGACCCGAAGATGGCGCGCAAGGTCACAATACCGGTAACAGCATTATACCGAGCGGCCTCTGTATATCTTGGCTCGGGTTTGCGAAGGATCCGGGCCTTGGTTGATACATCTTTGCCGGTAAGCACCGTGTGATCGTCTGGTAATTCCCCAGCGTAGATCCGAAGGGTTTCGAGTTGCTCGCGCCATACCGCGATGTCCTTATCGTCCTTTTGCAGTTCTACGTACTTCGCGAGAGTATCAGCGGCAGCTTTTGCATGTGAACGGACGTCGGGCTTGAGGTCTTTGGCGTTGACATCTTTCTTATTTTTTTCTTTAGGATTGGCGACCCCATCGAGGTAGAGTCCAAACAGCGCCCGGCTCTTGAGCAAGAGCGCCGGAGGGTAGTTTGCCTTCACCATCAAGGCAGCATCGGCTTCCTCCAGCGCCTTTGAATATGAGTTCTGCTGCAAGGCTACTGTCCCAAGGATATAGTGCGCTGCCTCACCGGCACTCGTCTTGTTAACGATCGGCTTTACCACCGAAGCAGCCTGCTTCAACTTGTTTAGACGGAGAAGAGAATAGCCCAGTCCTAATTGCGCATCTACATGGCCAGGCCTCAATTTGATCACTTTTCCAAAGGCTTCGCGGGCCTCCTTAACGTCCCCAGACCGGTTCAAAGCCAACCCGAGGAAGTACCAGGCATCGGCATCCGCCTTATCTCTGGCCACGACTTCCTGCAAGGTTCGAATTGCGGAATTGTTGTTGCCCTGTTTGTAGAGTTCGATTCCGATACCGGTTTGAGTAACCGCAGGCGGCGTTATTTCCTGTGACTTTGCGCTCATCGCGAGGGGCGCAGCAAGAACCGTCCACAACAAAACGATGCGAAGAAATCTCGACATAATGTGAGTTACGGGAAAATCAGACTGCGCCATGACACTTCTTATACTTCTTGCCTGAGCCGCAGGGACACGGTTCGTTGCGACCGACCTTGGGCTGATCGCGGACGACGGTCTTGACCTTCCCGGCTTCTTCACCGGCGGCCGAAGCCCCCTGGTTTGGTCCAGTGAAAGTCATTGCAGTCGGACGGCGAGGCCGGCGTTGTTGCAGGGCTTCGGGTGGTTGTTCGGTGACCACCTGGAGATTGAACAGAGATCTAATCGTGCTGGTGTCGATGCGATCCAGCATTTCCTGGAACATATCGAAACTCTGCTTCTTATATTCAACCAGTGGATCCTTCTGTCCATAACCCACCAGGCCGATGCCTTGCTTGAGGTGATCGAGCGAGAGCAGGTGGTCTTTCCACTGGGCGTCGATGATGTTGAGCATGATGATGCGCTCGTAAGTGCGCATCGCTTCCGGCCCGATTTGTTGTTCCTTGTGCGCGTATCTAACTTTCAGTTTTTCCCAAACTGCTTCGACGACTTCTTCAGAGGACAGGCTCTGAAAGTCGATCTTTTCCTTCTCAGCGTCGAAGTCGTAGATGGTCTTGATTTGAATGGTGTAGTTTTCTACGTCCCAGTCATCGGGGCCAACATCGGGATTCAAATACTGCTTGGTTAAGTCGGAAAGCAGATCATAGGCAACACCCGCCGACGGCGGATCGCCCATCAGGTAGTCACGTTGATCCGGCTCCTCCATCAACTGGCGGCGCAAGCCGTAGATTGTCTCGCGCTGCTTGTTCATGACATCGTCATACTCAAGCAGGTGTTTGCGTGATTCAAAGTTGCGACCTTCAACCGACTTCTGGGCTGACTCAATTCGCTTGGAGACCATCTTCGATTCGATGGCTACACCCTGTTCCATGCCCAGACGCTGCATCAACGCCTTCACCTTGTCGCCGGCGAAGATGCGCATCAAATCGTCTTCCAGCGAGAGGAAGAAACGCGAAGAGCCCGGGTCGCCCTGACGTCCGGCGCGGCCACGCAACTGATTGTCGATGCGGCGCGATTCGTGACGCTCGGTACCCAGGATGTGGAGACCTCCGATCTCGACCACTTCCTTGTGTTCCTCTTCAACAATCCTCTTCGCCCGCGAGAAAGCCTGCGCCCACTGCTCCTCAGTGGCTTCGTCGGGGTCGATTTCGTCCTGTTTGAGAAACTCTCGCGCCATGAAATCGGGGTTGCCGCCGAGGAGGATGTCGGTACCGCGGCCGGCCATGTTGGTGGCGATTGTGACGGCGCCTTTGCGTCCAGCCTGGGCCACAATCTCCGCTTCACGTTCGTGATATTTCGCGTTTAAGACGTTGTGCGGCACGGCCTCGCCCTGCAATCGCCGCGAGATCAATTCCGAGTTCTCGACTGAGACGGTGCCGACCAGCGCCGGTTGACCACGGTCGTGCAAATCCTTGATTTCGTCGATCACCGCGTCCCACTTTTCAGGCAACGTCCGGTAGATCACGTCCGAGAAATCGCTCCGAACCATCGGCATGTGCGTCGGAATCACAATCACGTCAAGTTTGTAAGTTGAATGAAACTCGGCGGCCTCTGTTTCCGCGGTACCGGTCATGCCGGAGAGTTTTTCATAGAGACGGAAATAGTTTTGCAGCGTGATCGTCGCGAGCGTCTGATTTTCCTTCTCGATCTTTACGCCTTCCTTCGCCTCAACTGCCTGGTGTAAGCCGTCAGACCAGCGACGACCTTTCATCAGGCGTCCGGTAAAGTCGTCGACGATGATCACTTCGCCATCCTGGACCACGTACTGGTGATCGAGTCTGTAAAGCGTGTGGGCCTTCAGCGCCTGCTCAACACAGTGGAGCAGCTCCATGTTGGAAGGGTCATAAAGATTGCCGACCCCGAGTAGCCGTTCTGCTTTGTCTACACCTTCTTCAGTCAGCACGGCGGTGTGTTGCCTTTCATCGACGACGTAATCGCCCGTCTTTTTTCCGTCGATTTCCTCGCCTTTTCGCAGCTGCGGAATAATTGCGTCTGCCTTGTAGTACTTGTCGGTCGCCTCATCAGAAGGCCCCGAAATAATCAACGGCGTGCGGGCTTCGTCGATCAGAATCGAGTCAACCTCGTCGACGATCGCAAAATAGTGACCTCGCTGAACGCAAGTAGTGAGGTCAAACTTCATGTTGTCGCGGAGGTAGTCGAAGCCAAACTCATTGTTCGTGCCGTAGGTGATGTCGGCGGCATAAGCAGTTTGACGTTCGAAGTCGTCCATGTCGTTTTGGATACAGCCGACTTCAAGACCCAGGAAGCGATGAATCTGACCCATCCATTCGGCGTCGCGCGAAGCCAGGTAGTCATTGACTGTGATGACGTGAACACCGCCACGACCGGTCAGCGCGTTCAGGTACGACGGAAGCGTGGCCACCAGCGTCTTGCCTTCACCGGTCCGCATCTCTGCGATCTTGCCTTGATGCAGAACCATTCCGCCGATTAACTGGACATCGAAGTGACGCATGCCGGTAGTGCGGACACTCGCCTCCCTGACGACGGCGAATGCTTCGGGGAGCAACTCATCGAGAATTTCCCGTTCCCGCCGTTTGCGATCTTCTTTGTCAGTCGCGCCAGCCACGGCGCGCGCCACCCGCGCTTTGAAATCCGCCGTGCGCCCACGCAATTGGTCGTCTGATAGCTTCTTAACCTCCGGCTCGAGCGAATTGATCTCAGCCACCATCGATTGAACCGACTTCAAGAACCGCTGGTTGCTGCTGCCAAATATTTTGGTAAGGAATTTATCGAAACTCATAGTTGTTATCTGAAACTGGAAACCAAAACAAACTTAGTTTTTAAGAGTTACCGGTAGATTTTAGTTGAGCGTAAAGGGCCAGGCAAGCCAGCCTCCGACCGGCCTGATCATGATGCCAACTGCTTCTTGATGAGATCGACCACCGCCTGCCGCGGCATTGAAAAGTTGAACTTGATCTTCTTGCCCACTGACTCCGCGGTTGTGTTTTTCAGCAGCAACTCCTCATCCTTTCCGGCTCGTGAATCGGCGCCATCAACCAACAGTTTTTGAAACACAAGTGCGAACAGGCGCGCACTCTGCTCCGAAGACGTTTCCGACTCAACCGAGGCCAGGACTTCGTTTTCCCCCTGCTTGATCGTGAAGACAACCTTCGAACTGGGATTGTCATGATCAAGCGGCTTTAAGTATTTCAGGAAGCCGCTGTCGTTCAGCGCCGAAACCATTCGCCCAAACAAATCCACCAGGTTAGGATCGCCGGCCTTCTTGGTGAACTTCGGATCCTTCAACTTGCCTTCCTCGTCGAGTTCAGCCTCAATGACAATCTCGAATGGCTTGTTCAGATCAAGTTTGCCGCTTTTCTTCAAATCGTTGGCATAGGTAGCAAAGTCTTTGAGCGCCTTCTTGTTGATCTCGTTTTCTTTCGGCAACGTGATGTTGTTGTCCTGAGCGGTTTTGTCCAGCCGATCCTGCGCTTCGTCGGGCGTCAATTTATCGCCTTCATAGCGGGCGGGCGGCGTTGTACTCGCTTGGGCAACAGCGCCGGGTGAACTACTGGCAGCGGCGCCCGGCGACGGACTCAGTTCGGGCGAGACCGCGGGCGAGGGTGACGCTACCTCAGTAATTGGTTGGCTCGGAGGGATTGAAGCAACAAGTTGTGGCGCCGGCGGCGCTTCAGGCATTTGACCTTCGGGCACCCAATATCCGTCTGGATAACGGAACTTTTCTTTGGTTAGCTCAACCAGTTGAACCTCGTCCCCGATTTCTGTTCTCGTGTAGTCTCTGTCGACGAACCTGGTGCCTCCCACCAGCGCAGCAAGGTTAAAAGCCGATCTAAACGCAGGCACATACAAGACAAACGTCACAAAGACAAGATGCACCACTATTGAGCCGCCGAGCAGTTTCATAAGCAACTGCCAGCGTGGGTGGCGATTAACTTCAAAATTCTCAAAAAGTTCCGTCATTTAGAATAAAAACGCGAAGAATCCAAGCAATGTTCCCTGCCCAGTATTCCCCCTTTTAGACGCACTCTCCTTCAGATGCGTTGCGAGGTTTGCCGGATACTAAGGCAGCCAATTTGTTCATATTTTCCGACGCCTGACCCTTTCCTAGCTATACGTTAGCACTTTGACCGCGAAGTGCCCAAAGTGTGGGATTTTCGTGGCAAGCAGGTGTTCATCTCATCAAGGTTCCAGGTGCGTGGAGTAGAATGCGATTCCATGCGCTCAAACCGAAGAGGCGGAGGCGGAAAGGAAAACCGCCGTCACGATGGCGGGCGTAATCGTGCCCGCGCCCCGGTAAATTCGGGCAGCAGTGGCGCTCGACGAACGCCTTCGGAAGCAGCAACCTCAAGTAACGTCAAACGATTTGCTGAATCCCACGAAGTACGCAAGTTGCTTGAAGGAATAGGCACGCCGCCCGCGAGACCCTTTCGACCCGATCCATTTCAACTGGAAGCACTCGAGGCGCTGGAGTTTGAAGATGTTCTGGTAACTGCGCCGACGGGCAGTGGTAAGACCTGGATTGCGCGCGAAGAAATCCGCCGCTTGTTGGCTGCAGAACGTCGAGCCTGGTACACGACGCCGTTGAAAGCGCTTACTAATTCCAAGTACCAGGAATTTGGAGACGAGTTTGGTGCGGCTCAGGTTGGCATTCTTACCGGTGATCGCAAAGAGAACAACGACGCTCCGTTGATTGTGGGCACCACGGAAATCTATCGCAATCAGCTTTTTGATTCGTTGCGCGGTGGCGGTGCAGTCAACGCAGACCTGGTCGTCCTCGACGAGGCTCACTATCTGGCTGATGAGGATCGCGGCCATGTTTGGGAGGAAGCGATTATTCTGACGCCGCCTCGAATACGCCTCCTGCTGTTGTCCGCGACCATCGGAAACGCTGACGAGTTTGCCTCTTGGATCGAAGAAATCCGCGGCGTGCGTTGCGGAGTGGTAACGCGTGCAGGCGCGCGGCCAGTTCCATTACGAGCAGCTTTTCTTTTTCCTGACAAGCGTCTGGCTCCGCTAGTGACCAGCGGCGGAAAATTGAACCCCGAAATTGCGGTGGCGGGCGAAAGGCAAAAGGAAAAAGGCAAAAGGAAAAACTGGTGATGAGAGACATTCGAGAGCGTACTTTTGACTTTGCCCTCAGAATAATCAAGTTATGTCGGCAACTGGAAGAACAACAGGGTGTTGCGCGGACTCTGGGTTGGCAGTTGTTGCTATCTGGCACCTCCATCGGTGCGAATGTCGAAGAAGCCCAAGCTGGTCAAAGCAAGCCCGATCTTATAAGTAAGAAATTGCACTTAAAGAAGCGCGCGAGACCCTCTATTGGCTACGGTTGCTCGCCGCTGCAGAAGTGGTGCCAGCTTCCCGTCTTTCTGATCTCCAAAGGAGGCTGATGAGTTGGCAAAAATCATCGGTTCGATAATCGTTTCGGCAAAACGGAGAAAATGAAAGTGCTTTATTTTACCCTTTTCCTTTTTCCCTTTTCTTTATGAAAGTCAGCATGCCGGAGATGCCGCCCGCAACCCTTCTGGCGGCGCTCGGGTTTTACAATTTGTTGCCGGCGATAGTTTTTATGCCGATGCGTCGCCGGTGCGACCAGGCGGCGTCAGAAGCGGCGCTTGTGCGGCGTGATCCCGACGACCAGCGACGCGAAGCGCGGCGCGAATTCATGCGCAGTTTTGTAGAGCAGCATCCGGAGATTCGCGGCCATCGGCATTGGGACACGATCATCAAAGGCGGCGTGGCTTCACATCACGCGGGACACATTCCGGCCTGGAAACTGGTCATTGAAAAACTGATGAGCGCCGGGTTGCTCGACGCAATCTTTGCAACCGCGACGGTGGCAGCCGGAGTCGATTTTCCAGCGCGCACCGTTGTGTTGACCGGGGCCGACGCGCGCGGCAGCAATGGCTGGCGGCCCTTGAGCGCATCTGAACTACAGCAAATGACCGGACGCGCCGGCCGGCGTGGACGCGACAATGTTGGTTTTGTGGTAGTCGCGCCCGGGCTGCACCAGGATCCGCAGCAAATCGCCGACTTACTAAAAGCCCCGCCCGATCCGCTTCGTTCACAGTTTCGCGCCACTTACACCACGCTGCTCAACCTGCTGGATGCTTACGGCAATTTCGGACAAGTTCGCGAGATTGCAGAACGGAGTTTTGCTCATCGCGGTCTGTCTTATCAGATGGCTGGCCTGGAAGAACTCAAAACGGAAAGCGAAGAGAAGATTCTGGCGAAGCTAAAAGAAGCTGGGTGCAACCTGCCGCTCGCGACCGCGATAGGATTTGAAAGGCTGATCAGTTCGCGAACTCACTTGCAGGAAGTGCTGCCGCAAACCCGGGCCGAGTTGTTTCATCGCTGGCTGGACAACGTGGTCCAGCCTGGTCGCATCGTTGGAATTGGCCGTAGCGGAAAGCGGCTCGTCATGGTTACCGACAAGCGGGAAGGTAACGTGCACGGGATTCGCGAAGATGGCCGCAATGCAACCTTCGCGCTGGAACGAATCGGCCGCGTCTATTCACCCACCTATCGACAGGAAGAATTTGTGGAGGCGGCTTTTGACGAGATTCACAAGCACGGCCGGGACCTCGCGATTCCGGAACCACGACTGCGCGACGCGCGTGTAGAAGAAAGCGACGCGCTGAGTGTTTTCGACGATCTGATTGATGCCATCGTCCCGGGCGAGCCCGATGCTGAAGCGAAGTTGAAATGCACCGAGGCGCTTTGGGGGGTCCTGGGCGAGGCGGCAGATCTTCAGCGCGCGGTCCAGCGGATTGAGAGATTGCGAGCAGGTGTTTGGGAGCCATTTCAGCAAAGAGCGCGCGTCCTGGACACCTTCGGTTATCTCGAATTTGAAGCGCAGAAGATAACTGAGCGCGGCCGCTGGCTGGCTGATCTTCATGTCGACCGTCCGTTGTTGATTGGTGAGGCGCTCGAGGCCGGCTTGTTCAATTCGCTCGAGTTTCACCGAATGGCCGGAGTGATGGCGGCGTTAACCGCTGACGAAGAGCGCGACTATGGTGAGATTGAACTCGAGGATGCCCTGGTAGACTCGCTCGCAAAGTTTGAAAACGTCGCCTTCAGGATTTCAACTGAAGAGTGGAGGTTTGGAGTCGAACCTGCTCCTGATTTGAATTTTTCGGCGGCAGGCGCAGCAACCCGTTGGGCGGGCGGCATGGAGTGGGCCGCGCTGGTCCGCGAAACCCGCGCGGAGGAAGGCGACCTTTTTCGCATGCTTTCGCGGACGGGTGAGGCGCTCTTGCAAGTCGCCGGATTGCGTCGCGCTCATCCGCAGGCCGCGCACACTGCCGCCATTGCCGCAGATGCAGTTTTGCGCGAGCCGGTGAGGTAATTTGAAATGTTGGCGGTCTTGGGGTCCCACGAAATTATGCGAACAAAATTCTTGCTGTCGTCGGTTCTGATCCTGCTGACTACCCTCTCACTGTCTGCCCAGGTCAGTGAGAAGGAAAAGGCGCAGGAACTCGAGCGAAAACAGGCGATTGAACGCAGGGTTGCCGGCATGTTGGACGAGATGGCGTCAGCTGCCTGGGGGTTGAAGCTGCCGGAGAACCGGGTATTGGTGATGTCTGGCGTGGCTGAACTCCTCTGGACACGAGACGAGAAACGCGCCCGCAGCGTCTTCTGGGACGCCATAAACACAATGAACCTGCTTCCCGGTCCGGCCGTGCTCGAGCCAAATGCAAAGCCTTCCGCAGACGAGAAAAGAAAAGCGCAGGAGCTGTACTTTAGAATCTTTTCTCTGCGCCGGTTGGTCTTGAACCGGTTAGCCAGGAAAGATCCGCAACTGGCGTTGGAAATCCTGCGGGCAACACGCCAACTACCCCTCGATCCTCGCTACACAGATTTTCCCGTCGGCGATGATCGAGATCTTGAAGACCGGCTTGCCGCCGAGGCGGCGGCGCGCGATCCGAAGCGCGCTTTGCAGATAGCGCGCGAGAGTTTGGCGAGGGGTTTCAGTTATGAGATTCAGGATCTGCTGTTTCGGTTAAATAGAAGGGATCAGGAGTTGGGGTCGCAATTTGCCGGTGAGATCATTGACAAGTTTCATAGCAGAAATCTCGCGAGTGATGTTTACGCCGGACAACTTGCGTCTGTCTTGTTGACATACAGCAGGAGAGTCTCAGAAACCTGGTTACCGCCCTCTCCTTCTGTGCTTAAGTTGAGCGACGAACAGAAGCGCGCTTTGGTGGAGAAACTGGTTGACGCGGCCCTCACCCTGGCGGCGTCGCCGAGTCTTCTTAGTTCAGTCTTGCCTGATGTAATGCCCGAGATTCAGGAGTTTGCCCCCGATCGCGTGGCTGCGATCCAGAGAAAGCTTTCGGCCTTTACTCAAACGCTCAATCAGGAACAGCGAAACAGGAACATGTACAACTCTCTGTTTAGCGAGGGCGACGCCGAAGAAATGGTCAGGATTGCCAGGGACCTGCCGGACGGCGAACGAGCAATGTATTACCGGCAAGCCGTAACCATCGCGGCTATGCGTGACAAGGCTGATTCGTTGCGAGAAGTAATAAACAAAGAAGTCGATCAATCGCGCCGCCAGGACGTGCTTGATTGGCTGGACAATGAGGAAATAGGCTGGGCCGCGAAGCGCGGGCGAGACAAAGAGCTGCAAAAGTTACTTCCGCGAATCCGGCTCAAGGAGCAACGCGCGCGTGCGATGGCGGAGATTGCCGTGATCCTCGAGAAAAAAGGTGATCACGACGAAGCCCTAAAACTACTGGGAGAGGCGCGAAGCTTAATCAAGACCGATCTAACCAGCGAGACTCAAAGCAACGCGTTGCTGGCACTTATATTTGCTTACGCGCTGATTGATCCGGCCCAGGCATTTATCATCATTGAGCGAGTAGTGGATCGCGCTAACGATCAGATATCCAAGCTTTTGCTATTGGATAAAGTGATCAGCAGCGGCGTAGTCAGGAAGGGTGAGATCAAAATCGACCACGCCGGAATCATGCCCACAGAATTTATGGCCTTCAAGTATGGGAGGGGCATCAAGGCGTTGGCTAATGCTGACTTCAATCGCACCAAGGCCACCGCCGATCGTTTTCAACGGCCAGAACTGCGGTTGATGGCGCGACTGCTGCTTGCTCAGGCTCTCTCAAGCAACGTTTACGACACAAGGGCTGAGCAATTAGACGCGGAACCGTAGAACAGGTCGCCAAAGCGAGGCCTGGAGGTGAACTTCAGTTGCCAAAGTTGACCCGCGGTTATCCGCTCGCAGCCGCGCCGGTGCGGTTCCAACGCTCAAGCAGTTTTCGCCGGTTGTCCAGTTTCTTTTCGATGTTTGGCATCTTCATCACGAGCCGTTCAAGATGCGACAGGTAGTCCGGCTCTCCCAGCAGTTCTCTGATTTCGGCGATTACCGGCTGGAGCTTTGCAAACACGACGACGTGCTCCGTATTGGCTTCGAGAAACATCTTCTCGTCGATGCCGCCATTGCTAACAAGCGAGGCGGCAAACTCCCAGTGCGACGCCACCATGCGGTAGAAGGCGCTTTCCTTCTGACCACTGAGCATCAACTGAACGATCTCCTTTCCACTCCTGGGAACAAATTCCGAACTGAACCACGCGCGGGCCTCGCGCATTAATGGCTCCGATCTGATCTTGTAAAGCTCGATAATCGCAAGTGCACTGTTGTCCATGATCTCCTCCTTCGCACTGAGCAATCTGCGGATGTGAACACCCTCACGGTCGGACTACAGCCCCGAATGCGCTCTTCATTATGGTCAGGCTACTGCCCCGCGCTGACATGAGGGATCGACAGAGTTCGAGATTGTGTTTGGCTTCGGCAAGCGTTCCCTCGGATTGAGTCAAGGCGATTTCGAACTCCCGCCTGGCTGCGGTCAAATTTCCGGTACGCGCCAGCATCACGCCGAGGTTGTTATGTCCATTCGGAAAGAGACCGCGCGAACGCCAGATCGCCTCCCTGAAAAATGTCAGCGCCTCGTGTGGGTCACCAGTCTTGTTTATCGCCAGCACACCCAGTTTGAAATATGCCCCTGCGTGCTTGTCACCGGACGCCTTGATGGCTTGCTGGTAGGCTTCCCGGGCCTCAGCGAAGCGCTTAAGATCTTCGAGCGCAACCCCAAGGGCATAAGAAGCTTTCGGATACTTGCCACTTGATGCCGCCAGCGCTCTGCGATACATCGCGATCGCTTCTTCTGTGCGCCAGTCTTCGTAGTAGCAGACGCCAATGTTGTACAGAGCCTGGGCGTAGATTTCTCCGGGCCTGGGTGCAACCTTCGAGTATTCAGCAATCGCAGCTTCGTATTCTGCTTTCAAATACCTTTCATTACCCCGCTTGATGAATTCCTGATCGTTTGTCTGCGCGGCCGAGAGGCCGGCCAACATCAGCAACGACAGAATGGCTCCCAGCATCTTTCTGACTCTCATCGTTTCCTCCTCCACTGTATTGAGGAGTTGAGAATAGGTTCAGAATGCCCGTTGCGTATTTCCCGTTGTTGCTGTCGCTTGACGAATCTTGCTGGGTTGAATGCTTTGACTGGCGTGTCCCGGAAACCAGTCTCAACTTTGAAAACTCATCCGGTAACTGAGCGGCGTGGTTCCGGTTAGCTTGCGAAAGAGCCGCGTGAAATGACTCTGGTGGCTGAACCCTGACTGTAATCCAACATCGATTAACGGCAACTCGCCAGCAGCCAGCATTTCTTTCGCGCGGTCGATTCTGAACTTGATTAAATACTGGTGTGGGGTAGTGCCAGTGGTCCTCTTGAATTCGCGCGCAAAATGAAATGTACTCATTCCAGCGACCGCCGATAATTGACCCAGACTCAGATCCTGACTGTAGTTATCACCTATGAAATCGAGCACCTGCCGGAGCTTGCGTCCAGACAAACCTCCAACGATTCGCTGACTGCCATTGCGCTCGGCGGCGTAATGTCTCAACAGATGAACGGCGAGGATGTTTCCTAACGACTCTGCATAGAGCCGGCCCCCGACACTCTCCGAATCCAGCTCGGCGTACAATGCCATCCCGACAGTGTTGACGACTGGATCTACCGGTGTACACGCCTCCAGGATCTCGACGCTCTTGGAAGGGCGTGATTCCTGTGCAGCTCGCAAGACGAGCGCGGGCTCAACGAAGATCGCGAGATGTTCCGATTCACCCTCCATCCGGGCTGAATAAGCCTGACCGGAAGGAATCACGCAGACACTGCCTCTGTTGCGTCCGTGGGTGCGAAACCCGCTGGCCGTACGAATCTCGCCATTGCATTCGTCACCGAGCGCCAGCGTGACCAGATGTTGTGGACTGTGATGTTCGGGTAGTTCGCCCGTTCCCAGTCGATAGTGAACCAGGCTGATTCCGTCCCAGGTCGCAGTTCTCTTTGACAGTACTGGTGAATCGTTTCCGTCGATATTCATTTCTTCTCCTGAAAAGAGTGCGGGCCGTTCGCAACCGGCAAAGAGCTCAGACCACCCAACACTAATTACCGGGCCCGAATGCGTTTCGATTTTTTCGCTGGCGTCAACTGTTTCCGACTCGCCGTTTCATCGCGCTGCAAACGATCAAGCACAGCTGCGCGCGCTCGAGTGAAAGCCTGTTTGTCGCCGAAGAGCTGGAAAGCCCAGTTGGCGCCCATCTCCATCGCGTTGATCTCGAAGGCCAACTGGGTTGGATCGACTCTCTGAGCAAACTGGCCGGTCTTCTGAGCTTCCATAATTGTCCGTCGCAAGACAGCCAACCACTCTTTCATGATCGCGGCGATGCGGTCTCTTACCTTGCCGGGCCGGCTGTCAAACTCGGCTGAGGCAGCAGCGAAGAAACAACCGCCACGAAAGACCTGGGAGTCGGCATAAATAAACCAGGTCTCGCACAATTTGCGCAGCCGTGCGATCCCTTCGTTTGTTTCAAATGCCGGACGAACAACATTTTCGATGAAGATGCTGCGTGCGGCGTCGATCGTGGCGAGTTGCAAGTCTTGTTTGGAACCGAACAAGGCAAACAGTCCGCTTTTGCTCATATTGGTTTCCGTAGCGAGCCGCCCGATGGTCAGTCCCTCGAGCCCTTCCTCAGAAGCGAGGTGAACCGCCACCTCCAGGATGGTCCGTCGACTACGCTCTCCCTGGGCCAGACGTGCTTTGGCGGCCGCGCTTTTCACTCTTCGAATCAACCCTTCTTCTGTGTTGCTGCTGTTTGGTTTCCAAACTCGTTCGGGCAATATAGCACGAACGTTCGTTTTCGCCCAACCAAACCTGGAAATGATCGAAAGTTTCATCCGCAGATTGCGCAGTGGGAGAAGCACAATTCAGGTGCTCGTTTTAACTTGGGCGAACTTAGTCTCGCCTGGTCTCAGAATCCTGACTTAGTCATCCTGAACGACGGTGAACCGAACAAACCCTGATGCCAGATGGTGTTCGTAAGCGGTTCAGGTTGGCGGGTCACACTGAACGGTCCAGCAACGAAAAAATAGCAACCGCCGCAACGAATTCTCCATCTGAGTTACGGTTTCGATTTCAAGTTCGTCACGTTCTTTGAGAATCGGTTCCACCATGCGCAGCTAAATGTTTTAACCGTTGAATCTGAATGGCCGTGGGCGATGACCCCATGGGCTCACATGGAGAATCAAGAATGAAGTTTCCCCGGAAGGCCGCTCTACGTCTGCCGCACCTGCACTCAGCGAAATTTGCAACTTTTGCAATCATTTCACTCTTCTTTTTAACGAATTTTACCGGCCTCTTTTTTAGTCCCGTATTTGCTCCGGTAGTCAGTGCGACTACCCAGACAGAGACCATTCCCGAGGACATTCCCCTGTCGGGCGATTGCGATATCGATTTGATCATTTTTCGCGAAGGCAAACGTCAGGGTGTTGATCCCCGTTTCATTCACGCGGTGATCAAGCAGGAATCAAGATACGATCCGAAAGCGATCTCGCATGCCGGAGCTCAGGGCCTGATGCAAATGATGCCCGCGACCGCCGATCGCTTTGGCTTAAGGGATCCGTACAATGCTTCGGCCAACGTTGAAGCGGGAACAAAATATTTGAAGTGGCTGCTGAAGCGGTTTGATGGAGATGTCTCGAAGGCACTCGCCGGCTACAACGCGGGCGAAGGCGCGGTGGACAGGTATCAGGGGATCCCTCCTTACGCCGAAACTCAAAACTACATTAAGAAGATCGTCTCCGACTATGGAAAGACTTATCATCCGGTACTGTCGCCTGAAGACGCGAAGTTAGCGTTTCAGCTAACGAATGGCGCCGAGGCGTTTTCCAGTGGTCTCTAGTTCGCTATTCAAACAAATTCAGAGCGCCGGTTAAGACCTTTGGGAAGGTCTTCACCGGCGCTCTACTGTTTTTTTGATGTAATTGAATCCAAGCCCTCCCTTACGGTTGGGCTACTGCCCCGTTCGCTTCCGCTTTATACTCCTCCATCGGAGCAAAAACTTACGACATGCACCAGACTCGCTTTGCAATTGTTTTGGGTACCGCTCTATCGTTTCTTGTGTTTTTGTCTGGATGCACTTTGACTCGTCGCGGAGACGAGGGCAACACCGAGTCGCGCCCAACGATCGTGCCAACAAGAATGATTACCGGTCCGGTAAACTACGTCGCCCTGGGTGACTCGACCGGCGTGGGCGTGGGCGCACGCGAAGGTGGATATGTCGCACGTCTATTCAAGCGCATCATATCGTTGAGATCGGACTCCAGGGTGACTAATCTCTGCGCTAACGGCGCAACCACAGCCGACGTCCTGAGTGATCAGTTGGACGCGGCGGTCAAAGCGGATCCAGATCTTGTGACGCTTGGTATCGGCATCAACGACATTGGCCACGGCTTGAGCTCCGAGCAGTTTTCCAGGAACTACGATGAGATCCTCTCTGGCTTGCGGAAAACAAAAGCTGTAATTGTGGTCACCAACATTCCCGATATTTCCAGTGCGCCGCGAATTCCACCGGCAACTCGAGCTGCGTACCATCAGTTGATCGTTGAGTTTAACCAAAGGCTCGAAGAATCAGCTTCGCGCCACGGAGTCACGGTTTTTGACGTCTACCCCATTACCCACGAACAACTGCCCGGGCATCCCGAATACTTCTCAGCCGACGGGTTTCACCCGTCTGATGAGGGTTACCAGTTGTGGGCAGACGAGATGTGGCCGGTAATCGCAAAGACGTTGGGAGTTGAGCCCTAGTTTAGAGTCAAAGTTCCATTAGCTGAACAGCTGTTTCGCCGCCGGACGCGAATGCCTTTTCTGAAAATCGTTGACAAGAAACTCGAGTACGTCTGGTATGGACCGGGTCCCAACGAAGCGCCGACTCTATACACCGCTACCGTTGCCAACCTTAGCGGCTAAATCAATCAAGACACCTGGTGTCAGATTTTCCCGAACGAAACCAGTGACGTAAAATAATCTCAATCACCCAGGGGAGGTTCTCGATGTCGAGCCACGAAGATTCTTTTCTAATTCCCGTTCCACCGGAACAAGCAAAACCGCTGTGTGAACATGCAGTTCGTTCGCTTGGTCTGACGTTAAAAGGGGACCTGGGACATGGGATCGTCTGCGGTGAGTCGTTCGAGTTTGGGTTTACCTGGCCGGTGACGATGAACGTGTTTATCAACCACGGTACGCCGGGAATGAGCCGGATCGACATCGGCGCTTCAAACTTCGGTTTTGGGCCAATCCAGTCGAGTCACGTTAGGAACAAAGTGGCCGCGGTGCGTCAACGCATCGAACAAATGGCCCATCAACCGCCCGTGTCGAGCTCGGCCCAGCCAACTCCGCGGGCCCAGCCACAACCAGCGACACCGCCACAACCGTCAAGCACGCGCCAGGTCTTCGTCAATGGGGTTTTGCTGGGAGACGATCAGGTGAGTTTTCTCGAACAGAAGTATCGCAGCCAACTTCCCAACGGCAACTACTGGTACGACCGCATGTGTGGTTCCTGGGGAAAGATGGGTGGCCCTGTCTTGTGCACGATTGAACCCAATCTGGACCTGGGTGGAAGATTGCAACCGGGAGCTTCAGCTGGCGACACCGGCGTTTTCATCAACGGTCGCGAACTGCATTACCTCGAGACCGCTTTGCTGCAGCGAGTGGTTCCGATGATCACTCCCGGACGGTGGTGGTTGGATGTATATGGAAATTTCGGCAGCGAAGGCGGGCCTATGCTCGGCAACATATGGGAACTCGCGCAGCGACAGGGCGCGGGCGGCGACGAAAACAGAAGGACGGTGCTGAGCAGCTGGGACCGTACTGGTGTTGCCATTTTCGGGTGACACGCATAAGAAGCGACAGGGAATTTGGCCCCGGATTTGCGCCGATAAACGCGGATCAGACCAAGAAAGAGAAGGTGAAGCGGTTGGTTTGAATTGGTTGATTTGTGATCCGCCTTTATCTGCGCAAACCCGCGGCTAATTTCTCTTCCCCAGGCTGGTAGGCCGATTCCAGGTTCGCTTTGATCTCCGCCAGAGTAAACCAGGCCGGCTTGAATTCACCTTTAGCGTATAAGGCCGCCTGGTCCACATAGTGTTTGCTCTTCGGATCACCGCTGGCGCCGAACACGTGAACCGACAATGCGCGCACACGGGGCGCAAACTCAACCACGCTAACGTAAGTTGCGCCCGCCCTTCCGTAAAACCGTTTCTGTCCCGACGCCTCTCTTGAATAGAAGGTAAACACTGCTCCGTCACTGCCGCTAACACCAGCCACGGCGAAACTCTCACGTGCGTCGGAAAACCCCTCATTCTTACTTTCATCGCGCCGCTGGAGCCGGTTGATTTCCCCCCAGGGTATGCGCCAGGTGCCGAAGCGCTGCTGGAGTCTGTCGAGGGCCTGGTTCAGTCTGGCGATCCGCCAATCCGCGGTTACCAGAGTTGGCCTGTCTCTCGTTGATATCTGTTCGTGCCAGGCACTGAAAACCGTCATAGCTACCGAATCGTTTGCGGCGCGATGGTTCCACGCCACGAGTTCATCGTACGCATCGCGTAACCGTTGATCGGCAGAGAAATTCGTGGAAGAGACTCCCCTCTTCGTCTCCGCGTTCAGCTCGGCAAGCAACTGTGACAGCAGTTCGTCGGCACGGATCACGTGGGTGTCAAAAGCCACCTTAGCCCACTCGTCGAATGTCCACCCGGGCCTGGCTGCGAGAATTTGACGTGACAGGCGACCGCGAGGATTGTCGCCTTCCTGCACCATGTATTTCGGATAGTTCACCGGCTCGGGGTTACCGGTGCTGGTTAAGAGAAAGGGCGTGGTGTTGCAGTTCTGCATCCAGCCCGTTTGCGGATTGGTTAACTGCGGCAGCTCATCAATTGTGTGATAACCGCGCCATTCGGTTGCCGGATCGCTGCCGTCTACCGGTTTGGTCCAGTCGAAGCGCGGGTCACGCCGCGGCACTGCGCCGTTATACAAGTAGTAAGTGTTGCCGTACCGGTCAGCATACATGACATTACCAAACAGCATGTTTAGCGGACGCATGGCGGTTTTGAACTCAGCCAGCGTTCTCGCCTTCGTCATCGCATGCCACTCCTGCAGCCAACCATCCGCGTCAAACTTTGCCATGCGAATGGCGAGGCGCTTGCCACCGGTCGCGGCCAGGATCGGTCCATGATGGGTCTTCAACATCTTGAATTGTCGAACTTCGAGACCTTTATCGGTCTTCACCTTGATCTCGTCAGAATGTTCGGTCGCCAGTCTGTGACTTTTGCCGTAGCGGTAAGCAAGTGGGCGCGAGGGATCATCGAAGGTTTCCGCGTAAACGTCCTGGAGGTCGGCGGCATTATCAGTGCTCACCCAACCGAGGTCTGCATTGTGGCCGACGTAGGGAAACGGAAAGCCAAAGCGGGTGTAGCCGGTGAAGTCCCAGCCTTCGTCACTGTGGACATGACCTTCATAAACCTGGCCGGAACCGGAGAACGGGAGATGTGGATTGATGAAGAGCATGGCGTGGCCAGACTTGCTTCTGGAGGGATTGATCACCCAGCCGTTGGAACCAGTTTCTGAATTTGGGATTTCGGATTTCGGATTGCGGATTTGTAATTGGACCAAGTCGAGTTTTCCAACCAGCGACTCACCAGTGTCAAGCCCTGCATCCAGTGCGGTTTCCAGACCGCCCTGGAGCGCTTCGTCGCGGGCGAATCCGTTTTGATAATAGTTGTAACGAATGAAGGCCAGCGTATACCAGGGTGCGATGTTAGTGAGGAGTCGAGGCTTTACCTCCGGATGCCGGGCCAGGTAGAAGTTGAAACCCGCGGCAAAAGCGTCGCAGAGCGAGCGCATGTTTTTATCAAGCCGGGCATACTCTTGTTGGGCAAGGCGTGGAATTTCGAGGGCGCGGTTTAATCGATCCTCATTGAGTGCCTCCTCGCCATGGAGTTCAGCGCCTCGACCGAGCGCCCGGATGAAGTTTTCCTCGACCCGCCAGAAGTTGTCTTCAGCCTGGGCGTAGGCAAAACCGAAGACGGTGGCCGCATCAGTGCGGCCGAAGACATGCGGCACCCCATAAGTGTCACGATAGATTGTTACCTGGTTTGCCAGTCTGGTTGGGTCAAGTGACTGCGCAGTGACAACCGGCACGCAGAGCAGGAGTAAAGCCAACAAGCCGGTCAAGTTCATGGACTCATCGTAAATCGAATCTGGCAACTCGTAAACGAAAACGACAGCCTCGCCGCGTAGTGTCCCACCTTAATTTTTCTCTGTGCAGTCTTTGTGTCCTTTGCGCTGCGGTCGATGGCAACCACACTCACCACCGAGACACAGAGACCACCGAGGTCGCACAGAGAAAACGAAATTAAGACTCCCCTCGCCGCACAAGACTGCGGAAGGACGGGGTCAAGATGTTAGAATCCCCCTCCCCCTCCAAAAACCATGAACATCATCGACATAGCTCTCGTTGTGATCGTCTTACTGAGCCTGTTCAATGGCTACCGCCGCGGCTTCATCCTCGGCGTACTCGATCTGATCGGTTGGACTTTGGTACTCGTTGCCGGCTTGCGCTTCTATCAACCGGTCGCAAGGTGGCTCAGAGCGCAGGTCGATTTCTGGTCTGAAGCCTGGGACCGTCCCATCGCCTTCGTCCTGATTGCCATTATTGTCATGCTGGTCCTTCAGCTGCTCGGTTATGCACTGCTGCGACGCGTGTCGGATGATGTCCACGAGCGGCGGGTAAACCGGATCCTCGGCATTGTTCCCGGTTTCGCAAATGGACTAATCACCGCCGCGTTGGTTGCGGCACTCCTGCTCGCCATACCGATCACCCTGAGTGTGCAAGAGCGCGCTCGCGACAGCGTCCTGGCCAATCGGCTTGCCGTCTACGCCCAACGCCTTGAGGCTGCGCTCCATCCGGTGTTCGCTGAAGCGGTCGCCGAGACACTAAACCTGCTGACGGTCCAACCCGAATCAAACGAGCGCGTGACCTTGCCGTTCAAGGTTGCGGACTCCCGGCCTCGACCGGATCTGGAAGCAAAGATGTTGGACCTGGTAAACCGCGAGAGAGTAGCAGCGGGACTTAAGCCGCTCGCGCCGGATCCGGAACTCACCGAAGTTGCCCGGCGGCACTCAACCGATATGTTTGCGCGCGGGTACTTCGCCCATGAGACGCTGGAAGGCCGGGATCCTTTCGACCGGATGCGCGAAGCCAACGTGCGTTTCCTCACTGCCGGAGAAAACCTCGCGCTTGGGCCGACTGTGCCGGTGGCCCATTCGGGGCTGATGAACTCCCCGGGTCACCGGAAAAATATCATGCATACCCAATTCGGCAGGCTCGGGATCGGCGTCATGGACGGCGGCATTCGTGGATTGATGATCACCCAGAATTTTAGAAACTAGACTTGTCCCCTTAACCCGCCAGCCACGATGCCAGGTTGCGCACGTAAGTTTTCACATCATCAAGTTTTTCCGGTTCTCGCTTAATTTGATCGCCAGGCTTTTCAAGCAGCATCGTCGGGCACCCCATCTCGAGGTCCCAGTTGTAGTCAACGAAGTGATGAAAACTCGACTCGGCGACTGCGCGACCGAGAGTATTACCATACTGATCCGGCGCCCGATCGAAGGCGACGATCAGATTAAAAGGTCTGTGCGTGACCCGACTTTCCCCGGTCGCAACGACCCGCGCGTGGTCTTCGTCCTCCGGCACTCCCACTGCGCCTTCGTGAGGATGAGCCGGAAAGTATTTGATGGCACCGGAGGGTGAGTTCGGGTTTCGCAACAGTTCGTGCACGTCGCCGGCAGGCTTGATTTCTTGATAGTCACCATTGTTGCCCGAATGATAGTTGGGCCAGGAAATGGTTTTCGTGTCCTGGTCGTCGGGCACTTGGCGGGAAGGATCAGGCTCCGGCTGTTTGGTGTGAAAAAAGTGGGCGCGTCCGACACCGCCCAGCGTACAAAGCGATGAGCCGAGATCCTGGTGATCGCGCGTCGTTAACATTCCACCGCCTCTTTGTCGGAACCGTGTAATACCCTGGCAGTCGGAAAGGGTGAGCCCATCGCCAGTGTCGACGGCGAAGATCCAGAGTTGGTCAAAGTCGCTCCGGTCGAGTGTGCTCAAGACCGGATCGTTTCCTTCGCTGTCGGATTCGCGGTTGCGCGCAACAACATCGAAAATCTTATTTCCCTTGTCGTCAGTGAGCGAGGCCAAATGATCGCGCAGCAAAGAAAACCGCCCGATGTGCCAGTCATCTTCGACGGGCGGAATTGTAGTTTGCAATAGAATGCGCTGCGGAGTGTTCATATCATTACATCGGATCTAAACGTGGATGTCAGGGGGAATACGTCGCGTTTGAAGATAAACGGATTTTATACTTCAGCGCGGGGCGGCAGCAATCTCGCGGAAGTTATAAAACGCCTTCGGTGTCCAGCGATTCAAAATCGGAAAGGTCTACGAAGTAGCAGGTCGAAAAAGTCTACGAATGCTGGCGAGTACCTTCCTGAAGAAACCAATCATTCGTTTCAGCACCAAAACCGAGATTACCAGTCCCACTGCAACGATAACGAACAGCAGGTAGGGAAAAAACACTGACACGATTACCGAAAGCACCGCCACCACATCTTCCAGAAAACTAGCCACTGAATTAGAGACCGGTTCCGGACTAGCATTGATCACCGCCCTGGTTGCTGCCTTCGTTCCGTGAGAACTGAGCGCCAGCCCGCCGCCTAACAAGAAGGCGATCACTTGAATGCCCTTGTCAAAGTCGCCAAAGGCCCCGGCAGCCAGTACCGCTCCTGCCGGGACGCGGATGAATGTGTGAATCACATCCCAGGTGCTGTCGACCAGCGGTATCTTGTCCGCGAAAAACTCGACGACGTAAAGGCCCGCCGCCACGCCAATTACCCACCAACTGGTCAACACTTGAAGCTCGCCGGGGAGTTGCAGATCCGCAAAGCGACCAAGCAAACCAAGCGTGGCCACGCAGGCGTAAAGGTTGATGCCCGAAACCCAGGCCGCGCCCATGCTGATCGCCAGTGTCGAAATGAAGTTCATGCGACCATTATACGGTGACGACGGGTACGAGGTTCGTTTTCGTGTGGTCAGAGTGTGCCGTACGGACAATGGCGGCAGCCGCTGTCGCAGCAATAGCCGCGTCGCTGGAGATAACTTGCGGTGAATACCATGGCGCTTCCTTCGAGGTAGTAATCGTGTCGTTCTTTGAGCGAACCCGCCAACAAATCAAGATCGACTGGCTGGTAGGCGCTTGCCGGGCCCGTCCAACCAAAAACATCCGGGTGAATCAGATGAGCCAGGAGTTCTGTTCCTTCCACCACGCGTGGGCCAGGACGAGCAAAGTAAGAGTTGGCGTCGACGGCGTAGACACGATTGTGGACCACCGCGGGCAGCCGTTGGAAAAGTGATGAGTGATGACTACCGAGTGATGAGTATTGGCCAAGACACTTCCACACTTCCTTCATTGTCTGCTGCAGGTTGAAGCCGCAGGGCATGAAGATCAAAACTTCCGGGGCCCATTGAGCCAGTTCCTCCCACGAGATCCTTACCGACTCAGCGCCGTCTCGCGCCAGTTCGTCACTGCCGCCAGCAAGCCTTACCATCTCCGGCACCCAGTGACCGCTGGCGTAGATCGGATCAAACCACTCCATGCAGAAGACCCGTGGCTTCGCAAGTTCACTGGTTTTGGCTGACAGATCCTTCAGGCGCGTCTGACACTGAGCAATCAATGCCTCGGCTGATTCGAGTTGGTTGGCTGCAACCCCAAGTTCGCGCACGTTCGCAAAAATTTCTGCCAACGACTGCGGCGACATCCAGACAATTTGCGGTGGCTGCGACAAAGTCTTCAGCACTTGCGAGACTTCGTTGCCGGAAGGCGCGCAAACCTGACACAGGTTCTGAGTGAGAATTAGATCCGGGGCCAGCTGCTGCAAAAGTTGTTCGTCGATCTGATAGAGACTCTGGCCGCTTCTCACCCTCTCTGCGACCGCGCGATCAATCTCGAGCTGACTCATCTTGTCGACAGGCAAAACGTTTCGCACCACGACCGGCTTATTCTTGACCTCGGGCGGGTAGTCGCATTCGTGCGTAATGCCGACGAGGCTGTCGGCCAGCCCAAGCGTGCAAACCATTTCCGTAGCGGCCGGAAGAAACGAGACAATTCGAGGCATGGATGGATAGTATAAGACCTATCCACAGATTACACAGATTCTCCGACTGTAACGAAGCCGTCCCCCAGGTTGATCGGGAAAAGCGGACCTGCCTTAACCGTTTTTATGAAATCTGCGGAATCTGCGGATAGGAGCCGATCTAGCGCAGGCGGGCGTCAATAAGACGGAACGGGCTGTGCCGTGCGGTCGTAAAGCAGATGGTGATAGAATGTTTTGGCCACTGAAACTCCCTAATTACGGAAAATGGCGGGCGATTTGGAGGTTTATTGAAATGCAGGAAGCGGAAACGAAGGAAACAGGCGGCGAAAACCTGGCGCAGGAGCTTTGCGACGCAATCCGGTTTTTGGGCGACGCCTCTTACGCAGTCTTGCCGAAGGACGTTGCGCACAACCTGGGCGATTTGAAGAAGTCGTTTCTGACCACGGTGCGCTCCTTGATCGACAAAGACATTGAATGGGTCGAAGCGCGCGTTGAAGGCGGCGACAAGCTGCGTGAAGAGTGGAAGGAAAAATGGAATTGCGATGAGTCAGCCGACGCTCCTGAACCGGCTAACTGATCGACGACATTAGGTCCGGAACCAGCGGACGACTTAAACACTCTGACGGGAAGGCAAACTGACAGTTTGCCTTCCGAAAAAGACATGGAAGTCCTATTAGCTGACGAGTACGGGTTCTGTTTTGGCGTTGAGCGAGCCGTTGAAATGGTGGAAGACGCGCTTGACGAAGGCGTGCGTCCGATTCGCTCTCTCGGCCCACTGATTCACAATGCGCAGGAGATGGAGCGATTGGGCGATCTGGGCGTCTCAACGATTGACGAACCCGATGAAGCCGATGGCGATACCATCGCGGTTATCCGTGCTCACGGCGTGACTCCCCAGGTGCAACTCGAACTTGAAGGGCGGGCCGCGAAAGTCATCGATGCTACTTGCCCTTTTGTGACTCGAGTCCAGCACTTGGCGGAACGCGCGGCTAAAGATGGAAGAGACGTGGTGGTGGCTGGCAATCCCGACCATCCCGAAATGATCGGCGTCGTTGGTTACGCACCTGACAACACTTACGTTGTTCGCGACGCCAGCGAAGTTAGTTCATTACCGCAACTGCGATCGCCGCTGGTAGTTTCACAAACGACAATCAAACTAAAGACTTTCCTGGAAGTGGCCGAAGCTGTGCGAGCGAAGGCTGACGCCGAGCCGCAGGTGGTGAACACCATTTGTTCGGCCACTCGCGACCGTCAGGACGCGGCGCGCGCGCTGGCGGGACAAGTAGATGTTTTTTATGTGATTGGCGGCCGCCATTCCTCAAACAGCGTCAAGCTGCTGGCCGTCTGTCAGGAACAATGTGACAAGAGTTTTCTGATCGAGACACCCGCCGAAATCAATCCGGCCGAACTTCAAAACGCGAGACGCGTTGGTGTCACTGCCGGAGCCTCAACCCCAAACTGGTTGATCGATCAGGTGGTGTCACGGCTGCATGAGATTGGCCAACGAGCGTAACCGCCAAGACGCCAAGACCCAAGAACGCCAAGGTTTACTTCAGATCCAACACCCTCCGTCACCGCTTACTCATAACCCTAACTGAGTCAGTGCAAGCTGAACTCAAAGAGTCTGCGCTCCTATCCATTCAGCTCAGATCATTTCGTGCTTGCGGATCACTAGCAGGAAACTTGGCTTGCTGATCAATTTCAATGTGCCAGTCTTGAAGGAGGGAATAAGGCGAGTCGTAGGTTCTCAATGACTTGGCGCTCTTGGCGTCTTGGCGGTAAGAGCCGTTTAGAGGTCGTCCGAGGTGAAGTTCATCTGGTCAAACGCATTGACAACCTGACGTGCTTCCTCGGAACCATACTCCACCGCCTGGCGGCGTAGAGCGTCGCGGGCAATTCCTAAATCCACCGGATCACCCAGCAAGCCAATTAGAACCGAAGTGGGAAGCTGGGCCAACGTTTCATGGGCCAACGCCCTGACCACCACGTCCTGCGCCCGGGCAAGCTCGCAGATCTCGCTCGGGGCAAAGCGCCTTAAGGCATCCGCCAGAGCGTCAATGCGTGCATAGTTGCGTTGACTGTCAGCCCGGCGTACGAGTTGGGCGAACACTTCAGCTGATCGAGTCTTTTCCTGCAAGACGGCGGCGCACGTTTCAGCCAGGTGACGCAGTTGGTTTCCCTTGTCAGGTTCGAGCGAAACTTCGGTTTCCTGGGTCCGTTCATCGAGGGCTGATAACAACCGGCTCAATTCATGATCGGCGCGCGCATCATAGGGAGCGTTTCTTGGTTGGTTGAGGGCGGTGTGAGGTGACTGCAAGGCACGTTCGACCAAACCGCGAGTAGCCGGCCGAAGCTCCGACCAAACACTTGCTACCCGCCCCCCAAAATCCTCAATCGTTAATGACAAACCGCAATAGTCTCCTTGAATACTCAGCCTCAGCTGAAAACTAAAATCGGCGTACTATACGCGATGCCGCCGGGAAAAAACAGTAGGCAAAAGAAAGGAGCAGGCGGCAGGAGGCAGATGCCCGGAGAAGAAGGTTTCCTGCCCCCTGATTTACGTTCCGGTGCTTTTGGCCTTTGGATTGTGGTCTTTGATTTCGGCGATGGTAGGAAACGGTATCTTGACGATCTCGCCGCTTGCGCATTGAATCTTTACGCTGGGCGTCGTCAAGGCCTGCGTGGTTTTCATGCTGCGGACGATGCCGCGCACGCGCTTACCATCGACGGTTACGATCTCAACGTTGTCTTTGCCGTACAGTGGTTGCAGGGCTGCCAGCGCTTTTGTAACTTCCACGTTAGTCCTCCGAAGTCCAGCCTCTTTCGTCCTGACTGGAGCTTCCTATCTCTATGGATATTGCCTCGGAAGTCTGACCGATGTCCATGCGCCACGCTCGATTTGCACCGCAACCAGAGAATTTCACGTTCAGGGTGCCGCATGAAGCGCTTCCTACTGAGCACCTCGCGTGCCAACGCCTGGCCCCATTCCCAGCCGGGGATTGTGGAATATTGCCTTCAAAAGTGGCGGGGCAATGCGGGCTTAATCGATCTATGCAACCGCAAAGCTCCATCCGGCGTATTAGAAATTTGATACTCTTCTGCGGCTGGCGGCGCTCTGAGCAGTTAGACTGCGTCTAAACTGAGCTGATGGTGAAGCCCGAAATGGACTCTGTTACAACCTGCGCAAACTGTCATTCGCCCATGCCGACGGAGCTGCGCTTCTGTCGCAACTGCGGATTTCGCCTGGGTGAGGGCCCCGCCGAGTATACCGAAACAGTCCGTTTTCAGGACGTTCGACCAGGAACTTTGCCGGTTAACGGTCCAGGTAATCCGTTTGCCGGTGTTACTGGTCAGATGACTGCTTACCCAACGCGTAAATTAGCTAAACGCAAACGGCGGATGAGTGGCATGACCTGGATCTTTATCGGATTGCTGGTTTTCTTTGTCTGCGCTGCCGGCTTCACGGCGATTATCAGATCTGATCGACAGCCAACCATCGGCCGTGGACGATTCTCGCCGCGGATCATGGCAGGTGTGAGCGGTTGGGAGAACGCTAATGGCGGTGTGACTTTCAATAATGTCACCGTTCCAAACTCGCCGGCAGACAAGGCGGGTCTCGTTGGGGGCGACATAATTACCACCTACGACGGTAAAGCTGTAACAGATGAAGACCAGATGGCCGACTTAATGAACAACACCCCAGTTGGGAAGGCGGTTGACGTGGTGTTTATTCGAGACGGGGAAACGAAAACTACGCAGTTGACCGCAATCTCGCGGCAGGAGTATCAAAGTTTAGAGAGTGAGTTTCGTAGCCGGCCACAGGGGATCGGACTGTTTGGCTTTGACGACGACGATACCAAACGGGTGCCGATTGAAGGAACCAGTATTTTTGGCATTCTGCTGGAAGACGTGAGTCGAAACGGACCAGCTGAACTCTCGGGAATCAGAGAGGGCGACATCGTGATTGAGTTTGGCGGCGTTCCTATTCGCACGTCCGAAGAGCTGGCTGCCCGAGTTCGACGCGCGATACCCTACGAGCCTACAACCGTAGTCGTGATGCGTGAAGGACAACGTCTGGAAATTCCGGTGAGAATGGGGAAGCGTGGATGACGTCAAAAGTTGAGAGGTGATGAGCGGTCAATCAGGGGACGGCAAAAGGTACGACAACTTACGACGCATCACTCATCATTTCCTCTCGTAGTCGCGCATGCGTGCTTCCATCTCGCGTCGCATCTCTTCTCGTTGTTCCTCGGTTTCATCCTTTTCAAAAGTCTCAAACAGCGCGAATGGAGTTTCGGTCAACAGACGAAGTTCCCAGGCCTCCCGCTGATTGTGTGACGGACGCGAAAACCACAGGCCGTCAAATTCCGATTCTTCAGAGTCCGCTCCACCCAAAGGCAACTCGCTCGTTTCCAATTTGGCGCGAGTGTCACTTCTCAAGAGCACACGCCGCAACTGCCAGCCATGCTTCTGGTAGGTGCCGACGATCTCTTTAAACAGGCTCTCCAGGTTCATTTCGCGAGGAGAAAACAGATTTCAAAGTCCCACGTCCCAGTTGAATGAACAGATGGTATGTGAGATACGCGAAATGACAAACGGAAATCTAAGGTCAGGTGAAATATTGGCGCCGGCATTACGCAATTTGCTGGTTTGACCGCCACCAGCACGCGCCTCTATCATCGCTCGGTCACCCAGACCATCTGAGCGAGTTTTCTGAAAGTTGTGGTGAAACTTGGTTAGGACTACGCGCGGCCCCGAGTTCTTAATCAGCTTAGTCATCTGTATCTTCTGTTCGTCTTCCGCGGTGCCCTCCCAGGTCAATCCGCCGGAAAGCAAGAGACTACCGACTGGAAAACACTTTGGCACGATGACCAAACCGCTTGAGAACAATGAGAGCAAACCGCCGGCGTCGTTCTATGACGTCTTGCGTAAGGCGCTCAAGAAGCGAAAGACAAAGATCGAGAACGTTTGCCCGCCTACCGACGCCGTGGCGCGAAGGATGCTGGAAGAGTATGGCGCCATGTTTATGGCGACTAAGAAAGTCGTTCCACCGCCGGTCTGTATTTTCACCAGCGAAGCGCAGGTGGCTGGTTTCCAGGATGACCTGGACTATGTCACCGAAACCATCGACGGCGCGGATATCGAGTTGCAAAAGGCAGCGATGGACGCTCTCTTGAAAGCCCGTAAGGAAGCGCAGGAGGAAGGACTTGACATCACGCCGCGTGATGGCGCCGAAGCCGCGCGCCGGAGTTTTCAGGATAGCATCGAGCTGTGGGCCACGCGATTTCTGCCCGCCCTCGACTACTGGCTGGCGCAGGGTCGACTGACTGAGAATCAGGTGGCTCGACTCAAGGGTCTGCCGTTGCGAGACCAGATTGCAGAGGTCCTGGAGCTCGAGAAGGCCGGCATCTATTTCAGCAAGGATCTTTCCAAGTCGATTCTTTACTCGATTGCGGCGCCGGGCACCTCACAACACATCGCCATGCTCGCGTTTGATGTTCACCAGTTTGACAATCCACGGGTGCGCGAAATCCTGGCGAAACATGGTTGGTTTCAAACCGTGCTCAGCGATTTACCGCACTTCACTTATCTGGGTTTGAAAGAGAAGGACCTGCCAAAGAATGGATTAAAAAGCCTGGAGGTTGACGGTCAAACGTTCTGGATCCCCAACGTCGTTGAATAAAAACACGAACTCAAGCGCCGACCACTTCGCTCTGACTTCCATGATACTGCTCATTTTTTCCCTCGTGGCCCTCGTGGACGGCCTCATCGCGAGGTATCCTTTCGCCGCCGCTGCTCGCTCTCCTTTATGATTTCGCTCAAATCCGCAACCGGCCGTATCTCATTCGGTCCAAGTTCATACTTCATGCCGCCTGGATGCTGTGACAGAAGCTGAATGGCATGATTGAGGT
This sequence comes from Pyrinomonadaceae bacterium, assembly GCA_045403245.1. GTDB lineage: Bacteria > Acidobacteriota > Blastocatellia > Pyrinomonadales > Pyrinomonadaceae > PSRF01. Next base: position 2,396 of record JAXIOV010000138.1, on the reverse strand, counting down.
CTCGCGCCTCAAGGATGAGAATGCCGCCGAGCTGTTCCTTGGTTTCTGCATAGGGGCCGTCGGTAGTCGCGACTTTGCCGTTTTTCCAGTACAGGGTTAACGCGGTCTCCGGAGGCTGAAGAGGTATTTCGGCAACAAGATGTCCGTTGGCGCGCAGATGGTCGTTGTACTCAAAGCATTCGTCGAATACTGCGTGTCGCTCGTCCTCGGTCATCCCTTCGAATGTTCCTGGCTCGAGGTATCCCAAACAGATGTATTTCATTGTTCTTCTCCGCCTTCATGGTAGCCAGCATCACAGCTGTCGCAGATTGTTCTGTCACTGTTTCAGGTAACGAAGCGCGACACATCCTGATTTAAAAATCTTTGACTCAACAAGTTTTAATGGCAAACTCTCCGGCAGGCTAACACCTTCCAACAACCGTCTTCCTTCTCCGGCAACGATTGGGCCAACGACAAAACGATATTCATCAACCAGACCAAGCTCGATAAGTTGTGAAGGAATACTTACACCACCGACTAAAATATTTTTGCCTTCTTCTTGTTTTAATTTAAGCATTTCGTCGCGAAGGTTCGTACGAACAATTCTCGTATTTCTATCTTCAGCGCTGTCTAATGATCGTGAAAAAACAAGTTTGTTGATGGAGACAAATGTTCGAGCAAATTCGTTCGATGCTTTTGACATCGACTGGCTTTTTGCGACTTCAGGCCAAAAAGGGACCATCAATTGGTAGGTGATACGCCCAAAGACTCCCAGGTCAACCTCACGCAGGAGGTCCGTAAAATATTCATGTGTCTCGTCATCAGCAACTTGCTTGGTGTGGTCGACGCAGCCATCCAGGGTAGTGTTGATTGCGAAGATTACATTTCTCATTTGATTGTTCTTGACCCCCTCTTCTGGTCCGGCGCTTTTGAGAGTTTGAGGCCTTGCGCGTTGGATCGCTCATCCAATAGTCGTAGCGCACAGAAAGAATCGACAGCGACCCCAAGTTGTTATTGCGCGACTGTTCCGGTTTGAACTGCGCCGGCACGTTCGTAATTCACGAGAATGACGCCAGTCGAACCTACAATGCTTTCCGTCACCTTGAAAGCCGCCGGGATCGTGCCCTCGGCAAACAGCTTTTTGCCCTCGCCCAAAGTTATCGGATAGATCATCAACCAGAAATTATCGACCAGATCATGCTTCATAAGCGTCTGGAGCAGATTACCGCTTCCCCAAATGTGCAGATCGGGTCCTTCCCCTTGCTTGAGCTCGGCGACTTTTTTCGCGACATCCCCGTTTAAAAACACCGAGGGTTGCCATTCGGAAGAAGTCATGGTGTTCGAGGCGACGTATTTAGTGGCCGTGTTGACGTTGGGCCAAATGTCGCCATGTTGCGGCCAAAACGCCGCCCAAATCTCGAAAGTTTTACGCCCCAGTAATAGGTCGATTGGCATATCCAACATCTTTTTGACGGCCGCTCCGATCGCGTCGTCGTCGAAGGGCGCTGACCATCCGCCATACGCAAAGCCGTCGCCGGTATCTTCCTCCGGCCCGCCCGGGGCTTGTATGACACCATCAAGTGAAATATGTTCAAGCACGATAACTTTTCTCATGGCTCCGGTTCCTTCGAGTCCTATCTGATTTTGTTTAAGGTGAATTCAACTTTCAAAGTGCAACAACGGAATTAGTTTTCGCTCCAGGGGAGCGAGATGTTTATAGATAGTGCTTAAAACTCGATAACTCTCGTGCTCCAGCGGAGCGCAATATTTCCGTCATTGGTAGGTGGTGACCAACCTATGTATCGCTCCGCTGGAGCGAGGAAACTTTCTTAGAGGTCGCGCTTTCTATAAACATCTCGCCCCTAATGGGGCGAAGAGCAACAATGTTCTGTTGCACCTTCCGGGTGGGAGCCAGCGGCGTAGCTTCGCGCTGGCTCGTTCATCCCATGGTCACTATGGTGCATATTCCGAAGTCGCGTCGGCCAGACTATTCCGTTGCTCCCTCCGGAGCCGGGTAGAAAAGAAGCTCGCGCACCTCGCCCGCCGCATCGCATGAGATGGCACCCTTGCGCGCCCACGCCAGCGCCTCGTCCATATCGGCAGCTTCCAGTATCCAGAAACCGCCCATGTGCTCCTTGGTCTCGGTGTATGGCCCATCGGTGACGAGCACCGCGCCATCAGGTTGCTTCCGCACCGTCTTTGCGTTGCTGGCCGGGGAAATTCCGCAAGCGAACTTCCTCACGCCGGCAGCAATCATTTCGCGGTTGAGCGCGTGAATCTCCTCGATCATCGCTTCGGTTACGGCGGACGGGTCGAAGTCGTCGGGGAGGTAGTTAGCAACCAGATACTGTGGCATGATTTTTCTTTTCTCCTGTAACGGTCTTTAATCTTAAGTCTTTGGGCGGGCCGGTTGCCCT
>JAXIOV010000007.1:0-83985 GCA_045403245.1 Pyrinomonadaceae bacterium | reverse complement strand
AACCAGAGCAAGAACTTTTTATCTAGACAACCGCATGGCAGGAGCGTAAAAGACTTTCATTTATGTCCCATGGCGACTACTTCTCTATGGCCGGTTTTGAAGTGACCATGTATGGCCGCTTTTGAGGTGACCACCGAGGCTCAAAGCGGGCAAACCTACGACCGATGTCATGGAACAGGGCAAAACAGTCTACAAGAACGGGATGAGCATCAATGCTGCTGCTATTGCCGTTCGCTTTGCTGTAGAGAGGGCGCATGCAAAAATCATTCTCGATCCATTCTGCGGACGAGGCACTGTCCTCGCTGTAGCTAACGCGTTGGGATGCCGCAGCGTGGGCTTCGATATCGATGAAGGGCAGTGTTCTTACGCGCGTGTCTTACACCTAAGTCTTCCGTCGACATAACATCGGGCAAGACCATGAATGTGCTGAGCTTTGTATGTGTGTAGTGACGTGGAGCACAGCAAGGCGGGGGAGTCGGCGAGTGCGGCAACTCTCCAAGGGTGTCCTTCCGCGGGCGTTGTCACGAGCTAAGAAAGAGGCCGCCGTGTCCTCACCGCACGACGGCCCGTCGGCATAAGGTTCACCCCCGGACGTCCGGGAAAGGCCGTGCCAGACTTCAATCCGGCGCAAAGGATTCCACAGTTCCAAGCGTTTCTTAATGACGTGCTGAATTGCCAGCAGGTCATTCTTGCTCACCCATTCATCGGCGTCTAAAGCGCGTCTTTTTCGAGGAGTCTAGAACTTATTGACTCCCTCTGCGAGTACTGTTACTCTTAGGTCTACTTTTAGTTCTTTACCCCCATTACCGTACAGTAGGCCGTGAAGGTATTGGGAGAAAACGTTTGTAGGAGCATACCGCTAATGATAGCTCTTAATGGGAAGAATTATCCGACAATTGAAGATGCGGTAAAGCAATTTCGCGTATCCGCCAAGACAGTTTATGAATGGATTGAGAATGGAGTTATCAACGAACCGCCAACAGCGGATCAGGGATTACGTACCGTTAAGATTTTCCCTAAAAGCTATATGCGGAAAGCTATTAAGGACGTAAAACGCTACAAAGACGGGCTCAAAAAAGCACAGACTAAGGGCAGAACGAGCCTAAGAACTGCAGGCAAGAAACCAAGGAAAAGGAGTTCAAAACGCTCTGTTGGAACAACGAGAGTCTCGACAAACGGACACACTTCAAGTTAGTCGTCTTACCTTAACTGAAGTGTCAGAAGCGAGAAGTATGTAGTAGGCGTGGATCGCGGAAAGTTTTGCTTCGCGATCGAAAGGAGCGGTTGTGGCGGATACTAATGATGGACATAAGATCGGATTGAATGGCCGGCCGAACGTACCTGTGAAGATCCTGCTCAGAGATTTGAGGAGGTTCGTCGATCAGATGATCAGCTCAGAGGCGCGAATACAGGCGACCGATTGGCTGGGTACCATGGAAAGCAGTTTAGATAGGGCGGCCATGGAAGAGAAGCCTTCAGACGCCATCCTCGACAACTTTGTCCGACTATGTGTGCTCGGTAGGTTGCAGCCTCTTCTTGCGGCGTATGAGATTCCCCATCCAGCGTACAACTATTTTGAGGGTTTTCTGAATAATGCGCCTGGACCCTGGGACAGCCTTCCACAAGAGTGGTTGGTATCTACGCCCGCAGTATGGTCTGTTCTTGGTTTCGATGTTGGATTCCCGATTGGTGTTCCAGCGTCAGTGTTAACCGCCACGGCAGACTGGGTCGAGTATTACGCGCGTCACGGGTTCAACGTTTTGACCTATAAAACGGTTCGGAGCGAACACTGGAACGCTCACGAGGAACCGAACTGGGTATTCCTACGTGATGGTGAGGTGCCCCTTTCTCCTGACGCAGAAGGATTGCCCGACTATGTTCAGGCAGACTTGTCAGTGTGGCCAACAAACCCGCGCGCCTTCTCAATGGCGAACTCGTTCGGAGTTCCTTCCTTCTCCCCGGAAGTCTGGCAAAAAGACGTTGCTGAATCACTTCGCCGCTTACGAAGTCAGCAACTCTTAATCGTCAGCGTAATGGCAACAACGGAAAAGTATGAAGGGCAAGAGATGGTTGGAGACTTCATCCGTGTTGCTAAGTTGGCAGAAGATGCTGGCGCACCAGCGATTGAACTCAATCTGTCTTGCCCCAACACGTTAGATCCGAATACTGGAAGTATTAAGAGACCGCTTTGCAATTTCCCTGAGGATACCGAACGCATCGTGACGGAAGTTCGCAGCAGTCTCAAGTCAGAGACGCGACTAGTCATCAAACTTGGTTACATGCCGTACGATCTGCTTGAAAGAGTTGTGACAGTAGTAGCCAAACTGATAGATGGAGTTTCTGGAATTAATACCCTCCAAATGAAAGTACAACGACCTGACGGTGAGCTCACTTTTCCTGGGCGAGCCGAGGCCGGAATCTCAGGAAGCGCGATTCGTGACTTCGGTCTGCGGTTTGTTGAATCGCTCAACAGAATCCGCCGGGAACATGAGCTACCATTCGACATTATTGGAATGGGTGGTGTCATGAACGCCGACGATGTATTTGACTTCCAAAGGGCCGGAGCCGCCGCAATTCAGACAGCAACCTTAGCCTTTCGCAATGCGAATCTCCCGCAAGAGATCTATCGACAGCTGGGAGGCGCCGCTACGTCCGAGACGGAATTGCAGGCTCGTTCGGAGATTTTGGACTTATTGAGTAAGGATGCTATGCCACTGACTGAGGTAGCAAAGCACATTCAGAAGTTATTCCCATTGGAATGGACAAGCCTCGAAAAAGCACGAACAGTGTTGCGCGAGCTTGAGGCTTCGGGAATGGTGGTTGCTAATCGCGAAAACGGAAGAGTAATGTTCCGTCGGGCTTCGGTCGGTGATGTGGAGTTGGCTCGATAGGTCCGCTCCAGTCGAAAGTGACAGTGTGAAATTCTCCCGAAGTTTTGGGTCCCTCGCTGATTCACTCACCGAAGTTACCGAGCAGGATATGGACGACGTCGCTGCATGGCCTGGGACTGGAAGATATTGGCCGGGCGGACAGCCGGTCTTCAAGCTAAGTATGGTCAACCCCTCAGTGGCCATACTCTTTTTGTTATTCAACACGTTCTAGACGATCTCTATCACTTAATCGAGAGCTTCCAAGCTCTCGGCTGTGCGGCCGATGACATTTGCGTAGTTGGCATTCCCTACTCAAGCCGATCGGACGCTGGGGAGCAGATTAGAAAGCTCGGGTGTCAGGTTGAATTACCACAAATCTTCCCCTTTGATGGTTGTGTTTGTCTTCACCTTCTTGAGACTCTTGATAAGAGTATCGCGAATAATAAGCCACTGATTATCTTAGAAGATGGTGGGTATGCGGTCCCATTAGTATCGCAACTTACGGCGATTGGTAGAGTTGACCCGACCAAGATTAAAGGAGCAGTTGAGCAAACGAGTCGTGGGGGGTGGGTCGACGAACAGCTCTCGCGCGCAGGCCAATTGCGCATTCCGGTGATATCCATTCCGCACGCCATGACGAAAAGAACTATGGAACCGCCGTACATAGCCGAGGCTATTCACCGAAATCTCTTGTCGCTCTTGGACGTCATCGACCCTGATGTGGGCGCGAAACAAGTAAAAGTTTTAGGGATGTACGGGTTCGGATCAATTGGAGATAAAGTAGCACGCTATTTTGGCAATCAAGCCTCAGTGATCTACGTCAGCGACCCGATGCCCGAAAGATCGTACGACGCCTATGTTCGTGCCAAGTTTGGTCGGCTCACACCGGCACGCTTGGAGAAGTGTGATCTCATCCTCGGTGCCACCGGAGCAACTTCTATTGGGCTGGAAGTTTTCGAGCGAGTCAAGGATCGAGCCATTCTGGGCAGCACATCTTCTCGTCAAGTAGAGATCGACATTGAACTGCTCCGGCGTCGCAGCGAATCGGAGGAGACCATTGGAACCGCTGGACCTTGCGTTATGCAGATTCCGATGGCGCGACGCTTTCATTATGCAATTGGCGGGGGTAGCAAATCTGTAACGGTTCTGTATGACGGATACCCTATCAACTTTGCTGGCCGGAGCCTGCCAGATCACGTAGGTGACCTCATTCTATCGCTACTCCTTGAGGGTGTAGTTGCGGTCTCAAGGAATCCCTTTCATCGGCCAGCTGTCTATAAAGCGGACACAGTACTTCAAGAAGAGGACCGCGAGCTTTCGATGATGTTTCTTGAAGTGAAGCCAGAAGATGGACTTAATCCTTGAGGAATCACGAAGATATTGCTGTAACGAGAATGTTATTAGCCCGGCCAGCCAACAGTTGGCGTAATCGGTGCTACAAAAAACAAGTGGGCGGTGAAAAAGTTGGTGCATCGGAGGAGATCGGATTAGAATGCTCGGCGCTGCTGTATTCCAAACCGGGCATTTTCGATGCCGCCAACGACTGGTACCGTTCCAAGAAGACATGAAATTTTGGGCGATCTCGACCGATCGATTCAGGTGGAGTCTAAGCCCAGCGAATCATGAGGCGCTAACTAGGTATGCTCAGGATCGAAATTCTGGAGGGAGCGTAAGATGAAAGACCCACTTTCTGTCCAACTTGGAGACGTTAGATTTGAACACCCTTTGATGAACGGAGCTGGTTATTGCAAAGACGAGGTTCACGTACGAGAGTTAATTGCGTCTGCATCATCAGCCGTGGTCTTGGGGTCAATTACAGTCGAGCCGCGCACTGGAAACCATGGAGACGTATATTTCACATCTCGGTACTTTGCGCTTAACTCTCTCGGTATTCCCAATCGTGGCGCTACGTTCTTCCAGGATAAGATTCCTAGCATGGCTCAGGAAGTCCATGCTGCGGGAAAATTTTTGATCGTGAACATCGCCGGCTTTTCCGTTGACGATTATGGACGATTGGCGAGTGTGGCCAAAGAGGGCGGGGCAGATCTTCTTGAAGTGAACTTTGGCTGTCCGAACATTTGGAGCCAGACTGGCGAACAGAAGCGAATCTTTTCCTTTGATCCAAAGACGATGTCTGAGACCCTGGAAGTTCTCCAGTCGATCTGGGGAAGGCAATCTATCACCGTCAAGCTGTCTCCATACTCAGATCCAGCATTGTTAAAGGAAGTTGCAGCGATTGTCGCCAGCTATCAGGCGGTGATCGCCATAACAACGACAAACACGTTTCCCAACGCTTTCGCCTACAACGACGCGGGACGCCCGGCTATAACACTTGGGTTGGCTGGTTTAAGTGGGCCCGCTATGAAAGCAGTGGGTTTGGGTCAGGTCATCCAGTTTAAGGCGGTTCTGCCCGATCGCATTGCCATCATAGGTGTCGGAGGCATTACTTCCGGCAAGGATATGTTGGACTATCTTAAGGCTGGCGCTACGGCTGTTCAAATCACAACTGCGCTAATCAACGAGGGTCCGAATGTCTTTAGCAGAATTCTATCCGAATACATCGAAATCGCGGGTTTGAATCGGCTTGCGGCCACTGCATAACCGCTTCATTGAGCATATCACGACTCAGAAACGATTCGTTAATGGAGACTTTTGCTCGGAGGCAAGAAGCCTTCAAAAGTGTCACCGATTCGTCACTCGACTCTCTGCAAATCGATGAAAATCGATGACAAAAACTGCACAAGAAATTACTCCTGTGACGGCTGCAACCTGCTGAAGAATTGTAAGTTATGTCACTGCATGTCATAGAGTGTCAAACTATGCAGTGGACCATAAATCCCATTCGCAATGCGGAGGTCAGGGGTTCGATCCCCCTCTGCTCCACCAATAGCGCCCAACCGCTCAACCACTTACAAGCCCAACTCCTAAAGACCCCGTCTTTCCAAGTGGCCAATACTTGGCCAGAAATAACAGCACTGAACCGCACTCAATGGTAGAGAATGGGCCGGGATGGGAAACACGCAGGTGCTTGAGTGATCGCAACTTAAAGAAAGGAAAGACTCAGGCTGTTATTGCGTAATGCGGAGGATACGCACCCGCACAATTCGTTGATTGTCGAAAACCAAAAGTAACCTCAGCGAGTTTGTGCGCCCGACGTTTCCCAGGCTGGACTCAGTGCGAATGGTTGGCAGAAGCCGACTTCAGATACTCAGCACGCAACAGAAAACTGCCTTCAGTGACGATCCTCTCCCCTACAGCCAAACCTTCCACGACCGGGTAGCGGCCGTTGACTTCCGGGCCAAGTCGGACTGGCCGCATCACAAATACGTTTTGCTCTTTCGTCGCGACAAACACCACCTGCTGGTTGTTGATGTTCTGAACCGCAGCCTTGGCTACGGTCGGCGTAGTAGACTGCGCAACACCCACGGTCGCAAACGCCACGTTCACGTACATGCCAATCTTCAGCTGCTGGCCGGGGTTTGCCAGTTCAACGCGAACCTGCCCCGTGCGCGTGGCCGTATCCAGAGTGGGATCCACATAAGAGACTTGCCCACGAAAGATCCTCCCGGGATAAGCTTCGGCGGTAATGCTAGCGCCACTTCCGATCCTGATTCGCCCAAGGTCCTTCTCGTAAACCTGAGCCACAACCCAAACGCTGGAAAGATCGGCGATACGCAAAATCTCCTTGTTCGCTTCTACCACTTCTCCTGGATTCGCAGAGCGAGCGATGACCGAACCCTTCACGGGAGCAGGCAGCGAGACCTCGGAGGTGATTTGCGATGATGCATTGAGCCCACTCACTTGCTGGCGACTGAGACCGAGCAATAGAAGCTTTTGTCGCTGGGAAGCGATTTCGGCTTCGGCTGTTCTTAACTTGGTCGTGGCCTGTTCCAACTCTTCACGGCTGGCGGCGCCGATTTCCAGCAACCGGGTTGTCCGCACATGATGCTTGTGATGTTCTTCCAGGTCAGCACGTGCAGCCAGGTAACTTGCTTGAGCCATCGCCAGTTCACTACTGAATACAACCGCGAGAGACTGCCCCCGTCTGACGCTTGCGCCCAATTCAACGTTCACGCGCCGCACAATGCCCCCAACCAGAGACGCAACCGGCGTCGTGCGATAAGCGTTTTCCCGAACCACGCCCGTTGCGATCTGCCCCCCGGTGTTGTCGCCCATCGGTTGTTCGCCTACCGCCTCGATTTTGATGCCTGCCCGATCAACCATCTCAGGCGCCAGAGTTAGCGTCGTCTCAACCGGTGCTGCCGGCGCCGGCGCACCGGCATCCGGCTGTTCCTGCGAGATATTGCGTGGAGCGGGTACAGGGCGACCAGCCCCACTCGATCCGGATCGCCAGATTACCCAGCCGAGGATCAGAACCGCGGCGATAGCTACAACTGCGACCATTGCCACAATCACCGTTCGGTTTGTTCTCCGAGTGTTTGCGCGCTTAGTCTCTTCAGAGCCGGGTTTCATAGTTAGACCTGAGTCAGGCGCCTCTGCATCACGTTCCTCGGGTTTTTCTTCAGCGTTATTGCTCATCTCTTAACCAGGTTTCGGGAAGCGGTCGCACGTTCAATTTCTACGCGCGCCTGATAAGTGTCGACCAGCGCATCAATGTACCCGGTCTGGACTTCAATAAAACGTCTCTGTTCAGCGATAACATCGAGCAAACTCTTCGAGCCGAGCTCATAGGTTTGGCGTACTACCTCGAGATTAGCGTTTGCTTGTCCCTGAACCCCAACCCGATAAATCTCAGCAGCCCGGGCTGCGCTTTGGTAGAGCGCAAAAGCCGAAGCCACCTCGCGCTGCGCAGTTAGCTCGGCAAACTCGCGGCGCCGTGTGGCGGCGGCCTTCTCCGACACGGCGGCGGCAATCGCGCCCTGATTGCGATTCCGAACTGGCAGATCCATAGTGACGCCCACCACGACGGAATGAAATCTGCCCTGAATCGGAACCAACGCTCCGCTGGAATTGAAACCTAGCTGATCAAAGCCAGAATTCATCAGCTCATACTTCGCTGACAAGCCTGCGTTAACTCGCCCGTCAGTGCGCGCTTGCGCTATCCGAGCATCGGCCAGCGTTTCCAGTGCACGCGCCGCCTGCAGATCCGGCCGGTCGCGAAGAGCCACTTCTGTCGAAACAGCAACGGAGGGCAACGGCTCGGTCAAATGATCCAGATCTCCCCGCAGTAGCAACGGCTCCACGGGGCGCATACCGATAATATTGCGCAGCTCAAGCATCGCCACTTCGACCTTGCCCTCGTTGCGTTCTCTCATTGAACGAATCCGATTGACCTCGACCAGCACCATGTTCTGTTCCAGAGGGGCCGTGCGGCCTTCGGTAACCCGAGCCGCTACCAGCCGATACCCCTCGTCCGTTGTCAAAAGCAGATCTTCAGTGAAACCTAACTTCAGCAACTCACCCAACGCTTCACCGAACTTCGCGCGTACTTCCGCAGCCAGCAGGCGTTCACGATCAGCCAGCAGGCTTTCCTTCATCTCCAATTCACGTTGCGCTACCAGAATGCGCGCGGATCGCCGGCCACCCAGTTCCAGGGGCAACATCGCACCCACCATAGTGTCGTTGTCCGGCCCGTTTAGCTGTTCTTTTCGTTCGAACTCAAGTTGCGGATTTGGGCGAAGTGACGCCTGCTGGACCAATCCGCGCGCGGCTTCGATCTCATGACGAACCGCCGCCAATTCACCGTTATGTACCAGGGCGTAGGCGACGGCTTCATCAGCCGAGAGTCCGGCCTTTGGATCGAAGTATCGAGCCAAAGACGATCGGGGATTCTGATGCGCGAGCACTGCGGACGTTCCCTGACCCATCGCGGTGTCTATTCGGAGCGTTGCGTGAATCATCAGCGCCGACACAATAACCAGGAACTTCGTGATCATCACAAACCTCTCTTCAATTTCTTGTCATCGCCATAATTAATAGTTGTTCAGTGCAACTGCGTCTTAGCCATCGCGATGTTGCTTTTCGCCGTCCAATGGACCATGAGAATGAGCAGATATCAGAAGCCGGTTGGTGGAAATTTGTCACTCTTTTCTACGCTTTATCGTTTCGGGCCAACCTCGCGCTCTTTTCTGCACTGCTCAACGCACGCGCTCGCAGCGAATAGAAGATCACTGGCGTGACGATCAGGACGTGCACCAGACTCGAAACCATTCCGCCTAACACCGGTGTCGCCAACGGCTTCATTACTTCCGAACCCGCGCTTGTGCTCCACATGATTGGCAGCAAACCCGCAACCACCGTGGAGACCGTCATCACTTTGGGTCTCAGCCGTAGCAGGGCTCCTTCCATAACAGCATCCATCAAAGTCTTGCGCGTTAAAGTGCCGACTTCCTGTTTCTTCCGCGCCACTGCTTCTTCGAGATAGATCACCATGACTACGCCCGTCTGCACCGCCGTCCCAAAAAGCGCGATGAAACCAACCCAAACTGCGACTGAAAAGTTGTAATCAAGGGCCCACAGGAGATAGATGCCTCCCGTCAAAGCGAAAGGGACGGCCAGCAGCACGTGTGCGGCTTCCAAAGCTGAGTGGTAGACAATGTAAAGAAGCCCAAAGATGATAATGAGCACGATTGGCACGACCACCATAAGCCGCTGGCGAGCACGCTGCTGGTTCTCATATTGCCCACTCCAGGCAACGTAGTACCCTGTTGGAAGCTGCACCTCCCGCGCAATTGCGCCTTTGGCTTCGTCAACCAGGCTGCCCACGTCTCGTCCTCTGACATTCAAAAGAACCGTGCCGCGAAGCAGTCCGTTCTCACTCGAAATCATGGACGGACCCTCCACCGTCTGAATGTCTGCCACCTGGCTCAACGGAATTGGCGCGCCGGTGGGAGAGGTAATCGGAATCTGTGCCAACGCTTCCGGACTGCTGCGAAACTGCGGGGAGTAACGCACGCGAACGGGAAATCTCCTGCGTCCCTCAATCGTGACAGTGAGATTGGTTTCTCCAATTCCTTTTTCGATAGAGTCTTGAATCGTTCCAGACTCAATGCCGTAGCGAGCCGCGGCGGTTCGATTAATCCGAATATCGATGTACGGGGTCCCACTGATCTGTTCCGGATAAACGTCCGCTGCTCCGGGCACAGTCTTGACCACTTCGGCGATGCTTCGGGATAAATGCTCGAGTGTCTTTAGATCATTGCCGAAGATCTTGATCCCAACCTGCGAGCGGATGCCCGTCGTAAGCATGTCGATGCGATTGATGATGGGCTGCGTCCAGATATTTGTTACGCCAGGCAGGCGTAATTTTTCATCCATTTCGGCAATCAACTTTTCACGCGTTAAGCCCTGACGCCATTGCTCGGGCGGCTTCAGGTGGACGATCGTCTCCGTCATGTTAATGGGCGAAGGGTCGGTCGAAGTTTCGGCACGACCGGCTTTACCAACGGCCCATTCGACCTCCGGAAAAGTTTTCAGGATTTTGTCTTGATTGCTGGTAATCTTCAGCGCTTCAGCGATTGAAATTGCTGGATCAGTGACAGGCATAAACATCAGGTCGCCTTCATTGAGTGGTGGCATAAATTCATTGCCGATGCCACTGGCCAGAACGATCGCGCCGGTGAAGAGAATAGCTGCTGCCGCCACCGTCAGCAGTCGATGGCGCAGCGCGACACTAAGAGCGGGACGATAAAGAGCTTGCAGGAATCGCATCACCGGATTTGCCTGTTCCGCATGAAACTTGCCGCCAAGCAGGAGGGTGCAAAGGACAGGCACAAGCGTGACAGCGATTATCGTGGCGCCAACCATGGCGAAAGTTTTTGTGAACGCAAGTGGATGGAAGAGCTTGCCTTCTTGTCCCGTCAGGGCGAACACTGGAACAAACGCAAGGATAATGATCGCCATTGAGAAAAAGACCGGCCGACCAACGAGCTTCGTTGAATCAAGCACCGTTTGCCAGACCAGAGGCCTGTCTTTTGGATCTACTCCTCTCTTTTCCAGGAAACGAAATGCGTTTTCCGTCACTACGATTCCGGCGTCAACGAGCACACCAATGGCGATTGCAATTCCTGAAAGTGACATCAGGTTTGAGCTGATGCCCATGTAGTGCATGAACAGGAAAGAAAGCAGGACTGCCATCGGCAGGGGAATTGTGACGATCAGAATCGAACGGAAGTGAGCGAGGAAAATGATATGAGCCAGCGTCACGAGCAGCAGTTCTTCAATTAGCGCCCATTTCAAAGTGCTGGTGGCGCGCAAAATCAGTTGCGTTCGATCATAAAACGGCACGAGCCGCACCCCTTGAGGCAGGCCGGCCTGCAGGTCGTTGATTTTCTGCTTGACTGCGTCAATGACCTCAAGCGTGTTGACACCATAGCGCGCAATCACGACGCCTCCCACAGCTTCCTTGCCGTTCTTGTCGAGCCCCCCTGTGCGGAATGCGTTCCCGAGCTTCACCTCGGCCACATTGCGGACGTAGATCGGAGTGCCGTTGGAGGCGCCAATTACAATGTTCTCAACATCAGACACCGATTCAATCAGCCCCACTCCACGCACTACAGCCCATTGTCCCGCCTGCTCGACGACATTGCCTCCGACATTGTTGTTTGAGCGCTGAACAGCTTCAACGACGGTCGAGAGTGGCATCGCATAGGCGCGCAGCTTGTTTGGATCAACATCCACCTGATACTGCTGGACGTAACCACCGACTGAGGCAACCTCCGCAACGCCAGGAACGGAGTTAAGCTGATAGCGGACAAACCAGTCCTGAAGCGTGCGCAGGTCGCGCAGGTTCATCTGGTCACTCTCGAGCGTGTACCAAAAGATTTGGCCGACACCCGTGGCATCGGGGCCAAGTGTGGGAATGACACCTTCGGGAAGCTGCTTGGTTACGAGATTCAGTCGTTCGAGAACCCGTGTCCTTGCCCAGTAGAGATCAACGCTGTCTTCGAAGATGATGTTGACCATCGAGAAACTGAAGGCTGAACTGGCGCGCACTACGCGCACGCCTGGCAGTCCCTGAAGACTTGTCACCAGCGGATAAGTAACCTGATCCTCAACCTCCTGTGGTGAGCGCCCGGGCCAGTCGGTGAAGACAATTACCTGGTTATCAGAGAGGTCCGGGATGGCGTCAATGGGCGTGCGCAGTAACGCCCAGTAGCCCCATACGGCGAGCGCAATGTAGAGGACGATGATTATCCCACGATTCTTTAAGCTGAATTCTATCAAACGGTGAATCATGCTATTGCTGATCGGCGAACGCTGATTGCCGATTTGCCATCGCCGTTTGTGCCAATGAGTTGATCGCGGGGTCTTATAGAACCGGGCTCCAACGAGTCAATCGGCGATTGGCAATCGGAAATAAGCAATGTCTTCATTGCGCCGTTATTGGAAAAGATGCCTGACCTCTCCCCGCTGGCCCTTCATAAGTAGTCTTCACTTGCCACTCACCGGTCATCTCAATGTTTGCGCGACCACGATAGACGCCTGGCGTCTCCGTTGTCGTGAAAGTTGCGGCGGCATTCATCTCCGCCATCGTCCCCATCTGCGGCATGTGAAACGTCAATGCGACTGCCCCCACGTCGACCGGCTTGCCTGACGGGTCGTTGAACGTAAGCATGAACCTGGTATCGCCCTTCTTAAGAACGCCGTCACTCGTGGCCAGCGACACCGTCAGGTTGTTTCCTGCGGGCGCACTCTTAATCACTTTTCCCGTGTCCGTAGTCTTGGAACCACAGGCAGCGGTTACCATCAATAGTCCTGTCAGACTTAAGCCGATTGCGAATTTGATCATCTTTCATCCTCCAAAGGAACTCGTTTTGAATAAATGAACGCGAGTCTGGAACCGTTACAGAGACGACCGTTGCCTGACTTTTACTTACAACTCGACGCGTCTCTTCGGCGCATTGATTAGCAGGCGACACTTGGAAAACCAGGGTGTTTTCTTCGCGTTGGCGTTCTGGTTACCCATATTCATGTTCGCGTGCTCGTTAGCGTTCATGTAACGGTCAATGTTTTCGGGATTCGTTTCCATACCCTGATTTGCGTCATGGACGTAACGTCCGTCCGGCGTGGCAACCTTACATCTTCATTTCCATCTTTTTCTTACCTGCTTTGCTTCCACCATGCATCTTCGACATCATTCCGAGGTGTTTGAGCAGAGCATTAGCGTGTGCTACCACTTGCTTAGAGTCTGGCTTATCGGCCTGCACATCTGCCTCGAGCGCACTTACCTGGTCTTTCACCATTGAGCGGTCCTTATCCATCTTTTCCATCATCGTCTGCATCTTCGATTGCATTTCTGCACTCATACCCAGCATGTGTTTTTGGTGGATGGCTTCCATTGCAGTGAGGCAGTGTCTTAGCTCGGCAACGGCAGCGCGTGCGAATTCAACGTCCAGAGCTTGTGGCTTTACTGCCTGATCACGCAGTGTCCTGGCGAACTCAGACATACTCTTCATGTAAGCCGTCATCAGGATGTGATGCGGGGATTTCATCATCTTCGCCATTTCCGCACTCATGCCTGGCATGCCGGACTTCTTCTGCGTGCTTTGTATGTGCTTGTGTTGCGCCCATGCCGCGAACGGAATTACCAGAACAAGCATGACGACTGTAGCCGCCAGCAATGCGCGTGTGTTCACTCTCATATCGTTATCTTCTCCTCCTGATTAGTTGACTGGAATTCGGGCAGTCAAGGCTGTCCAGTTACGCGGTTCGCCAAAGCGAACGCTGGGCGGTACACAGGCTAACGCCCGCGTCGCCATCACGAATGTGATTGCCGGAAGGTGCTAAATGCGGAAGATGTTAATGAGGATATGCCTGGGAGTTGGGTCACCAGGTGGTCCATGCGCTCTTGAGCCCAAGACTGGAACCGCGGCAAAGCTGACTGGAGCAATTCTGGAAACGTCGAGAGGAATATGCAGATCGGCTGAGCGCTTGGCTGCTTCAGTTTCGCTGAGCGAAGCAGTGTTCCGGTTCTTACGCGAATGAACGGCGCAGTGTGGGCACGGACCAATCGGCTGACCTAAAGCCAAAGCGTCGGGATTCGGAGACGCATGCTCGTGCTCCATCTCCGCGTGGTCCATGTGTCCCATGTCTTCATGAGACATACCTTCGTGCCCCCCTGCGGATGCCGAAGCCTGGGTTTCACACGAAGCCATTCCCGATTGGAGATGCGGGCAGAGCGCGGCAACCAGGAAGCTGCCTACCTGACTGAACAGCAAAGCAGTCGTCACCACTGTAGTTGCTAAGAACCGCTTATGCATAATAGTATGCGGTCATTCACATCAGTTCATTAGGGGTTTGAATATAGCAGATGTCTGGTTAACGTCCCAAGCGTTCGCCGGCTCTTTCGACCAATCTCTTCAGATTCATCCGGCGTTAACAGACGATCGTCACAACTTTCTATGCCTCGGTGTACTCTTAAGATTTTACGCCCGGCAAAATGCGGCACTCGCAACCCAGGCTGCTGACGCTGTAATATCCGTCAGCGCCTTCATGGCAAGTGTGGTTTTCCATCAAGGAGAATGTACGTCGATATGAAACTGTTGTGCGCATCACGCGCGTTTCCGCTTTTGATGTTCGCGATTCTTGCTTTCGGATGTAATCGAAGCGGCACCGATTCGTCTTCTCAGAAGACGGTTAGCCCGACGACAGGACCGCAACCGGTGCTTACGATTCAACTGAGCAATTCCCCCGCGGGCCCGGACAGCCGCGAGCCAGAACTTAGTACGACAGCCGACGGTCGGATCATTTTGAGCTGGGTGGAGAAAATCGGGAATAAGAGATACGCGTTACGTTTCGCGAGGCGGGACGTGGGTAACTGGTCCACCGCGCGCACGGTCTCGGAAGGTGAGAATTGGTTCATCAACTGGGCTGACTTTCCCTCCGTCATAGCGCTGGCTGACGGCTCGTTAGCGGCACATTGGCTGGTGAAGAGTGCCACAGGCACGTACGCCTACGATGTCAATATCGCGCGATCTAAAGACGGCGGAACTACCTGGGGTAAACCTATCATTCCGCACACGGACAAAACGCAGACTGAACATGGGTTCGTTTCGTTGATACCACTTCCAGATGGGCGCGTTGGCGCGATCTGGTTAGACGGTCGCAATCTCAAAGACGTCAAAAAGGAGGGAGACGAACATACACCTTTGCCCGTAAGCATGACTTTGCGCTACGCTGCGGTTGATGCCGACGGCAAACTCTCGGATGAGACCCAACTAGACGACCGCGTGTGTGAGTGTTGTCAAACCTCGGCCGCACTAACCTCGGATGGTGCCCTGGCGGCTTATCGCGACCGCTCCGACAAGGAGATACGCGACATTCACTTCGTCACCAAACAACAAAACAACTGGAGTGGTCCACGGCCGGTGCATTCGGACAACTGGGAGATCAACGGTTGCCCTGTCAACGGTCCATCCGTCGCCGCCGAGGGTCGGCATGTAGTCGTAGCCTGGTATACAGGAGCCAATGATTCACCTCGGGTTAAAGCAGCATTCTCTAACGACGCAGGCGCAACCTTTGGCAAGGCTGTTGAGGTGGATGACGGCGAAACTCTTGGGCGTGTCGACGCTTTAATGTTACCTGACGGATCCGCCCTGGTCTGCTGGCTTTCGGGAAATGTGGACGGTGGACAGATCAAGGTGAGACGAGTCCAACCCGATGGTTCGCTGGGTGCGCCAGCGGTTATTGCTAAAACGGATATCTCGCGGTCGAGCGGTTTTCCGCGAATGGCCCGTCTCGGCGACGAAGTGCATTTCGCATGGACCGAATTCGGCAAGCCTTCGTACGTCCGAACAGCGACCGCAAATATCAGCACTTACAAATGAGCAACTTGAACCTCAGTTACCAGATGCTAACTGCCCTTTGCGTCTAAAAAGATGCGCCCGGAGGTAAGTTCTTAAGGCCAGCGCATCCAAAAGCCAAGTGGTCGATACGTTGACGAAAATAACCCCAGACGATGTATATCCGGTGGTAAAGAACCGGAATGAACGGGAAACCCTTAAAATCTCTTGGTGGCTGCAACTTTCGAAAAGACAAATACTTACGTTTCTTGCCGGGAGTCCGATTCGCAATGCGGAGGTCAGGGTTTCAAATTACTCAGTTTGGTGTTTTGAGAATGGCGGAAATCTCTGGCGGTTAAGTTTTCAAACCCCGATGAAAGACAATGGTGGCATGCCTGTTAATTAAGGACCGCTTGTCAATACCAACAGCAAGGGCGAGGTGCGCCCTAATCCTGATCGGAAGGCTGAGGCCCGGAGCCTCGCGGTTCCTGATGTCTTCAATTTCATTGACAGTCCACGTCCTATGTTGTATATCACTGCCCTCATTACTGCTCACGGTATGCGTCTCGCTGGATGCGACTCGCCCTTGCTCTTGAATCCGCCACCTTAGCACTTGGTTGGTGGACTCTCAAACCACTTTTCGTTCGCCCAGGACGATACAAAAGGAGTGCAACCATGAAAACCATTCACATTTTTCTTTTTCTCACTGCTGTTTGTGCGTTGCTCGTTGGTGGCGCGCCGAAAACAGCCGTTAGTAAAGCAGCCCCGGCAGTTGTTGCTGTTGATGACGTTGGGGCAGCTGCCAACCAAGAACTCGCGGCTGCCAGACGCGCGACTGCTAAATACCACGATTTTCAGCAGGCCCTGGATGATGGCTTTGTACAGTTCAACCCTTGTGTTCCGGGCGAGGGCATCCACTATCGCGCACCAGATGAATTTCCCAACTCAGAATTAGACTGTGTATTCGATCCTGAGGACCCGGAGGTCCTACGCTATGCTCCCAAGCCTAATGGCGAATTACAGTTAATAGGTGTTGAGTACCTCGTACCAAAATCCTGCCCCGGCTTGGCGACGCAGCCACCGGAGGGTTTCAGCGGCGACGCGGATGAATGGGAATCCGAGCTCGGTGGTTTGGTTTGGGCTGTGAACGCGCACATTTGGCGAGGCGTTCCCGAAGGTGTTTTCGCGTTTCGTAGCGACAAAATTACCTGTGACTAACGATTTCGCTCCTCGCGAATCGGATTACCCGACCAGCTGTTTGGCACGACCGGAATACGAAACGCCGATGCTCTCATTTCGCTGCTCGTGTGCGGCGAGCGGCGAGAGCGTTCTCATTAAGAAACGCAAGTGTGACGTGTGCAAAGAGACCCGATCCTCGACGGCACGTCATCCATGATGTCGCCGTAGCCTTAGCGCTACACCGTTCTTAACCTCTTAACCATGTCAATCGCTTTCCTAAGCTCTCGCTTACGAGAAACCTGGGGTTCATTCATCGACTAAACGATGACGAAGATGTGTTCGCATATCCTGCGTTGGGAGCGTTCTGTTTTTATTGACAGCACTTGGTCCTCGGTATATAAAGTTGCCCTCTTTCAGTTTCTTGCTCGACGTCTCACGGGATGTGACTCGCCGCAGTTTAATGGTTTTGTCCAATCTGACGTCGTGTTGGCAGAACATCCGCATCAGCCTAGAACGTCTTTCGGGACTTAAACCAAACAGGAGTCACCTTATGAAGAGTTTTCTCCTATGTCTCCTTCTCATCGCGGTCAGCTGTCTGCTCGTTGGCACTCCGCCGATGACCAGCAGTACATCCGCCTCGGCAGCGGTAGCAGTCGACAATCTATCGGCCGCAACGAATCAAGAGTTGGCGCGGGCTCGCGGCGCGACTGCTAAGTACCACAGAGTCGCCCAAGCCGAAGCTGATGGCTACGTCAACGACGGCTTCTCGCCGGGCGAGGGCTTCGAGTATATCAATTTCGGTCTGATTGATTGTGACTTCGACCCCGAGCAGCCGGAAATCCTGCTCTACGCTTTCTTCCCGAATGACAACCACCTGCGGTTGGTAGGAGTGGAATATGTGCAGCCTTTAACTTGCTCGCAGGACGCTCCGGAGGGCTTCACTGGCGACGCCGATGTCTGGAGGGAAGACTCAGAAGGGTTCGGCCTATGGGAGTTGGCTGCCTGGCTCTGGTTGCACAACTCGAACGGCGTTTTCGCAGACCCACCGCACCCAAGGTTGCCATAGATTTAATGAAAAGCCCGGGCTTGGTCTACCGACCTCCCGGGTTCCTTGGCTCAAGGAGTTGCGACGTTATGAAGACTCAACACCTGTACTCGAGTGCGGCGAGTAGCCAGAGGTGTTCTTTTTGCCGGACATCCTTAGAAGAGCGAAGCTTGGAAATCCAAGCCGATTCGTCGAACCCGGATCTGCCCAGGATTGCATTTAGGCGCCACGCGCGCTTTGTCTATAGTTACCTTACAGACACCTAACGTTTCTTTCTCGGCACGCTCCCCACAGCGTGCCAGTTCCCTGGAAAGGAGAGATTGTTGATGAGTATCCAAAAATGCAAGATGGTAATCATATTGCTCGCGTTGGTCGCTGTTGCAGTCGTAGTCTTAACGCCGAGGAGTTCGGCAAGCAGCGGCGACAGCGTTTTAAATGACGAGTTGTCCGCACTTCTAAGCCAACACGGTTTCACGGGCAGAGTCGGGTTGTCTTTGGAACAAAGGCTGGGCCGTAAGATTGACAACCAGCTTGCTGACCTCGGCAGGCTGGCATTTCACGACAGCTTGCTCGGTTTGAACGATGATAACTCGTGTGCTGGTTGTCACGCCGCGCCGTTGGGTTTCGGCGACTCGCAGTCCATTGCGATCGGCGTGGAAAACAACAATATCGTAGGCCCCGATCGCACTGGTCCACGGAACCAGCGGCGCGCTCCGCTTGTTCTCAACAACGTTTTCTTTCCGGCTTTGATGTGGAACTCCCGCTTTAATTCAGTGTCGGGCGACCCATTCGACAACAGTGCCGGCTTTTCGTTCCCCCTACCTGAAGGCTTCTCCCTCTCCAACCTTGCTCATCTACTCGGCGCGCAGGCTTTCATCCCGACCACCGAGAAGCCTGAGATGACCGGGTTTCATCCGAGCGTGCCTGGAACGAACGACGGCATCCGCGCTACCGTTGTGGATCGGTTGAATGCCAATGCCGAGTATCGAAAGTTATTCGGCAAAAACTTCAGTGAGGTGAAGGAGGGCGCACCGATCACCTACGAGATGCTCGCCCGCGCCATGGCCGAGTTCGAATTCACGCTAGTTTTCGCGGATGCACCGATTGATAAATTCGCCCGAGGACTGAAGAATGCCATGACGGAAGACGAAAAGCGCGGTGCTCTGTTGTTCTTCGGTTCGTTGAACTGTGTCAGCTGCCATGCTGTCGCGGGGCAGTCGAACGAAATGTTCAGCGACTTCCGCCAACACGTCGCCGGAATACCTCAGATAGCACCTGCCGTTGGCAACGTCACATTTGACGGACCAGGCGCCAATGAAGATTTCGGTCTGGAGCAAGTCACTGGGAACCCAAATGACCGATACGCCTTTCGATCTTCACCTCTGAGGAACTTGGCTTTGCAACCAACGTTTTTCCATAACGGTTGCTTCACTCGTTTGGAAGATGCAGTTCGTTACCACTTGAACGCAATCGGCTCAGCACCCAGTTATAACCCCGTCGTAGCGGGGGTTGACGCTGACCTGCAAGGTCCGATGGGGCCTATTGCGCCGGTTCTGGCACGTCTTGACCCTGCGCTAGCGACACCCATCACGTTGTCGAGTGACGAGTTTCGCCAACTTGTTGCTTTCCTGCGTAACGGGTTGCTCGACCCGAAGGCGAATGCGCACGACCTGCGTAAGCTACTTCCGGCTCGGTTACCGAGTGGCCGGGCGGTTCACATCTTTCAGTAAATGGAATTTGGGCTGCGGTGATAAATCCGCTGTCCTTCCCGGCTGGTAGATTTGATTTACGAGAGCACTTCAGCAAAAACGAGGGCGGCAGAGCAGTTCTCATGCACTGCCGCTTTCTGATTTCAGAAAGGAGGAGACTTGGAGACTACGAACAGAAGAACGAAGGGAATCCATCGCCCAACGGTGTCTGGTATTTTGGTATTGGTCTTTTTGTCCTTCTCCACCTGCTCGAACCCGGCTGCGAATAAGCCCAAGCAACGGTCGGTACACCCGGAGCAGAAACACCCTCACCGCATGTAGCACAAGGAGAAACGCTTCCTATAACTCCAGCCAACTCTAAGATCGAGTTTATCGGCTCCAATCCTCGAGAAACAAACCACGGTACGTTTGGGAAATTCGTGGGTCAAATAGAACTTGCCGCCGAGAAGCCCGAAAGCAGTCGGGTGTCCGTTGAGATCGAGATGAACTCAGTTGAGACAAATGAAAAGAAGCTTACGGCGCATCTGCAATCAGCAGATTTCTTCGACGTTGCCAGATTCCCGAAGGCCACATTTGTTTCGACAGAGATCAAACCCGGCGGCGAGGGTGGTGCAACGCACACCGTCACTGGGAATCTAGACATGCACGGTGTGAAGAAGGCGATCACCTTTCCAGCGACAATTACAATCACGGGCGATAACGTTGCAATGCAGAGTGAGTTCGCGATCAACCGTAAAGATTTTGGCATTGTTTATCCGGGACCGGCGAATAACCTCATCCGCGACGAAGTCGTCCTTAAACAGTCACCTCCGACCTTACCCATCCAAGACTCATCAACTGAAACTGTTTCGGCTAGTCATCAAACCCTGAAACCGCGGTCGATGGCGAAGACGATCGCTTGGGCGCGCGTCCACACGCCGAGCTTGTCGAAAAGATTGGAGACGTGATTGCGAACTGTCTTTTCGCTGATGGACAACCGCTCCGCGATCTGCGCGTTGCCGAGGCCCTCGGTGATTAGCGTTAGCACCTCTCGCTCCCGAGGTGAAAGGGAAGAGAAGGCGCGGTCCTCGCCGCGCCCGGGGCCCTTGAGTCCCATGAACTCAAGCACCTCGTCGCAGAAGCGCTCCCAAGCCGGCTCGTTCTCAAGCAGGATGTGGTTCTTCGAGTCGAGCTCGACGAACTGGGAGCCCGGGATCCCTGCGGCGAGGATGTGCCCTTCTGCAATCGGTGCGATGAAGTCACCGCGCGCGTGCAGCACCAGCGTCGGTGTCCGAACCTCACCGAGCAGCGCCGTTACGTCGAGCGTACCCCGCGACTCAAGCAGTTGGGCGGCGATCGCCGGCGTCAGGGTCTTCCGGCACAGGTCGTTGAACCAGCCTAGCTGTTCATCGGTTCCCCCGGGGATGAACCGCGAAGTGAACACCTGGCGAAAGGTGGGGTTATCGCTGCCCCATTCCAGACGCACGAGATCAATCATCGCCCGGTAGAAGCTCTCCCGGTCAGGGTCGCCACGGCGAAATGCCCCGCGAGCATATGCACCGTAGAGAACCAGATGCGAGACGCGCTCGGGATGTTTAACGGCATAGGCTACGCAGATTGGGCCGCCCTGAGAAATGCCGAGCAGCGCGAACGGCCCCTGCGGGTCGGCGGCTTCGACCACTGCCTCCAAGTCCTCGACCCAGCGCTCGAGCGAGAGGTCGCCGATGTTCAGGTCCGTCATCCCGCAACCGCGCTCGTCGTAGCGAATGTATCGAAAGTGGTCGGTGAAAAATCGTATCCAGTGGCGCCACACCGGGCTCTCCCATTCATACTCGAGGTGTGTCAGCCAGTTCGCCGCCTTGATCATCACCGGCCCTGTGCCCGCCTCGGCCCAAGCGAGCTGGACTCCGTCAGTCGTACGCACGTATCGGATTCGCTGGGTGGGTTTCTTCATTACCGGGCTTCACTATGTCTCGCGCAACGCCTCTTGCAAAGCCGCCTTCGCCAGAAGTCTGGTGGAGTCCAGAAGAGGCACTTCAACATCTTCCGGTCTGAGGATAAGAGGGATCTCTGTGCATCCCATAACTACGGCGTCACAACCTTGGCTAGCCAAATCGGACACTACGTTCCGAAAATATTCCCTCGTTGAGCTTTTCAAGGTTCCTTTAACCAGCTCGTCAAAGATAAACGAATTGATCCTTTCCCTCTGCTCAGCGTCAGTTGTCACTGCCTCGATGCCGCGCCTAGCTAACACTTCACGGTAAAGATCTCCGTCCATTAGAAATCTGGTCCCGAGGATGCCGAGCTTTGACAGGCCGCGTTCCGCCGCGGCATCGCCGACGACCTCGACGATGTGAAGCCAAGGGACGGGCGAGCGATGTGTCATAAACTTGAATGCTTCGTGCGCCGTGTTGGCCGGGCAAATCGCGAAGTCGGCACCGGCGCATGCGACCTTCTCTGCGGACTCAAGCAACAGATCGGCTACCCCTTCCCAATCTAGCTTGGAGACGAAGTGCATGTAATCGGCGAGTGGAAAAGAATGAATGGTGATCTGCGGGTGCTGGTACTCGCCCATCACAGAGGCAGCCTCAATGCAGATGGAGCGATAGCAGAGGGCCGTGCCCTCGTAGTTCACAGAAACAATCCCGATGTGCTTAACCATATTGGCAAGATAGCTCTACTGACCCTTGAGGAGTATCAGGCGACCGGGCAAAAGCTGACGCCCTTAGCACTCCATCGTCTGCGAAAGTCAAAAAGCCTACGAACCTTCTGTTTATCGCGCTGGGGGACTGACCCGCAACAGTTCCTGAAATCTGGGGAGACTACGCAACGGATCGAGATAGCTATCATAGTCGAGCCATTTACGATCGGCGCAAAACGGGAGCGACTTCTCCAGGCAGGTGATTGCTTCTTCAAGTTCACCGGATACGGAGAAGGCGCAGGCCGCGTTGTAAAGAACGTTCGGGTCCTGCGAATCGACTTCGAGGGCTCGCCGCGTCCACTCCAGCCCGCGCTCTTTCTCTCCGAGCTCTATGAGCGCAGTTGCTCCTAAAAGAGTCAGAAGCATTTCAAGAACCTTCGGCGCCACAAGCAAGGGCTTGCCTTGGCGCAGCAGGACCTTCTGGTCGGCATCAAGGGCGAACCCTCCAAACCGATAAAATGATTGATGAGCAAAGACATGTTTTCCTGGTAACTTCCTATGAACTTCCTCATCATTTTTTCAGGACTTATCAAACTCTGGTCGTGTAGTTTGGCTGTGAACCTGGCGACAAAGGCTGAGAGCAAATTTTATCATCGGCCTCAGCCCGCATCAATCGGGCCGGGCTTGATATTTTTATTCGGCTGTCCGTGAGGCAAACGGGACTAATGTCCCAGTCCTGTGGCGGGAAGGATATGCAAACCGGGACGAAACTCCCATAGCCAACTCTTGGGCCAGACCTCATCATGCCGCGCATGAGAAAGGACGGCCTAGTAGTTCAGCTAGACAACCTGGTCCGCGAACACCCGGACTTCGAGGCGCTTCACGAGCCGACACTCAACGGGTACTGCTTCCGCTACGTGCCGAACTGCTTGGTGGAGCGGCAGGAGGAACCCGAAGCTCAAGCGCTGCTCGACCTTCTCAACGAAGAGATCGTAAAGGCCGTCCAGCGCAACGGCTTCGCCGCGGTAGTGACGATCCGCGTCCAGGGCCGCGCCGCAATCCGGGTGTCGTTCTGCTCATGCAGAAATTCAGTAGAGGAAGTTGACGCGACGTTCGAGGCTATCGCGCGTTGGGGACGTCTGCTTAATAAAAAACTATCCGTCCGCTACGGGCCAGACATGGAGGCAAAACTATGTTTAAGCGAATCACATTCTTCGCCTACGGGAGTATCAGCTACCTGATCTTCCTCGGGACGTTTCTGTATGCCATCGGTTTCATCGGCAACTTCGGCGTGCCAACGACTCTGGACGGCGCGGCGCGTGGGCCACTCGGATTTGCCGTCGCTATCGATGTGGGACTGCTGACCCTGTTCGCTGCCCAGCACAGCATCATGGCGCGCAAGTGGTTCAAGGAATGGTGGACTCGCATTGTGCCGAAGCCGATCGAGCGTTCCACCTACGTCGTCTTTTCGAGCCTCGCACTCATCCTCCTGTTCTGGCAGTGGCGGCCGTTGGGTGGCGTGGTGTGGTCCATCGAAGACCCGGTCGGGCAGCTCGTCCTCCGTGCGTTGTTTGCCTTCGGCTGGGTGCTGGTGCTGGTCTCCACATTTTTGATCAATCACTTTGATTTGTTTGGCCTGCGCCAGGTCTGGCTGTACCTGCGGGGCCGTCCTTACACCACTCTGCGGTTCGGGACGCCAGGGCCATACCGCTTCGTACGGCACCCACTTTACGTCGGCTGGCTGTTCGCCTTCTGGAGCACGCCGACGATGACGCTTGCGCACCTGCTCTTCTCGATCGCCACGACCAGCTACATCCTCATGGCGATTCAATTCGAGGAGCGCGACTTGGTACGCGAGCACCCTGAAACTTACGAGGCTTATCGCCGATCAGTACCGATGCTCATTCCTTTCACCCGCCGCCCCTCCGATTCGGAGCCCGACCGTATTTCGACGAGAGCCCAGCAAAGGAGCTGAATCGGATGCAGTGGGTAAGTGCAAGTCTTAGGACGCGGCTCTAGTCAGTACAACCCTTAAACAAACTTGGAGGTAAAGTATGAAAAGTTTTCTACCATTTCCAATCTTCATCGGGATCTGCTGTCTGCTCTTTGCCAGCGTGCTGATGACGACTAGCAGCACCTCTGCCGCAGCAAGCGCGGCAGTTGACAATCTCTCTCCTGCCACCAACCACGAACTCGCGCTGGCTCGCAACGCGACGGCCAAGTACCACGACTTCGATCGCGCCGCCGCTGATGGTTATGGATTTTTAGATTGTGTGCCCGGCGAGGGGCTGGAGTACGTGAATTGGTCCTTGGTCGACTGTAACTTCGATATCGAGCATCCGGAAGCACTTCACTACATCCCTGAAGGGAACGGCCTGCGACTTGCGGGTGTGGAGTATGTCGTGCCGGTAGTTTGCACGGTCACACCGCCGGAAGGGTTCACGGGTGACGACGACGAATGGGAGTTTATGGCAGAAGGCCTTCCAATCTGGGCGACGAGAGCCGCGATCTGGCTGCACAACCCGGAAGGCATGTTCGCGGAGCACAACCCGCTTGTACCTTCCTGCCCGTAGATTCATGACGGGACCGTTTCAAGCGACCAGTGCTTTTGGTTAGCTAACGGTAGTCTGTGACATTTCTTCCCCCGGCATTCTCTAGCGTGTCGTTCCTCAAGGAGTTAGCTTCATGAGTATCCAACAATGCAAACTAACAATCGTACTTCTCGCGCTGATGTCTGTCGGTGTAGTGGTTCTAACGCCCACAACTTTGGCGAACAGCGGCAACAGCGCTCTGAATGACCGGCTATCCGCGGTTCTAAATCAGCACGGGTTCACGGGAAGAATCGGCTCAAGCCTTGAACAGAGGCTGGGCCGTAAGATCGATAACCAATTAGCGGACCTGGGCAGGCTGGCATTTCATGACAGCCTGCTTGGTTTGAATGACGACAACTCCTGCGCGGGTTGTCACGCCGCACCTAACGGCTTCGGAGACTCGCAATCAATCGCAATCGGTATCGAAAACAACAATATTGTGGGTCCAGATCGGACAGGTCCCCGCAACCAGCGGCGTGCGCCAATGGTCCTGAACAATGTTTTCTTTCCCAGCTTAATGTGGAACTCCAGGTTTGCGGCAGTCTCTGGCGATCCATTTGACAACACTGCTGGATTTCAATTTCCCGCCCCAGAAAGTTTCACTTTGTCGTTCTTACCCCACTTGCTTACGGCGCAAGCCTTTATTCCTGTTACCGAAAGTGTGGAGATGGCAGGTTTTAGCGCAGCGGTTCCAAATACTCATGACGGAATCCGGGATGTCGTGGTACAGCGGCTGAACGCCAGCGCCGAATACCGGAAGCTATTCGGGAAAATCTTCCCTGAGGTGAAATCTGGTGCGCCGATCACTTACGAAATGCTCGGAAGGGCTATTGCAGAATTCGAGTTCACTCTCGTATTTGCTGATGCCCCGATCGACAAATTTGCTCGTGGTCAACGGAACGCGATGACTGACGACGAAAAGCGCGGTGCGACGCTTTTCTTTGGGTCGGCAAATTGTGTTAGCTGTCACGCAGTATCTGGTCAATCTAACGAGATGTTCAGCGACTTTCAGATGCATGTCGCTGGTATACCTCAAGTCAGTCCTTCCGTTGGCAATGTAGTCTTTGATGGGCCCGGTGCGAATGAGGACTTCGGTCTGGAGCAGGTCACCGGGAACCCAAATGACCGCTATGCCTTCAGAACCTCGCCGCTGCGGAACCTGGCGTTGCAACCCACCTTCTTTCATAACGGTTGCTTTACCAGACTGGAAGACGCAGTGCGTTACCACTTGAATGCAATCGGCTCAGCGCCGGGTTATAACCCAGTCGCAGCAGGTGTCGATGCTGACCTGCAAGGTCCACAAGGACCGATTGCGCCGGTTCTAGTGCGTATTGATCCCGCTCTGTTAACACCAGTCACATTGTCGACTGACGAGTTTCGTCAACTCATCGCCTTCCTGCGCACCGGGCTTCTGGACCCAAAAGCGAATGCGCACGACCTGCGTAAGCTGATTCCGGATCAGGTGCCTAGTGACAGGCCTATTCACGTCTTCCAGTAAAGATTGCCGGGGCTATGCACGGAACAACCTCCTGCATCCCCGGCGAAGGCTTCCACTTTGCAAAGCGATCATTCGCTCAAAAGCCCGCAGTGATAGGTAAAGGAACATGTCAACAAAATTGAAAGTAACGGTGATATTTCCCCTCTTGCTGATTCTGATCGGCCAGTGCTGCGGTGAGAGAAAGTGCAATAGGAATTGCGAGGAGGAGTCATGAAGAACGCTTTATTGAGATTCGCCTGTGTTTTGGTACTGGCTCTGGCGCTCACAGTTGCGGCAGTTAGTAGATGGGTCAATGCTGTCGGCAATGGACCACGTAACGACGCGAGTGCTCGTATGAGTAAGAGTCTTGCAACATCTTCGCAACCTCTACCTCCATCCTCCGCGCTTGTCGATGTACCCACAATGGTCAAGGACATCTTCCCCGGCGCAAGCGGTTCAATGATCTCGCCGGCACTTATCGGTATACCCCCGCGACCTTTTGCCCCAGTTGACCTCGGAGGAATTCTCTTCTTCAGGGCAAACGACGGGACTAACGGGATCGAACTGTGGCGCAGCGACGGCACCGCTGCCGGCACAGTTCTTTTCAAGGACATCATCGCCGGGCCAGGCAGCTCTGACCCGCGGGATCTGATCGTGGTTAACGGAATTCTCTTCTTCAGGGCGTCCGATGGTGCGGGCAATCGCAGGCTGTGGCGCAGTGACGGAACTGAAGCCGGCACTTTTCAACTGGGTAATCTCATAGTCGCGACGAGTGACCCTCCAGTTGAGGTCGACGGGACACTTTTCTTCGCCGCGAACGATGGAGTGACTGGAATCGAACTCTGGCGCAGCGACGGTACCCTTGATGGCACCGTCTTAGTTGAGGACATAACCCCCGGCCCTTTCGGCTCGAGTCCGGCAACCTTTGCAGCGCTCGGGGAGAAGCTCTTCTTCGTTACCAGCGACGAGACGGGACGAGAACTCTGGCGCAGCGACGGAACTGCGCCCGGCACCTTTCGCGTCAAAGACATTTTCCCGTTTTCGAGTAGCTCAGCAGTCAGTCCCGACTCCATGACCGCCGTCGGGGATCTGCTCTTCTTCAGAGCCAGGGACGGTGTGCATACAACTGAGCTCTGGCGCAGCGATGGAACCGAAGCCGGCACTTTTCGGATCGCGGATGTGATCGCGGCCGGACCGCATGGTGGTGCTCAGTGTACTGCATCGCCAGTTTCGCAGCTCGCCAACTTCGGCGGTGTCTTGTTCTTCGCCGGTTTCTTTAACGATGGGACCGGCGATTTGGAACTCTGGCGCAGCGACGGTACACCGGAGGGAACGTTCCGGGTTAAGGACATTTATCCAGGTTCGATTCACTCTTCACCTCACTGCTTTACCGCAGTCGGAGAAACGCTCTTCTTTGTCGCCGACCACCCAACCACCGGAAGAGAACTATGGCGGACGGACGGCACCGAGGCCGGTACCTTCCAGGTTAAGGACATATTTTCTTCATCGAGCGGACCTCTTTCACTCATCGACGGTGGCGGCACACTGTATTTCAGCGCGTTCGATAATCTCGGCACCGAGCTTTGGCGGAGCGATGGAACCGACGCCGGCACTTTCCGAGTGGCGGATATTAATCCCACCGGCACGTCTCGTCCTGAGAACCTGGTCGTGAGCGGTGGAAAGCTATTCTTCAGCGCTGAAAATAGCACGCACGGCCGAGAGCTTTGGAGTCTTGAACTAAACCAGGCACCTACCGTGTCGGAAGACACCGTCACGACTAACGAGGACACCGCGATCACGTTTAGTGTGCTCGCGAACGACACCGATCCAGAGAACCAGCCACTGAGTTTGACCAACTCCACTCAAGGTGCGCACGGATCAGTTGCAGTCAACCCGGACAACACTGTCACTTACACGCCCGCGCCAAACTTCTTCGGTGCCGACACTTTCACCTACACCATCAACGACACCCATGGTGGCACTGCAACAGGCATTGTGAATGTAACAGTTAATCCCATCAACGATGCTCCGCTGGCATTCAACGGCGTTACCTCTCTCGACGAGGATACGCATATCGAAATCACGCTGATGGGTGAGGACATCGACAGCGCCAGTCTCAACTTCGTACTGATGACCGCGACGGCAAACGGCACGCTCTCACCGGTTGTCGGCAACAAACTGATCTACACGCCCGACCCAAATTACACCGGGCCCGACTCCTTCACCTTCATCGCGAACGATGGGACATCCGACAGCAATGTGGCTGAAATCATGATCTCAGTTCTACCCATACCAGATGCACCACTCCTCGCAACCGTAGGCGACCAGGTGGTTGCCGAGGGTTCGCTACTCTCTTTCACCCTCTCAGGAACAGATCCTGACGGGGAACAGTTGACATTTAGCGCCAGCGGACTGCCGGATGGTGCGACTTTGGATCCGGCAACAGGAGCTTTTTCGTGGACACCAAACAGCGACCAGGCCGGTACGTACTCAGTTACCTTTGCAGTGACTGATCCAAGCGGTCGCTCTGCCTCGGAAGTGATCACGATCACAGTGGCTGACGTCGCGACGAACCTCGGACCGATCTGTTCGGCGGCCTATCCAGGTCTTAGTGAAATCTGGCCGCCAGATCATCGTCTGGTTCCGATCAGCATTTTCGGCGTAACGGATCCCGACAATGATCCGATCAGCATTTCGGTAAGCCAGATTCTTCAGGATGAGCCAACAAACACCTTCAGCGATGGCAATACATGGATCGATGGCGGAGGCGTCGGCACTTCTCAGGCATGGATCAGGGCGGAACGTTCCGGCGCCAGAAGAACCGCGGGAAATGGACGGGTCTATGAAATCTTTTTCGAGGCATCCGATGGTCGCGGAAAATCCTGCACCGGATCCGTTAAGGCAGGCGTGCCACATGATCAAGGCCAGGGTCCCGCAGTAGACGACGGCAAACGGTTCGATTCAACCGTCGCCGGTGGCCCATGCCTCAACTGCAACCCTTAGGTTATGAGTTCTTCTCTGCGGTCCTCTGCGTATCTCGGCGTTAAATGACCTGTTTTAACGCAGAGGCCGCAGAGAAGTCTTTCCAATTAAGACAGCACTCTCTTTGCGTCGACTTCTGTGTCTGCTGTGAGCCACAGTTCTCGGTCAGCATCGGAGGCGCTCATTGTCCTGCCAGACTTTCTTTGTAGAATTTCTTCAGTAAAGATTGCGAAGAAATCACTTGACTCTGGAGCTAACTCAAGGGTCTATATTGCCTGTTGGGTGCTATGGAACAAACTGAGTTTCGTATCGGCGAGGTGGCAACTCGCGCAGGCGTAAGCGTCGATGCCGTTCGTTATTGTGAACGGTTGAAGCTTTTGCCTCGCGCTGGGCGTACGACGGGTGGCTTTCGGCTCTTTGGGCTGGAGTCTGTGGAGCGCGTCCAATTCATTAAGCAGGCGCAGGAGTTGGGTCTAACGCTGGAGGAGATCAAAGGACTTCTGGCCACAGGTGGTGCTGAAGAATGCCGGAGAGTGCGCGATCTATTGAGTAAAAAGATCGGCGAATTGGACGACAAAATGACTGCTATGAAAGATTTTCGTCGGACCCTCGCGCGTCATCTGTCGGCCTGTGAGCGTGAACTCCAAACGCATGGCGACTCGGCATGTTGTCCGGTCGTGGCGGTCGGCAAGAATAGACCGCCTCCAGGAAAAAGTGGCAAGAAGTAAGTGATGGATGGAAAGAAGTAACTGTTACAGCAGAATGATAAGTAATTAAGGACGGTTATGGTCAGTAAACACTCAGATATGAATTGCTGCCCAACAAAAACTTCAGTTACTCAGAGGAAGTCACAGGTTGACGAGTCTGCTGCGAGCTGCGAGGACATATCGGACGTTGGCGCACAAGCATGTGCCAAGTGTATGTGCGAGGGTCGACCGGTTTCACGAAGGACCATCCTGCTAATGTTGAAGGCAGACTTGCTGGAACAATCGATGCACGGAAACTACAGGTTCTGCGCGACTCCGGATTGTTCCGTCGTCTATTTCGATGAAGAAGGTAAACAACAATTCACGATTGATGACCTCCGTATTCCCGTCGGACTTAAAGCAAAGGAAGATCCAGTTCCGGTCTGCTACTGCTTCGGCTTTGACGAAAGCCATATTCGTGAAGAGATCGCACGAACTGGCGATACGACAATTCCCCTAAAGATCTCGAGACTCATCAGAGAAGGCTTCTGCGCATGTGACTCCCGCAACCCATCCGGTATGTGCTGCTTGGGTGAAGTCAACAAGACACTCAAGCTTCTGAAGTTTCAACTTTTGGAGAATTCATCGAAGGTACTGCTTGACTCTTGAGTTCAGACAAGGTTGTAGACTGGAGATAAGTCGCAGCGCCAAGCGGCTTGCTGAGGCTGAGTGAGACGCAACCGGAATCTTTGAAGGGAGGTCGCTTATGAGTCGAAAAACGAGAATTGGGGTGATCGCTGTAATAGCGCTAGGTGTGCTAGGCACGGCTTGCGTGACCGTATTGGCCCGTCGAGAAACTCCAAAGACGACGATGCAGGATTTAAATAGCAGCGAGCAATTGAAGCGAAGGCTTCAGGAAGATGCCCACAAGGTAACCCTGGTTGCACTGATCTCTCCGGTTTGTCCATTGTGTCGACACGGATTCGTAGAAATCCAGAATGTACTGAAGGACATTCCCGATGAGCGTCTGCGCATGTCGTTTTTCTACCTATGTTTCCCGGTGATAATAAGGATCGAGCACTAACGAGAACGAAAGAGTTTGACGATCCGAGGGTAAGTTATTACTGGGATGCCGACAGGGTAACCGGCAACGAATGGCAAAAAGTGCTTGGTATAGACAGAACCGCTTGGGATGTTTATTTGCTCTACGGACCGAACACTGACTGGAATGGATCGACGCCAAAGCCAACGTTCTGGATGCATCAACTGGAGGGTATTACAAAAGCTCCTTGCTTGAACAAGGCAGAATTCGGAGACAAAGTAAGGGAGTTCACTGGGCCGACCAGGAGTCTTTGGTGAGCGCCGTGCTTCTCACGAGCTCGCGTGCGGTACCGGCGTCGTTGTCGCTTTTGAAGGTTCGAGCAGTTGCCGTTATGAGGGATTCAGGCGGGGTTCTGTATCGAAAGATTGGTCGTGGTCACCGAGCTGGCCGGTTAGTAAAGACGATTTCGCCGAACATCCCGGGTAAATGGAAATCATCTTTGAAGGTGGGAGACCAGGCCAGCAAAACCGGCGCCGGCTTTTGCTCCACTCGATATAGATTCAACCGCCAGCGATCGCCCGCTTGAGGCGGAAGATGTGGCGCTGTCACAATGTCTTCCATAGGCACGGCGATTTCGCAAGTCCATTCCCGGTCGCCACTCTTCCCGTCAACTGTGCCAACCACCTGTACGCCCCACCTGAGTTTTTCGCTGTTCCAGCTTTCGAAGTGCAATGGCTTTCGTATATCCAGTAGATAGATATCGAGCACTGTTCCAAGTGGGTTTACTTCGAACTCAACATAATTGGTCCGTTGAGGATCGGCTTGCAGAAATATCTCTACGACCTCTTCATCCCAGAGATGCTGATCGCGTCGCCGGTAGGTCGCCCAAATATTAGAGTCCACGCAACGAAAGGCGAAATAGAGAAAGCTGTCGTCGTACAGAATCTTTGCTTCGGTTTTGAAAGGGCCAGGAGAGCCGTCCAAATTCATTACCAAATCAACGCCACGGGCCCTGGCCCAGGGGATCCCTTCCAGCTTTCCATCCACCTTAATTGGTGCTTCCGATCGCAAGACTTCGTACACGGGTAATGACCGGGATTGACCGTTAGTGGTAATCACCGTAAGGGCGACAATACCCATCACCGTTCCGAGGGCCGACATTCGTGTTCCAGTCATAGATTGCTGTCCCCAGCCTCCGACTTAAGAATCAATGCTTTGATCAGTGATAAGTGATCTAACCATTCACGACTTTAGTTTGTGCGCGTTCCCGGATTTGCGGTATAGAAAATAGTAAACGGGCAGACTGAGCAATACTACTCCAATCCCAACCAGGGATTGCTTTGGTCTATCCATTCCAAGTAACACCAGCATCAGCACAATCAGGATGAGAAAAACAATCGGCGTCACCGGATAACCCGAAGTGAGGTACGCGGGTGCTGGTTTATCCTGTCGTCTCAGCACAAACAAAGCAGCCACCGTCAATCCAATAAAAATGACAACCACAGAAACAAAATAGGAAACGATGTCAGTGAAATTGCCAAGCAACACCAGAACTGATGCAAGCAACGCCTGTAATGCAGTCGCACGCGCCGGAGTTTCAAATCGAGGATGGATTGAAGCGACTGCCGGAATAAATAATCCATCGCGAGCCATCGCAAAATAAACTCGCGGCGCCGACATGATCACTGCGGCCAGGCTTCCAAGCGTCGCGACGATAACGATAAGCGAGAAAACGCGTCCACCAGCTTGTCCAAACAGCACCTCGCCGGCCTGGGCTGCAAAAGTTTCCCCGGATGTAACTCGATCCAGCGGCACCAGATACAAGAAGACGCCGCTAGTCAGGATGTAGACCAGCGAAACGATTACCACTCCATATGCCAAAGCCCTTGGCAACGTGTGCACCGGATCGCGGACTTCCCCAGCCAGTTTACTCACATCCCACCATCCACCGAAGGAGAAGAAGGCGCCAACCAGTCCCCCGGCCAGGGCGGCGATCAAGGGCGCCGAATTGGCCCGCTGGGCGACAAGGGGCTTGAAGTTTGACCAATCGCCAAGTTGAAACCCAAAACCCCAAACCAGAACAAAACCAAGCAGGCCTAACTTAAGAACTGTCAGCCAACGAACCAAACCTGCCCCAAGTCTCACGCCGCGAATGTTGGCGGCGGCGACCAGAATGATCGCAGTGATGGCGACCACCTTCACGCCGGCAGTCGAAAGATTCAGGTTGTGTCCCACATAACTGGCCAGGCCGACGGCGAGCGCTGCGGTCAGGCCGGGATCCATCACCAGTAGAGCCATCCATCCGTACATGAAAGCGACCGGGCGGCCATAAGCTTCGCGCAGATAAACATAACCACCGCCAGCCTCGGGGAATCGAGCTGCCAGCTCCCCATAACAAAGAGCGCCACCAAGCGCCATCGCGCCCATTGCCACCCAGACAGTTAACAGCAACACCGGCGAGCCAAGCGATTTGCCCATGCTCGCTGGCGTAAGAAAAATGCCCACGGCGATGACTTCGCCCACCACCAGTGCGGTGGCCGTCCGAAGTCCTATCCGTCGTTCAAAAGGTTTGGGCGTGGTCAACAGGGTGAATCAACCAGACTCAGAATGAGTACGAACACAACGGCAAATGACTACGCCTTCGGCGTACCGCGAAAGGTCACCACAAATTGATTTTCCGAAAGACTCAGACAGGTTTGCCGCCGACCTGCTGAAGGTTTGTGCCTACTCTAAAACTTTACGCGCGCTGCAAATTGAAATGCGCGCGGACCGCCTGAGCCAAACACGCCGCCAGCAGTAGTCACGGCTCGCCCGAAGCTCGAAGAGCGCAGAAAGGCCGGGCTCGTCGGATCGTTGCTGTCGCGGATCAGCACATTGGAGAAGCCGGAATAGTTAACGTTTGAGAAGCCCAGCACGTTGGTGACGTTAAAGAGATTGAAGACCTCAGCAATGGGCTGAATGCTCACGCGTTCCCCGATTTTGAAAACTCTCGAGACGCGTAAGTCAAACGAATTAAAAGTATCATTGAAGCGCGCATCATCGGCTACCAGTGGCAGAGGGTCCCCGGCTATTCCGCCGCCGGCATTAACCGTCTGAATGAAAGCATTGAGCTCGGCCCCTGTGTGAAACAGTCGTCCGCCCGCGTTGCGCTGCAGTGTGGGTATGCGGAAACTGCCATCAGGCAGCAGGATATCCATTGGCACGCCCGACGCAAGCGTGAAGATCGGTGCCAGTTCAATTTTGTGAGGCAGATCAAAAGCGCCAGAGAAAACAAAGCGATGCCGCTGGTCATTCGGCGAGGGGCCATACTCGCGTTGAAGGTCATTGGGGTCAACGGGACCATTCGAAAACGGAATCTGATCATCGTTAGAGTAATTGAACGTCTTCGAGAGAGTGTATGAGGCGCGAAACTGGTAACGGTTAGAGAAATGCTTCTCAAGGCTCAGCAGCAAGCCGTCGTACTTGGTCTTGACGCTCGACTCCAGATTCTTCACCAGGTCGGGGCCGCCGACAACTGGGTTGAAAACGCTGCCAATCGTTCGGCCGATGATGAAGTGGGTGCCGAAATTATGGAGATAGTCGGCGCGCAGTACGTAATCGCGACCAAACCGGCGTTGAATTCCAACGTTCATCTGTTGGACCATTGGATTCTGCAGATCGTTGTCGATGATGTTAATGCCGCCGGCTCCGGCGCCCGGCAGGATAAAACCTGTGAACGGACTCGCCAGGGTAGGCGCGGGTGGCGGAAACTGCCCGCAAGCCGGGTCGAAAAGACACGGAAGAGGAATGAAGAAGATATTTCCGGCCCGCACTTCTATAGGCAAGGCGCGACCATCAAGTCCTCGTTCGAGGGACTGGATTTCCAGCGTCACTCGATCGTAGTAGATGCCATAGCCGCCGTGAATGCTGGTGTCCCCGTCTCTGGTCGAATAGTTGAAACCAAACCGCGGTCCGAAGTTGTTCTTATCCGCCGTTCTTTGCCCTCGAAGAAATGGCAGAATTAACGGGTTGAGTTCGTCGATGCGACTGACGTTCTTCACGTCGGTATCAACCTCATAACGCAATCCCAGGTTCAGGGTTAGTTGCGGGTGCACACGCCAATCATCCTGAAAGAACCCGGCAAAGTAAGTATTGTTGGCGGCGGGGATGATCAGCGGCAGCGTTGGGTTGCCACTTCGCAAGGTGACCGCAAAAAGCAGATCATTATCGTTAACGAGTCCATCACCGTTGCGATCGAAATCGGGAAAGTCTTCGATCAATTCAACCCGCCCTTGCTGAAACACCCCAAGATCAAAATCGGATTTGAGAAGTTGCACCTCGGCGCCAAAGTTGAACGTGTGATTGCCGCGCACGCTCGTAAAGGTGTCGTTAAATTGATAGCGACGCTGCTTTGTTTGTTGCGGCACGCGAAACGATGCACCATCCTGGATGCTGGGGAAGGTAAGCTGTGGCGCGATGGTGACCGGTAGAGTACGGTTGATAAAGTCACTGACACTAAAGTTGAAGCTGTTGATATTTCGCGGGTTTATTAGACGGGTGTAGTTGAACAAGACCGAATGTGTGTGATTGCGGCTCGATTGCCTTTGCGAGGCCGAGCCAATCGATCGAATCAGGGTGCTGGCTGCTACCACATCTTCCCGCTGAAGCGAGTAGCGACCCATAACCCGATCATCTTTAGTCGGCTGCCAGTCAAGACGAGTAGTCAGCAGCGTGTCGTGAAGTGGCGCGGGAGCAAAGCCTCTGACAATGGAGCGCGTCGCAAGGTTTCGTTCGCCAACCAGGACGGCTCCTTTTTGATTGCGATATTCATAAGATCCAAAGAACCAGGCTTTGTCTCTCTTGATGGGTCCACCGATTCCGAAGGCATACTGTTCGCGATGAAAGGGCGGTGCCTGACTCAACGAGCGATCGAAAGTGGCGGGTAGGGCCTGCAGACTCTTGTTTCTGAAATAGAAGGCGCCCGAACCGTGAAACTCGTTTGTTCCCGACTTGGTCACAATGTTGACAACTGAGGAACCCGAGCGTCCCAATTGCGCGGAGAATCGGTTGGTGGCAACCTGGAATTCCAGCACTGCCTCTTGAGAAATATTTTGTACCGCGCCCCCAACCACGTCATCGTTATTGTCCGCTCCATCCACAGTCACATTTCCGCCACGGCCTAATTGCCCAGCCGAAGAGATCACCACGGTGTTGGTCTTCGTAGGATCGAAGTTTGGCGCCGGGGAATTGCCGGGAATCAGCAACGCGAGTTCGAGAAAGTTGCGACCGTTTAGAGGTAAACGTTCGAGTTCGCGTGAATCAATTACCGCATTGACAACTGAAGTGTTTAAGTCAATCAATGGGTAATCGACAAGATCAATGGTCATAGATTCGGCTACGCCAATCTCCAGGCGAACATTCAAAGTAACATCCTGACCGACCTGCAACGGTATGGGTGAACTCGACACTCTGGTAATGAAGCCTTTCCCTTCAACCCTGACATCATGGTCGCCCGGCGGAAGGTTTGAGAGAACATAGAACCCTTCATCGTTGCTGGTTGTGTCGCGTTTTACGCCAGTCGCCTTCTGAGTGGCCGTGATCTGAGCCCCGGCGACGACAGCCCCGTTCGGATCGGTAATCCTGCCGCTAAGCGTGGCAGTAGTCGCCTGTTGGGCGGAGGCGAAGGGTGTGAGTGCACAAAGCAGTGCACAAAGTCGGACGGAGTAACCCATGGGTCCAGGTAATGCCTTCAATTTTGTAGTCTCCTTCATCGGTTGATCCAGCGAACTCACTAATTTTGCGAAATACGATTCGTATCAATGCAAGCCCTGACCCGGTCGTAAACGCGCGTGATAATTTCTCGTGCTTCTGGTTCACCTTTTGCCTCCGCCGTCACGCGAATGATTGGCTCCGTGTTTGAAGCCCTTACCAGGAACCAGCCGGAGGGAAGCTTTACCTTAATACCGTCGCGCAAATCCATGGGATAACTTGCGTAATCCTGCCGGAGTGCTTTCAAGACCGCTGGAATCCTGGATGACGGACACTTCAATTTCTGTTTGACCATCGTGTGGTGCGGAAATTGACTCAAGAGCTCGGTAAGAGTTTTCGTACTGCGGGCGACGAGGTGCAGAATCAGAGCCATGCCGACCAAACTATCCCGCGCAAAATTGATTCGCGGATAGATCACGCCTCCATTGCCTTCACCTCCGATTACGGCGTTCTGCTTCTGCATCTCTTCAGTGACGTTGGCCTCACCGATTTTTGAGAAATAGACCGGACACCCAAAGCTGGAGGCAACGTCTTCAAGGGCCATGGTCGAAGAAAGGTTAGCCACCACCGGGCCGGGCTCGTTGCCGAGAACGTAAGCGGTCGCAAGCACGAGTGTGTAGTCCTCTCCTATCGGGGTTCCTTGTTCCGATACAATTGCCAACCGGTCAGCGTCCATGTCCTGTGCGAATCCAATGTCCGCGTGATGTTCCTTGACTGCGGCGCACAGGTCGCCAAGATTTTCGGGTAATGGTTCTGCGCCGCGAGGAAATGATCCGTTTGGGGTTACGTTAATAGAGATGACTTCCGCGCCCAGAGCTTCAAGTAGTTTGGGCCCGACGATTGAGCCGGCGCCATTGCACGAATCGAGCACGACGCGCAGTGGTCGCTCGCCTTCAGGGATCGGCCCCAGGGTGTTGAGGATGGCATTTAGGTGAAGATCAGTCGCGCCTGAAACCTCTTCAATGGCTCTTATGTCGGCGCCTCTCATCTTCGTGTACGCTCCCTGGTGATAAATGTCGAGCATCTCGCGCGCCTGGCCGGCGCCAAGGAATAGTCCGGCCGGGCCGATGAATTTCAAAGCATTCCATTCCGGTGGATTATGACTGGCAGTAATTGCAATCCCACCATGTGCCCGATGTTGGCGCACAAAGTGTTGGATTGTCGGCACCGGAACCATGCCGATATCGACCACGTGAATGCCGCTGGACAATAAGCCGGCGACCACCGCTTGTTTAACCATCTCACCAGAGGTACGAGGGTCTCGGCCAATCACTACGGTGCCGGGTCCTATGTATGTGCCGAAGGCCTGAGCAAAGCGCGTCAGGAGCGTTGGTGTCAGTGAGTCACCTATGACACCACGTACACCCGAAATACTTATTTTAAGAGTTGGTATCGCAGGCATTGATTTGCCGTTCTCTCACTATTCTGGCATTCAATTACTTTTTCAACCTGTCTCGTGCCCAGTCGAGCAGGCGACGCGAGCTTCCCCTGTCGTTGCCTTCGACGATGATTCGGATCATCGATTCAGTATTTGAGGGCCGCGCGTGTACCCAACCATCCGGTAACGCCACCTTGATGCCATCCGTCACATCATAGGCCAGCTGTTCGCGCTCAACTGCCGTGCGGAAATCCTGCAATACTGAATAAAGACGATTCGGTTCGATAGAGACGTTGTGTTTCAAAACTTCGAGGCGGGGCACCTGCTGAACTAACTGCGATATTCGACCGCCAGCGCGCGACAGGTGTTCAAGAAAAAGTCCGATGGCTGCTGCGCTATCGTGCGTAGCGTGGACCTCAGGAACACTAATGCCACCGCTGCCTTCACCGCCAAGAACTGCGTCGTGCTCGACGATACCTTCAGAAATGTAGGTTTGGCCCACCGGAGTGCGCACAACTTTTCCACCGTAGCGGGCTGCGATCTTTTCGATGGCATTCGTGGTAGAGACATTCGTCACGACGGTCCCTGATTCTTCCTGCAGTCGTATTTCGGTTGCCAGGCTGAAGCTCATTTCCTCAGATAGTGGTTCGCCCAGTTCGGTCACAATTCCCAGTCTTTCACCATCGGCGTCATGCGCGAAACCAATGTCGGCGTGGCCGGTCTTAACGATTGCACCCAGCTGGGCCATCGTCTCCGGCTTGGGTTCGGGCTGATGCGGAAAGCCGAGGGCCGGATCGTCATTTATCGCCAGCACCTCGCATCCCAACTTTTGAAGCCAGAGGGGACTAAGTAGTGAACAAGCGCCATTACAACAATCCACTGCTACCGTTAGATGCCGCGACCTGATCGCTTCCACATCGAACGCGCTCTCCAGCGCCTTAATGTGTTCGCCAATCGGATCACCATAATCAATACTCCGCTGGATGGTATCCCACCTGGCGTTGACAAAGTCGCCTTGATGGAAAATATCGAGCAGTTCTTCTGCCTGTGTTTGATTAAGATAAAGTCCGTCGCTGCGAACAAACTTGAGTGCATTCCATTGCGACGGGTTGTGGCCGGCGGTAATTGCGATACCGCCATTTGCTTTCAATCGCTCAACCGCCAACTGCATGCTTGGAGTTGGACAAACGCCGAGATCAAGCACTTGGCACCCCGCAGCCAGCAGTCCTGCCAGAACAGCCGAACGTATCATTGGTCCCGAGGCCCGGGTATCGCGACAGAGGACAATTCGACCGCCGTCCATATATGTGCCGAAGGCCTGTGCAAATTGGACGGCAAGCTCCGGTGTAAAGGTCTCACCGACGATTCCGCGGACGCCGGTGATGCCGATTTTCAGGGGTGTCATCGACCTCAGTTAACGGAAGGGCCTGGTCTGGGGAACGCTGCCGAAACTTAATTGTACCTCACGACATAAGTCTGAGTCAGCGTTTACTTTTGTTGATCAGCCAAGTTTAAGACTGAGACGCGGGAACGATCGCGGATTGGCGCCACCGGAGCAAAATGAGGACTACTAACCAGCCAAACAAAAAGTTGGAAGTTGCCGTTTCCAGGAGGTGAACCATGCGCACTTCTTGCGGCATGAGTGGATTGGGTAACAGCAGTTGCGAATTCACCACCGCGAACAACAACGCAACCGCCAATCCGGCTTCCCACGATTGTCCTTTCATCATCCGGATGACCGGCACCGCTATGACCGTCCACAGTATCGCTCGCACCACTTGAAGCAGCGGGAGCAAGGGCGTTTCGCTAAACACACTCCTGATCTGGGCCAGGAAGCTGCCTGGATCGTTACCGCCGTAATAGGCACGCACTGCCGCATTTTGCCAGGCGATGAAATAACCGAAGCTGAAATAGATGACCAGGTAGACGATGACGATCAACGATAATTTGACAGCCCATTCGCTGGCTGTCATCTCCAGGCGTGAGTGAGTGTTGGATTCTGCCGGGTCAGATTTTCTTTTGCCAAGAATCAACACCGCGAGCGGAGAAAAGATTGCCGCGAGAACTGCCCCGAACAGGAAAAGGCGCGGAAGCATGCCCGGCGGCAGACGAGTCAAGAAGAAGGCGGTCTCGATCTGCGGCATCACTGTCGTAACGCCGTAGAACACAAAGAAGATTGCGATAACGACCTTCCACCCTCCCCAGCGAGAACGAAGAATGACGTAGCCAAAAACAAACGTATTCAGGACGCTGACAGCCGAAAGCGCTGCGACTACTGCACCGGCTTCGGACGGCTCGGGTGGTTTTGAGGATGATTGAAGCAGTGCGGCCGAGACGGCAGAAAAACAAATGAAGTAAAGAGCGCTCAGCGCCAGGAGTCGAACAGCAATGATGGCGGTCGCCTTCATAACTCGCTTCGGTTAGTGGGTCAACTTGGGTTTGCGGAGACAACCGAAGTTCATTCGCGTTAATCCGCGGCTGACACAGGTGTGGCCTAAGCAGCGTATGCGGCGTATTATACCCCGCATGTCTCAAGCCGGCTTGATCGAAACTCCTGTTAAAAAGTATCTACGCTTGCATGAAATACGCTCTGTTTTAGGTACCGGTTCCGTCGCTTTATGCGCTTCTACAAAAGACGCACAATCACACGGCTGACAAATTTATTCCGGGGGCAGCACTATGAGACGAACAATCTTCGCCAGGATAACACTCGTGATGCTGGCCATCCTGCTTCCGATGGTCAGTGATGCCACGCTTTCAAGATCCTACGCTCAAACTCTCAGCCTGGCTGAGAGGTTGGGTTACCCGCGTGACACGAAACTTCTGATCATACATGCCGACGACCTGGGGATGGCTCATTCCGTCAATGCGGCAACAATGAAGGCCCTCGAGACCGGCCTGGTCAACTCGGGCAGCATAATGGTTCCGTGTCCGTGGCTGCCGGAGATAGCTGTTTATGCCCGCAGTCATTCTCAGGCCGATCTCGGCTTGCACCTGACTCTGACAAGTGAATGGACTACGTTTCGATGGGGACCGGTGCTGTCGAAAGATCGCGTCGCGTCGCTGTTGGATAAGAGCGGCTATTTTTACTTGACGGAAAGTGAGGCTGCGTCACACGCCGATCCAAAAGAGGTTGAAGCAGAAATTCGGGCACAGATTGAACGCGCTCGTTCATTTGGTATTCAACCTACGCATCTCGATTCTCACATGGGCACGCTCTATCAAAACAAAGCGCTGTTTGAGACACTGCTGCGGGTGGCACGTGACAATAAGCTGCCAATCCGATTGTCCAAAGAGATGCTGGCTTCGACGGATTATCTTCCTTCGATCCTCAGTCCTGGTGATGTCACTATCGACAGGTTAATCAGCATTGAACCAAACGTGACCGCGGAAGGTTGGGCGAAGTTCTATGCGGACGCCATCAAGAGTATTCAGCCGGGCGTCACCGAGATAATCGTTCACATTGCTTACGACGACGAAGAGATGCGTGCTGCAACCGCCGATCATCCTGACTGGGGCGCTGCCTGGCGACAGCGTGACCTGCAGTTCTTTACCAGCGACGCCTTTCGGAAGTTACTTCAGGACAATAACATCAAACTAGTCACCTGGCGGGAAATTGGTAAGGTGCAGTATCCGAAGTAGAAGGAACGTTTTCAAAGAATAAATCCAATCTAAACGGAGTCTGCAATGTCACCAGATAGACGCGACTTCCTCAAAACTGGGGCTGCCGGGTTACTCGGCGCCGTCGCGTTTCACCGCAGCGCGCTCGCGCTTGAGGAAACTCGCGAGCTTACGCTCTACGTGGGTACCTACACGTCGGGACAAAGTCAGGGCATTTATATCTATCGAATGAACCCGGCCACAGGTCAACTGAGGCGCTTCGACAGTATCAAGTCAGTCAACCCTTCTTTTCTGACGATCGACAGACGCCGGCGTTATTTGTATGCGGTCAATGAAGTGGCGGATTTTGGTGGAAAACCGAGTGGAGCGGTGAGCGCATACGCCATCGATTCGACGACCGGAGGCCTGAAATTCTTGAATCAACAGCCCTCAATGGGGGCTGACCCTTGTCACGTGATTGTCGATCGAAGCGGACGATTCGCTTTGATCGCAAATTATACCGGTGGAATAGTCTCGGTTTTGCCAATTCAGCGGGACGGACGTCTCGAGCCGGCCGCCCAGGCGATACAGCATCACGGCTCCAGCGTAATGGAACAGCAGAAAGGACCACATCCGCATTGCGTTATCCTGGATCGCTCCAACCGGTATGCCTTTGCGGCCGACCTTGGTATCGACAGGATAATGATTTATAGGTTTGACTCCAAAACGGGAAAGCTCAAGCCTGGTAAGGAGCCGTGG
Source organism: Pyrinomonadaceae bacterium (assembly GCA_045403245.1). Taxonomy (GTDB): domain Bacteria; phylum Acidobacteriota; class Blastocatellia; order Pyrinomonadales; family Pyrinomonadaceae; genus PSRF01. The sequence goes on along the minus strand of JAXIOV010000007.1, from coordinate 41,556 downwards.
GCGCAACTTGGTCCAGGTGCCGGGCCGCGCCACTTCACCTTCCATCCCAACGAAAAATATGCGTATGTAATTGATGAACTCGATTCAACGATAACTGCGTTTAGCTATCAGAAACTCAATGGAAATCTGCGTTCGATCCAGACAATCGCAACCCTCCCAAAAGATTTTTCAGGTCGAAACGATTGCGCAGATGTGCACGTGTCCCCGTCAGGCAGATTTCTTTACGGCTCAAACCGGGGCCACAATAGCATCGTGGTTTTCGCAATCAACCAGATTACAGGCAAGCTCGAGTACCTTGAACATGCATCGACTGAGGGAAAGACTCCTCGGAATTTCACTATCGATCCCACAGGTAGGTTTCTGCTCGCTGCAAACCAGAGATCGGATACGATCGTTACTCTTCGCGTTGACCCACTAACCGGAAGACTCAGTCCAACCGGTCATGCGGCTGAGGTACCGGCGCCCGTGTGTCTCAGGTTTCTTGAATGGTGAGGCGAAGGCACGCGATATCTCGCAAAACACCCCCATAAACTATTGAATATCTCCGGCCAATAGCAGAGAATATCCCCGTTCCTGCAAAGCCTACCCAAGGACCCAAAATAGATGCGAAAAACCGCGCTCGTGCTCGTGGTAGTCGTTCTTTCCATGTGCTTTAGAGTTACGCCCCAAAGAGCAGACAACAACAAACATTTCACCGCCAAACCGGTTACTCAGATGAAGGAAACCATGCGCGGATTACATCGTTCGGGTCCTTCCCGTTCCAGGATCACCGAAGGCGCCAACCGTCGGACTAATGCTCCGGACGAACGAGGTCTCGTGTCCGCAGATATCCCCGACAGTGACGAGTTTTTTCGGAACGCCATTCTCGCGGCTGGGCCGGAACAAGATCACAGTTCGAAGATCGAGGCTTTGCTCAAGCGAATGACGCTGGAAGAGAAAGTCGGGCAGATGACCCAGCTTCAGATTGGGATGATTGCCACCGGTAAAGATCAAGACATCCGCATCGATCCCGCGAAACTGGAGAAGGCGATTGCACGTTACGGAGTGGGTTCAATCCTCAACGTCGCAGACCAGGCGCTTACGGTCGACCACTGGCATGAAATCATTCGCCAGATCCAGGAAGCCGCCGGGAAAACACGACTTGCCATCCCGGTAATCTACGGCATCGATTCAATTCACGGCGCCAACTACGTTCAGGGCGCCACGCTTTTCCCGCAAGAGATTGGCATGGCGGCAACCTGGAATCCGGAGTTGATGAAGCACGGGTCAGAAATAGCGGCTATGGAAACGCGCGCCGCCGGCATTCCCTGGAGCTTCTCGCCGGTACTCGACATCGGAAGGCAACCGTTGTGGCCGCGTTTCTGGGAAACGTTTGGCGAGGATCCTTACCTGGCACGGGTGATGGGCGTCGCTTTCGTGCGTGGTCTGGAGGGATCTGACGTTGCAAGAGATGATCGGGTGGCAGCGTGTCTGAAACATTACATGGGATACAGTTTTCCGCTAACCGGCAGAGACCGAACCCCGGCATGGATCCCGGAGAACTATCTGCGTGAATACTTTCTTCCGACCTTCGAGGCGGCGGTAAAAGCGCGCGCGCGTACTGTCATGATCAACTCTGGAGAAATCAACGGCGTTCCCGGTCATGTCAACCATCATATCCTGACAGAAATCCTTCGTGACGAACTGAAGTTTAAGGGCTTCGTAGTATCGGACTGGGAAGACATCAAGAAGCTCGTGAATATTTGGAGGGTCGCGGCAACTGAGAAAGAAGCAACTCGGATGTCGGTAATGGCCGGGATCGACATGAGCATGGTGCCCAGTGACTACAGCTTCAGCGATCACTTAGTAGCACTCGTTAAGGAAGGCGCCGTACCCCAGTCGCGAATCGATGAAGCCGTTCGTCGCATATTGAGAGTTAAGTTTGAGCTGGGCCTGTTTGAAAAACCAATGCCTAATCCCGGCCTCAAATCAAAAATGGGCTTGCCTGAATCGAGACAGGCAAGTTTGCAAGCAGCTCGCGAGTCGATGACCCTGTTAAAGAACACCGATAACTTATTGCCTTTGTCAAAAGACAAAACGGTGCTCGTCACGGGTCCCACTGCAGACTCCATGATCTCACTTAACAACGGTTGGAGTTATGTCTGGCAAGGTTCGGAAGAAAACCTTTATCCGAAAGACCGCCCAACCATCCGCCGCGCGATCGAGGCAAAACTAGGGCAAGCCAGGGTGACATATGTTCCCGGAACCAGGATCACTCGGCCCGCCGGCTCGGCGTCAAACAGCACACCCACCGACAAGGAGGAAGAGGTTGACATACCCGCAGCCGTCAGCGCTGCGCGCAATGCCGACGTCGTGGTTTTGTGCCTCGGTGAAGGTTCTTATACCGAGACTCCCGGCAATATTACCGATCTAAGTCTGGGAGAGCCGCAACTCAAACTTGCTGAAGCTATTCAGGCGACCGGCAAACCGGTGGTGCTGGTGCTGGTGGAGGGACGGCCCCGAATCATCAATCGCATCGCTGATAGTGCAAAGGCCATTCTGATGGCTTACAACCCAGGGAATGAGGGTGGCACCGCCATCGCCGACGTACTCTTTGGTGATTACAATCCCGGCGGCAAACTCCCATTCACCTATCCGCGCACGCCGAATGGATTGTTCACTTACGATCACAAACCTTTCGAGACGGAAGACACAGCGTTCGGCAATATGGCTTACCGGCCTCAGTTCGCATTCGGTGACGGGCTGAGCTATACGACTTATGCCTATAGCGATCTGCGTTTAAGTCAAAAAACGATAGCCGCCAACGACGAACTTGGTGTGAGCGTCAAGGTCACTAACACTGGTCGCCGAGCCGGCAAGGAGGTCACTCTCCTTTACGTTAGCGATCTGGTTGCCTCGTTGTCGCCGGCCGGTAAGCGGCTTAGACGCTTTTCGAAAGTCTATTTGGAACCAGGACAGAGTCGCACGTTGAACTTCAAACTGCGCCGGGACGATCTCTCCTTCATCGGAATAAACAACAAGCCGGTCGTCGAGCCTGGTGACTTTGAAATATTCGTCGGCAACCTCAAAGAAAAATTCACCCTTAAATAGCTGATCGTTCCTGGAACAAACCATGGCCTTCAAGAAACTTTGCTTACCACTTCTATCGCTCACGTTTGTCTTGACGACGACCGGACAGGAAACGACGTCAACTCCGGGAACACGAGCCCATAATTTGCTCCCGGTGCCTGCCTCGGTGAACTTTCGCCCGGCACGACTGGCAATCGACAATAAATTTAGAGTCGCAACCCGCGGCTTTTCGGACGCCCGCCTACAAGCCGGTGTTTCGCGCGCGTTAAGACGGTTGGCGGCGCGAACAGTTCTAACTTTGGACCTAAGTCCCACCACGACTGAGGCCGGAGCCGCGTTGGTCATCCATTGTCAGGCAGCAGGGCAGACTATCCCGTCGGTAAACGAAAATGAAAGTTATCAACTTGAGATCTCGGACAAGCAGGCCACGCTGACCGCGGCCACGGTGGTTGGAGTATTACGGGGTCTCGAGACGCTGCTTCAACTAGTTGATGGCGACCGCAATGGCTACTACCTTCCCGGCGTCAGGATTCAGGACCAGCCGCGGTTTAAATGGCGCGGCTTGCTCATTGACGTTGCTCGACACTATGAGCCGATGGAGGTCCTCAAGCGCAACCTTGATGCGATGGCCGCAGTCAAGCTCAACGTCCTGCACTGGCATTTAACCGAGGATCAGGGGTTTCGAGTGGAGAGCAAGAAGTTTCCGAAACTTCATCTGATGGGATCGGATGGCCTCTATTACACCCAGGATCAAGTAAGAGAGATTATTGACTACGCGCGCGAGCGAGGCATTCGGGTTGTTCCGGAGTTTGACATTCCCGGTCACAGCACGAGTTGGCTGGTCGGTTATCCCGAGCTCGGAAGTGCCCCGGGTCCGTACACCATTGAACGCGGCGCCGGAATTTTTGAGCCCGCGCTCGATCCAACCCGCGAACAGGTTTACAAGTTTCTAGATACTTTTCTCGGTGAGATGGCCGCGCTCTTTCCTGACGATTATCTCCACATCGGAGGCGATGAAAATGAAGGTAAACAGTGGGACAGAAACCCCAGTATTCAAGCCTTCATGAAGGAAAAAGGCATCAAGGATAATCATGCGCTACAGGCTTACTTCAACCAGCGACTGCTGAAGATCCTTCAGAAGCATGGAAAGAAAATGATCGGCTGGGATGAGATTTTGCAACCCGAACTTCCGCAGGACGTCGTTATCCATTCGTGGCGCGGCCCGGCCTCGCTTGCTGAAGCTGCGAAGAAGGGGTACGACGGGATCCTTTCAGCCGGTTACTATATCGATCTGATTTATCCGGCGTCAGACCACTACCTCGCAGATCCGATTCCCCCCGATAGCACACTTACTCCAGAAGAAGCCAGGCATGTTCTGGGTGGCGAGGCCACGATGTGGGGTGAGTGGGTAAGTCCCGAAACGATCGATTCGCGCATCTGGCCCCGCACCGCAGCCATTGCTGAAAGGCTTTGGTCACCACGCACGGTAGTTGATGTTGAAGACATGTATCGCCGCCTGGACGTGATCAGTTTGCAGCTGGAAGAGTTGGGACTTACTCATAAGAAAAATCATGACATGCTGCTGCGCCGGCTGGTTCGCGACAGGAACACTGATGCGCTTCGAACGCTGGCTTCAGTCGTTGAGCCGGTGAAGCAATACCGCCGATATCAGATGCGTCCGCAGACGATGCTCAGTCCCCTGAGCGGCCTCGTGGACGCGGTTCCTCCGGACAGTGACAGTGCTCGCAGATTGACATTGATGGTGAACGGATTGCTCGCCGACGCACCGCGTTTTCAACTTTACCGGCTGGAAATCTCAAACCTTTTTTCGGATTGGCGTGAATCAAGTCTTGCCCTCAGTCCAACGATCGATGGATCGCCGGCGCTGGAAGAGGTTAGACCACTCGCCAGAGATCTTGAAGAACTTGCAATTACGGGCAGGGAAGCGCTTGCGTATTTAGAGTCTGGAACCACACCCACGGTTGAATGGCGCACGTCACGCCTGGCGAAACTAGACGAGGCAGCCAAACCGAAGGCAGCTCTGGAGTTCGTAGTTATTTTGAACTTAAGAAAATTAGTGATTGCCGCGGCAGAACTGCCGCAATTGAAATCCACAACTCCCGCCGAATGGAAGGAACTGGTGAATAAGTTGGCGAGTCCACCAGTTAAGCAATAGAGGTCCACCGAAATAACGGTCCACTCAACCTCTTCATTCCGTCTTTTTTATTGTTTTCCAGCTGAGGGTGATTATTTTCTCCAACTCTCTTTCAGCCTTCGCCGAGTCTTCCGGGTTTACAACCTTGGTGTTCTCGAAGATTGGGTTATGAACAAACGCGGTGATCGCTTTGTCCAGAGCAATGAGTAGTGACTTGAGATCCTCCGGTTCTTCAGGCTGTCGCTCGAGTTGCTTTGAGCGGTGTTTGGATTCGGGGAACAGATTGGATCTGAGCCGAGTCGCCCGCTTCCTTATCTCCCCAGCCGCTTCTGAAATACGCGAGTAATCCAGAGCCTTCAATTCGTCCGTTGGGAGGATGTCGCTGCTGATTAATTGAATACGTTCAAAGTCTTCCTTTATTTGGGGAAACCTTGCCACGGTCCGGTCACGAGGCTTGTCACCACCGCGCCGAACCCTCTCTATCTCATCTGATCTGTATTTATCTTCAATCGACTTGTCTTTTGGACTGCCCAATGGCGCACCAGATCGCGGAGTCTGGGCATTCGTGGAAAACCACGATGTTGATGCGAGCACCATCATTGTCATGAGTAAAACTTGCCTAATCATGCTCCGACCTCTGTGGAACTGTTTGAGCGACGAAGGTTTATCATCCCTTTCGGGTGGCTCGATACGGTACCGAACCGGTAATGCCTTTACCTTGAGTTATGGTAATCATCCGATTTGCCGCGACTTCCTTCACAATCTCATGCGTACCACTATCCCACCGTATTTCGACGCTGTCGATCTTTTCATCGAGGCCCAGACCAAAATGCAGTCGCAAATCATTTTGGGAGAGATAGCTTGCTCCGGCCTGCACCTCTTGAATATATGAATGTTTGGCGGTGCGAAGCGTTAGCCTCACACCAACTGCCTCGCGGTTTCCTTTGGTCTGGATTAGCTTAAAGGTCACGCTCTCATTGCGATTCTCGCTTGTGTTGAGAAGGACGGTCGGCGGTTCTCCAAGATTGACTAGCACCACATCAACCAGCCCGTCGGTGTTCAGATCTCCGAACGCCGCGCCGCGCCTCGAAGCCAACGCGAGATTGCGGAGGCCGGACTCGTTTGAAGTTTCCTCAAAGGTCCCATCGCCGAGGTTGCGAAAGAGAAGGAAAGGCTGGCGGAAGCCTGTCTGATACCTAGCTTGCGTCAGCTCCAACTGCGGATAGACGTGACCATTGGCTACCAACAAATCGGACCATCCGTCGTTATCGAAGTCAACAAACGAAGTCCCCCACCCAACGTACGGCCGGCTGGGTTGCCCGATCTTTGAAGGCAACGTTATGTCAACGAATCCTTTCTCTCCGAGGTTCTTATAGAGTGCATTGGGTTCAGTTTCGAAGTTGGTAATGAAGAGGTCCAGTTTGCCATCCAGATCGAAATCGCCCCAGGCCACCCCCATTGAACCCTGCTCGCTTCCCGAATCGCCATAACTAACGCCCTGTTCGAAACCGACCTCGGTAAACGTTCCGTTCCTGTTGTTGTGGTAGAGATAGTTGGGGGTGGAATCGTTTGCAACAAAGAGATCAAGCCAGCCGTCGTTATCGTAGTCGCCCCAAATAGGACCCAGTCCGAAATACTTCTTGTCGTCGCCGACGCCTGCTTTATGCGACACCTCTTCGAAAGTGCCATTGCCGCTGTTGCGATATAGCAGGTCGCTCTCACCGGGCAAGCCCCGCGGCCCACATTGCACGCGAATATCGCGGTAGGAGCACGTCGGAGAACTGCCAAAGTCCGGTAGGTTTTTCAGGTCGACGAAAACATAACGTGCGACGAAGAGGTCGAGGTCGCCGTCACGGTCGTAGTCAGCCCACGCTGCCCCCGTGCTAAACCCACTGCCACGCAGACCCGCCTTCTCGGTCACATCCTGAAAGCTGCATGGGCCAACGCTCCGGTAAAGGACGTTTCCCTGGAATCCGGTTACAAACAGATCCGTCCCACCATCGTTGTCGTAATCAACCGCCGTGACCGCCATGCCCCAGCCTTTGCGCGTGAGTCCCGCGCCGCCGGTGATATTTTCGAAACGCGGCGGCGCGTCAGCGTTGCGCTCAGATACCTGGCGGTAAAGTGTAATGAACGGATCTCCGCCTGTCTTGAAACGCTCGACCGAAGAACCGTTGGCCACCGCTACGTCGAGATATCCGTCCTCGTTACAATCAAAGAGCGCCGCACCTCCGCTCATTGATTCAATGATATAGCGTTTTTCGGGAGTGGAAATGTGGGGGACAACCAAGCCGCTGGATGCGGACACATCCTTGAATGAAATCGCGGGATTCTTTGCGAAGGTCGAAGATGGGCCAGCAAGCAAACAGATCAGGAATCCGGTGACGAGAGGTAAGCGTGAACCGCAGAGTCGGTCGAACATTTTTCTGATTTCAAAATCGCCAGGATGCTTTCCAGTCGACATCTCACGTTCGTTGCAGCTGGAACTGGTTACGTCTACGACGTTATTGCGGCGACTTTTCTAAGGTGGCTTTCTTCATCCGATCTGCTTCCAACGTGATCCTGGCACTCAGTTTTATCACCTGTTCCAACTCCTTTTGCGCGTTGGTAGAGTCTTCAGGGTTCACTACCTTGGTATTCTGGAAGATAGGGCTTTGACTGAAGCTGGTAATGGAGTTATCCAATAAAGTCAGCAAAGCTTTCAACTCTTGATCCTGACCGCCTGGCTCCGGTTCTTTTGGCTCAGACTTTTTTGACTGCTTTGCCGGCTCCGCAAACAAATTGGATTTAAGACGTGTCGCACGTTTGTTGATTTCCGCTGCCCCTTCGGAAATGCGCTCATATGCCAGTGGGCCACCGGTCGGATTCGCCTGGAGAACATCGCTGTTAACTATTTGAATGCGTTCGAAATCTTCTTTGATCTGCGGAAAGTTTGAGGTGGCAGGAGGGTCCTCACGCTTATCAGAGTTGCGTCGAACGCGTTCCATTTCAATGGATCTGCCCTTAACATCCGATACTACATCTCTAATGGTCTTGTCAGATCCCCCTGGGGGCGGCCCATGCTCCTGAGCGACTGCAGAGGAGAATAACGTCAGGACAGTAACTATTACGGCGACCAGAAACAGGCGTTTATTCATACTCTGCAACTCCTATGGGATTGAGATCCGTGCTAATGCGGCATTGCAACTAACGGTTTGGTCTGATGAGAGTATTATCGCTTCCTTCTCCCTTCGACCGCAATCATTTGAGACCGCCAGGTAGTGGGTCAGGTCTCGACTAAGCGAGGTCACTGCAGAACCGAACGCGGTGGCGCCGGATACTAGAAATCAACGAGTGTCCGAAGCAGAGTTGCCCGCAGCCAGAGTTTTATACGGTTCAAGTCACTTCTTTACCTTGACTGACGGCTTCAGTCTCTCGGGTGACACAACGCCTTGTCCCTCCAGGATCGAATAAAGTTTATCTGTGACCAAATCCTTGATCACTTCCGTTTTTCCTGAAGGCCAGCGGATTTCAATGACATCGACGTTATTAGATTTGCCGGTACCAAAATGAATGCGCAAGTCGTTCTGCGACAGGTAACTTCCTCCGCTCCGTACTTCTTCGATTTGCACCGTTTCACCACTGACAATTTTTACGCGAGCGCCGATCGCAAGGCGATTACCAGTGGTCGTTCCCAGTTCCAGTTTGATCCAGTGGTTGCCATCGCCCCCTTCATTGCGAAGAATCATCGGTGGGCCGTCCAGATCGTTTACCACGATATCAACATGGCCATCGTTATCCAGATCGCCAAACGCGGCGCCACGCGAAGCGCGCGGCTCTAAGAGTGCGGTTCCGGCACGCTGGCTTGCGTCACAAAAGGTGCCGTTTCCAAGGTTGATATGCAATAGCTTGGGTTGCCGGTAGCGCGCGCCTGAAGGAATGGTGTCTATTTGCGGATAGACATGACCGTTAACTACCAGCAGATCGAGCCAACTATCATTGTCAAAATCGACAAAGCCTGTACCCCAGCCAACGTAGGGTCGGGAAACCTGAGCTACATTGGCGGATGATGACACATCGGTGAAATCATAGTTTCCGTTGTTGCGATAAAGCGTGTTGTATTCGTCGGCGAAGTTGGTGACGAAGATGGCGAAGCGACCACTATGCAAATAGTCTCCGATCGCGATGCCCATGCTGCCTTGTTCAGACCCGTCTCCGCTCACTGCGGTCCCCGACTCCAAACCAATTTCGGTAAACTTGTTTGGGCCGTCGTTACGATAGAGAAAATTCGGAGTCGAGTCGTTGGCCACGTACGCATCAAACCGCCCTCTGTTGTTGAAGTCGGACCAGATCGCTCCTAAACCATAGTAACCGCCCGGGTCGTCGGTACCGTTTTGTTTTGCAACCTCTGAAAATGTGCCGTCGCCGTTGTTGCGATAGAGGCTGTCGCCTGCACCTTTAAGTCCACGCGGGCCGCACTGAACATCGATGCCGCGAAACTTGCAGGTTGGACTGGAACCAAAACCGGGAAGATCGCTGAATTTGAAATCTACGTAGTTAGCAACCAGTAGATCGAGAAAACCATCGCCGTCGTAATCGCCAAATGCTGCCCCAGCGGACCAACGTCCGTCAGCCACTCCAGCGGTCCTGGTCACATCGGTAAAACTGCCATCGCCGTTGTTGCGATACAGCACATTTCCGCCGAGACAGGTCACATAGATATCTGGCCACCCGTCGTTGTTGTAGTCTCCAACAGCACCGCCCATCGCAAAGCCGGGGTAACCGACCCCGGCACTATCAGTAACATCAGTAAATGTTCCGTTGCGGTTATTACGGTAGAGGGCGCTTCGGGACTTTTGTCCTTTGAGAGCCATCTCGACCGTGGGTGCGTTAGTAAAGTAGATGTCCTGCCACCCATCGCGGTCGTAATCAACCAGTAAAACGCCTCCACTCATTGATTCAACGATGTATTTCTTTTCCGGCGCTGATGTGTGGACAAATCGGATTCCGGATTTCGTAGTCACATCTGTAAGCTGTGGGATTTTCCGGGTGGTGCAGTCTTTAGTTCCTTGCGCGGAAGGCGGCCGGCCAAAGCCGGAACTAATAAGGATTAAGAGGATAACTAATAAGCATTGGCACACTCTCATGGCGCGGAGGGTTTCTCCCGTTGGCCCTTTAGTCTTTGGAACACGGCGAGATGTTGCTGAGACAGAACCCTTTCACCGATCAGACTGTAGAGACGGCTCAGCAGAAAATGGGTCTCGGCATCTTCAGGGTTCAGTGTCACTGCGCGCTGCAGCACATCACGCGCCTTCGCTTCAGCGCGCGTCTGCAAGTAAAGTGAACCCAGTTCACGCAGCGCATTCGCATGTTTCGCCGACCGCGTGGTGACATCCTCAAACATCTTGATTGCGTTCTCGATTTCACCTTCTGATTTGAATATCAGGCCAAGCTGATACCTTGGCTCCACGTTTGTCGGATCCAGTGTCAAACATTGTTCGAACTCAGCCCTGGCTTCCTTTTGCCGGCCGTGCTGCGCAGAGAGAGTGATACCCAAAGCGAGACACCCGCGGGAATCCGCCGGTCGCTGCTGCCGGTAGCGCTCCAGAGCACTCTGGGCGGAAAGAAGATTTCCGTTTTGCAAATGAGCTGCGCCCAGCAAGTACAGGAATTCCGGATCATCGGGTTTGAGTTGCGACAGCTCGTTGGCCGCGTCAACGGCGGCTTGCGGCTGATTGGCCCGCATCGCAACGACAATAAACTCAGCCAGGATGACTGGTGAGTGGGGCGCCAAAGCACGGGCGTTCTTTAGATTAGACAACGCCGCATCATAGTTTCCTTCCAAACTCTCCAGCATTCCCAACGAATAAAGGCCATCAGCAGTAAGTGGTTTCAGTTTTGCTGCGCGCTCCAGATGCCGGCGCGCATCTGCAAGATTCCCGGCTTTCGTCTCCAGTTGACTCAGCAAAACCAGTAGGCGGTAGTTGTTTGGCGCTCGCGTGAGGGCTACTCGTAACAGGCCGGCCGCTTCCTGCAACATACCGGCTTTCTGCAAAACCTCGGCGCACTCCGAAGCGACATCCGGACTTGAGACCGCAGCTCTTCTCATTGACGGTATTAGAGCCATCAATTTTTTGCGGTCACCGAGCCCCACATAGCTCGCGGCAATCAGCGGGAGTCCGGATCCGCTCTTCACAGCGATGGGAAGATTGTCAGCAACGGCAAGCGCCTTCTGAAACTCACCCACGAGCGCCATGGCTCTTGCCAGGGCCAATCGGTCCTTTGAATTAACGAGAGGATCGCCGGCGATCTCCGCGAGCATACGACGCGCCGGATCGTGCTGGCCCAGGTCGTACATGAGCCGCGCCACGTTAATCTTCGCCCTGATGAGAGAAGGACTCAGCGCCAGCACGCGCTGGTACAACGCGCGGGCCTCTTCAAGCCGGTTTTGTTGGTAACGAAGCTGGCCCAGAAGTTCCAGTGCTTTCACATCTTTGGGGTGAGCAATGGCGTAATCGAGCAGCGGTTTCTCAACCTCAGCCAGCATTCCCTGTTCGATGCTTGTTTCGATGCGGGCGAGGTTGATTTCAGTGGCCGGCTTTTTCTGACCGAAAGCGAGTTGGCAAACTCCTGACAGCAGCAGGCAGGACAGCAATAATCGTCCGCGAATATGATTGCTACGGAACATTCGGCTTGGTCCCCATCTTGCCCGGCACTTCACGATTCCTGTTTGCGGCTTTCAGCTCCCGGTACAATCGAAGTTCGCGATCAGCATCATCGTTGCGCGAAACGCGCCGGTAGGCAATGCTGAGCTGGTAATGAATGTAGTCCTTAGACGGCTCAGCGCGAGCTGCGATCTCCAGATGTTCTATCGCCTCATTCACTTCACCCTGATCGATCAGAGTCTTGCCCAATTGATACCGCGCGTCAGCGTATTGTGGACGAGCTGCCACTGTCTCCCGCAGCAAAGCAAGGGCGGTCGCTGTCTCCTGCTTCTGCTCCAGCAGGACGTAAGCTAAATGGTATTTCGCCGCGACGTCAGCAGAATTCAGCTTCAATTCGGCGCGAAACTCCCGTTGGGCCTCTTCGGGCCGGTTCAAGCGAATCAAGCTCTGGCCTGCGTGGTAGTGAACTTGCAGCATTTTCGGATCCAGCAGCGCTGCCTTACGAAATTCTTTGAGAGCTCGTTCGTAGTCTTCAAGCATCGCGAACCCTTGCCCGGAATAAAAACTCGCAGCTGCGCTTTTCGGATTGAGCGCAGAGAGACTCTCAAAGAATTTCTCCGCCGGCTTGCGTTCGCCAATCTGAATCAGAGATGTTCCATATATATAGGCCAACTCCGGATCCGCCGTGATTCCTGGTCCCAACGACTTTAATGTCTCAACGGCCTGCCCAAAAGTTTTCGTCATATAATAACTGACGCCTAACATCCTTTGGGTGAGAGCATCCTCCGGATGAGCTTTCACTTGCCGGGAAAGTAAGGGAATCGCCGCGTCGTATTGCTCGGCCCGGAAGCTGACAATGCCCCAGTTGCGGTCGAGGCCGGGCAGATCGGCCTTCCATCTGGCAGCTTTTTCGAATTGCTGAAGACTACCTGGGAGCTGGTTTTGCTGCGCTGCGCTCACACCGAGATTATGAAACGCCTGGGCCAGAATCTCCGCTAACTTCTCCTTCAAGTTTCGATGCTTCGCGGCTTGCTCAGTGTCGAGGGGCGACTCTTCAATCAAGAGCAACTCCTCACCCTTGCTATCGCCTGTTGTCTTAACATCTTCGGGGCGGTTGGGACTGGTTGCTGTTATCTGGCTAAGAGCGGTTATCTCGTTTGTTGATTTCACTGACTGACCGAGGATCTCAGTAAGGTTCTGACGTGAACTCTCCAGCCCCTTTGCCTGCAGATCCCTGGCTATTGTGAGCTCGTTCTCGGCCTCAGCCCGTCGGCCTGCTTTAAGTAACACGCGCCCTAAAACGAAATGGGCCTTTTTGATCTGGTAATTATTGTGAGATATGTCGGTAGTCAACTCGATAGCGCGACGCAAGCTTTTCTCGGCGCCAGCGTCCCCGAGTTCGGCTTGCGATTGACCGAGAAACAAATAAGCTTCGCCGAAGCTCGGATTGAGCCGGGTGGTCACCTGCAAATAACGGATTGCGTTGGCATGATTGTTGTCGATGGAAGCCAAAACTCCGAGAAAGAAATTTGCATAAACATTGTCCGGGTCCAATTGCACCTCTCGCTCAAATTCCTTGCGCGCCTCCGGCAAGCGCTCGCTCCCACCATGCTGAAGGATCACGTATCCCAGATAGAAGTGGGCTCGCGGAGCTTTGTCATTGATAGCCAGTGCTTTCCTGAACGCCTGTTCCGCCTCTGCAGAGAACCCCGTCTCTTCATAGGCACGGCCGAACAGAAGGTGAGCACTGACACTATTCTTTAGAGCAACAAGGAGTTCCTCGAACAGCAGTCTGGCGCGTTCAAGTTGCTTCAAACGTAAATAAGTCATGCCCAGCGTATAGGCCGCATCGAGGTCAGATTCGAGCACTATTGACCGCTCCAGCTCGGGAAGCGCATCCGCATAGCTTCCTTTCATGTAAAGAAGTTTACCCAGCAGGTGATGAGCGCGCCCGCTTTTGCTGTCAAGTTTCAACGCAGCCTGAACTTCAATTATCGCCTTGTCGATTTCTCGCAGACGCATGTAGGCAATCGCCAGGTTCGTTCTGACAACGGGGTTGTCAGTCAGGTCCAGCGAATCGCGCAGCAACTCCGACGCGTCATGAAACCGTCCCTCACGGATGGCCATTACGCCCAGGCGCCCGAGCACAATCGCGGCGACTGCGCGATTTTCTATCGCGGCACGTTCGAGATCGCCCGAGAGCTGATACGTCTCAGCAGCACTCAGATGGCGGGACAAATCATCTTGCGGGCGTGATTGTGGAGTAGATTGAGAAGGGAACTGGTTGTTATTCGCCTGGGCCGGGACCCAATGAAGGAGAAAAAGAAGAACGAACGTTGGAAACTTCTGTACGGTCATGTCTGTTGATGAAGGCTGGAATACGGCTCTAGACAATATTACAGGAAGGCAAAGCTGACCGTGAAGCTTTGCCTTCCTGCGCGGAGTTTTTGGTTGGCGCTTTAGAAGATGAACTTCAAAGCGTACTGGATTTCGCGCGGACCGCGCGTAGTGCCTGAGGTCCCGAACCCGCCGTTCGGAACGAAGTCGGTAACTATGCGGTTGGTGGCACTGCATGGGGCTGCGCCGCAGACCACCGGGTTGCCTCCAGTGTTGACGAACATGTTGTTCTGCAGGCTGTCGGCTCTAAACTGCGTGTGGTTGAAGGCATTGAACATCTCGAGCCGGAGCTGAACGCGCGCACCTTCCCCGAAGGGCTTCCTCAACCAGGAAGGAGCGAAGTTTTTGTAGAAGGACATGTCCACGTTGTTGATTCCCGGCCCCAGGCATGACCCTCGCGAAGCGTTGCCCGGCGAACCGAGTTGAGTTCCAACCAGTGTAAAGGCCGCAGGGTTGATGATCTGGAACGGCTCACCCGAGTCAATGGTGCAGGGAACCCCAGGCACCCTGTTTGGACGCGTATTCGACTGGCTCGTGCCGGTCCCGCTCAGGCCGCCTGCCTGCAGGTTTGAAATGCTCCCATTGGCGATGCGAGGCGTGATCGAGGACCCGGTGCTGGCTGTGTAAATTGTCGCAAACTCCCATCCACCGAGGGCAGCCCTCGCAAATCCGTTTGACCCCTTGAGCTCAGGCAAGTAGATGACTGAGTTCAACACGAAAATGTGGGGGCGGTTGATGCCCGTGTTTCCGTAGTCGATGCTGCCGTCGTAGGTGTCAGTACGCGTGTTGACGCTTGCGCCGCCGCTGGAGTCGTCGAGAGCCGCGTCACCGATCGAGTGCGACCAGGTATAGGCGGCCTGGATCTGCGACTTGCCGAAGAGGCGGGTCTTGAACATGGTTTGCAGCGAATGGTAATTGGCTGAACCAGAGCGCTCGAACCCGGCGATAAAGCCGAAATTAGCAGCGGGCCGGAGGCTGTTGACGCAGCCGCCATCGCCCCCGCACAGTGCCGCCGCTAAGCGGTTCTGTGGTAGTACCTGGTTGGCGTCGTAACTGATGAGTTGGTGGAGCGCGCGATTGCCGACGTAGCCGACCTGAATCACCGAGTCCTTCCACAGTTGCTGGTCGACGCTCAGGTTCCACTGCCACGAGTTAGGCAACAAGGCCTCAGGGTTAGTTGAGCGGGACGGCGCTCCGCCAGGCGCCCCGGAAATGACGAAAGTGCTGGCGCCGTTGTCGTCGAGCGTGCGTTCGCCACCGATGCTCAGGGCAAACGGCGCGTTAGCCACCATTCCAAGCGCGATGCTCACGCGCTCGCGCTGAAAGAACTGGCCGAAGCCTGCGCGGATCGCAGTCTTTCCGTTGCCTCGCGGATCCCAGGCGATGCCGAGGCGTGGAGCCAGGGCGTTCCTATCGTTCGCGCGCAACGCGCGGTTGACGCCGGGGGTTGGCGTGCTCGTGCCCGCCAGGCCGGCACAGGGGTTTGTGCCCGGCACTGCAACGATGCCGTTACAGAAGTCGCTTGAGGGTCGCGCCGGGTTGTAGAACCGTAGGTCAAAGGAGGTCATCCTGTCGTCGGCATCATACGGCTCTGGGAAATAGGAGTAGCGCGCGCCAAGTTCGAGCGTAAGGTTAGGTCGAAACTTCCAGGTGTCGCCGAAATAGACCTCGAAATTTCGGTAACGCGTAAGCGCGACTGGTTGCGTACTGGTTTCAGCGAATCCGAAGCGGCTCCCGCGGGTCAGGATGTCGGCAAGGTAGTTGCCAGAGTTGTTCGCGCAACAGGCGCCCCAGAACTGCGGGGACTCTGACGCCGCAGCGCCAAGCGAATCTTCGTCCTTCTTGGCCCAGTCATAGAGGAAGCCCATCTTGAAGGTGTGGTTACCCGTAACTTTGGAGAAGTCGTCTCTAATCGAGTAGATGTCGAGCGCGTTCTTCCACGGCGCCGCGGTCCAGAGGTCAGGGCCGAAGTTGGTACCGAAGGGTGCGATGCCTCCCCAGAAGGTCGGATGCGCGCGCTGGCCCTCGTTGAGCTTGATGCTCTCCGGAAAGAAGCCGGGAATCGCGGTAGTCAGTGCTTCATTGATGTCGCCGCCGCGATCGGGGGTGATGTTGATGCGGTTGGCCGAGTACGAGAATTGCACCTCATTGACGGCGGAGTTGCCAAGCGTCGAGGTGAGCTTGAGCGCCGCCTGCTTGGATGGTTGCTGCCAGCTACTCTCCACGGTTGGGAAGGCATCATCACCCCACAGGCCGGCACTGAACAGGATAGGCGCCGGGTTTGACCAGTGGTCTTGCGTGTAGCGTCCGAAGATCCGGTGGTTTTCGGAGGCTTTGAAGTCGATGCGGACGTTCTCCTCGCGGAAGTCTATCGGAGAGTTCGTCGACTCCCGCCAGTTGTTGCAGTCGTTTGGACTGCCAATGTTCGGCTCGGGGAAGATTCTCACGAGCGCCAAGCCCGCCGGGCTGCGATCGGCCTGCGGAATGATCTGGGTTGCCTCACCGGGGCGACCATTCCCGATGGCTGGACCGCTGCATCGTGCGCCGTTGGGAGCGAAGCGTGGTTGGGAGAAGTCGCCAGCGCGCTCGGCCAGAGTCGGAACGCTCCCGAAGCGCGTCTGGCCCCTGATCTCCTTGTTCCACTCTTGCGAGTAAAAGAAGAAGAGTCGATCCTTGATGATCGGCCCGCCGAGCGAGCCGCCGAAGTCGTTGCGCCGCAGCTTGTCTTTGGTGCCGCCCACCCGGTTGGCGAAGTAGTCGGCTGCGTTCAGCTTATCGTTGCGGCCGAAATAAAACAGGCTGCCGTGGAAGTTGTTTTCGCCGCCGCGCGTCGCAATCGAAATGATTGCGCCGGAAGCTTGTCCATACTCAGGGCTGAAGCTGTTGCGCAGCATCGTAAACTCGCTGATGGCTTCGATGGAGGGATAGAGCAGGACGGTACGGTTTGAGCCCGTGTCATTGTTGTTTGCACCGTCGATAAGGAACAAGTTGCTCTGCGTGGTGTTTCCGTTGACCGAGAAGTCGACGCCGGAGAAGAGTCCTTTATTTTTGCTGTCGAAGTTGTTAGCCGGCGATACACCTGGCTGCAATTGCGTAAGTTGGACGAAGCTTCGGCCATTCAACGGCAACTCTCGCACTTGCTCGCCGGTAACGACCCCGCCTACAGCACCAGTTTCCGACTCAATCTGAACCTCGGTTGCAACCACCTCTACTTTTTCACCCACACCACCAACTTCCATAGTGATATCTTGACGAGTCGTGCTCGACACATTCACGGTCACGCGGTCCACAATGGCCTCTTTGAACCCGGAATGCGTAGCACTCAAGCGATAGAGCCCGATGGGTAAGTCGGGTATGGTGTAGTTGCCATCCTGGTTAGAGTTGACATCACGCACCAGGCCGGTACCGATCTGAGTAGCGGTTACCGTGGTCTCAGGCAACGCCGAGCCGTTTTGATCAAAAACGGATCCGGTGATCTGCCCCGAACTTTTCTGCGCAGAGACGGGAGATGCAAGA
This sequence comes from Pyrinomonadaceae bacterium, assembly GCA_045403245.1. Lineage (GTDB taxonomy): Bacteria > Acidobacteriota > Blastocatellia > Pyrinomonadales > Pyrinomonadaceae > PSRF01. The sequence goes on along the minus strand of JAXIOV010000007.1, from coordinate 23,775 downwards.
GCTAAAAGCAGGCTACAGAGGCATCCCAGCATGATAAGGATGTTGGACCTCATTCTCTTTTCGAGTTTGGAGTTTTTCAGCGCCCGATCTTGCTCCGAATATAGCTCACGCATACGATTTCCTCCCGGAATCTCCCTTGAGAGATATCCTAAAGTTTTATTTAGCCAAGGCGGGTAAACGGATTCACAAAGCTTGAAACCGCGACTTTCCTCCACCACAAATAAAGACACACCAACGCGGGGAGACCTTTGAACTTTCGTAAAGCAAAGACCAATCCGGAACTCGTAATTCAAAAACTAGGTTGTGTTGCTCTAAAGCGCTATAAACCAAGGCGAGGACTATAATTTCTATTAATGCTGGTAAAAATGACCTCGGGGTACTTTGTTGCAGGGCCAGCCAAAAGTTTTTAGTACTAATTCATCTGGTTGTCAAGAAGATTTTGGTTAATTTGGTCGAACTTTTTCGCTGGCCTCGTCTCGCAGGGCAAACTCAGACGATCAGGTGACCGAAACTGACGCAAATTTGCTTGCCAGCACCAGGCTGATGGCGCCCATAAGGGTTGGCTCCGTCCCCAATGTTGAAGCAATAATCCGCGTCGAGGGCAGACCACGGCAGATGGTGGCTTCAACCGTTGCTTGAATATCTTCGGAAATCACAGGCCATGCCCGCACAATTGGACCGCCGACGATTACGGCTTCAGGAGCCAATCCTTCGATTAAATTGGCTATCCCAACGCCAAGATAATGGGCAGTTTCCTTCAGCGCACTACGAGCAGCCGGATCACCTTGCAACATGAGATCAACTAACTGGCCAAAGGTGGTTTCATTTCCTCCGTTACCAGAAAGGTTCGCGTAGCGTGCCAGCGCAGATCTTTCGGAGGCGAAGGCTTCCCAACACGCCCGGCTTCCGGAAGCGCAGGCCACTGGCGCGTTCTGACCAATGCTCATGTGTCCGAATTCGCCAGCTGCGCCGTTCTCACCGCGGTATACCTGTCCATCGAAGACTATCCCGGTGCCAACACCCGCTTCAACTAATACCAGGATAAAATCTCGCACCTCACGAATCTCCGGTCTGCCAAACCAGAGCTCTGCCTGGGCGGCGGCATTAGCATCGTTATCCATTGTCACAGGTAATCCAAGTGCGGCCTTTATGTCATGTGCCAGAGGCAAGTCTCGCCATTTGAAATGAGGTACATAAAGTTGGTTCCCTTCCGGGTCTACCCATCCTGGCAGGCTCACGCCGATTCCTTCGATCGTACTTTTACTCTGTTCGATCAACTTGCGGGCGCGTTCGATAATAAGTTTTGTAGTCTGATTGGCGTCTGGGTGCGTGTCGAACTTTTCCTGGTGCATTAGACGCCCGGCCAAGTCGCTGGTGGCGACGATTGTTCGGGTGGTCCCGACATCGACACCGATGGCAACGGCGTTAGCAGTCCGCAACGACAGCAGGATTGGAGGGCGACCGCCGGTCGACTCGCCGCTCACCTCCTCAATTAACCCCTCGACTCGTAATTCCTCTACGATCAGCGACACGGTAGAGCGTTGCAGGGCCGTTTCAAACGCGATCTCCGCACGCGAGATTGGTCCTCGCTCGCGCACATAATTAAGCACGATTTGACGATTGATATCGCGAATCGTGTTGGAACGGGCCACGCTTGCTTTTTTTAAGTCTATTCGTCGCATATCGGGTGGTCCGACAGGAAAGACCTTCTACTTTGCCAGCAAGTTCACCAGAAGACTAGACCTTTTGAATCCCCGGGAACAACCAAGCCTCAATAACTAGTACAAGAGCAACTTTGGGTCAATCCTTCCGAGGCAGGCAAACCAATTTAAGGTTATGAAAAACAAACTACACCTTGATAAAAATTCTCCTCCAATAAAGAATCCACATCAACCCGAGCCATACCAGGACAAAGACGATCGCAAAGCCTAGCGAGGCATTAATGGGGGAGGCCCAGGAGGCAAACAAATTCTCATAGATCCACGACTGCAGAGGGATCCTTGTCCCGTCCGCCCCGGTCACTTTAATCAACCCTAACAACTCCGCCATTATTGCAGAGCCGACGTAGAGGGCGATTGCGTTTACTCCGAAGACTTCAAACGGCTTGGCCCACGTTCGATACTTCTTTATATCTACGAGCCAGTAAAAAAACGCCAGAAACTGCAAGGCCAGACCGCCGGTAAAAAGGACATAGGAACTTGTCCACAAGCCTTTGTTTATCGGGAAAAAAGGGTTCCAGGCCCAGCCCAAAACAATACAAGCCGCACCTGCCACAAACATTCCGGATACCTTTTCGTAGGACGACTTCTTTGTCCGGAGCCAATGTCCCGTGAGCACTCCAATCAGAGTGGTGGCGAGGGCAGGAATAGTGCTCAACAGCCCTTCCGGATCATAAACCTTTGCCTGGGCCCACACGTGTTTGCCAAAAACGATCCGGTCAACGAACGAGGCAATACTTCCTTCTTTGCTAAGGTCGCCGGCGGCAAATCCAGGTGCCGGAACCAGCGCCATTAGCAGTCGGTAAATAACCAGCAAAGCGATTGTGGTGATTACCTGACTCCTGATCTTTGTATTGAGAAAAATGGTCGAAGCGAAGAAATAACAAACAGCGATTCGCTGCAGCACTCCCGGGATACGAAGTTCCGAGAGATTGAAATATGGGAAGGCGTTTAGCAGAAGACCTAACCCGAAGATAATTAGTGTGCGTTGGATTACTTTGAGGTAGAGATCGCGTTTGCTGCGCTCACCTTCCAGCCGGCTGCCGAAGGCCAGAGAAATCGCCACGCCAACGATGAAAAGGAAAAAAGGAAAAACCAGATCAGTTGGGGTCCAGCCATGCCACTGAGCATGTTCGAGCGGCCAATAGATATGCTCCCAGGTTCCCGGGTTGTTTACCAATACCATCCCCGCGATCGTGATTCCGCGAAACACATCGAGTGATACTAAGCGTTCAGTTGCAGCGGGTGATTTTGTGTTTGCCATTTGAAGTTGTACAGATGACTTATTCGTGGCGCAATTTCATCTCCATTACAAATACCAAAGAGCGCACTTGAACGGACGCCTAAAAAGAATCTGCCATAGAGCGAATCTTGAGCAAACGGCTAAACTCACCGACCGGGATTGCAGATTTGGCCCTGAACTGGACTTCGACTTTCTGGTTTGGAATTAGATCGAAGTAGTTGTCGGAGAAGACGCCGGCGTAATTGGGGGCCGACAAGTAGACGGCCCGCGCAAACTTGTCGGCAGACAAGGTGACTTTGAAGCCACCGCGCACAGGTGCTACGTCCGTCGTGATTTGCGGCCGGGGCAAAGAAAAATCCTTGTAGGGCCGAAAGAAGCGTTTATTGTTCGAAACGGGTTTGCCATCCACCAAAACTTCCGTAAACAGAAACACAGCTTTGGCATCCTTTCCGGCCAGCAGGGTGTTGACGGGAATGGTCAGGTACGATTTGCTGTTAAGCGCCGCAATCTCGATTTCCTTCGTCTGGGTCAATAGTTTGTTTCCATCGAAGTCGAGCAGGCTCAAGCTTAACTGTGCAGCGACAGGCTGCAAGCGATCGGATACGACGAAAAAATTGATGTTGCCGTTCTCTTCGTGCGGACTCACCAGAATGTCGTTGTAGAAACGGCGCGCGTAATACTGCAACGCCTTCCATCGTCCCGTGTAGTCGATGCTGGACCAGGAAGCGACGGGCCAACAATCGTTGAGCTGCCAGAACAGCGAACCCATGTTGTGTGGCATGATCCGCCGCAGATGTTCGGCACCGACCTTGATCCCTTCGGCTTGCAATACCTGGCTGACATAGAGAAACGATTCGAAGTCTTTCGGCTCAGGATATTCCCGCAGCATGTATTCGCGAATTAACTGGTTGCCACGTGGATGTCGTTGGTGGGCCATCATCACCGGCGACTGGATGTCGTGGTCCGCGGCCACCGTATAGGTATTGACTGTCTCAAGCAGCGGAAACGACTGAAAGCCGTATTCGCTCATGAAACGCGGCGTCTGTTTCTCATATTCGCTAAACGGTAACGCGGCGTGCCAGACCTGCCAATAATGAAGATCACCCATCTTTTGAGACTCATTATCGTCTTCGAGGTTGGAACTTGGCGAACTCGGCCAATAAGGCCGCGATGGATCCAACGAGCTGCAGACCTCCGGCAGCACCCCGTAAAAAATTTTTAGGTAATCGTCCCAGAGTTTGGCGGGCAGCTGGTTTTTCCAGCCCCAGTGAAACCATCCGGACTCGATTTCGTTGTTGCCGTTCCAGATTACAATGCTGGGATGATTGCGCAGCCGTTTTACGTTATCGATGGCTTCCTGTCTGACGCTGTCAAGAAACGCCTGATCCCCGGGATACAGGCTGCAGCCAAACATGAAATCCTGCCACACGAGAATTCCCATTTCGTCGCAGAGTTCATAAAAATCGTTGGGCTCGTAAATGCCTCCACCCCAGACACGCAGCATGTTCATGTTCGCGTCGCGCGCCGATTCCAGCATGTGACGGTATTTGGCCTTGCTGATCCGTGTTGTAAAACTGTCGGCCGGGATCCAGTTGGCGCCTTTCGCGAAAACCGGCACACCATTGATTACAAACATGAAACTCTTGCCAGCTTGATCTCGCTCCTGCCGTAGTTCCACTGATCGCAGACCTGTACGGGTTGTTACTTCATCAACCGGTTTGCCATCGATGAACAGCCGCGCTCTAAAGGAATAAAGTGGATGGCGTCCTAATCCGGAGGGCCACCAGAGCGATGGGCGCGCGATAACGAAGTCGAGAGGGACTCGATTGGAACCAGGAGCCAGGCTGACCTGGCGTCTTGCGACCACCTTCTTGTCAGTGAGATTGTCTACGACAATGCTGGCACTGACGTTGTGGTTGGCAACAACCTCAACTTCAGCGGTCAATCTTGCAGCGGCAGCCGTTACCTGCTTTGGCAAGATGTGCAAATCGTTAACACGCGCGTCGTTCCAGGCTTCCAAATTGACGGGACGCCAAATTCCGCTGGTGACAAACCGCGGACCCCAATCCCAGCCAAAGTGATAAGGCGCCTTCCGCGTGTGCGGACTTGTCTTCTCTCCCTGATCATTCACGGCGGGCAACTGGTAGTTCAGCTTCGCCATGACTGGCAAGACTTCGTTGATGGGCGATCGAAAGCGGATACGCAGCGTGTTGGCGCCGGGGCGGAGCAGCCGTTTACAGTCTGTCCTCCAGGTGCGAAACATGTTGTCGGCATCAAGGAGCGATTCATCGTTGAGAAAAACGTTGGCGTAGGTATCGAGACCCTCGAAGATCAATTCGATTTTGTCACGCTGGAGAACAACAGGGGCAACGTTGAAGGTGGTCTGATACTCCCAATCGGTCTTGCCAATCCATTGCAGCTTCTGTTCGTTATCTCGATAAAACGGATCCTCGATCAGTTTGTTGTTCAACAGGTCCGTGTGCACAGTGCCCGGCACAATTGCAGAATGCCACCTGTCCTTACCGACTTCGCGAAACTGCCAGCCGGTGACCAGCGGTATCGTAATCCTGCGGCCGCTCTCTTTACCCGGTCTGGTTTGAGAATTGGAAGTCCCGGCAGTCACAGTTAGCAGAACCAGAAAGGGAATCAGCAACTTTGCGCTGTTCATCTGTTAGCTCGCTTTCCAAAAAGAATTCACTTTGATTTCTCTGGCTGTGGCTGTTAAAAGAACCGGCATGCCGAAACGATGGACCTTACTCTTGCTGGTTGCTGTCACTATCTCCATTTTGGCCCCGGTGTCAACCGCGATCGGAGCAAGGTCCCCCGGGGGTGAAGTCGAGGCGACCAGGAACTCGTCGCCACAATCCGCAGTGCCGGCCTCCAGACTTGCCCGCTTGCGCCGTGGAATCAACTTGAGTCACTGGTTCGCGCAGTCCGCGGATTATTCAAAGGCCCACCTCGAATTACATACGACGGCGGAAGACCTCGCGCTGATTAGAAGCATCGGTTTTGATCATGTTCGCCTCACCATCGAGCCCGCGCCGCTCTTCAATGGAGAGGATCCAAGTAGGTTAAAAGCCGGGTATCTGAAGTATCTCGACAATGCGCTTGACTTGATACTGGCGCGCGGGTTGGCCGTGATCGTTGATATCCATCCGTCTGATGAATTCAAGGTTAGACTTAACAGCAACGATCGCCAGATCGAAGCTTTCGCCAGGTTCTGGCTTACCCTGTCCCAGCATCTGTCAGCGCGTGATCCCGAGCGCGTCTTCCTTGAAGTTATCAATGAGCCGATGGTGGAAGATGGCTATCGTTGGCTTGGGATGCAAGGGAAACTGATTTCTGCCGTCCGCCTAGGCGCACCGCAGCATACCATCATCGCATCGGGCCACAGGTGGTCCGGCATTGCCGAACTGCTTTTCATGTTGCCGTATGCCGACCGGAACATTATTTACAACTTCCACTTCTACGAGCCGTTTGCCTTCACGCATCAGGGCGCCTCATGGGCCGGTGGTAATCTGACGTTCTATAAGAACATACCCTACCCTTCGAATCTGGAGAGTGTAAGCAAGGTACTTAACACGATTCAGGATGAACCAGCGCGTTACAATCTGCTTCGCTATGGCGAAGAGGGTTGGAACGCCGCCCGCATCGATCGGGAGATTGGGGTGGCCGCGGCCTGGGCGGCAAAGTATGAGGTTCCGCTTACTTGTAACGAGTTCGGGACCTTTCGCAACTTTGCGCCACCCGCTGATCGCGCCCTCTGGATAAGGGATTTGCGCACAGCTCTGGAAAAGTACCGCATCGGCTGGACAATGTGGGACTATGCAGGCGGCTTTGGAGTAGTCAACAAGCAGAATGGTCACGCGACGCCGGATGCAGAGATTTTGAAAGCGTTGGGGTTGACTGTTCGTGGTAGTTAGACGTCGCGAAGGAGAGCGCGCCAGCAATACTTGAGAAATATCTTCCAGACCTTGCCGTCATCTTAGTCCCAAGGCCTTCAAATAACCGTCATTGATTCGACAGTTCTCAAACCTTATTTGTTCAAGATAGTCGTTCAGAGCTCTTTGCACCTTTTCCTTCGGAGGGCGGCGTTTCCTCACGTCCTCAAAAGTCTTGCGGGGCCCTTCCGCATAAGTGACGATCGTGTCCCATTCCGCTGGTGACTTGATCGATACCACACACGAGGTCGCTTCGAGTTTCTTGTAGGGCCAGAAGCACCAACCAATGTTGTTCGTTTCAAGCAACCTCCTGAAAGAATTAATCCACTCGTCCGTGTTTTCGCCGGATTCCCCCATCCAAACCGGCACATCATATTTGTCGCGGAAATCAACATACTCCTGGATGGCCCCCTGGTTCACCTCCATCCAGTACTTATGAAACGTGTAAACGAGTTTAGTATCAAAGGGTGGTCCAAAGACTTTGAAGTTTGTGTTCCATTGCGCGCCGCCAAGAAAGATAAGTTGGTTTCTGTTGACCTCTCTAATACCAGCCACAATCCTGCGATAGAGTGGCTCCAGCTTGGGGTTCAGGTTGGCGGTATCGAAATAATGGGCTATCGGCTCGTTCATCAAATCAAAGCCGATAACTGTAGGTTCATTCCGGTAAAGCTGCGCAATCTTCCGCCATATGGCAACAATCAAATCCTGGCTCTCGGCGCTTTCAAATAGAAACGGATAGCCCCAACTATCATCGATGTTGTCTCCAGTCTGTCCTCCCGGCGCTGCATGCATGTCAAGAATTACGTAGAGATTTTCTTTCCGGCACCAGGAGATGACATCGTCCAAAAGCCGGTAGCCTTCACCTTCGAGTTTTCGGGGATCTCCGTCTGACACAAACAACTTGTAACTAAAAGGAACGCGAACGGAATTGAACCCGGATGACTTTATGAACTTAATGTCTTGCAGCGTGATGTAATTCTTTTGATACGTTTTCCAAAATCGCCGTGCCTCGTCTTCGCCGATCAGTTCATTGATTGCGGTTTCTATCAACCGAGGCGAATTGGTGGTTTTGAATTTGAACATGTAGCCTTCGGGCAGCAGCCAGTTGCCGAGATTGATGCCTTTCAGCAGGAGCGGTTTACCGTCGGCCGAGACCAGATTCTTCCCGCGAGTCGTGACGAACCTCGACTGGCCATGGCTCGGGGTCGAAGCTGTCAGGCTCAGCAGAAGAATGATCCAGCAGAGCGCTTGTCTCTTTCCACCAGACGCCATCCGTTGGTACTCCGTCTTTGCTGCAACAGTAATTTTGTAAAGTAAACTGTTAGTTTGCGACAAATGAATGCCATTCAACGCGGCAAACCAACAGTTTGCTTTACAACAAAACCAGGACACTACCGGCGGCGCATGGTATTTGACTTCTCGCGCCGGACGCAAGATAGGTCAGCCGTGTACACCTGGGCGGTGAGATTCCGTGTTAACATGCGCGGCCTGAAGAACCCGTGAAAACAATTGCCTTGCCTAAAAACGCATTGACGCTATCTTCAAGATCCCGCGATCGCTTCGAGTTATTCCTGATAAGTTTCATCATTCTGTTCCTCGAGTTGGCCTGCATTCGATGGTTTCCCGCTCATGTTCTCTATCTCACTTTTTTTACGAACATAGTGCTACTGGCTAGCTTCCTGGGAATGTCCGTCGGTTGTTTGGCTGCAACCCGGACGCGAAACTATCTTGTCTGGACCCCACTCCTGCTCGCCCTTGCTCTAGCCGCTGCGCATGCCGTTGAAATCAGCAGCGGATCGTTCGTGAACTTCGTCGACGTTGGTAATCAAGCTTCGCCACAGCAAGTCTATTTCGGCACTGAATACCACAGTCAGGATCTGTCGCGTTATGCCATTCCAGTCGAAGTTCTTTGCGGCTTTTTCTTTGTCATCATCGCGCTGGTGTTTGTTGGTCCCGGACAGGAGTTGGGCCGAGCGTTAAAGCGTGGGCCCAACCGCGTTCAGGCTTACACCTTGAATATCCTTGGCAGCATTGCTGGAATCCTGCTGTTCGCGTTGTGTTCGTGGCTCGAAATCATGGCGTTCTGGTGGTTCTTAGTAACGGCAATCGGACTTGGCTACTTTTGCATCGTGTCCCCAATCAATCGCTTTCAGAGACACGTACTTGGGTGGGGCTCATTAACGGCGGTGTTGCTGATACTTGTCGTCTGGCTCGCAGCGTTTACGCCAATTCATGATCAGCAGCCGGGACAGGTTGAAGCAAAGCAGTTCTGGTCGCCCTACTACAGGATTGATTTTAAACAGGCTGACCTGTCTCTTTCAGTAAATCTGATCTATCACCAGCAGATGGTCTCGCGTGATGAGAAGTTTCCAGCCTACGCTCTGCCCCACTTGCTGAATCGCGATGCGGGCCGGCCACCCTTCGCGGATGTGCTGATTATCGGCGCGGGTTCAGGCAATGATGTCAGCAGGGCCTTGCAGTGGGGTGCAAGACACGTTGATGCGGTGGAAATTGATCCGGCGATCTACCGCCTGGGGCGAACGTATCATCCAGATCAACCTTACCAGGACAAACGCGTTCAGATTCATCTGGACGACGGCCGCAACTTTCTTCGTGCGACTGACCGGAAGTACGATCTGATTGTTTATGCTCTGGTCGACTCACTGGTGTTACACAGCGGCTACAGCAATATCCGGCTCGAGAGTTTTCTGTTCACGCGTCAAACGTTTGAAGATGTCCGCCGCCACCTCAATCCAAACGGTACCTTCGTAATTTATAACTATTTCCGGCAGGGCTGGATTGCCGCGCGCTTGCAGAAAGGCCTGGAGGAAGTGTTCAGCCCGGGAAATTCAGTGGTGCTGACTCTGCCCTACCGGAAGGTGATTGAGCCGGACAAAGCGACCTTCGGAGACTTCACGATTTTCTTTGCCGGAGATACCGCTGGTTTGAAGAATGCTTTTGCCCGCCGGCCTGAGTACTGGCTGCGCAACGACGCGCCACCCGGGCCCACGTCGCCAAACGGTTTTCAGCAGCAGCCAGGATCAGAAACAACGGCAGTGGGCGAACAGACGCGGGAGCCGGAGCAAACAACCTCGTCCCATTGGCAGTCTTATGGTCTAGCCAGCGTGTTGACACCTGAAGGTGGGCTGAAGACCGCGACCGACGACTGGCCGTTCCTTTATCTGCGTGCGCCGATGATCCCGACGCTGAGTTTGCGCGGAATGTTGATCATGGGCGGCTTGGGATCGCTGCTGATTTTTCTGTTTTTGCCTCGGCAGAGAAAACACGCGACTGTCCTGGCTGACGTCGATACCAGGGCGCCGATCTTCGGGAGCGCCCTCAACGTTCAGCTTTTCTTCCTGGGAGCAGGATTCATGCTGGTTGAGACCAAAGCGGTGGTCACAATGGCGCTGTTGTTCGGAAGTACGTGGGTTGTGAACTCCGTAGTGTTTCTTGCCGTCCTGACAATGATTCTCCTGGCAAACCTCTGGACGCTCCGCTCCAGGCCGGGGCGCCTGTGGCCATACTACGTGGGGCTGCTTGTAACGCTGGCGCTGAACGCCATCGTCCCACTCGATTTTTTTCTGGGAATGAATCGTGGTCTTCAGGTGCTTGGTTCATGCCTGCTGGTGTTTACCCCGATACTATTTGCCGGCGTAATTTTTGCAGCGTCTTTCAAGCGAACCACGGAGCCGGACCGTTCTTTTGGTGTCAACATCGCCGGCGCCATGGCGGGCGGGCTGGCGGAATACTGTTCGATGCTTCTAGGGTTTCAGTATCTGGTGCTGGTTGCCATTCTTTTCTATGCACTCTCGGCGATAGGCTTGCGAAGAGCCGGCGATACGGCTATAGACCAGGCTTCAGTCGATCCGGTGGCGGCTGAGATCTAATGAAAAACGCGATGCTTTTTGTCTACTGGAGGTAAGGAAATTGGCGAGTCACACCTGATGGCGGTGTCAGTTCACGACTGTGACGTCAAGCAGCGGCTGCTCCAGCAAATTTGCTCGTTAATACCAGACTCAAGGCTCCTTTCAACCCCAGGTCGCTGTTCAATGAAGAGGGAAGTATTCGCGCCGAAGGTAAACCTCGGCGAACACTTCGCTCTATTTTTTCCGTCAGAGTCTTCTCGATTAGTGACCAGGCCCGAGTTATAGCGCCACCAACGATCACAGCCTCCGGGCTAAAGCCGACGACAAGATTGGAAATACCTATGGCGAGATAACGGGCCGTCTCCGTGAGTGCGATCTTTGCTTCCTCTTCTTCCGCCAGCGCCCGCTCAATCAGAGTCTCAAAATTTAGCGCGCTGCTCCCACCGCTTAACGTCTGGTAACGCGCGATTGCCGCTCGTTCGGAAGCGAAGGCTTCCCAGCAATCGTCGTTTCCGCATGAGCAGAGAACGGGTGCGTCGGTACCGACGATCATGTGACCAAACTCCCCTGCCGCACCGCGTACACCTCGGTAGACCTGGCCGTCAAAAATAATCCCGGTCCCTACTCCATCGGCAACCAGCACGAAGATGAAATCACGTGCGTCCCTGACTTCAGGTCGCCCGAACCACAACTCAGCCAGGGCAACTGCATTGGCATCATTATCTATCGTCACCGGCAGTCCGGTCGCTTGAGAGATCGTATCGGCGACCGGCAAGTCGCGCCAGCCAAAATACGGCACGAAGATCAGATTGCCGGTTGTCGGGGTAACCAGGCCGGGAATACTTACACCGACGCCTTCGATCGAACCCTCCTCGCAAAATTTACGGGTGATTTCTATGATTTTGTTGAACGTAATTTCGGGATCGGGATCGGTGGGAAATGCCTCTTGTTGAACTATCACTCCCGCCAGATCACTGCTTGCGATAGTCGTGTAGGTGGGAGTGAGATTCACGCCAATGGCAATCGCGCCAACGGTGCGCAGTCGCAATAGCGTCGGCCGCCGGCCGCCTGTTGATTTACCCTCACCTATCTCTTCGACCAGGCCTTCACAGGTGAGCTCCTCAATAATCTCGGAGATAGTTGATCGTTGCAGAGTAGTTTCGCGGGCCAAGGTCGCTCGTGAGATCGGCTCCCTCTCGCGAACGTAGTTCAGCACGATCTGCCGGTTAATATCGCGAACCGTGTGTAAGTTGGCGGCCTGGACTGTTCTCAGATCGATTCGGCGCACGCGCTTACCCCTATTTTAAATGCGTCCTGAGCCTCGCATACCAGGCACTCTCGCTGGCGGCCTTCATGGAAATGAGCACGGATCAATATTATAAAGAGCTACCGAAGTCAACGATTTCTCAGTTTCGGTGTGATGCAATTACTGAAAACTATCCGCAAAGCGGCATCATGGCCCATTGATGTTTCTTAAATTCCTATTCACATTCCCATGGCCTTTAAGTGATAACGGTCGCTATCGTAGAGTCGCGCTACGTCCACTGTGTCGATCTTTCCCAGCACCGTCGATATATCTACCAGCGACAGATCGCAAGCCGGTGCAATTCCGCGCGCCGATACCATTGTGCCGAAGTCCCCTTCGGCGACGGCGTCCGCCGCTCGCGCCCCGAACATCAGCCCCATAATACGGTCCACCGGCGAAGGCGGACCACCACGCTGGGGATGTCCGAGAATTACCGAACGCGCATCGTAGGGCGTATCACTCATGATTCTCCGCGCCAGAACTTCAGCGATCCCACCCAACCGCGCATGGCCGAAAGCGTCATGCCGGTCGTCCATAATGATCAGGTCGCCATCTTCGGCATATGCGCCTTCGGCGACCACTATTACTGAGTAACGCGGATGAAATAGATCACGAGGATGAGCCTTGGAATCGCCGAGATGGTCCTTTAAGTGTTGATAAATTTTTTCGTAACGAAATGGATGTTCAGGGATCAGAATGATGTCTGCCTGACCAGCTACTCCCGACCAGAGTGCCAGGTGGCCTGAGTGACGCCCCATCACTTCGATCACCTGAACCCATCCATGTGAACCAGCGGGAGTGCGCGAACGCTCGATGACTTCAGTGACGTTTCTCAACGCAGAGTCGAAGCCGAGGGTGTAGTCCGTTCCTGCCAGATCTTTGTCGATTGTTTTGGGAATACCTACTAAAGGCACGCCCTTGTCTGACAGACGAGCGGCCACGCCCAGGGTATCCTCACCGCCGCAAACCACAACTGCGTCAAGTCCGAGCTTCTCAATATTAGCGATTACTTCAGATGACTTGTCGACGCGCTCTCCAAGTTCGTTGGGTGTCTTGAAGGGGTTGGTCCGCGATGAACCGAGGTTAGTACCCCCGTCACGGTCCCAGCGTCGCACCTTCGCACGATCAAGCGCGACCACATCAAATGGAGGATCGAGCAATGATAGCCAGCCGTCGCTCAAACCGACTGTTTGGATACCGAGTTCGGAAGCCCGATAAACGAGACCTTTGATTGCGGGGTTGAGGCCAGGTGCATCACCACCTCCGGTCAACACCCCGATGCGTTTTACGTCAGTCATAGACAATCAAAAAGTTCCTCACGAATTTAGTCTGAAGAAATAGTTTGTCTGAAACCCTCGAAATCGCCAAGCCAGCACACCTTGTCGAAGGCTTTCGTGACACCTTTCAACGCTCGCGCCGCTCCAGGATGCTTTTGCTTTGGGAATTGAGGAGGAGACTGGATTCAGCAGTCACTTCGCACTAGTCAACGCTGGTGCCACTATGGAGCAATACTTTTGCAAAGCCAACTCGCAGCTTCGCATTCCAGGCAACCCGGTGGACAGCTATGTGTTGCTGCAATAAGCTATTGATTCAAACGGAGGCCCCATGCGAGACGATCTACAATTGGGACGAAGGCAAAGTGCCTCGCCCGCTGAAGCTGCGGACGGACCGAACATTGAAGGCGCCGTCCCGATCACGCTGCGCATCAACGGCATGAACCGCCAACTTCGCGTCGACCCTCGGACGACGCTCCTCGATTGCATCCGTGAGACCGTTGCTCTCACCGGAACGAAGAAGGGCTGTGACCACGGCCAATGCGGCGCATGTACGGTCCATGTGAATGGGAGGCGCGTGAACTCATGTCTTAGCCTGGCCTTGATGCACGATGGTGAAGAGATAACAACCATAGAGGGCCTGGGCACACCTGACGCATTGCATCCCATGCAAGCGGCATTCGTTGCCTGCGACGGATACCAGTGCGGCTATTGCACGTCAGGCCAGATCATGTCTGGGGTTGCCTTGCTCAACGAACCCTGCGGCCCTGACGACGCGGCCGTGAAGGAACTGATGAGTGGCAATATTTGCCGCTGCGGCGCCTATGCCAATATCGTCGCCGCTATCCAACAAGTTCGCAGGAATACTTAGCCACTGACGCAAGCAGGAGCCAGCCATGCATACCTTTGACTTCATTCGCCCACCAGATTCCGATGCGGCGGTTGCGAACGCCGCGCAGGCGAAAACTGCGCAGCAGGGAGCGGACATGCGGTTCATCGCCGGCGGGACGACACTGCTGGATTTGATGAAGCTGAACGTCGAAACACCTACACGGGTCATCGACATCAACCGTTTGCCGCTCGACAAGATCGACGCAACGCCTGATGGCGGGTTGAAGATTGGCGCCACCGTTCGAAATTCAGATCTCGCCCACCATCCGACAGTGCAACGAGATTATGCGGTGCTGTCGCAGGCGATTCTTGCCGGTGCATCGGCACAGCTTCGCAATATGGCGACTACTGCCGGCAACTTGCTCCAGCGCACGCGATGCATGTACTTCCGCGACACTGCGATGCCCTGCAACAAGCGCGAACCCGGCACCGGCTGCCCGGCCATCACCGGCAGCAACCGCATGTTGGCCGTCCTTGGCACAAGCGAACATTGCATCGCGACCAACCCCTCGGACATGTGTGTAGCGATGGCAGCACTGGAGGCGACGATCCACCTGCAGGGAACGAAGGGTACACGTGCGATCCCCATCGGTGACTTTCATCTTCTGCCCGGCAGCACACCGAACCGCGAAACAGTGCTGGAACCAGGCGATCTCATAACGCACGTCACACTCCCACCGCCAGTTACGGGAAGTAGGCAGCTCTATCTGAAGCTGCGCGACCGAGCGTCATATGAGTTCGCCCTGGCGTCGGTCGCTGTAGTGATCACATTTGCGGGTGGCAAAGTGACTCGGGCGCGCGTCGCACTCGGCGGGGTTGGGACCAAGCCATGGCGCTCCGCCGAGGCGGAGGCCACACTGATCGGGCAAGAGGCCAACGAGGACAACTTTCGCAAGGCAGCCGAAGCGGCGATGCGCGACGCGAAACCGCAGAGCGAGAATGGGTTCAAAATCAAGCTGGCGAAGCTCTGCCTCGTACACGCGCTGCAAATCGCCACGAAAAACTGATTCGGAGCGAAGGACCCTATATGTCGACAACACCAGAAGCACCGGCCTTTTCTCCGATTGGTCGTAGCACGCCGCGAGTGGATGGCCCACTCAAAGTGAGCGGGACGGCGCAGTACACGTCTGACTTCCACTTTCCGGGGCAGCTCTATGCAGTTCCCGTCGAGGCGACGATCGCCAACGGCCGCGTGGTCCAGGTCGACACCACCGCGGCCGAGAAGATGCCCGGCGTGCGTGCTGTTTTCCATCGCGAGAACATCGGAAAGATCTACCGCTCAGTCCTGGGAGCGGAGTTCGATGGTATCTGTGACGAGCGGCGTCCACCGTTCGAGGATGATGTTGTCCGGTACTACGGCCAGTACGTCGCGCTCGCTGTTGCGGATACATTCGAAACCGCCAAAGCCGCCGCCGACGCCGTTCGCGTGACGTATGACAGGCAGGAGCCCAATGTCGAGACCGATCTCGAGGAGGACGACGACCCCGAAGTGGTTGTGACCACGTTCTCCCCGCGCGAACGCTTACATAGCCAGCGGGGCGACGCTGAAGCCGCCTTTGCAAATGCACCTGTGAAGATCGACCAAACTTATGTCACGCCGGCTGAGACGCATAACCCAATCGAGTTGCACGCGACGACAGCGATCTGGGATGGATCGACTCTAACCCTGTACGACTCGTCGCAAGGGGTCTTCAACTTCCGGAGCGTGCTCGCGCAAATGTTCGGCTTGCCGAAAGAGAATGTGCGCGTGATCACCAAGTTCGTTGGCTCGGGCTTTGGGTCCAAACTGTTTCCATGGACGCATTGTTCGCTGGCCGCCGCGGCGGCGCGGCAGCTCGGCAAGCCGATCAAACTCGTGGTCAGTCGAAAGATGATGTTCCAGACCGTCGGTCATCGCCCGCGCACTCAACAGCGCGTGCGTCTGGGCGCCACGACGGATGGCAGGCTGGTCTCGGTCCAGCACGACTACGTCTACACACGGTCGATGCTCGATGACCACCACGAAGACTGCGGCGAAGCGACGCCGTTCCAATACAGCGTGCCCAACCTCCGCGTGAGGTTCGGCCGCGCCAGGCGCAACATCGGCGCAACCGCGGACTTGCGCGGCCCTGGAGCCGTGCCCGGACTCTACGCGACCGAGTCGGCCATGAACGAACTGGCCGAACAGCTCAAGATCGACCCCGTCCGGCTCCGCGTCATCAACGAACCGAAAATCGACGAGTCGTTGGGTATTCCGTTCTCGTCACGCCATTTGCTCGAGTGCTTCGAGCTCGGCGCGGAAAAATTCGGATGGTCCAAGCGCGTTCCGGAGGTCGGCTCGATGAAGCGCGACGGCTTGATCCTGGGATGGGGGATGGCCGGGTGTTCGTGGCTCGCCGCACGATTCCCCGCCGCCGCCTACGTCCAACTCCGCAACGATGGCACTGCTCGCGTCGCGTCCGGCACGCAGGACATCGGCACTGGTACCTACACGATCCTCGCGCAGCTCACTTCGCAGAAGACCGGCGTGGCGCTCGACAGGGTCGAAGTCGCACTGGGCGATACATCCCTTCCAGAAGGCCCGCTCTCGGGCGGTTCGATGGTGACCGGTTCGCTGGTCCCTGCCGTCTTTGCCGCGGCGGACAACGCGATCGCAACGCTGTTGACAATTGCAACGACAACGCCCGCGTCGCCTTTCGAGGAGCGCAGGCCCGACGAGCTGAAATTCGAAGGCGGACGGGTTTTTGTGAAGGAGAAGGGTCCAGCCGCCGGCGTACCCTTCGAAGAATTGCTCCAGCTCGCGAACCTCAGCCTGATCACGGGCAGCGGCAAGGCCGAATCGACATTCGGTAATCCTGAACCGAAGTTCTCGACGCATTCCTTCGGCTGTCACTTCGTCGAGGTCACCTGGCAGCCCGAGATCGCTCAGTTGCGCGTCAGCCGGGTTGTAACTGTCATCGATGCGGGACGCATCGTGAATCCACTCGCCGGCCTGAACCAGATCGAAGGCGCGGTCGTGATGGGAATCGGCATGGCGCTGTTCGAGCACACGACTTACGATCCGCAGAACGGTGCGCCGATCAACAGTAATCTGGCGGACTACGTAGTGGCGGTGAACGCCGACGTGCCGCCGATCGACGTTCATTTCCTCGACTACCCTGACAAAGAGATTAACGAACTTGGCGCACGCGGGATCGGCGAGATCGGCCTGGCCGGCATCGCTGCTGCGATCACGGCGGCGGTCCACCATGCTACCGGAGTTCGCGTGCGGGAGCTGCCTGTGAAGATCGAGGATTTACTGGCGTAAGCGGCCGTCGGGCTCGTTGCCACCCTTCCGAGGGCCGAAGCTCGTTGCCGTTCTCAAAGACTTAATCTGAGTAATCTGCGGATAGTCTTCCTCCTTCCCCCGGCAACAGCGGCGGTTCATCGCTTGGGTGGAGGTTGATTGAACTGCGCTTCATCGATGTCAACGTTCTGCTTCATCTCCACAATCTTGCGTCCCCAGCTTCTTCCCGGCATGTACCAACGGATCAGAAATGGCTGCTTGACGCCGTCGACCTCTCGATAGTCTTCGGAATCGGTTTGCAGCGGAAACATGCCCAAAATTGTTTCAGACTCCACATACCTTCTTATGAGCAATCCGGTCCGCGCATCAAAGTAGAGCTTCTCCGAATTAACACCCAATTGCACGTTCAGGGGAACAGCTTCGATAACATAGACTTCGTGATCACCGATGGTTGATTTCCCGATTACAGAAAGCTTCCCATACAGCTCTTTCATTTTGATCTCTTTGTAGAATTCCGCATCGTTTTTGAGTTGCGCCAATAACGGAGCGGGCAACTCTCTCACGCCGCCGGTGCTGCTAATTCCCCAACCTGCAATTCCGTTGAAGCCGGTGCTCAAAGTCACCCTGGGATAAGTGGTGACAGTGAGTATTTTGTTGGGCGCTTTCTGGTAAACGTCCTCCGGGACGAGCACACCATCGGCGCCTATCCGCGATCCCTTTGCCACGCGACTGGTTACTTTGCGAAGAGCCTGCTCGCCACCCACCGATTGCACGTACTTTTCCAGTATCTGATCCACGGTTGGTAGAGGACTCTCCTTCTCAGGCGGTGGATGTGGCTGCCAGAGATTCTGTCCGACCGCGGGAACTGAAACCGGCTTCGACTTACCCCGATGACAGGTAAAGCAGCTGACTGCCTTCTCTCCCTTGAAGTTCCCTTTATTCAGGTCAAGCACCATCCGGATCATTTGTCGCGCAGTTTGCTTGGTAGGTCTGTCATCTTTTTCAAATGGATTCATATGACAGTAGTCGCACTTGACTCCGAGTGAACCCGAGATAAACGCCATTGTCGGCTCCAACTCTTCAGCGGGCTGCCCTTTGAAGACTTGAATGTTCTTGTAGACTTGTTCGGCAGACTTGGTTTCTTGACCAGGTTGCTCCTCAGACGCCGGCATTGAAAGGCTCGGCTCGCCCGGCTTAGCGATGACCCGGCTTTTCTCGACACCAGCCAGACCGATCGCAGTGATGCTGAAAAAGATCAAGAGCCAAATCCGAAGTCTTAGCGAAGCTTGTGCCTCGTTCTTTGTCAATTTAGTTTGACTCATGATCGCTAATCCTCTTTGCGTGTTGAATACTTGCTTCTCGAGTTTTGTATTTCGGCATCGCGAACTTCAGTAGATCGACGCGGCCTTGTTCGTTACGCACAAAGGTCGCCTCGCCATAGAACTGTTTTACAAAGAACTGAGTTTCCGAGACTGGAAACAATTCAACCTTTTGCCCAATGGCTTCAAGCGTGAGCCGGCCGCCTTCGTTTCGGACAATCATCTCGAAATCGGGCCGGCCGTCATCATCGCGATAGTGACCGGCGTATTCGTCGTAAACTGTCGGCGCCACTTCGATCACTTCGCGCAGGCATTTCTCCAGCGTGACGTTACTGGACAGAACCTGAAAGCC
The DNA here is from genome assembly GCA_045403245.1 of Pyrinomonadaceae bacterium. Classification (GTDB taxonomy): domain Bacteria; phylum Acidobacteriota; class Blastocatellia; order Pyrinomonadales; family Pyrinomonadaceae; genus PSRF01. The sequence continues at coordinate 4,597 of JAXIOV010000007.1, read as the reverse complement.
AAGCTTCTGGTTCAACGCCAGAGCTGCAGATTGGGAAGGCCGGTTGAAGGATTGAATGACCTTGTAATCTTGCTTCCTGGCGTACTCAATCTCCTGAAGCTTTAGTGAGGTGGCAACACCCTGCCTGCGGTACTCGCGTCTAACACCGGTAAAGCCCTGAGTGAGACCACCCGGCAAAGCTTCGTACAGACTGACATCGCTGACACCGACATACTGATCGCCACGCCTGGCAATGAAGTAAGCATCCGGCAAGACGTAAGGCATCTCCAGCCAGAGGAGCGCCTCGCGCGCGTAGTAACCCGGCGGCGCAAACGGGGCACGGGCAGGATCGTCTTCGCGCAGGATGGTCGATAGCTCGTAGAGTTTCTCAACGCAGTGCGGATCTCGAGCTCGTTCTTCAGCCAGCGAAGAAATAGTGATGCCGCTGGTTCTTACCTTTTCCGCTATATTCAGAAATGATGAAACGTTTGTTTCAGCGACGTCCAATCTCAGATCCAATACTGAGTCCGTTTCGTGGAAGCCATGGTCCTTAAGGAAGGCCAGAAGCTCAGTCTGCGAAGCATACTCCCTGCAGGAGACTGTTACGGCGTTTGCTGCTCTGAGATCATTCGTCAGGCGTTCCAGCAAGAGTTCGGCAACACCGAGTTTCAGCCAACGCGGATCGGTGACTATGAAAAGCCGGTACTTTGGCAAGTAGACTGTTTGTTCAATTGAACCGAACGCGAGAATCTGGCCGGATTCCGCGTTTTCTGCGATGTACCGCCGCCGGACATAATGAGCTTCGTCAAAATTCTGCCGCCGATGTACCCAGAGATCATTTCCGGGAATGTCTGTCTGCTCTCGCGCATAAGCCATGGTCTTGATGGGTGGCCAATCTCCATCACTCATTGGACGAAGTCGCGTATTAACCCGCTCAAGGAAAGTACGGTCGCGCGAGGGACGTTGATTCTTAAGATTGTCTTTGAACACCTCGACGCTTTCTTTGAGCCGCTGGCGCGCGGTGTGAAGGCGCTTGTTTACGGTGGACACCGGGACCTCCAGAAAGTGGCCGATGTCGGCTTGCGTATATCCGTTCACGTAAAAGAGTGTGGTTACCAGTCGCTCGTTATCCGGTAATGCCTTGATCGCTCTGAGCACCTTGTTCAGCAGCTCATGTTTTTCGGCGATGATGTGTGGGCCGGGATCAGCGGTGGCGCTGTCCATTCCAAACTCGAGTGGCACAATTTGTAGACGCTTGCCCCGCGTCAGGCGATTACATTGGCTCAACACGATGCGCTTGAACCAACCGGGAAAGGCATTAGGTTCGCGAAGTTGATCGAGCTTCTGCCACGCCACGACAAACGCATCCTGGGCGACGTCTTCGGCAAGATAAGCATCACCGAGCACCGCATAAGCACAGGCGAAGGCCATGTCTTGAAAACGGATCACCAGCTCGGCGAATGCCTCGTGGCGCACCGATAGGGTGCTGCCTGAATCAGACGCTGTCGAGATGGTACGGTCGATATCTCTCACTTTGATATTTTCTGATTGCGCCCTGACCTGTTAATAGGAGCCAGAAACTGGATGGGAGCTTACCGGGAATTATCCTTGTCACTTCGCCCCAGAGGGGCAAAATGTTTATAGCCTGGGCCTCTTCTCTTTACCGGCGCTCCAGCGGAGCGCTATGTCGTTTGGCTTTCTCTTATTGATTCGGCACGAGGTACATTTCGCTCCTAACGGAGCGAGTTTTCTTAACGCTGTTGGTTGCTTTAAACATCTCGCTCCTCTGGAGCGAAAACCAGCCCCGATCAACCCTTCTGTGCGACCAGGACTTTCCCGGCTAATTGGATCTCCTGAGTATCTCGGCGACGAGACCGTCGAGCACACTTGCGCCTCGCCCGCGTTCGCCGCCGTGCGCCCTTTTAGGAAACTTCATCTGCTCCATTTGTAAGCTGGTCTCGATAAAAGTCAGCTTTCCCTCAGCTTCAAGAGACTTATCGACGGCGCCCTTCCGACCTTTGAAGATGCTGAATGCCGGTACGCCCAGGTAAGCCGCCTCCCGAATCATCGTGCCGCCGGAGGCCACCACCGCATCAACCGCCTTCAAGAGTGAGACGAATTCGACGGCCTTGTCGAGCACGACCGGAGGGTGAACCCAGTTGTGACCGGCCAGCATTTCTACTTGCGATGAGTAGCGGGGAGAAAAAATGACGACGACATTATTTTGCGCCGCAAGATGTTTAAGCACTTCGCCGGCAAAGTCCCCCGAGCCGGAGTCGTAATAGTGGGCTTGCGTTGCGGGCGGCCTAAACAGTACCAGCGACTTGCTGCCGGTTTCGATATCGAAGGAATGTGGGCGGATGGTCGGGAAATCGACGTTGGAAAATGAAATGTCTTCTTTAATCCCGCTGAAGGGAATCAAACGCTCTGGTGTGAAGCCGAGGTCAAGGAACGTGTCCGGGCCAATCACCTCGGGAAACATCAAATACGATCCGAGTCTTCTAAAACTACCGAGCTCGGCGAATTCGTAATCAATAATCACAAACGAAGGAATGTTTAGAAGTTTCGCCGCCAATGCAGACGACCTGGAGCTTGAGATCACAATCGCGGGCTTGCGGCGTGCGAGTTTGGCCACTAGCGCCACCGCACGGTTGATGGTTCCCCCGGCCTTCAGGAACCGGTTTTTCCCGAAAGCCCTTCCACAGGGAAGAAACTCAACTCCTTTGCTTCTCAGGACGTCGAACGTGTTGCTGTAGTCCCTGGCGGTTACCGTGACTTCACACCCTTGCTGCTGGAAGGCCTCCTTGAACGGCAGTAGGTATTGCGCCTGTGGAGGATTATCGATATCAATCCAGATCATGGTCTTTCGTCACTCACGAGCTCGTTCGATTTTCGCTCCAGCGCTGTTTCAATCAATTCGCTCACCCAGTTGGCGCGGGCGTCCCATGTGCCCTCCGAAACAGCAGCTTGACGGCCGCGCGCCTTCTCCGGCTCGGTCTCCGCCAGCGCCTCTTCGATCAGACGGAAAAAATCCTCGTGGCTGCGCGCGATCCGCAGCACGTCGCGCATTGGTTCGTATTCGGGAAGCGGCGAGATAACGACGGGCTTTCCGGTCGCGAGATATTCCCGCACCTTGATGGCCGAGCCGTAGGACGTGAAAGCCTGCCCGGTGTCCCAGGGCAGCACGCACACGTCGAAGCCGGCAGCGTAACGCGGCAGTTCGTTGTATGGAACCGGAGGAAGAAAATGTGTGTTCGGCAAGTCTTCGATATCGAGCCCGCGAGACTTGACCCCGATAAAGATCCATTGCCAGTCGGGACGCTCAATGGCGGCGCGCTTGATTAACGGCTGATCCACTAGCCAGGGCTCAATCGCGCCAAAGTAACCCAGACGCGGGTGCGGTATCGTGGCGATGGCGTCCGCGACTTCGACCGCGCCGGAAGATATTCGCGACCAGTGATCAAAGTCAACCGCTTGTTCGAGCAGGTATGAGCGTTCGCGCCCGTGCGTCGCTTCGTCGAAGAGTTTGCGACCGGAATAGAAAATCAGATCTGCCGAGTCGAGTGCCTTGTTATGCAGGCGCCGGATGCTGGCCGGGTCAGTCGCGTGGTCCATTTCGTTTGCTTCGTACTTGTCGGAAACGTGGTAGACGACGAGGGATTCGTCCATGTGCCCGATAAGTTCGGCGGCAGTCGGGATGGCGATCCAGAGTATCGGGTTAGTCAAGCCGCGACGATGCGCGAGGGATTTGATTTGCACTGTGAGCAGACGGCGGTTGACCGCGCGGGTCGCCGCGTTGCCATAGAAGGGAAGCGCGACCGGCGAAACAATCGTGACGCCTTCCGGCGTCGTGCGCGCGAGCTTGGCGTAACTGCGGAGCTTACGCGCGATGCGTGGCAGCAAGTCCTTATGAGCGAGCGCGGGTAGCCCCATCGAAATAGAGTTGACAAAGATCACTTTATTTCCTGCGCGCGCGAAACGGCGCATCAGGTGATACTTCGAGTGCGGGTGGTGATACCACCAGTCCTCGCCGCCGAAGCACACAATGGATTTTCCGGAGAAGATTGCCAATTTTGTAGCGATTCCTGTCCTTTTAAGCTCCAGTGGCCCCAGGCGAAACGCCTGAACGTGGTTGAGTTACATTTCCTGAACCGCAGACAGATCTTAAGAGTAATCCGTTCTCGAAAGTTCACGAAGTCGAAGTTGCGTTTGCCTGTGCGGTCTGGATTTTGAGTGCCTGGAGTCTATGCGGTGCGCGGGGCCCAGTTACGAAAGGCAAAGAGGTCTTGGATATGCCAGCCACATTCCGACACTTTTAGTTCGTTGCGTTCACAAACGATCGTGTGGGGTGCAGATTAGAAAGAAGTGAAGAGGTTGTCAACAAAACTCAAGGCAGTGAGTAGTGACCTAATTTCAGTTTCTCTGTGCACGCTTCCGTGTCAGAACCGGGAGCCGTAGCGACCGGGTCGCTTCTGCATCAGAACCGGGAGCCGTAGCGACCGGGTCGTTGCCGCCGCACCCAGCTCGCAAGGTTACGCAGTCGTCAAGCAACCAACGAGGTAGTTGACACGAACAGAGTTGAGTCCCGCGACACCGACCCGGTCGCTACGGCTCCCGG
>JAXIOV010000163.1:0-29313 GCA_045403245.1 Pyrinomonadaceae bacterium | reverse complement strand
CAGCACGGTTTGCGGTTCGAGTGTGAAGGCAATGGTCTGGCTGAGTTCATGAATGGAGACGGCTTCACGCAATTGCACATTTTCAGTCCGGAGGTGCCGGATATTCATTGCCCGCGTCAACACCGGCATCAAAGCGTGGATGCGGAACGGCTTTAACACATAGTCAAACGCGCCAACCTTCATGGCATCGACGGCGGTTTGAATCGTGCCCTGGCCCGTCATCACTATTGGCACAATGTTAGGATCGACTTCCAGCGCGCTTTGTAAGAGTGTGATCCCGTCCATTGCCGGCATCATTAGATCCGTAATCAACAAGTCAAAGTTCTCGCCACGCAAGGCAAGCAAGGCCTCTTCGCCGCTGGTGAAGCCGCTCACTTCGAAACCCTGGGCAGCCAGGGCATCAGTGAGCGCAGACTTTAATTCCGGCTCATCATCGACGACCAGTATGTTCCCGAGATGATTGGTCGCCGAATCCGTGGTTTTCGATTTCTGTCTCATGTTTACGCGTCTGGTTCCTGCTCCGCCTTTTCCAGTTCGGTCGCGGGAAGTAAAACACTGACCGTCGTTCCTTCGCCGCGGTAACTGGAGATCGAAATCGTTCCCTTGTGTTCTTCAATAGTTCGCCGGCAAATGGGTAATCCCAGGCCGGTACCTTTGCCTTCAGACTTGGTTGTGAAAAACGGCTCCCAGAGCTTTGGTAGATCTGCTTCGTCGATTCCGGTTCCGGTATCTGAGAGTTCGATCAGCAAAGCGTTCTTGTCTTCGAGGGTAGCTGGCAGGGCTCGGACAGTGATGGCGCCGCCATTCGGCATTGCATCGCCCGCATTCGTCAGCAGATTAAGAAAGACCTGGCGCAATTGTTGTCGATCAGCCTGAATGGTCGGCAGGCCGGGAGCAAAATCCTTCACTATCTCGATCCGGTGACTCTGCAAGTGATAGTGGATCAGATCGAGCGAGCTGGATAACTCCTCGCTCACGTCTATCGTGGATATTTGCCGGTGACTGCGACGGCTAAATGTCAGCAGGTTGCCGACCAGGTTTGCCATCCGATCAACTTCCTGAGAGATAACTTCCAGCGCTCTGCGTTTCGGATCATTCTCATCCAGTTGGTCCAGAAGGGACTCGGTCCGCAAACTCACGGTCGCCAGCGGGTTGTTTAGTTCGTGCGCAATGCTGGCGGACAACTCCCCCATCGTGGCCAGTTTCGACGCCTGCCACAATTGTTGGGTCATTGCGGCGAGCTCGTCAGACTTGTCTTGAAGGCTGAAGACCGCGTCCTGCAACCTTTCGTTTGTGTCTTTCAGAGCTTGTTCGGTGTTTTTTAGTTCGGTGATGTCCTGTTTAATCCCGATGAAGTGCGTAATCTTCTGTTCTTCGTCGAGGATTGGAGTAATCGTAAGATCTTCTTCGATCTGGGATCCGTCCTTGCACCGGTTTGTGATCGTGTTGTGCCAAACCTCTCCAGCCAAAATGGTTTTCCACATGACCTTGTAGAATTCTGGCGGCTGTTTTCCCGACTTAAGCAGGCGTGGCGTTTTGCCAATAGCCTCCTCGGTCTTGAAGCCGCTCGACTCGGTAAACGCGTGATTGACCCAGATGATTCTGCCCATGGCGTCAGTAATCACGATGGCATTTGCTGCCGCTTCGAGTGCGGCGCCCTGCAAACGCAATGTTTCTTCCGCGCGTTTGCGTTCGGTCACATCGTGTGCCACCACCACTTCGGCCCGCCGGCCCAAAAAACTGATGCGGTAGGAAGTAATTTCAACTTCGATAGCAGCGCCACGCTTCGTCAGGTGCGTCCAAACGCCGTTCTTGCTTACCGATTCGCTCACAATGTCGACATATCGCAGCAGACGCGGCACCTCATCATCAGGACGAATATCTTTAATTGTCATGCCGAGAAACTCTTCGCGGCTGTAGCCGTAGTGTTTAACGGCGGCATCGTTTACCACCAGAAATTCGAGAGTCTCGAGATCGTAAACCCACATGGGCGACGGGCTGTTTTCAAAGAGCACGCGGTAGCGTTCTTCCGATTCGCGTAAAGCTTCGTCCGCACGTGCGCTTCTCTGGCGTTCCTCAACTTCACGCAGGGCACGGCGAACCGACAATGCAAGTCGCTCCAAACGGTGTTTCAGCACATAATCGGTGGCCCCATTTTTCAGGCTCTCAATGGCAGTGTCTTCACCAATAGTGCCGGATACGAAGATGAAGGGCAGGTCAGGACTAATCTTGCGGACGAACTCCAACGCTCCCAGGCCGCCAAATCCCGGCAGCGAATAGTCGGACAGCACCAGATCGACCTTGTCACTCATTAGCGCGGCGCGGAACTCTGTTTCCGTGTCAACCGAAACAATCTTGGCCAGGATTCCCTGGGCGGCCAGAGTTTCGCGAATCAACTCCCCGTCGAGCGGGTTATCTTCCAGGTGCAGGATCCGTAATTCGTTTTGCGATTGGGACGTCACGGGGCTCTTACTTCTCTTTTCTCCCATTGTCCGGGGGCGGTTGATTTACTACCGCCCAGAACGCGCCGGTTTGCTTAATAGCGGCAAGGAACTGATGAAAATCTACCGGCTTTACTACGTAAGCGTTCACACCCACCTTGTAGCTCTCAACGATGTCACGTTCCTCGCGGGAGGAAGTCAGGATTACCACCGGCGTCATCCTGATCCCCTCATCGTCGCGGATGGCGCGCAAGACCTCGAGACCGTCGACCCGCGGCATTTTTAGATCAAGCAAAACCAACGCTGGATTTTCCCCGGTGCGCGTCTGGAACGCGCCGCGTCGAAACAGATAGTCCAGCGCTTCCTGACCATCCCGCACGACCGCAACGTCGTTTGCCAGGTTCGATTCAGCTAAAGCCATCAGCGTGAGTTCGACGTCACGGGGATCATCTTCAGCCAGCAGTATTTGCTTGAATGTACTCATTGCACCTACTCCTTAAGCGGAGCGCCGAGCCGCCAGAGGCCACAACTAGGCAACGCCCTTCGTTTCCGCAACAGGGAGAGAGAAGTAGAAGGTTGCACCCTTGCCTTCCTGGCTCTCCGCCCAGGTTTCGCCGCCATGGCGCAGAATGATTCGCCGGACATTTGCCAGTCCAATACCCGTTCCTTCAAATTGATCCGTGCGATGCAACCTCTGAAAAACACCAAAGAGTTTGTCGGCATATTTCATATCAAAACCGGCGCCGTTATCGCGCACAAACAAAACCACCTGACCATTGTTCTCATCACAACCAACCTCGATTTCGGCTTGCTGCTGCTGGCGCGTGAATTTCAAAGCGTTCGACAAGAGGTTGACGAAAACCATACGCAGCAGCGCCGGATCAGCGCTGACCGTGGGCAGATCAGCAATCGACCAAAGCACGTCTCGTCCCCGGCTCTCTTCTTTCAAGTCGCTGAGGGCCCGCTTGACTACCTGGTCCAGGCTAATCCGGGCCTTTTGCAATTCAGTGCGTCCGAGACGAGAAAAGCCGAGTAGATGATCGATCAGGTTTCCCATTCGAACTGCGGATTCGATTATCACGTCCAGGTAGCGCTGGCCGCTGACATCAAGTTGTTCGCCACATTTGTTTTGAAGCATCTCGGCAAAACCTGAAAGATGGCGCAGCGGCGCTCGCAAGTCGTGTGAAACTGAATAGGCAAAGGCCTCAAGCTCGTTGTTTGTACATTCGAGCTCCGCATTTGCCTGGCTCAATTGCACGTTTTTCTCCTGCAGAGCCAGATCGAATCGCTTGCGCTCGGTAATGTCTCGTATCGAGCTGCTAACCAGAACACCATCCTCGGTTTCGAGCGGGCTAAGACTTATTTCCACTGGAAACTCAGAGCCATCTTTGCGCTGTCCGTATAACTCAAGACCAGCTCCCATTTCCCGCACCTTAGGATTGGCGAAGTACCCGTCCCGGTGTTTGTGATGATTGTTCTGGAAACGTCCGGGAAGCAGGATCTCGACCTTCTGGTTCAGGAGTTCTTCGCGCGAATAGCCGAACAGTTTTTCCGCTTGAGAGTTAACGAGAACAATCAAGCCCTCGCGATTAACGATGACAATTGCATCCGGCGCTGCCTCCAACAGGCTGCGAAACTTCTGCTCTGCCTTCTTGCGGTCGGAGATATCTCGGATGGCACTCATCACCAACTGGTCTTCCCCGGATTCCATAGGGCTCAAACTTATTTCGATCGGAAATTCGCTGTTGTCTCGTCGCAAACCGAAGAGTTCGAGGCCAAAACCCATGGGTCTGACTCTCGGATCTGCGAAATAGTTGGTGCGATGGCCGACGTGCGTACCCCGGAAGCGAACAGGAAGTAGTATCTCAATGGGTTGACCGATCAGTTCCTCGCGCTGGTAACCAAACATTCGTTGGGCCTGGCCATTTACCAACACAATTCGACCCGTAATGTTGGCGATGAGAATGGCGTCCGGCGTGGATTCAAGCAGATTGCGAAATTTCGCCTCGAGCAGACTTGCGGCTCTGAGGACTTTCACATGAGTGATGTCTTTCTGGGAAGAGAAAATGAATTTGACCCGACCCTGATCATCAAGCATTGTGCGCGCCGAAATATCGACATAAATCAGAGACCCGTCTTTCGTCTTGCGAAGCGCCTCAAAGTTTGCCCGGCCGGAAATTTTCGTCTCCTTGAAGAACTTCTCCCCTTCCTCAATCCGATCGACCGGCACTATCAACTCATTAAGGTGCCGACCGATGGCTTCCTCTCGGCCGTAGCCGAATGTAATCTCGGCCCCCTTATTCCAATAGACTACGGTTCGCTCCGGAGACAGCGCCATCATGGCATCCGGCGAGTTGTCCAATAGTTCGATTGCCAGATCAGCATTGGTTGGCATCTTCAGCCTCGGTCCGACATTTCCCGTTCCACAGCGTGCCTGGCCCCCTCGAGAATAGGGCTTACAAACCAGCGCTCCGCTTGGTTCAGAGGCGAACTGTTGTGAGCGGAGTTAGTCTTCGCCTCTAGCGCGCTCGCCGGTGCGGGTTACCGTCAAGGCGCCTTAACTTGCGGATCAGAGGAGTTTGGGAACACATTGCTTACCATTTCCCCGGTTGATGATCGAAAGTCGAAAAAGGACGCCGCTCTCGCCCCAAGGCGACGTCCTTCTTCGCTCGCGCGTGTCCATCCGTATCGGAAAAACACGCGATCTTGATATCCCTACGCCTTGTCAAAGGGCTTGATTTAATGCCCGGCTATTGCCGACGTCGCTCCGACGGAACGGTTCCTGACCAGGTTCAAGATGTCCTGCGCCAGGAAGGGCTTGTAAAGAATCGGGAAATCCCGTTCTTCGCAGATGCTCCGTTCCGCTTCATCGAAGCCGCCTCCGGTCATCAAAATAATCTGGGTCAATGGCGCCTGATGGTGGAATTCCAAAGCCAGCTCCAAACCGTCTTCGTCACCAAGCATGTAATCAAGCAGGATCACACCCGGTCGTCGTTGGTAAAATGCGAGGCGAGCCTGCGGGCCATTCTCAGCTATCAACATCTCCCAGCCTTCTTCTTTTAGCTCTGCCGCGAGAAAGAACAGCAGATCATGGTTGTCATCGACAATCAGAATCGAAGGCTTTTGCCGCACCACAGGCTCGCTTCCCCCCGTGGACGTTAACGAAAGACCTTTGCTGTCAGAAGCAACTGCCACCTTCACCAACGCGCCGGGACGAACCTCGCCGCGAGCTACCATGGTCGCCAATGGTTGGGTTAGTTGCCGGTGGATCGTGCGTTTCAGTTCTCGAGCGCCATATTCCTGACTTGTTCCGCGCGTCAATAAGAACTGCCGAGCTTCGGCCGTCACATCGATTGAAAAATACCGATCCGCCAAACGGAGGTTGACGTGCTCTTGTAGAGCTCGAATATCGTGATCGAGGATTGCCTCCATCGCATTAGCATCGAGGGGGTTGTAAGTCACGATGGCGTCGATGCGGTTAACAAACTCAGGCGAAAAACGTTTTCGCACGGCTCCCAGCGCAACGCTCTCCAACCGGTTGGTAAGATCGGCTTGCCGGTTTTCGGCGGCAGATTGGAACCCAATATTGGGGTTGATCTCTTTCATCATTTCCCGGGCGCCGAGATTACTCGTGAAAAAGATCAGGGTCTTCTCGAAATTCACCGACGTGTTATCGCCCAGGCGCAGGATTCCCTTATCAAGGATCCCGAGCAGCAGTTTCGTAATCGATTGTGCGGATTTTTCTATTTCGTCGAAAAGAACCAGCGCGAGATCACAACCTTCGCTGGTGACTTCCATGAGCTGCTGCTGAGTGAGCAACGGCGTAGTTTCGCGGTGTCCAAGATAACCCGGAGGAGCCCCTACTAGCTTCGCCGTTTCGTGCTCCATCTGAAACTCGCCGCAATCGATCTTTACAACTTTCTTATCGCTGCCGTGCAACAACTCGGCGATTGCTTCGACTGTTTTGGTCTTGCCAGTGCCGGTGGGACCCAACAGGAGGAAGACACCCGCAGGCCGGCCTTCGGGAGCCAGGCCCGACTGATACATGTAGACGTAAGGCACAATTGCCTTAGTAGCGGCCGATTGGCCCACCACTTTTTGAGACAACAGGCTGACCAAATCCGTCCGGGCTTCGGATGGTCGGATCTGAGGAGTTCCGCTCGGGGCTGAGTCGTTCATGGTACTGACACCTTAGGTCGGGGAATCGAAATTTGCCCACGCTAAGTGCGCGCGGAAATCGTCGTCAGCCTCATGACCTTCGACGAAAAGTTCTGCCTTTCAAGTAGTTAGCGAGGTTGCAGAACTCAAAAACAAAAACTACCAACGATCTAGAGTCGTCAAATCAGGACGGAAGAAACTGATGGCTGAGTTCAGTTAGCGGTCCCTATATTTGCGCTGGGTAAGCACCTTCGGATGGCTCTATCTGACGTTTGTTCTGGGCATCCATCAAAATAGGCCTCCGTGATGAGTGCAATCTAGCGATGCAAGAAACTTTGCACAATCAGGGAATGCCTGAAATTGTCTGCGGATAAACCCTGAGCCGTCGTGAGGGAAACTATGGTGGTGAATTTCTATCCCAGGACCTACTCGTCGACCATGACGAGGCCCACTTTTATTGCATATCTCACCAGTCCAGCGATGTCATGTATGTCCAAACGCTCCATCAACTGGGCGCGATGAGTTTCAACCGTCTTGACGGTGATGTTCAATCTTCTGGCGATCTCCCTGGTTGATTGTCCTTTGGCGACCAGCTCAAGAATCTCAAGTTGTCTCGGCGTCAGAGGATGAGGCGACGAACTTGTGCGCCCGCCTTTGAGGTATTTCAGAATTGCCTGTTGGGAGATTTGCGGAGAGAGGTAGTCTTCACCTCTTGAGACTGTGTCAATCGCTCTCTCTAGTTCAGCGCTGGCCCCACTCTTTGGAATGAAGCCATGGGCCCCAGCCCTTAGGGCTTGAACCACATACTCATCAGTATCATAAACAGTCAGAACGATGAAGCGCATCGACGGAAATTTTTCCGAGGCCTTCTTCAAAACTTCGATGCCACTCACCTTTGGCATATTCCAGTCCAACAACACGACATCCGGCTGCTGACTATTGATTAGCTCGATTGCCTGGAGGCCGTCAGCAGCTTCGCCTACTATTTCAATGCCTTCTACCTTTTGGAGGAGTGCGCGGATGCCGGCCCGAACGAGCGTGTGATCGTCGGCGAGGAGAATACGAACCTGCTTCTTAGCGGGACTAGATTTCATATCAAGCAACGGACAGGATTTTTCCTGTCAGGAAGGAAGTGAGTTGGACGAGGGCGAGAGGCATCCAACTGGTGCTACCATAACCTGCGCTTGCGCGCGTCTTACATTGAAATCTGGGCGCAGTCTACTATAGAAACCAAGCGTCCAAAAGCCTTATCGAGCCCTGCTGGCCGGTGCAGGATCGCACCGTAACCTCACCAACCGCTTGGTTCTAGCCAGGGTTTCGCGATGCCGAACGAGAGGGATCGTTCCATTGTGTTTTCATTTTTGTTGCGATTGGTCACCAGACTTCCCACGACCGGGAGCTAATGAAAATACATCGTTGAGTGACGGTGTTTATCCTGGTGATAACCAAAAACCGAATTACGGTAGCAGGTTGACGTAAGTCAGCAACTGAAGTTGCACCAGGCCAATCTTTATTGCGTAGCGCACGAGACCGGCCACATCATTGACACCCAGGCGTCTCATCAACTGGGCGCGATGTGTCTCCGCGGTTTTGACACTGACATTCAAAGTCAACGCAACCTGCTTGGTAGTCTTACCTTCCGCGATTAACTGCAACACTTCTTGCTGGCGTGGCGAGAGTCTTTCCCGGGCCGGGTGATCATTGACCGCGCGTCGAAGGTACTCCGATACCAGAGGTCGCGAGATTGAGGGGCTGAGATAAATGTCGCCGTTGACCACCGACGTGATGGCCAGATCAAGTTCTTCAAAGGAGGCGCCCTTGAGTAAGTAACCGGCCGCGCCTGCACGCAGGGCCTGGAGGACGTGTTGCTCATCCGAGTGCATCGATAGGATTATTACCCGCACGTTGGGCCATTCCTTTTCCAACTTCCTGGTCGCTTCGAGGCCGCTTAGACTCGGCATGGCAATATCCATCAACACGATATCAGGTTGGAGCTCTGCTGCCAGCCGGAGCGCTTCGTTCCCGTCCTGCGCTTCTGCCACTACTTCAAGACGCGGACGTTGTTCGAGCAGGGCACATATCCCTGCACGCACCAGCGCATGATCATCAGCGACCAGGATGCGGATTTTGTTCGTTTCGGTCATTGTTTGGATCTTGAAAAAGGCAAAGCGAGCTGAACTTCAGTTCCATTCAGAGGACTCGATTCGATGGTCAACGAACCGTCCAGAGCCTGGGCTCTTTCTTCCATCCCTCGTACTCCCAATGTCACTTGACCGGCAGATCGTTTTTGCAACGCTACCACATCAAAGCCACGGCCATCGTCCTTGATGGTCAGGTTCAGATAGTTGCAATTAAGCTTCAAGGTGATCAGAACCTGCCTGGCGTTTGCGTGGCGGACGACATTGGTTAAGGCTTCCTGCACCACCCGGAAACAGACTGTTTCCAGTTCCCTGGGAAATCTATCGCTGTCTTTGAGGTTCTCCAGCCGCAGCTCGGTGGCGATCCCGGTTCGCAGAGCATACCCGTCGGTATACCAACGCAATGCCGCCGGCAAACCAAGGTCGTCAAGGAGCACCGGGTGTAGCTCGAGGGAAAGATCCCTGACTCGCTTTAGCGCTTGATCTACGATAGCGATATTGGCTTCCAACTGCGGCGACACAGCGTCTGCGGGAACGCCTCGTTTCACTGCGTCGAGACCGACTCGGACCGCAGTGAGCACCTGGCCAATCTCGTCGTGCAATTCGCGAGCGATAGTCTGGCGCTCCGCTTCCTGGGCTTCGATCAAGCGCCGAGAGAAGCGCTTCGAGCTTTCTTCGGCGCGCTTGCGATCCGTGACGTCCTGCGCCGCGCCAAACATTCTGGTGGCGTTCCCCTGGTCATCACACAAAATGTGTCCGCGCGACTGGATGATTCGCTCCTTCCCATCCGGGCGATTGATGCGAAAATGGACGTTGAACGGTTTCTTGCTGCTAAGCGAAGTCTTCACGACGCGCTTTAGCACTTCTCGATCCTCCAGGTGGACTGCATCAACTACGGCTTCGAAGGTGGGCTTAAACTGTCTTTGATTGACTCCAAAAATTCTATACAGCTCATCGGACCAGGTCAGGTGATTATTCTTTAGATCGCGGCTCCAGCTGCCGACATGGGCCAGACGTTCACCGTCAGCCATCTGGCGCTCGCTTTCTTTCAGACTTTCCTCCGCTCGCTTGCGCTCCGTGATGTCACGCGCCGTGCCCTGGACCCCCACAGGTTTGCCATTCTGGTAAATAAGACGGCTGTTGACGTCGACCGGAACTCGCTTGCCGGTTTTCGTAATTACTTCGACTTCATATGACGTTTCACTCTTCTTTAGCAGTTTCTTGCACAAGTTACTGCGGACGTCTTCGAGGCACTCCGGAGCGACAAAATCACTGAAGTGCCTTCCGAGAATCTCTTCGCGAGGGCAGCCAATCATCTGCTCCGCAGCACGGTTGAGTGAAGTGTATCGCCCGTCGAGATCGTGCACGTAGATGGCGTCCTTCGCATTCTCAAAGAGCTCACGATATTTTTGTTCAGCTTGCCGAAGGGCCTCCTCCGCCAGCTTGCGTTCAGTAATGTCCCTCACTACGGCCAGGCGGTAATCCCGTTCGAGCCGAACTGTTCTGAGACTGATTTCGACTGGGAAGGTTGAGCCGTCCTTTCGGCGGTGGACACTCTCGAAAGTCGCGAAGCCTGTTTTGTCCAGCTCCGCCTCGATCCGTTCCACCATCGATTGGTTGACGTTCGCGTCGATGTCATAGACGCTAAGCGTCAAAAACTCTTCGCGGCTGTATCCAAGAAGCTGATGCGCACTCTTGTTACAATCCAGAAAGCGCAACGTATCCGGGTCGATTACCTCAATCTTATCCGTGGATCGATCGATCAGCGCCCGGAACAATCGCAACGCATCATCTGCCTTCCGTCGCTCAGTAACGTCCTGGGTAGTCCCTTCGTAGTAAAGCAATCGGCCAGCTTCGTCGCGGACAGCCCGGACATTCTCCGATAACCAAATTGTGCTGCCGTCCTTACGATAAGCCTCGAATTCAAAGGCTTCGACGACGCCTTGCGCTTCCAGTTGCCGTTTAAACTCCTCCCGCCGTTTCGGATCTACATAGAGTTGTTTCGAGATGTCAGCTCGTTCGCGAATCAATTCCTCAGCCGAGCTGAATCCAAACATTTTCACCAGGGCCGGATTGCAACAGATGAATTTGCCGTCGGAAGTTGTTTGAAAGATCCCCTCAACGGCGTTTTGAAAGATGTCTCGGTATTGTTGTTCACTTTCATGTAGCGCTTCTTCGACCCGCTTGTGCTCGGTGATGTCGACACATGTACCGCCGACCATGACGATCGAGCCGCTCTCATCGAAGATAGGAAACTTAGTGACCAACAGCACCCGTTGGCCGCCGTTGATGTCATACGACTCAACCGTCTCAAGCTTCTGTCCAGTCGAAATGACCTTTAGATCGTTTTCGCGGTATTCATCGGCCATGTCTGACGACCAGAGCTCCTCATCCGTCTTGCCGAGGTAGTTGCCTTCAAATGGGAGCAACTGCTTTACCCGCTCGTTTATGTACATGTAGCGTCCGTCAGTGGTCTTGATCCAGGCGCAGGCCGGCAAGTGATCCATAAACGCCGAAAACAACTGCTCACTCCGAGTGAGTGAAGAGCTGATTTGCTTGCGATAAATGATCGGAAAGACCGCTGAAATGAGAAGCTGACTTACGAGAGTTGTCGACAGACCTGCAGTTTTGAGGCTCACTGCATCAGCCGAAAAGCCGGAAGAAAACGCGGCCAAAGGGCCAAAAAGCTCTACCATTATTTGTTGCCTCCGATTTCCTGCGCCTCAAGAAGCGCGAAGTGCCAAAGACCCCTCGAATGGGAGGAATCAAGCCTTGAGCGGAAATGCAGAGCAGAGGGATGTGAAGTTTTTGGAAAGCCGCACCTTTGAAACCCACGCCGGGCACACTCGGAACTGCTCGGTTCAATTGTAGATTCAGATTCGCAGAGTTTCAATCCACATTTTGAGAAGACGAAAGAAGGTGGGGCATCTCGCCCCACCTTAGTAGCCCGGCGATTTTGAGCCTCCGGGAAACCCTCAACCAATCGGTGCCGGGTTCTGTGCCGGACTTAGCGAAGAATAACCTGGGGAGAGTTCCGCACGAGATTCTGATTTCTTCATGCGCTTCTCTTGATACATTCCTTCGTCAGCTCGGGCGATCAGTTCTTCGATGGTTGATTTACTTTCCTGCTCGATCCGCACGGTGCCAATACTCATTGACAAGTCATAACTGTGGTTCTTTTGATCATTGTAGTCGCGAAGATTCTGTGCCAACCGACTGAGCATCGTGTCAAGGGCACCGGCCGAAGTCTCGCTTGCCAGGATCGCAAACTCGTCGCCGCCAAGCCGGCCGATAATATCGGAATCGCGAAAGGTTTGTCGCAGGACTTCGGCGAGGTTGACGATCGCTTCGGATCCGACGCCGTGACCCAGCTGGTCATTTATTTGTTTAAGACCGTCCATGTCGGCATAAATCAACACGGAAGTGCCACCAGTTCTGCGATTGGCCTTAAGGTGATGGTCGGCGAGAGTAATAAACCCGCGATAGTTGTATAAGCCTGTCAATTCGTCGGTCAAGCTAATTTGTCGCAGCGCCTCCTCTGCTTTTTGCCGTTCGACAATTGCAGTTTCCAGCTCATGCACTCTTTGAGTTAGTTTGTTTTGAAGTTCGACGATGCGTATGCCGGCTTGTAATCGCACGCGCAGTTCATTGCGGTCGAAGGGCTTGGTTAGATAGTCATCAGCGCCGGCCTCGAGCCCGTGAACGAGATCCTCTTTTCGGTTTAGGGCGGTTAGGAGAATGAGGTAAGCGGGCGAGGTTGTCGCTTGCCCGCGAATCCTGCGGCAAATCTCAGGGCCCTCCATTGACGGCATCATCCAGTCCAGAATTGCCAGCCCTGGCGCATCTTCTCCTTCCAGCGCCCGCAAGGCCTCGATGCCATTGGTGGTCGCCACAACCTCGTGTCCCCATTTCGTTAGTGTCTTCGCGAGGACCAGGCTGGAAACGGGATCGTCTTCGGCAATCAACACTTTCATTGGAGTCTCTTCCGGCGTTCTTCCAAAAGGAGCAGCCTTACGCGTGAAAACTCACGTTCAAGACAGCCCAGCAGTTCCTGCAGAGACGGCGAAGTGGGGATGAGGTCCAGACGCTCCACCAAATCGCAAATCGAAGCCATCTGGAGAATGCCAAGATTCGCACTGCTTCCTTTGAGATTGTGGGCTTCGCGCCTAATTGCCGTTTGATCTCTTTTGGCTATCCCCTGACGCATTAGTGCGAATCGACAGGGAACGTCGGCTAGATACAGATCGATCAATTCCACTACCAGGTCGGGCTCGCCGCCGGTTTGGATGCTTTCGAAGCTGGTCAATATAGACAGATCCACTGCAGGACTTGCGGTTCTCTGGTTTGGAGGAAAACTCATATTGGTATCCCTTTAGCTGAGTTAACGATAACTTTCTGCCTGAATGGGCTGGCCGTTCAGGAGCAGATGTAATGTTGTTCGTAGTTTTTCCGGTGTGAAGGGTTTGGGAAGGAAAATCGTGGCGCCCGCTCCAAGACCTCGAGCCATCAGCTGAAGATCCTGCTCTGAGGTAATCATCATTACCGGAATGCGCATCAGACGCTTTTCCGTTTTCATGTAGCAGATGATGTCAAGACCCTCCAGATGAGGCATCATCATGTCGAATATGGCGGCGCTAAAGCTCGCATCAGTCTGAAGGATGCGATACACCTCGCGACCATCGTCTACCGCGACCGGGATGTATCCCTCTTTTTTTACGATCATTATGAGAAGGTGCCTGATAGCGGGATCGTCGTCCGCTATCAAGACTCGTTTTGATTGTTGATCATTTGGTAACTGCATTCTTCGCCTGCATCCTTTCTTTTAAACCAAAACATTCAGCTCAGCCTCGAGAAACATTGAGATCCGTTCAAACTGTTTCCTGGTTTCATGAAGCAGGGGTAGCGCTTCATCGAGGCACCAGTTACGCCCGGCGGCCTCAAGAGAGCGCAACGGTTGAACTACCGCATCCATCCCGCAGTTTGCGCTGGCCCCGGCGCAGCCGTGAGCAATCAATTCAACTTCTCTCGCATCGTCTCTCTCGATCGCCATGGCAAGTTTTTCGAGGCTGCTATTCATCTGTGTTAGATAGAGATTGAGAATCTCAGCCAAGTCGTCTCCCAAAGCATCGCGCATTCGCTCCAGATCAACCGGGGCCGACTCTTCCTTCCCGTCCGGCACACCTTCCGAGCTTGATGATTCGGCAAACGCGGTTTCAAGGATTCGCAACAACTCTTCAGGCTTGACGGGCTTTGAGATGTAGTCGTCCATTCCGGCCGCCAGACACTTTTCGCGATCTCCCTCAAGGGCATTCGCCGTCATCGCCACAATTCGAGTGTGCTTCGCATGGCCTTCGCGACGACGTATTTCGGCAGTGGCTTCAAACCCATCCATCTCGGGCATCTGGCAATCCATCAGCACGAGGTCGTAAGGAATTCTGGTGAGGGCTTCGAGCGCCTCCCATCCACTTGCCACCGCGTCTGCGCGAAACCCGAGCTGCTGCAATTGGCGCACTGCGACCTTTTGATTCACGATGTTGTCTTCAGCGAGTAGTATTAGTTTGTCAGTCATTGCTGTGGTTTCCTTTAACGCTTGCCGGGTTATCAACTGCGACTTGACGCGTATTCCATTAACCTCGCCGCTTGCATCGGAACTCTCATCGCTCATTACCTCGATCAGGCAATCCAATAACTGCGACTGCCTAACCGGTTTCGTGAGATACGCCGCTATGCCCGCCTCTCGTGCAATGACCCCATCTCCACGTTGACCATATGACGTAAGGAGAACCAGGTGCGTGCCTGCGATTAGCGAATCCGCCTTTATCGTGCGTGCCAGTTCAAAACCATCCATTCCCGGCATCATCAAGTCGAGGATAGCCAGGTTATATGGCTTTTCATCCCGGGCTGCCTTGCGCAACAACTCCAGAGCCAGAAAACCGCTGTCAGCCTGTTCGTGGACCATTCCCCACGAACTCAGCTGATGCGAGAGAATTTTCCGGTTAGTTGCATTGTCGTCGACGATGAGGACAAACGACTGATCCAGATTTGCAACGCGGTGCCTGGTCGCCGGGACGCGGTGAGGCTGTTTCTCGAAACGCGCGGTAAACCAAAATTCCGAACCTTTGCCAGGAATACTCCTTAGCCCTATTTGTCCACCCATCAACTCCACCAGCTGCTTGGAAATCGCCAACCCCAATCCAGTGCCGCCATACTTTCGCGTGGTGGATCCGTCCGCTTGCGTGAAAGCCTGGAAAAGGTTTTGTTGGGACGACTCCGCTATACCGATTCCGGTATCACTGACGGTGAAGCGAACTACAATGTGATCGTCAGCCTCGCTTTCCTTCTGGGCCCGGACAATCACCTCTCCCTGCTCGGTAAACTTCACGGCGTTTCCGATCAAGTTGGTAAGTACCTGACGAAGACGTCCGGGATCACCGCGAAGCTCGGTCACCACGTCACTGTAAATCAGAGACGCCAATTCGATTTTCTTTTCCCGAGCCCGTTCTGCCAGCAAGTCAACAGTGCCTTCCACTGCGTTGCTCAGGTCGAAGTCCAGAGTCTCGAACTGGAGTCTGCCGGCCTCGATTTTCGAAAAATCGAGAATGTCGTTAATGATCGTTAGCAGTGCGTCCCCGCTTGAACGAATTGTCTCGGCGAATTCACATTGCTCGGCATCGAGTTCCGTATCAAGCAGCAACCCAGTCATGCCGATAACGCCATTCATTGGGGTTCGAATCTCGTGGCTCATGTTGGCCAGGAATTCAGATTTTAGCCGCGCGGATTCCAGAGCAACGTTGCGTGCCTGTTCCAGCTCGCCTTCCACTCGTTTCCGGGCCGTAATGTCGCGGGCGATGCCCTGTATGGCGATGGGTGCTCCATTCTGGCGGGTTAGCCTCGACTGGATTTCCAGCGTTACTCTCTGCCCGTCTTTGCTGATTATCTCCAACTCATAAGCACCAGAGGCATTCTCTTCCACTCGTTGTCGCAAGAGTTCCTGAATCTTCTCCTGGTACTCCGGCGCAACCACCTGAGTTGCATTCATCCTTAGAGTTTCTTCGGGGGTGTAGCCGGTGATCTTCTCGCACGCCCTATTTACCGAAGTGTAATTGCCCTGTAGATCGTGGGTATAAATAATGTCGTTGGCGTTCTCGAATAAGTCGCGGTATCTCTCTTCACTTTCCCGCAGGGCTTCATCGGCCTGCTTACGTTCTATGGCCAGGGCTATCTGACCGCCCACCGAGGTCAGAAACTTGAGATCACTGTCCGAGTAGGCATCTTTATCTGCGTAATGCTGCACCACGAGTACGCCGATAACCTGTGAGGGCGTTGCCAGGGGAACGCCCAGCCACGATGCCGGCGGGGTGCCGATGGACTCGATCTGACCCTCTTGCACCAATTGATCGAACAGTTCATTGGTCATCAAAGTGGGACGGCCGGTTCGAAAAGCATAAGCAGTCCGGCTTTTCTCGAGTTTGTGACAGGGTGGGGCCTCGTCGTATTGATCGACAAAGAACTCCATCGTGAACATCTCGGTTTGTCGGTCGTGGAGCGCCACAAAGCAGTTCTCCGCATACAAGACCTTGCCAATGGAGCGATGAATGAGCGTCAGCAGCTCGTCCAGATGTGAAGTAATGTTCGTCCCTTGAATAATCTCGAAGAGGACTTGCTGTTTCGCTTCGACCTGTTTCCGCTCGAGGATTTCCGCTGTTAGGTCGGTGTTGACCGTGAGCAGGTCTTTGGTCCGCGCTTCGACGCGTTCTTCAAGTTCTTCGCGCGCGCTTTGAAGCGCGTCTTCAGCTCGCTTCTGGTCGTTTATGTTGGTGCACGTGCCATACCACTTCACGATGCTTCCCTCTGCGTCCCGGATCGGCCTTGCCCGAACCAGATGCCAGAGATATTCACCATCGCGCGCACGTTTCAGACGAACTGCATTCTCGTAGGCGTCGCCCTGACGGAGCGCTTCGTGCCAAGCCTCGGTACCCACTTGCAAGTCATCCGGATGCACTACCCTGCTCCAACCTGTTCCCCGGGCTTCCTCGAGGGTCAGGCCCGTGTAGTCAAACCAGCGCTGGTTGTAATAGTCGACTACGCCGTCGGGACTTGCAGTAAACACGATCTGGGGCATCGAATCCGCCAACTGACGGTACCGTTGTTCACCAGTAGTGCTCCGCGCACTCTGGAGCGCCTGGTTCCTCATGTCCCGCTTGATCTGAAGACAGGAAATCACCAGGAAAACGTCTTCGAACACCACCCAGACAGCGTGTTCGACAGTGCGCCATCCGCTTGCGGTTAAAACTCCATAGACTGACTGCGGCCAAAACACTCCTCTCAGGAGATGATCGACCACCACTACTAATGTCGCCGGGATCAGCACTCGCCAGTCCCGATAAAATGCCAGAAATGCCAGTGAGCCGAACACGTGGAAGTGGGTTTCGATGCGTCCGCCAGTTAGATGAATCAGCAGCGCGCCCATCAGCATCTGACCAACCGCGATGGTGTAACGAGTTGATGCTGCACCAGGTCGAACGAATCCCAGGACTGCGGGCACAGCAGAGATGAGCCCTCCGAGGAACAATGCCGCCCACAAGTGCGGGTGAATCTGACTTGAGACTCCCGCCCAGGTCCTGGGCGATATCCAAACAGTGATAGCAATCGCGGTCACCCACTGCGCGATCATCAAGCCCGCGAAAAGATGATCGGTTCGTCTGTAGATGGCTTGTTCATGCTCGACAAAGAGTTTCTTGGCGAGATTTGAATTCGTCTGGAAATCGTCGCTATTTATGATTGGCATTGCAGGCATCCTTTGAATGGTCAGTTGGGGTTGGTTTGAATAGAGCACAACCAAAAACCGAGGTTGTGGTGATCTCCGATTTACCATCCGTGAGCAACGATAAGACTGTTTGCAATCCATCGTTGTCGCCAAGGTGACCGCGCGACTCTGTGATACCACCATGAAAGAGCAATTGTCCGGCTGACGAATAGAGCATCACCTGGCCGGAGGTTTTAGATCCGAAACGCCTGGCTTCCCCGGCATCATCATCGACAGCCGCGCTAACCCCCGGGATCCGCACCGCTGTGTTCCACAGATCCGTCTTTTCCCATCCGCCCGAAACCTCGCTAGGTTTAGTAAACATCACGACTGCGTTCACCTTCCCCTGGCTCTTCGTCATCAGGATCTCCAACTCACCGATGGTGGCGCGAGAGCACGGGCATTTGGGATGTACAAACACAACCAGCGTGGGGGTTGATCTGACGGCGAATCTGACTGTCCGCAGGCCAGGTGACCGGGGCCACCGCACCGGCGCCGGGCGATCCCTTGTAAGCCAGCATCTGTCGCAGGCCGCCACCGATGGCCAGGAGCCAAAGCGTCAGTACGAGCAGCATTAGTTTTGATTTTCGCGCAGGACTCATTTTTTTGGGTTTGACGGATTTACTGTGACTGAAGGATTGAAGGGGCGTGACGCCTCTGCGGCTTACATAACTCGGCGATCGATAAAATCGATTTGATCTGATGAAGGCCAGACATCACCCTCTTCCGAAGGTTCATCTGCTTCCATAGCGCGCGCGGGACGAGGATGGAGAACTGAATCAATCCACGCGCGTTGCCTGGCATTCAGGTTTATGAAACGAACACCAAAACCCAACCGGGGAAAATGATGCGCTACGACGCCCTGAAGCTGAACCCACCCATCTCCGCTTGAGATCTTCAGACTTAGCGTTTCGCCAGCCATCACTTCGGCGATGGAGTCGACATAACATCCGCCCTCGGAGAGGTCGGTAATTCGGACGTCATGCTTTGTTGCCGCACCTTCAAAGCGTGCCGTAAGGCAGACCTCAGTACGAGGCCTAATTCTCTTTTCTTTGGATCCGGAGGACATGGCTTGCAATGGGTTTGAATGGGAATGGTGGGGCGGAACGCCGGGCCGAAAAGACCTCGACCCCGCTCCAAAGCGCTTCTCAAGCGCTGCTCGAGGAGGTAATCGCACGATGCGTGCCATGGAGTTTGAAGAGCAGGCTTGCGTGGCTAGTTCACTCGCACAAAGGAGAGGGTGGATTCAAGTGCCGCCGCACCGTGCGGCGGCAAGCCGCAACTAGTCGTTTGCCGTCATTGCATTTCATCCGGTTAAGCGCGTTTTGTGTAAAGCCAGTGAGAGCGTTGCTTCAACCCGGTGGCAAGCCAGTTCAACTAAGCTTGCCGCGCAAACAACTGCGCCACTATCATCATCAATGTTCACTAGAGTTCCTCCTGACGGCACAACTGTAATTAGTTGATGAAAAAGTTTCTGCATGCTGCATTAGACACTCTTCTTATCGTGCTGGGGATCCTCTCGGCAGGAATGGGGCTGAAAGGGTTTTTGTTGTCAAGCCGCTTCATCGACGGCGGCGTTACCGGCGTTTCAATGCTGCTTTCGAATGTCCTGGGTTTTCACCTGGCCATTCTTATTCTGGTTATCAATCTTCCCTTCATTGCCGTTGGTTACCGCCAACTCGGAAAGAGGTTTGCGCTGAAGAGCGTGCTGGCAATCTCCGGGTTAGCGCTTTGCCTGGCATTCGTGAAATATCCCGATGTCACGCCCGACAAGTTACTCACTGCCGTCTTTGGCGGTTTCTTTATCGGGGCCGGCATTGGGCTGGCTATTCGTGGAGGCGCAGTTTTAGATGGCACGGAAATCGCCGCCCTTCTGGTTAGCAAGAGCAGCAACCACCTGAAGGTTGGCGACGTCATTCTCATCTTCAATATCTTTATCTTTCTCGCAGCGGCTTTGGTGCTCGGCGTAGAGTCGGCCCTGTATTCGATTCTCACTTACTTTGCGGCGTCGAAGACCATCGACTTTCTGATTCATGGCATTGAGGAATACACAGCCGTCATTGTCATCTCAGAGAAGAGTGTGGAGATACGCCATGCAATCATCGGCGTCTTGAGTCGCGGCGTGACGGTTTACAAGGGTCGTGGGGGCATGAGCAATGCCGAGCAGGATATTCTGTATTGCGTCGTGACGCGGTTGGAAATCGGGAAGGTCAAAGGTGTAGTAAAAGAAATAGACCCGGCAGCGTTCATTGTGACCCACACCCTCTCAGACGCGGAAGGCGGGATTGTTAAGCGACCCTTTCTCCACTAATACAAGCAGCAGTCGGGGCTACTGGGCTCTCGACTCTGACAACACAACTTCTACGACCATGCGGTGGCAGCTAACGTCAACTATAGAACCGAGCGCGGTAGGGCCAGGTCCTGGCGTCAACCTGAGGGAAGCGTAGCCGTGGTGCGGTAGAGACTAATGTCCAAGAAGTGGAACTGAAAATGCCTGTAATATTTCCATCATGACCAGGAGCAGCAGCACACAGCCTTGGTGGCTGACAGATACGACTGAGGTCTGTCCGACATGCAGTCAGTTGTACGCATATCACACGGAAACGCGTTGTGTGGACTGCGATCTTCCGGTGTGCCCTATATGCGTCCAGGTGACGGCGTCGCTGGAATTGTCGTGCCCGGGCTGTGTTGAGTCTGGAGACACTGAAACTCGGAGGAGGATTTAATGGCGGCGCGAGCGATCTGGAAAGGTGAACTGAAAATGGGTTCGACTAAGGTCCCGGTCAAGCTCCATTCGGGCGTGACTGATCGCACCGTTCGTTTTCATATACTCGACGATCGCCACCTCAAGAGAGTCAAACAGCACATGATCAACCCGGATACGGGAGACGAAGTAAAAACTGAAGAAATCCAGAAGGGCTTCGAAGTGGAGCCAGGAAAATTTGTGTTGATCACCGAGGAAGAATTGGCCGAGCTCGAACCTAAGCCTTCAAGAGACATCGAGATCATGGAGTTTGTGCCTCCAGAAGCGATCGGCCAGCAGTGGTACGAAAGACCTTACTATCTCGCGCCCGATGGAAATGCAAAGGCCTACTTTGCGTTGGTGGAGGCGCTGAAGAACCGCAATCGAGAAGGGATTGCTCGTTGGGTGATGCGTAGTCGGCCTTACGTTGGAGCCCTTCGGGCAGAGGGAGATTACCTGCTCCTGTTCACGTTGCGGAATGTGGAAGAGGTCATCTCGGCAAGCGACCTTCCCAAGCCGGCCGGACGCGCGCCGACGGCAAAAGAGCTCGCGATGGCCAAACAACTGGTCTCGCTTCTCGAAGGTGAATTCAAAGCAACGGATTACAAGGACGAGTATCGCGAGCGGGTGATGGAGTTCATCGAGCGCAAGGCAAAGGGAAAAGCGCCGCGACTGCGCGCCGTGAAATCGAAACGCGGAACCGGCGCGCTCGACAGTGTTTTAGAGAAGAGCATCCAGGCGTTAAGAAAGGGGAAACGCGCTGCCTAAGCGAGCTGAAAAAGAGAAGTACGAGGAGTCTGAGCAGGCCGGGCCGCGCCCGTTCTGGTCAGGCACCATAACGTTTGGTCTGGTCAGTGTTCCGGTGAGTCTTTTTCCCGCGAACAGGAGCAGTCGGGCATCGTTGCGCATGCTTGGGCCAGAAGGCGAGCCGCTCGCGCGGAGGTATTACGACGAAAAAACGGAGCGTGACCTGGACGCAGATGAGATGATACGCGGCTACCAGATCAGCAAGGAGAAGTTTGTCGTCGTTTCAGATGAAGAACTGGAACGGCTGGCGCCTGAAAAGTCCCGCGACATCGACGTCAAGCTCTTCGTCCCCAAGGACGAAATCCCACCAATGCATTTCGAGCGTGGATACTTTTTGACGCCTGCCGCAAGTTCGGAGAAGGCCTACAAGTTATTGGCGGAGACTTTGGAAAAGAGCAAACGCGCAGGCATCGCCACCTTCGTGATGCGGGGCAAAGAGTATCTGGTGGCCATCTTCTCCGACCACGGCATTCTGCGGTCTGAGCTAATGCGCTTCGCAGACGAGCTTCGTTCACCGAAAGAGATTGGGTTACCCAGGAAGGTGAAGGCGCCGGCGGCGACGGTTAAGAAGTTTGAAAAGCTGATCGGCGGCAAATCCAAGCAGAAAATGTCGACCAGCAGACTCAAGGATGAGCAGTCGGATCGCTTGCTCAAGCTGGTGAAGAAGAAAGGTGCGCAACGCAAGAACGTTGTCAAAGTTGAAACCGAGAAACCCGACCGCGGAAACGTTGTCGACCTGGTCGCCATTCTGAAGAAGAGTCTCGCCGGAAAAGCCTGGGACGTTCAGGAAAAGGGGAAAAGGCCAAAAGGGGAATAGGGGATCGGAGCTGTCGCTTACCCTTTCCCCTGTTACCTTACCCTTTTCCCCTGTTACCCTTTTTCCCTCTCAAGCGCCTTGAGTAGCAGTTCCTTCAGTGTCCCAGGCTGGGTTGCTTCCGAAGCCAGTCCAATCCACGCAGACATTATTTGGCCGGTTCCATCCTGACGAAGTTGATTAAACGACGAGCGCCGGCGGGAGTCGTATGTGTAAGCCGGTTCACGGGTTATCGTCAGACACCCGGCGCAGTCAATCAGGCCGCCAATGTCTCCGGCATTGAGAAAACGGAGTTCAGATCCTGTTCCGGAAGACTTGCGGCTCCAGCTTTCGAGTGCTTCCCAAAGCGTCACTTTTTGTTCAGCTGAGAACTGGTTTTTGACAAAATAGACTTTGACTGTCGAATCTTGAGGCCATGAATTTGAAACGCTGGACCGCTCGGTTCGACGAGCTTCACTTCGCGCCCCGCTCAAGGCAGCAGGAATCAGAGTGAGTAGCAAGATTACGCAGATGGAGCTTTTCATTACCTTGTAACCGGGATGGACCAGGCCTTGTAACCGGAATAGATCAGGAGGGAAGGTAGGGCTAACGGGTCCGGCTGGGCCGAACCCGATGCAGAGCAGACCGGCTACACAGCCGAGAGGCTGTTAGCGGTTGGCTGAAGCGGGGAGTTGGACAGGTTCCGGGATGGGCTATCCAGATTTGTTTGCGACACGGCCTCGATAACCTTAGGGTCAAACTGTCTCTCTGAACGTTGGACCAGAAATCTCATCGCCTCTTCGTGGGTCATCGCCGCAACAGATTCCTTCGGCATAATCATGGAATCATACTCCATCACGACCCGAAGGATTCGCGCAGGCTGAGAGATTTCCTCGCCTTTCAGGCCCAACGGATGGCCGCTGCCGTCAAAGTTTTCACTTTGGTGCCTGATTATTTCCATCACGCCTGACAACTCTGGAATGGCAGCCAACAGTTGGGCTTCACATTCGACCTGGGTTTGAGTCTCATTGCCAGTCACTGCTCGTCGCTTCCGCATCGAGGTTTCAACTGGTCCGAGATTGTGTAGCAGGGCCGCGGCCGCAAGGTTGTCTCTTTCTTCTTCGCCAAGGTCCATGCCTAACGCGACCAGCAGTGCCTGATTACGCACTCGACCTGAGTGCGCGTAAGCCTGCCCGTTTCTGCTCTTCATCATGTCAACCAATGAATTGACTATGGTCTGCTTGATTTCTTTGAGACTCGAGACCAGTCGATCGTTGGCCAACATCAGCGCACTATGCTTCTTGTTGTTCTCGTAATGTTCACGGGCCCGGCTGACCTTGAGTTTCAGATCGTCGTTGTTCCAGGGCTTGGTGAAATACATGTAGACCAGTCCGCAGTTGATTGCTTCGACCAGTGCTTCCACGTCCGTGTAACCGGTGAGCAGGATGCGAACCATGTGCGGCCGCAGGGCGGCGGTGCGCTTGAGCAGTTCAATGCCGGTCATTTCGGGCATGCGCTGATCAGTGATCACTATTGCTACGTCGTGTTGCTCGAGGATGCGGATTGCGTCGGCGCCCGACGACGCGGTCAGACAATCGTAGTCGCGGGAAAACAGCCGCTCGAGCAGCCGCAGGTTTGCTGTTTCATCATCTACCAGCAAGAGTTTGTACATCGTGTTATTAGCCCTCCTGAAATTGTGTGGTTTCATCTGGTTCTAAAGCCGGTGGCTTGATCGGAAGTTTCACGCTAAAGGTCGTGCCGCTGCCGACCTTGCTACTTACAGTTATGGTTCCACCATGGCGCTCGATGATTCCGTAAGTTATTGATAGGCCAAGCCCCGTGCCCTCGCCGACGGCTTTGGTGGTGAAGAATGGATCGAAGATTCGCGATAGTTGGTCTTCGGGAATCCCGACTCCGTTATCGCTGATGGTGACGATCACGCAAGCACCGTCGAGTCTTGTCGAAATCGTGACTTCCCCCTTTTGTTGAATGGCCTGCGCAGCATTAACGAGGATGTTCATCCAGACTTCATTGAGCTGACCCGCATAACAATTCACTGCCGGCAATTCGCCGTAGTTCCTCCTAACCACAACCTGCCCGGAGCTGAAATAGCGAGAGAGCAGGCGGACGGTCGAATCAAGCCCCGAATGGATATCGATTTGTTTGAATTCGGCTTCGTCGAGCCGCGAGAAGAGCCGCAGATTCTTGACTACGTCACAGATGCGCTCGGCCCCTTCGCGGCAATCTGCGATGATTGAATTCAAATCGCCGATCAGACGATCGTATTGAATATCTTTTTTGATAGAGTCGACTGCGCGAGCCGATTCCTTTGGCAACTCAAGGGTGTCGTAGACGGCGAGAAGTTGCTGCAAATGCGCCAAATAGTCTCGAAGGAGATCCATGTTGCCGTAAACGAAACCCGCCGGGTTATTAAGTTCGTGTGCTACCCCCGCAGCCAGCTGACCCAGACTCGCCATCTTCTCGGTCTGAACGAGTTGGGCCTGAAGCCGTTCCAGCTCAGTCTTCCGATTAGCCAGCTCAATGTTTTGTTTTTCGAGGTGTGCCTTGTAGGTGCGGGCGGTGCGTTGCAACACGCGTCGTTCCAGGGCTCGCTCAACCGAAAGTGTAAGCACGTCCAACTCGCACGGCTTGATCAAATAGTCGCAGGCGCCAAGTCGAAGGGCATCGCGGACTCGCTGAGGCCGGTCGATGCCCGAAACCATAATTACCGCAGTCTCGGGGTACCGGGACCTTATCTCGCGCAGGAGTTCAACGCCGTTTCGTCCCGGCATCATCATGTCGGAAATCACGAGCGCGTAGGTTTCGTCACCCAGATGAGCCAGCGCCTCATCGGCGGAAGCTGCCGTAGTGCAAACAAAACTCTCCGACAAGGACAAGGCAAACATCTGACAAACGGTTTCCTCGTCGTCAACAATCAGTATTTTTCGATCCGCAGCTGTGGCCACATCGTCCTGAACCGGCCAGGCAGGGGCTTGGGCGGACTGAACCGAGCTGCTGATTGTTGATTCCATCATGAGATTGGGTGCTTTGAAGTCGGAGGAAAAAGTTTTCGCGGAATTGGCGAATGGAATACCGCTGAGCGAGTGGTCACGGTTCCGCGAGGGTCAATGCAGAACACTACGGGTAAAACAGTGAGGCTCTTTGCCACACTTTGAGCCTGGCAAGCGCGCGATCCAAGCCAAACGAATCCATCGCACCGTACGTGCCAAAAACAATTTCCTCCGGGTGGGAGTTCTAAATGATGTGCTGACTGGTCTGACGCGCACCATTCGTCCAGACCACACTATCTGTGAGCCCGTAATTCTGGTTCCGGTCCCGGCCGGCGTCTCGTTCTTCTTCTGAAAGCAAACGCGCAACCAGTTGCAATTCCACGGGCTTTCCAAACTGGTAGATAGGATGGACGCTGGCCTCAACGCTAATCTCGCGTCCCTCGCTCGAAACCAGTTCGACTACTTCGACGGTGCGGCTTTGGGCGTCAAGCGTGCGTTTAATCATTTGCTGCATCCGGCTTCCAGACGACGGATGAACTATGCTCGTGATGTTCACTCCCGGTGCTTCTATTTGTGAAAACCCGAGCAACTGCTCGGCGGCACGATTCATAGAACTGACATTGCCATTGAGGTTAAGGATACAGATTATTTCTTTGGCGTTGTCGAGTAGCGCCAGGTAGCGTCTCTCAATCTCACTTCGCGTCAAATCGTGTCGCGCCTGCTCGACTACCCAGCAAATTGAGCGTTCCAGGTGGGCCTCGCTCAAGTTTTCTCGCATCAGGCAATCTGCGACACCTTGATGCACCGCCTCAATAACTTCACCGGCGTTGTTGGAAGTGACGAGGACGATTGGCGCGGTGAATCCGACGCTACGAGCCTGGGCAAAGAGTCTGAGTCCATTGTCGGCAGCCGAATCAATGACGCAGACGTCGTAGCTGTGGTTACGAAAACCTTCCATGATGTCGCGGTAACCGACCGCGCACTCTATCTCGAAGTTGCTGGTCTCCAAAACTGACAACAGTTCTCGAACGTTGGCCGGGGTTTCGCGAGCGTGGTCGATAAGAAGAATTTTGATCATATGGTCATGACGGGACGCGACTGAAGAAGTCGGATCGATCGATCGGTTTTGTGAGAGGCGGTGGCTAGCAGCGAGCGGGTGTAAAAACGAGCGAGCCGCCATGTAATAAATTGGGGAGAGTCCGAAGGTAAGTACTGCGGTGAAAAGCCAGGGACGTGACTTTCGCCCGGGTCAAAAACCTCATTTCTTAAGGCTTACAGCCAACGCAAAGCTGCCTCATCGCCAATCGCACAATGCGTGCCACCCGCATTGAGCGAGAGTTACCGCGACCAAATTGAACTCCCGATTGTTGCTCATCGATCTGACGGCACGGAGTTTGCCGCTGCGCAGCATTGGTAACGCCTTTCCGGCGTCATGATTTGAACGTCGACGCTGGAGAAAACAAATCCAAAGTTACCTGTGCCCGGTGTTGACTCGGTTGATTTCATCAGTAGTTAACCCGCCGAGTCAGATTCTTTCATAACCCAACTAGTGTGGTTTGGTAGTTGGCCGCGTAACGCCAACGCGCCTTCACCGCTAGTCCGATCCCGTCCTCTTGCCTGCCTTACTTGCTGCGTTTTCAACGCCCGCCAGCAAACAAATGAATACGGAGCGAACTTCGAATGCCCACGCAGCGCCAGCATCAGTCCCTCATTCATCGGTTCTTTATTGTTCCTGCAATCATCGCATCTTCGATTATGGCGTTGACTGAGCTGGGCAGGTTCGTTCCACGGCGTAATCCAGTGTCGGTGGAGGCGGCCACCGCTTCCAGAAGTATTGCGACTTACGGGTGGAACCTCAGCGACGACGATCTTCCCTTGCTTAACCTGCCAGATCACATCGGCGCAGGCGTCGATTTATCGCTTACGTTTTCAATGAACCGCTTTCAGTTTCCCCTGTTCCAATCGCTCTATTACAACAGACAGGTCGGCAAAT
This sequence comes from Pyrinomonadaceae bacterium, assembly GCA_045403245.1. Classification (GTDB taxonomy): domain Bacteria; phylum Acidobacteriota; class Blastocatellia; order Pyrinomonadales; family Pyrinomonadaceae; genus PSRF01. Next base: position 2,423 of record JAXIOV010000163.1, on the reverse strand, counting down.
ATATTCTGATGCTGATCCCAAATGAGGGCAGGCGAGCAGAGTTCATAGATCTATATCCGGTTGAGGGCTGGGGTCAGTTCAAAGCCGCAGACAGTTTCGGACTGCGCCTCTCGGATCGCGGCGCTGTCAAACTGTTGAGCGCTAGTGACGGCACGACCTACAAGTTCGCGACGCTTGCTGACGGAGAACCTCATTGCAGTCAAATAAAAGACCGCAACGGCGTGGTGATTAATCTCAGATACACCGGAAATGCCTCGATCGACACGATCAGCGACGCATCTGGACGTGCAATCAATTTTAGTTACACGGAAAACTACCTGAGTTCAATCACGCAGACGTGGGGAAGCAGTATCGCGAAACTTAGGAAGACCTGGGCAGTTTCCGGTGATCCTGGACTCGTGAGCCGGCCCGCGGTGAAATATTTTCCGGTGCCCGCGATCATCAGCAAACACATTCCGACCAATGCTCTACAACCTCGTTACACCGAGCAGATGGTCGCTTCTGATTGGATGCTGGCAACTCTCTTCGGTGGTCCAGCCGCGGTTGCTGCCGCGAATGGCTTCGAGCCTGGTGGACTCGGACGCCAGTACCCGCTGTATCGAGGTGATCTGATTGGCGACGACGGCAAACTGCGTCGGGGACACCTGTCGTATGCGATGCATCTTTATGGCAATCCTGAGGGAACCGGCATAACCGAACTTTACGTTCCGCTTGGCTTTATCTCCCACAGTAATACTCCGACGCCTACCGACGCGGCCATCACGTTCTACTATCCAATGCTTGGAAATCTGTCCGACGTTACGCTGGCGGTATTTCACATTGCCGACTTTCGAATCAGCTACGAAAGTGGACGGGTGCGCATCGGCAACATTGGCGGGAGAGGCGGATCGATAGCGTCTTATCGACACTCGCACATAGAATTTTATCGAGGAAACACCGGGTTACCTTCTTCCGGCATGCGTGCAAAACTGCGAATTGATCCGGCGATAGTTTTCGAAACAACTCCGGGGTTTATTGCAAAAAGCCAGAGGTAACCAGGATTCAGTATCCGGGCGGGGACAGTAACAAACGTCACTCGAGTAGAGGTTATCGGCGGCATACCTCCCGAGGCACTCCTACCGCAACAAATTTGCATAGCTCCTTGGGAGACAAAGACAATGCCAGCCTGCGGAGTGGGCGACAGCGTTTGCCGTGATATGAGGCTTTCGCCCAGGCTGGGTTCGATTTCGTAGCCGCACGACTTTTTTCAAAGCTGGTAAGAAAAAGATTAACTTTTGCGCCGGTAATAAGCGGCGGGCAACTCATTATCAACTCGCGGCAATCCAAGCATCGTTGACGCATTTCACAAAAAGTGCTTGACAGTTTCCGCGTTCCTACTTTATACAAGAATGCTCGCGCGCAAGGCGCGCTGGAGAAAATCAAATGATGATGAGTTGGATTAACAAAGAACACGCGGAGATACGGCGACCGTCAGTCGGCACGCCCGGCGCGATGTGTGTCTTATGTCCGAACTCGTCACTCGCCAATACTTTTGACGGCAGACGCGGACAAGAGACGTCCAAAGATAGCCGTTATATCAGGCATTAGTTCAGCGGGAGCGGACTCCCGCTCCCAAATCTCAAAGAAAAATCGCGAGAATTGTTTGGAGCGGGCAGCTTCCCTGGGAGGCTTAAAGCCCGCTCTCTTTGTTTTTTGACAATCGAAATACCTTATTTGCGAAAAACTCCACGCGTGCTTTCGCGTGGAGTCTTTGGATGAAGGCAGGGAGCCTTCCGGATGACAACGTCGATGCTTTGCGAGAGTCCCGAACGTCGCCATCCTCAGGAGAAGTGTGCCTCGAAGTGTGTCTTCTTTGGCCCATCTCTCTGCCTTCATCTGTTTTTTAACACAAGAAATTTCTTTTTGCATGCGTGGCTGAGTAGCAAAAGCACCTGACTGTAAATCAGGCGTCACTAAGTGGCTCCGTAGGTGCGAGTCCTACCGCATGCACCAAAAAATCCGAACCTGGCATTTGCTGCTTTGCACACTGATTTCGCGGGCAGAATTGGAAATCACAATCCACAGAGTTCACACATGTATTTGGAAGGGAAAGCCTTACTGGAAAGGCAGTAGTCTTGAAAACTACGGCGGCTTGTCGCTAGCGGGTTCGAATCCTGTCCCTTCCGCCAGAAAATTTCGAATTTCGAATTGCGGATTTCGAATTTTGGAGTTGTGTTTCTTGACTCGCTGGGCCTCACGAGTCTGCAACACCACGGGGTCTGCAACTACTTCGTTAGTCTTCTGACCTGACTTGCTTTACCGCAAAGCGGTTACGTCTTAAAGCCCAGGGTTGCCGCTTCGGCTACCCTGGGTTTTAGGATTGAATGGATGTCCAACCGCAACGCGGTTGCGCCCGCCGGCGCATTCCCGGGCAGGCGCGCGGA
>JAXIOV010000134.1:0-12254 GCA_045403245.1 Pyrinomonadaceae bacterium | reverse complement strand
GGCGAGCTAGCTTAAAGAGGAATCGCTACCATGATCAAACAAGTCTATTCACGTCGGCTCAAGAAAAATGTTTACCGGCTTGATACACGGCTGATGCATGGGATCAGGATTCGCAAGTTCTTTCTGAAGCGTTCCGACGCGGAGGCCGTTGCCTACAAGATCAAACACGACGCGACAACGCGGCGCTTCGGACTGTCCGTAACATTAGACCGCCCGATGCTTTCCGAGTTGGCAAAGCGATACGCCGACGACATCCAGAATTCACGCGAGCAAACGAGGGCGAGGCGGGTTCTGGCGGATTTCTGCAAACTGCTCACGCCTGGTCTCTGCGTTGATGAGGTAACCAAGGCTGATTGCAAGAGCTACATCGACAAGAGAATGCGGGATGAACTGAAGCCGCAATCAATCGACCGAGAACTAAACATCATTGTGGCTATGTTTAATCAAGCTGAGAACTACTTCCCTGCTTTGGATCAATGGCGACCGCCACGAATTCCCAGACCAAAGATTATCGATGGTCGGAGAGAAAGAACGTGGAGCGAACATGAAATCAAAGTGGTCCTGGGCGAACTCTTCGCACCGAAGCGCGACGATGAGCAGGTTCAGTTAGCGCTTGCTCGCTATAAGGTTGGCCGCAAGGTTCAGTTCTGTCTCTTGAATGGGGTGCGCCATAGTGAGATGAATCTCATACCGAAGACAGGCATTAATTGGGAAGCCCGCCAGGTTCGAATCAGACAGGGTAAGACCGGCAACTACAAAGTTATCGGTCCGCTCGGACCAACTTCGATGGAAATTCTTCGCGAGTTTTATGACGCATCGAAAACAGATTTGGTGTTCTCACGTAGCGGCAATATCTCACCAAAGTTCTACCGTATTCTCCGACAGGCTTGTGAAAGCGCGGGAGTTCCATACGGTCGAGGCACGCGCGATGGCTTAGTCCTTCACGATGCCAGACACACGGCCACCACTCATCTGCTTGAGAGCAACGTCAGTCCGAAGACTGTTCAGGAGTGGATGGGCTGGTCCGACAAGGCCTTCGTTCTCTATTACTCACACGCAACAAAGCAATCAAGAGAACAGGCAGGGCGTTCATTGGAGAGATTGGCGGGACGAAAGACTGCCTGAGCGTTGCATATCTTTATCGGAGCACTCGATCAACTACAGCCAGCGTGCATCAATTCAACCCTCACTCTCGGCATCGAACCTTGTAGTCGCGATTCGATCACACCACCAGCAAAACTTTGACGTCATTTGTCTCATGCTCGGTTTTTGACTGGCTCTTTGAGCGGAAAACCTGGTAGCCAAAATGGTAAACTGATCATCTGGAAATAGCACCTTGCTCGACCATTAACCGAAACAATCATGGCGGCGATCAATCTTCTTGAGCTAAAGAGACTGGCAACCAATCGTTCATTCGCTCGCGGAGAGACCTATTTCAAAGATGGCCGCGTGCACAGTCTCGCCACGCACAAGGCGGTATTGACGGCGATCGTCAGCGGTCAAGCCGACTATTCCGTCACGCTCCGTTCAGGCGAGCGCGAAATCGAGTATTCGTGTGACTGCCCGATTGGCCTCGAGGGTGAGTTCTGTAAACATCTCGTTGCCGTCGGTCTGGCTTCACTTGACCCAGCGCAGGAAAGCAACGGCAAGCGCGAGAGAAAACGAAAACGGACGGCAAGCAAAGACGATCTAGGTGAGTACCTCCAGCGGCAAGACAAAGATATTCTGGTCGCCATGCTGGCGCGCGCCGCGACGGAAAACCGAGACTTGCGCGAACGACTACTGCTTGAAGCCGCGCAATCCAATCCCGCCGGCTTCGACATTGCGGCTTATCGTCGTTCCATCGCAAATGCGACGCGGACCGATGGCTTCATCGACTACCATTCCGCCTACGACTATACCCACCGCATTCATCAGGTAACCGAATCGATCGCGGCGCTCCTTACCGGCGGTCACGCGCCAGCGGTCATCGAGTTGACGGAATACGCGCTCGCGCAACTGGAATGCGCCATTGGCGACATAGACGATTCGGATGGCTACATGAGCGACATCCTGTCAGAGCTCCAGGAGCTACATCATCGCGCCTGCCTGAAGGCCGGTTCGGAACCCCAGGTTCTTGCGCGGCGACTGTTCGAGTGGGAGATGAAAAGCGATTGGGAGATTTTCTTTGGAGCGGCAGAGACATATGCCGACGTCTTCGGCGCGAAAGGCCTGGCAGAATACCGCCGGTTGGCCGACTCCGAATGGGTGAAGGTGCGCCAACTTCATCCAGGGGACAGCGACGATGAGAGATCCAGCCGGCGTTTTCGCATCACCAGCGTGATGGCAGCGCTGGCGCGGCAATCGGGCGACCCTGAAGCCCTAGTCGAGATCAAGCGTCGTGACCTTTCGGACGCTTATTCGTTCCTTCAGATTGCCGAAATTTATCGCCAAGCGGGCCAGCGCGAGAAGGCGCTTGACTGGGCCGAACAAGGAATGAAGTCTTTCTCGAAGCGTGATTCGCGACTGGTTGAGTTTCTCGCTCGCGAGTATCACCGACTTGCGCGCCACGACGACGCGATGAAACTTATCTGGCACGAGTTTATCGAATCGCCGTTTTTGAAAAACTACCAGGAGTTGAAAGCGCACGCTCGTAAAGTGCGCCCGCGCCCCGACTGGCCTGCCTGGAGGGACAAAGCGCTGGCCCATCTACGAGGTGTCATTGAGAAAGAAAGGCGAGAAGAGAAAAGTTTAAAGAACCATTGGCATTGGGCCGGCCATGCCGACAACTCGCGGCTGGTTGACGTCTTTATCTGGGAAAAGCGGTATGACGAGGCCTGGCAGGAAGCTTGCGCGGGTGGCTGTTCTTCGGGTCTATGGCTTCGGGTCGCCGCCGCGCGTGAAGAAAAACACCCCGCGGATGCCGTACCAATCTATAAAGAGATGATAGGGCCCACCCTCAAACAGGCAAACAATGCCGCTTACGCGGAAGCAGTTAAGCTGCTGGACAAGATTCGCGAGCTATTGGTTCGCCTGGACCGCGGGACTGAGTTTGACGATTACCTTACTGCGCTTCGCGTCGAATACAAACGCAAGCGCAATTTCATCAAGCTGCTTCATAAGATTGAAAGGTAGCGAGCCGACGTTGGCTAACCGGAAGTCAGGTGATGGGTCGCGGTGGCATCGAGGTCAGGATCGATGTCGGCAGCGGTCCCCGCGTATTGGATGGCGTAATCCGTGAGTGCCTGGTGGAGATTTATTCGATTGCCACCCTGTTCACGCCGTGCGAGAGAGTCAACAAAATTCTCAACTTCAGCGACCCGATCCTGAGGAAGTCGCTTGATTTTCTCGATTAGTTCTTGCGGCTCCATGCTTGAAAGGATAACACAAGACTTTTCGAGCCGATGGCCGCCAAATCCAACGAGTTTTCGCTAAGGCTCGGCTTCGGCAATGCCGGACAAGACGACTGGCTCACGGTCGGGGAATTCAGCAACTAGCGACAAGTTACCTCCCATGGCCTCAACGCTTTTCCGTAGTGTAGAAAGCAAAAGGTCGCTGCGCTTTTCCAGACGGGAGACGCCGTCCTGGCTGATTCCGAGAACCTTGGCCATCCGCACTTGGGTGAGTTTACGAGCCTGCCGGAGTTCCTGCAACGTCATTTCCTCGGCAATCAGACCGGCGGTACGGGCCTCGACCTTCTTACGGCGCGCGCGGCTTATGCTTTTCATTTTCTGATCCAGAGTCTTCATAGTTAGTTCTTCCTTTCCTTTTTCAAGCGCGCCAGATGCAAGTCGAACCGCCTATCGGCTTTCGCTATTAACTGCCGATAAAAACGCTTTTCACTGCCGCCTGACTTGTCACCCGCTACCAGAAGGATAGCCTTGCGCTTCGGGTCGAAAGCGAAAGCAACGCGCCAAGTGCGATCAGCGGCATCAAATCTCAACTCCTTCATGTTCGCGTGGCGGGAGCCGTTCAGAGTATCGACGCGGGGCCTCCCGAGTTGCGGACCAAACTTTTCGAGCAATCTGGCGTGAGCAAGCATTTCGTCCTGCACGGCTTCTGACAGGGCGTCAAACTCCACGTTGAATTCGTCATGAAACGATACTGCCCACTTCACTCTCAAAGTATGTACCAAAGAACATTATGTAGTCAACTACATATCGGGGCTGTCAAGCATCTCGGGCTGCCATTGTTGCGACGTACTCAACGCTGCAAGAGTTAAGTTATTGCTATTTAGAAAAACTTAAAGGAAGGACTTAGTGCCGAAAAGCCTCAATCGATTGATCGGGAATTGAAACATTATTGTTGCGATGTTTAATAAAGGGGACACCTATTTCGAGCAGTTGGAACAATGGCCGCCACCGCGCATGCCGAGGCCAAAGATTATCGACGGACGCGAAAGAACGTGGAGCGATCATGAAATCAAAGTGATCCTGGGAGAGCTGTTTGCACCCAAGCGCGAGGATGAAAACGTGCAGTCAGCGATTGCTCGCTATAAGGTTGGCCGCAAGGTTCAGTTCTGTCTTTTGAATGGAGTTCGACATAGTGAGATGAATCTCATACCGAAGACCGGGATTAATTGGGAAGCTCGCCAAGTGCGAATAAGACAGGGTAAGACGGGCAACTACAAAGTTATCGGTCCGCTCGGACCAACTTCGATGGAAATTCTGCGCGAGTTTTACGACGCATCGAAAACAGATCTGGTGTTCTCACGTAGCGGCAATATCACACCAAAGTTTTACCGGATTCTACGAGAGGCTTGCGAACGCGCTAGAGTTCCATACGGTCGTCGCACGCGCGATGGCTTAGTCCTTCACGATGCCAGACACGCGGCCACAACTCACCTGCTTGAAAGCAATGTCAGTCCGAAGACCGTTCAGGAGTGGATGGGATGGTCCGACAAGGCATTCGTTCTCTACTACTCACACGCGACAATACAATCGAGAGAGCAGGCAGGGCGTTCGTTGGAGAGGCTTGCGGGTCGAAAGATTGCCTGAAGATATCGCCCTTCGATCGAACTGCCCAGCGGGGATCGCTTTAGCGCCACGAGCCCAACTTCGACGGTATTGCCGGGTCATTCGCGCCGTCAGCTGATGCATCCATAACCTGCAGCAGGACGGCGACTCCGAAGAACTCCGTGGAGGGCCGTGTGAATAGGCAGGCCCAAAGAACCTTGGAGACTGATCAGAAGGTCCTGGTCGATGTCTGCCTAGCGTTACTTGAAGCGAGATCTGAAGCCTTTTTCAAACCCGGCAAGAAATCATTCGGATACAGTTTCTTAGTTAAAACGCTTGGGGCTAAAAACACTTTTCATACAAAAACTTTTTCATTGACTTGCGCATTAAAGGGGCATAGATTTCAGGTCCCCCAAACAACTGAAAGTTCTCCTTTAACCGCCGACGCTTAATGCGTTAGTTTGCTGGAACATTATCTTCGCCAGTCTTACCGCGCGACCCCAAGGGGCCAAACGGCAAGGCTTTTTGCCAGACCTGTGGTAGTCGTTACGCATTATGTGATCAGGTATTGATCTCGCCTTCGATGGATCTCCAGGATGTACCCACACCTCTTGGTCTCCTCCGTTTTTCTAAGCCGAGGATGGGTAGCACTGGGTAATCACAACAAACGCTCGCTGACCCTCATTCTCCTGAGGAATTCAGCGCGGACCTAAAGGAGCCTCATGTCTTCACCAAAAACTATCGCTGGATCGCTCAGCGTTGTGTCCTCGCGGTATTTGATTGCCGCATTCCTGTTTACGCTATTCCTTACATTGACGACCAGCGCACAAACCACGACGACCACCATCACCGATGGGCGGACCCCTTCGGGAATGCAAGCCGGCGCGCCCGCGGGCTCTTACGCGTTAAGCGACTTCGACATCGTCAATCTCTACAACGGCAACCTCAACTTCCGACTGCCGCTGATGAAGATTGGCGGGCGCGGCTCGGCACAATCGGCAGTCACCTTGGCGCTAAACCTGAAGAGCTGGCACGTCAAGCACGTCCACAAGGTATTTCCCAACGGTAACGAACAGGACTTTGACAGCCCCACGCAAACTGGCTGGGTACCCTACGGCGGCTATGGTGCTGGTCAGCTCAGCGGGAGGCAACTCGGACTCCAGACGTCTTCTAATTTCAGTTGTCGCTGGTACAGCAAGACCCTTGCGCGAATGACTTTCTCCACCGCGGACGGCACCGAATATGAGTTGCGCGACCAGCAATCGGGCGGCCAGCCTCTAGGTTCGACCTGTACGCAGGGAGCATCTCGGGGGACCGTTTTTGTTACCGCCGACGGCAGTGCGGCAACTTTCATCTCCGACACAATCGTTTATGACAACCCGCAGATCGGCATCAATGGTCCCCTCGGGTTCGCGCCTTCCGGCTACTTGCTGCTGCGCAACGGCACGCGCTACCGCATCGACGGCAGTTTGATCACCTGGATCCGAGATCGCAACGGCAATAAGTTATCGTTCACCTACGACGCCTATGGCCGCGTCACCACCATCATCGACTCGCTCGGCAGACAGGTGACATTTAACTATGACGTCTCCGACGTTTCGCCTTATGGGCTGTGCGACCAGATTATCTTCGCCGGCATTGGTGGGACTCAGCGCATCATCCGAATCTCAAAGACCAGCCTCGGAAATGTTCTGCGGCCCGGAGCTGGCTATTTGATCAAAACCCTGGGCGGCGCCAACGGCCTCTTTCCGGAGCTTAACAACGCCAGCACCTCGACCACGTTCAACCCCATCGTGTCGTCCATCGCCTGGCTGCCGGACGGCAGGAGTTACAAGCTCTACTACAACAGCTACGGCGAGCTGGCCCGAGTTGAAGTGCCAACCGGAGGCGCAGTCGAATATGACATGACGCCGGGGTCGGGCGTTACTCCCGCCTGTCAATTCTGCGATGAGCCGCAAATCTACCGCCGCGTCGTGGAGCGGCGTGTCTATCCAAACGGGGCTACCGGAACTTCATTCGAACACAAGGAGGTCTTTACAAACGCCGAGTCTGTCGGTAGCACAACGGCGACTGTGACGGTGGAAAAAATCAACCCCGCCGGAACGGTGTTAGCGCGCGATCGCCATTTTTTCAACGGCAGCGCGCTTGATTCCCTGTTTACCGGCGCCGTGGCCTATCCGTATAGCGCCTGGTACGAAGGTAATGAATATCAGACTGAAGTGCTCGACACGGCTGGGAGCGCCGGCACCGCGACCGTCCTGCGCCGCGTTGTCTACACCCGAGCGCAGCGCGCGGCTGTCTCGTGGTGGGCGTCTTATGCGGCCGCCAACGGGCTGAATTCTGCGAAGGAGCCGGCCAACGACCCACGGCTTATCACGACGGTCACGACGCTGGAGCCTTCCGGCGCCAACCTGATGACCAGGCAAACGTCCATTGATCCGCAGACCGGCGCGGTCGGCTTTGACCAGTTCAACAATCCGACAGATGTGTGGGAGTCTGACTACGGATCGGGCGCCGCCGACTTATGCAATCCGCCACACGCATACCGATTACCTGACGACCAACAACGGGCTCGACTACACGAGCTATAGCGGCGTCCACATTCGGGGCCTCGTGCGTGCGCAACAGACTTATGGCGTGAACCCGTCTAACGGCGTCGAAACCCTCGCGGCCCAAACTGAGACTCGTTACGACGAGGCAGGCTTTCCGCTACTCACCTACGCTACCGTGACCGGCTGGACCGATCCGAACTCCTCAGCTCGGGGCAACGCGACGACGGCGCGCAAGTGGCTCGATCAAACGGGCACGTGGATCGAGACGCATGAACAGTATGACCAACTGGGGAATGTGAGAAAGACGTGGGACGCGCGCGACACCTCCTTAACCAACCCGTCGCAGCTCGACTATACCGATTCTTTCTCTGATGGAGTGAACCGAAACACCTTTGCGCTCGCGACGTACGTGAGCTCGCCCATACCCGATGCAACGGGACAGTATGGATCTTCTACTGCCTTCGTGAATTCTACCGTCTACGACTTCAGCACCGGACTCACGACGGCGGTCACCGACGCGAATAACAAAACCACCACTCTTGCGTACAAGGACGCGCTAAACGTCCCCGACCCGCTCGATCGTCTCAAGGCCGTGGTGCGCCCTGACGGCAGCCGGACCGATTTCAACTACGGCGATACGATCGGAAATCTTTTCGTCCAGGTGCTCGCCGATCTCGACGCCAGCCGGAGACTCGAATCGAAGCAGTATTTCGACGGACTGGGGAGAGGTGTGCGTTCTTTCAAGTTTGAGAATCAGGACGCGAGCAATCAGTGGTTGACGGTAGACACTGAATACGACGCGCTGGGCCAGCCGTGGCGAGTTTCAAAACAGTATCGCTCGAGTGGACCAGGAAGCACGGTCAATCCCTCGGGGCGTTGGACCGAAACCAGTTTCGATGCGCTGGGCCGGCCGACACAAGTGAAGACCACGGTGGATAACGCTGCTATGACCTCGTCCTACAGCGGCAACTCGGTGACGATGACTGATCAGCACGATACAAGTTCACCGGGCCATTCACGCAAGAGTGTTAGCGACGCTCTGGGCCGTCTCACCGCCGTTTACGAAGACCCTTCAGGATCAAACTATCTGACGACCTACGTATACGACGCTTTAAGTAACCTGCGCGTAGTCAATCAGAATACCCAGACCAGAACGTTTGTCTACGACTCGCTCGGCCGGCTGACCTCCGCGGCGAATCCGGAGAGCGGCGCCACTACTTACACTTATGACAATAACGGCAACGTCCTGACGAAAACCGACGCGCGCGGTGTCGTTGTCACGTGCGCTTACGACGCACTGAACCGCAACACCACCACTGACTACTCAGATACCGCCGGAATCAGCCCCGACATCAAACGCTTTTACGACGGCGCGACGAACGGCAAAGGACACTTCCACTATTTTTACCGCGGCGGCGACTTTGGCACGGGCTCGACAGTCGAACACACAGCCGTAGACAGCTACGATGCGATTGGCCGTCCTCTCGTCAAAAGGCAGATCTTCAAAACGAGTGGCGTCTGGGGACAGACTTACCAGGCGCAACGTACATACGACAAAGCGGGTAACGTCATCACTGAAACATATCCCTCCGGGCGGACGCTCAGTTACAACTACGACGCCGCTGGCAGACCCGGCGATAACGGCGCGCAGTCAGCCTTCAGCGGTAATCTCGGCGACGGCGTCCAGCGGACTTATGCATCGCAATTGCGCTACCAGGAGATGGGCGGTTTGGAACAGGAGCGTTTCGGCACGGACACGCCCGTTTACAACAAGAGCTTGTTCAACAGCCGCGGTCAACTCGCCGAGATACGCGTCAGCACATACTCTCTAATCACTGCGGGCCACGAAACCGACTGGAACCGTGGGGCGATCATCAACCATTACAGCAACGCGCCGGGCTCGTGGGGCGCAACGGGCGGCGGCCCTGACAACAACGGCAATCTGCAAAAACAGGAAATCTACATTCCTGACAACGATCAAATCACGAGCTACACGAACGTCGTGCAATACTATGGTTACGACTCGCTCAACCGGCTCGCTTCGGTCGAGGACAAGCCTTTCAACGCCACAACTAACTTCCGCCAGTCGTACACCAGCGATCGCTGGGGCAATCGCACCATCAACACCGCAAGCACGACGAACGCGCCCGCGCCGCAGTACACGGCCGCCACGGCGACGAACCGGCTGGCGCCGCCTGCCGGCTACACGATGACCTACGACGCCACCGGAAATCTCGTCTATGATAACTACCGCGGCGGCAGTGGCGGTGGTGGAACGCGGACCTACGATGCCGAAAACCAAATGACCTCCGCACAGTTCGTGAGCGGATCGTTGCAAACAGCTTCCTATACCTACGATGCCGATGGACACCGCACGCGCAGAAACCCGGGCGCCGGAGGCGAAGTGTGGCAGGTCTTTGGGATGGATGGTGAGCCGCTGGCAGAATACGCGCCAAATGCCGTGCCCACGTCTCCGCAGAAAGAGTTTGGCTACCGCGGCGGCTCACTACTGGTAACGGCGGAGCCTGCGGCGACAATTCGTTGGCTCGTCACCGATCAACTTGGCACGCCGCGCATGGTTGTCGATAGGTCGGGCACCCTCTCGGGCGTGAGAAGGCACGACTACTTCCCGTTTGGCGAAGAGATACCGGCAGACGCGAGTTGGCGCACAGTCGCGCGCGGATACCTAGCTGACACAGTCAAACAAAAATTCACCGGATATGAACGCGACGCCGAAACCAATTTGGATTTCGCGCAGGCCAGATACTTCGAGAATCAGCAGGGGCGGTTCTCTTCCACCGACCCGTTAATGGCCTCCGGTCGGCCAGGCAATCCCCAGACGTGGAACCGTTACGCCTATACGCTGAACAACCCCATGCGTTTTGCCGATCCAAGCGGCATGGTTGAAGGTGAGCAGCAACCCTCGCCACAGCCACAACCGACGCCGCCACCGGCACCACCTGCTCCTCAACCTACACCACCACCGGCTCAGCCCCAGGTTGTAGATCTTCGAAAAGACCCGAACATTGCGGCGGAGGTTGCGAAAATAAAGGGCACTCCGCTTCCAGCGGGGCAGAAACCTGTACTGAGTGGGGTACAAACGGTCGTCGGAAACACAACAGTCGTCAACAACGGTACCCTCATCGATGCTTATGGGCGCGAGATGCCAAACTTTACCGGCACAGTGCGTCCGGTTGCCTACATACCGCTTGATCAAGGGGATAACGTCATGGGCGAGGGCAACAACCTGTATTTGATAGAAGACGTCAGAGTGGCTCCTGGGAGCAGCGGTGAACAGCCGACGACGAGCGGAGTGGCACCATCGCCGCCGGGAGGAGTTTTCATTGACATTCAGACATTACCTCAAGGCACGCAGTCGACAACCGTACAGCAGATAGTTTTGGTGGGCCAGTTTCCGGGAGGTAAACCAACTCCCGGCACTGTTCAAAATGCCACTTCCGCCTTTATTACCGGAATAAATACGGTATCGAAGAGTGCCGAGACAAAGACGATTGACGTGAAGCTTGGTAAGACCGAAAGGTTGCCGCTAAAGAAATGACGTAAACGCGGACTATCTGTTGAGAGACTTTTGCTGCGCTCGCGCCGTGGTCTGTTGTCTGGAATCTTTGGTATTGATTCTTCGCTAAGTTTTAGAGAATGAGAGGACGCTTACATGTCAAGAATGATGTCAAGTTTGGTAGTTTGCATTCTGGCCTTTTTGTTGGGAGCAATCAGAGTCTTTGACGCACCAGCGTGCGCGACGCCAAAGCAAGACGATTTGGCCGCGAGGCATTTGGAAGACGTCCAGCTTGAAGCCCAAAGCATTGGCTCACTGCTTGAAAAGTTTTCGCTTGCTTATGACATTCCCGTCGGCTTTGAGGCTGCCTCAAATGACGATGAGCTGGCCAGCTATCACCTTGATCTGAAAAAAGGTGCGCTGGCTGACTTGTTGGCCCAATTTGTCGCCAGGCACGATCAATATGCCTGGGAAATCAGGGACGGTGTGGTCAATATTTTTCCGAAGGACAATTATCGGGACGCGCTATCCAGGGACTTGTTGGCAACTCAAATCGACAGTTTCGGAGTCAAGAAAAACACTAGTTGTTGGACCTTGGCAGAGTCCTTGGCTGCCACGCCGGAAGTAAAAAAAGTCCTGGCTGCTTACGGCACGGTCTATCGAGGGCGTAGCTTTAGCGGTGCCTACATTCCGCAAGTCGGACGAGATTTTACACTTCAGGTCTCGAACCTGACGCTAAAATCAACACTGAACAAAGTAATAAAGGAAAGTCCGGCGGCGCGATTTTGGCTTGTTACCCGGAATAGCAATGACCAGACGTTTTTTCTAAGCGTGGGTGCTCGATTTGAGGATTCTCCAGTTGACGCTGGAAAGCCTGGCTCGAATCAGAAGTGAGTTCTGAAAAATTATCGACGTGTCCGACCTCCAGGTTTCGCGTCTCAAGTTGGCCGCATGCTGCTGAGCGAACAGCTCGGTTCAGACAGTTCTAATCGGATCGTCATGCACGCTGTTCATTATGTGCATTGTGTCCCTGGTCGTGGACGCACGTGGGCGATAAGTGGACACTAAATTGAAAAAGGATGCGGATTTGCTGAGGAAATTGACGGAAGGTGGTGCCGAAGGGGGGACTCGATCTCATCGCTTCTTCTAAACTATTGTTAACACAGAGCTTGCTCGCAAGTACTTAGCTCCAATCCACTTAGAACTTTTCTCTTTAGTCTCTCTGATTCCCTCAACTCTCTCTAGTGCTCT
>JAXIOV010000184.1:0-6714 GCA_045403245.1 Pyrinomonadaceae bacterium | reverse complement strand
ACTGAGGCTCGGCCTCAGAACCTACGCCACTTGATACGATCAAGATCCATTAAGAGCGGTTCATCTTCAAGTAATTTTCCGTTCCAACAACGCACACTCGACCAGCGGTAATCTTCGGCACGTTCGACTAAACCAGCCCGTACAGGATTCCGATGTGTGTAGTGCACGCGCTCCATCAGCATCTTCTCAGTCAAGAGCAGCCGCGCATTTGGGTGATGGTCAAAAACGGAATAACGATAGTCATGTCTTCTTGTTTCGTGTCTCAATTTCTCCAGCGAACTCACATGGCCATGCTCTTTGAGGTAGTCAATGATGCGACGGCCGACTAAGCCATTAATGAAGCGCAACGTTTCGCTGGAAGAGCGCGCCGAATCGGAAATGACATGAAGATGATCCGGCATGATGACGTACGCGTACAAAGCAAAGCCTCCCGATTTGCGTGCTTCATCGAGCGCTTTGCAGGTAACAATCTTAATCTCGTCACTTCGGAAAACGGGAAGTCGATGAGTCGGAACGGACGTCAAGTAATAACAAGGTGAGTCTCTGGATATTATGTGCATGGCTGCGGCACAAAGGGTAAAGAAAGCCGCCGCCAAAACGCTATGGCTGAGACTGTTTAGGGCCAAACGGAAAGATGCAAAATAGTAAGCATCCTGAGTTAGCCGTGGTTTGATATCTTTGACGATAGCTTGCCGCCGTAAAAAGGAAGGCCATCCTGAGTGTTGACTGAAATGCCCTTCGGATCCGTCCTGAGTTCTATCATTCAACCTTCGACTGCGGCTTGCCGCCGCACAGTGCGGAAAGCCTATGGCTTTCCGGTGGACTCGCTATTGTTTTTTCCTGAGGCTCAGCCTCAGGAAAAGGAGTAAAGGGGCTCATCGGAAAGGCAAAGCCTTTCCGCACTGTGCTGCGGCAGAGCCGCTTTCCCTCCTACGCGGACACTTACTCTCCTGACTTACATCGAGCCATGAGATACACTTTTTCAAAAAAAGGAGGGCGCTCAAAATGGAAACAACCGCAAGATCCAAAGGCCAAATCGTCATTCCCTCGTCTATCAGGCGAAAGTTCGGAATCACCAAGGGCACCCGCATTCAAATAAGCGTCAACGAAGATACGAAGGAAATCATCCTAACTCCGATTACTCGCCAGTATGTTCACAGCCTGCGCGGCAAGTTCAAAGGCAAGGGGTTATTGAAAGCGCTCATCGGCGAAAAGAAGAGGGAGAAGGCCCTGTAGTATCCTGCTCAACGTATCCCCGGCCAGTACGCCTCGTCGGCCCATACGGCGAAGGTGTTCGATAACTTAGCGCGAGGTTGCGTTTCGCTACGCCGGGATCACCACGCCTCCAAAAAAACCTTTCGCCCCAACGGGGCGAAATATCCTCGGCGCTCGCGTCGAGCTTAGGAATCCGATTTCATTTGTACCGCGCAAATCTATTTTCGCGGCTTGGCCGCCCTTCAAAAGAAGGCAAATGAAAACTCGAGAAGGAGTCTCGCGTGTCTGAGCCGCTTCGACGTGGTGGAACCAACCACTTAACTGGTGGAAAGCACGTGAATCCGAGAGAACTAGTCATTTGCCAACCGCCGAATACTCCGAACCAACTTGGCTGGCAGCTTGTGGCGTAATCGCCAGACTATACTCATTGGCCTGCTACCCTGATGGCTGACGTAATCTACTGGTCCAAGAAAAGTGTACGGCACCGTGAGACCATCTTGACTGCTGTCCTCTCGTACGAATAGCAGGATCGCATGAAAACGCTCCGCGTGATTAATGTAACGCTTGCCCGTTGGGCTTGTATCCGGAGTTGTGCTTTGCGATTGCCAATGAAAGAGAGTTTCGCTGATCGCATAGTCATCATACATCGTCGTTGGCGAATACTCTTCCACGGTTTTATTTAGCGTTACAAAGCGCAAATCAGCTGGCAGGTCGGCCGCGTGCAACACGCCTTCTCGGACCTCTCTCTGACTCTCTTCGGTCCAAACTCCAAGTGCTGCCAATATTTCGTCGCGAGTATAGTCAGCGTGCACCTGAAGCGGACACAGGAATGGCAGCGTCGGCTCGATCGGAACTTCATCCAACATCTCCAGCTTGAGTCTCAAGAGCTCTCGCAAGTCCCCGAGCAAGACGGAATTAGTTCGCAGTCGTGCCATGCCTTCCGCCAGAGTGGCTGGCAAACCTTGTCGCGACCATAGAGAGAAATGCAGCATCAACAGGAAGCGGCGAGCCTCTTCGTCCTCAGGCTCAGAGGATACTGTGGGTGGCGACGGTGAGAGGTATCCTAGAAGAGCGCGCAACTGTCGAGCGCCGTTTATATGCGCCACCCGACGCAAACCTTTTGCAAGTCGCGCTTCGTCCGGCTCAGAAAACATAGGCCTGAGACCGGCTTGCGCTAACAATTGTGACCAAGTACCGCGGCGGTAAACGTCATCCAGACCAAGCCGGTGATATTCAAGAAAAGCTGCGAGCGAAATCTCACGGCCAGTTTCATCTGAGTAACTTGCGATGCGGCGTACCAATTGGCGGCGGTTTTGTGTTGTGGCCTGGCGGATGTTGTCCAAGATGTACCTGGTTGCGTAGCGCTCAAGCGCCACGACGCACCCGGCCGGGAGATGCGGGAAGCCTTGCTCGATTTCTTCATCCACTCGTTTCGTAGTCTGCCCAAGGAGTGCTCGGAACCTCGATTCAAAACTGAAATTCTGGTGCGCCTGTCCTATGAAATCGAGTACAGTCAGACACTCCTTGTCTTCGTGAAGTCTCAAGCCACGCCCTAGCTGTTGAAGGAAGACGGTCAAACTTTCGGTCGGACGTAGGAGCAGAATCGTATCAACCTCGGGGATATCCACGCCTTCGTTATACAGATCTACAACAAAGACAAAGTTTATCTCGCGGTTTACCAATTTTCGTTGTACGGATTGACGAAAGTCTCGTGGGGAGTTCGCCGATAGGGCAACGGCTGGTATTCCTGCGCGATCGAAAACCGAGGCCATGTATTCTGCGTGCTTAATACTCACGCAAAATCCCAGCCCGCGAGCACTTCGTACGTCGAGCAATATTTCACTGATCTTGTTGATGACAAGTTGCGCACGGACATCATTTCCCGTTACCAAGTTCTCGAGGTCCTGGACGTCATATCCGCCACGCTGCCAGCGGATCTTGCTGAAGTCTACAGAGTCACTGATGCCGAAGTATTGAAACGGAGACAGGAGTTTGCGATTTATGGCGTCCGGTAGTCGAATTTCCGCAGCGATGTGATCATCGAAAAAGCCAACTACATCAAGGGCGTCCATGCGCTCCGGCGTAGCTGTTAGGCCAAGCAAAATCTTCGGCCGAACGAATTCGAGCAGGCGTTGATAACTCGGAGCCGCGGCATGATGAAATTCGTCGATGCAAATGTAATCAAAGAAGTCCGGAGAAATGCGGTTCCATAACTCCCGGGAATTGAAGCTTTGAATGGAGACGAACAAATGGTCGAGCTTTTCAGGTTCACTGCCTCCAACGAGCAGGTCACCAAAATTATGATCTCGTAATATTGTCTGAAAAGTAGCGAGGCTCTGTTTCAGAATCTCATCCCGATGAGCGACAAAGAGAAGTCGAGTTGGCCGACCTTCTTGTTCCTTTTTGAACCGTAAATAGTCAAAGGCTGAGATGACGGTCTTGCCTGTGCCGGTAGCAGCTACAACGAGATTTCGATATCTGCCGTGAAGTTTTCGTTCCGCCTCTAACCTATCGAGAATCTCCTCTTGAAAGGGATATGGCTTGACATTGAAGAACGACAGGATCGTGTCGCTCGGGGCTGCGCTGCGCTCGTTTTCAAGGGCCTGCTTCAGACGATCTTTGGAGCTTTCGGTATAGAGGACAAACTCACTGTCGTTCCAGTAGGTCTCAAAGGTCGCACAGACCTTCGACCAGAGATGGGGGGATTCGTGTTGGCTAATTTTGACGTTCCATTCGAGCCCGTCGGTAAGCGCGGGTTGCGAAAGATTGCTGGAACCAATGTAGGCAACTCCAAAGCCAGTACTGCGATGGATTATGTAGGCCTTGGCATGTAATCGGGTGCGATGTGTATCGTAAGAAACTCTTAAGCCAGTGTTGGGAAGGACCCGCAAAAACTCTACCGCTTTCAGGTCAGTCGCTCCCATGTAAGAGGTTGTAATGACGCGCATTGGCTTCTCAGTAGTTAATTTAGTTATCGAGTCTTCGAGGATACGGACTCCACCCCACTTGATGAATGAGCAAAGGATGTCCACAGCATCTGCAGTTGCGATTTCCTTTCGCAGCTGAGATACGAGACTGGGATCCTGTCTGGTCCCAGTCATAAGGCAGCTGGTTGAGAGAGGCGTATCTGCTCGCTGGATCGGTGCAAGAGAAACCGCGAGCAACAATTCGGCACGCAGTACTTTGGATTGCTGCCGGTCAAAACTAGAGGGGGCACCATCGGCTAACACGACAAGGATTCTGTTTGCTAATTCAACCTGCTTCTCTAGTCGTTCAGTCAAAGGCAAGGCAGCGAACGCTTTGCGAACATGTTCCGCGAGATATTGGGCGAAGTAGTCGTGACTATCTCCGGCGTCCAAACCTCGAATTTCCGCGCGTAGATTCTCGCGCGCTGCCTCTGCTACACCCGCCGCGATAAACTCATTGACGAGGCTTTCGTAGAGTCCGGGTAATAGTTTGATTGACACTGCGCTTTTCTTACTAGTTGGATTCAAACTGGTCTTAGCTGCGCATGTTGAAAATCACCTCGCGATGATGACGAAGAAATGTGGGATCGGGCTCAGCAATCTTTCTTGGCAGGTGAATTGGCTTTCCTTCAAATGAGACAAAACTTTGCTCCAGCGCGATCTGCGGGAAATAGCTTTTCAGCCGTTTGCTCAAAACCAGCCTCAACTTTTTATCGATAGTAATAAGGCCAGCATCGAATGCAGCATCATGGAGACTTGAGAGACAGAGTCCGTTGCGTGGATCTAGCCGCTCCATCGGGAATTCGCGCCAAGGTTTGATATGACTCGCAACAAGCAACCGCGGAACGTTAATTCCGCTTATACAACAACGCACACCGTAGGCATTAAGAACTGTCTGACGAAAAAACTGTTGTCCGCGCCGGACTCGTACAGAAGCTGTGGTCTCCGTAGCACCTGAAGGCGGGGTCGTGGCCTTTGTGGACGGCTCCAGTCTAATTTTATCGCGTTCCAAGAAATCTACTTCACGATCGTTATCGGTGGTGAAGAGATCGTGAAGAAGCTGTTCGCTTTCAGGCGCTAAGTCATTAAGGCTGGAGTGGAATTCATTCCACATGTCCCGATCTTGTTTACTTGCTCCTGTTAGTCCTTTTATTCCACGCGCTCTCTGCACCGGATCGAGGGACGCCAAATTGCTGAGCTTCATAGCCAGACTGCCGGGCGTCCGACCCATTCTCGACGCAACGTCGATAATCACAGCGTTCCCCTTATCAAATTTGCCGAACGGCAGTTTGCCGTAAAGGTTTAACGCTATGAGTGAGTGCTCCCGAGTCCATCTAACGCTGGAGGATTGAGGCATAGCGGCCAGTTTAGCCGAGCCATGCTGCTCGATGCGAGAAGAAAAGCCGCCTAAATGCAAAACCGCTTGCTAGCGGACTAGATGGGTTCCTCAACCATTCGCCTTGCCTACCTCAAACCCGCCTGGGTAGATTGCCAAGTCGTGACAGTTACATTCTGGCTTCGATCGAAAGAACTGGGCATGCAACTTCCCAATGAACTCACAACTGTGAACAAGTCCTGATGATCCCGATACTTGCGAACACCTACTTCTCCGGTGCGGGGCTCATGGACATCGGCCTCCAAGCTGGTGGTCTGACCTTACAGCAAAGCTTTGAGATCGAGACTGTCTGTTGTGATACGCAGCGGCGGAACTTCTCGCATGAAGTAGTCCAGTGTGACATCACCCAGAAGCTTGTTCAGTCGGAAAAGGAATGCCACGTGATGGTGGCGACGTATCCTTGCACCAAGTACTCTCCGATCGCTGACATTCACGGTGTGCGCACGGGAGACGATTTGTTCCTCCATTTCTTCCGGCACGTTGCGATCCGTAGGCCCGAGCTTTACGTGGTCGAGAATGTTCCGGGCATGAAGAAATTCCCGGTTGTCATGGAAGCAATGACGAAGCTGCCGGACTATTACGTGCACGTTGCGTGTCCGGTTAAATCTTCGACTTGGCTGCCGCAAAAGAGAGACCGGCTAATCATCATCGGCAGCCGCCGTCGCTTCGCTTGGCGTGAGCCGGTAGCTACAAGGGCCGTCACACTGACGGAGATACTCGAACCCGATCCGGCGCCGCACATCCCTGACTATGTGGGCAAACGCATCGCCGGAGCATATCGAGACCGGCCGATTATCAGCGATCCGAAGCGTGGCGATATCGCACCCACTTGCGTTGCGCACTACGCGAAAGACTTAAGTACAAGACTTGTTGCCGACGCGCGCTTTCCCCACGGCGCGCGCCCGTACACCGTTCGAGAATACGCGCGGCTTCAGGGAGTTCCAGACTCCTTTACTTTCGCGGGAAGCGATAACGATGCGTATCGGATGATCGGGAATGGTGTCTCGGTGCCGGTGGGAAAGTGGATCGGCGATGAGATTGTGCGGTACTTCCAGTGATGAGTGATGAGGCATGGATCAAAGTGCATACTCCGACTCGAAGTCCGCGAAGCGGACGACAGCATAAAGCCTGGGGTGG
>JAXIOV010000045.1:0-10691 GCA_045403245.1 Pyrinomonadaceae bacterium | reverse complement strand
CCCATCCACATCCACTTCGAGGAGCATCAGGTTCTCAAGCGCAACGGGAATACACCGACATTGATCGAAAGAGGCCGTAAGGACGTCATAAGACTGGGTGAGAACGACGACGTCGAGATTTACTTCCGCTTTCGCGACTTTGTGGGGCGCTACCCGATGCACTGCCACAACACGATTCATGAAGACCACGCCATGATGTTGAGGTTTGACATCGACGATGTGGGCAACAACAACGAGGACGACTGTGGCCACCACTGACACAACTGACGGTCGATTTTCAGCTTGATTCGTCAGTAGGTTATTAGACGGCTGAGACTCATGAAAGGAGAGAAAAGCAATGTCAGAGTTAAGCAGAAGAAAAATGCTGGCGACGCTGGCGGTAGCACCGCTCGCCGCCGGGGTGGTGGCGCAGGCATCCGTTTCGGATATTCTATTACCCAGTGTCGAAGACAAGTCGCGGGAGAAGACAAGGAAACGATATTTCCCAAACTTCGAGCTGACGACACATGAAGGTAAAAAGGTCCGTTTCTATGATGACCTAATCAAGGACAAGATTGTGGTTATCAACTTCATGTACGCCAAATGTGAAGGGATCTGCGTGCCCATCACGCAGAATCTCAAACGCGTGCAGGCCCTCCTGGGTAATCGTGTGGGTCGAGACATCTTCATGTACTCGATCTCGCTCAAGCCCGAGGAGGACACCCCTGCCAAACTAAGACACTACGTCCACATGCATCGCATCAAACCTGGCTGGACATTCCTGACGGGCAAGCCCGACGAGATAGACACGCTTCGTCGCAAGCTAGGCTTCAAGGATGCGAAGGCCAAGCTGGACAAGGACCTAACCAATCACATCGGCATGGTTAAATACGGAAACGAAGCGCGCCAATGGTGGGCCATGTTTCCCGGACGGGCCAACGCCCCCTGGATTGTGGAGTCGATTCTCTGGATGGACGGTCCCAACGGGAAAGAGATCCATAATGCAGTCCAAAGCGCAACCAAGCCCGATAAAACGGGACACAACCACGGCAAGTTGCGGACAAAGGGGTAGGGTTCATAAAGGGGGGACAGAAATGAACAGAAAACATCATACTGGAAGACGGCTCTGGTCCACTCTGTCTCCCCTGCTAGTTGTGACACTTGCCTCGAGCGTTTGTTTCACCCAAACCAAATCAGATAACGGCAACCGGCAAACCACTGCAGCGCAAAAGACAGACTTTGCGGTAGGCAGAAGTCCCGACGCGATTGTCTTTGACGGCGCAAACATTTGGGTAGCAAACCAACTTGGCGACAACGTAATGAAGCTCAGCGCGAGCGATGGCGCAAACCTGGGCACCTTTCCGACTGGCACGCGACCAGTCTCCCTCGCTTATGACGGGGTGAACATTTGGGTCGCGAACAAATTCAGTAACAACATAATGAAGTTGCGAACGAGCGATGGGAAGTTACTCGACACCATCAAGGTCGGCCGCGGACCGGAAGCACTATTCTTCGACGGCAGCAGCATCTGGGTGGCGAATGGTGAGGACGGCACGGTGACGAAATTGCGCCAGAGCGACGGAGCCAGTTGCACGTTCATCGTCGGTAGTCGCCCGGTCGCCCTCGCGTTTGATGGCAGCAACATCTGGGTGGCCAACAACGACAGCGGCAATGTGACGAAGCTGCGCGCCGAGGATGGAACCAATCTCGGAACCTTCGGCGTCGGCCGGGAACCGATGGGCATAGCCTTCGACGGCGTCAATATCTGGGTGACCAATTTCTACGGCAGGAGTGTGACGCGATTGCACGCCGACGGATCTGTTAGGGACCGAATCGCGGTGGAAGATGGGCCCGCCGGGATAGCCTTTGTCGGTGCCTTCATCCTGGTAGCAAACTACGGCAGCCGATCGGTGTCCCAGATAGAACCGCAGAGCGGCAAGATACTAAGAACCTTTGTGGTAGGCAGAAGCCCTGTCGGCCTGGCCTTCGACGGCGCCAACATCTGGGTAGCCAATGGCGGCAGCAATTCAGTATCAAGAGTAAAAAGTTCACCACCTGGTTCGAGTCCTTAGCAACCCGACCAAAACACATCAGTACCGCGTCCATGAAGCAGCGAGCGGGTCTTCTGTGGGCCACACTCAACTGTGTCTGCTCGCTGCGTTTCATTAGAAGCACCAGGCTTCAGTCAGTCTGTCGTGGAAACATCAGCGGTCTTGCGCAACCAAACGCTACGCTGAAGTGCGGTACTATAAGAGGTACTATTCAATGGTATAAGAGCCTCTAATCGACCCATCCACGAAACAAATTCCTGGAAATAAAGTTCTTGACTTTGATAGTGATTGCGAATAGATTGCGCCGCGTTTGACCAGTCTCAGTTCCCCCAAAAAGAGTCTTAGTCGTACTCCCAGCCCAGTTGAGAGATAACCCTTCAACACCGATATCTCTCTTAATCGTACTTAACTGATTCGCAAGTGGTTTGGTCTACTGTGCCCGCGCTTCGGCGCACGCCCAGTCGGCTTTTCCCGGGATCACGGTCATTACCGTCAAAAGGAAGATCAAGCAGGTAGATCAAGCTGTTAGTGTATGTCCTCCGACATGCTCAAAGGAGAGATCCGATGGCCCACATCTCAAAGAGAAACAGAAAACGAGAGAAAGAAAAGCAAGTAGCCGCAAACAACCGACGCGAGTTGATTGCAGCAGGATTCAAGAGGCGCGACCTTCTCAAAATGGGATTGTTGACCAGCGCCGGTATGCTCATCCCGAAGAAGGGATTGAGCGCTCACCCGATGACCAGATCCGGTTTTCTTCTGGACGACGACGAGCCAAACAGTCCGGCCACGACACCATTCTCGGAGCTCATGCCGCGCTTGCAGGTGCTCCAGCCAGTGCCGGCTCTGAACCCTGCGCCGCAGAAAGATCCGAATACCGCCCAAGGCGAGGCCCGTACAGTTTCGCATCAGGCTTGGGACGACTTTCCGCCCCTTAGATACTACCTGTTGACTGAACAAGAAGGGTCGGTGTTTATGGCGCTACCCGACGAGCTTCCAGCGCAACCCATCTGGGGCTTCAATGGGATCACGCCTGGCCCCATGATTGTCGAGAGGTACGGAGTCCAAGGCAGCCCACAGAACGGCTCGGTGCTCGTTCGGATCAAAAACAATCTGCCGATCAACAATGGCGGGTTTGGCCTGCCTTCGACTACGACCCACTTGCACAACGGGCACACACCCCTGGAGAGCGACGGCTTTCCCTGCTTCTTCAAGGAGCGCAACCAGTTCTACGATCACCACTATCCGAACGTCCTGGCCGGAGTAAAATCAACACATATTCCTCAGGGTGGCGATATCAAAGAGGCCATGCATACGCTTTGGTACCACGACCATCGCATCGATCACACAGCCGAAAACACTTACAAGGGTCTCGCTGGAACATACATACTCTTTAACGAGTTTGACACTGGCGACGAGAACACGGGTTTCCGCCTTCCCAGCTTCGGTGACGGTCAAAACCCGCTTACCAGCTTCGATATCTACATGGTCTTCAACGACAAAGTTTTCGACAACCAGACCGGCCTGCTGAAGTTTGATCTGTTCAATACAGACGGCATCCTGGGAGATAAATTCCTGGTAAATGGCAAGATTCAACCTGTGTTGCATGTAAGCCCGCGCCGGTATCGATTCCGCTGGTTGAACACCGGACCGTCGCGCTTCTACCAGATGTTCGTGCTTGGCCCAAACAATTCCACTAAATCGTTCTGGCAAATTTCGACTGACGGCAACTTTATTGAGAAACCAGTGCAAGTTAACAGCGTACGATTTTCAGTGGCCGAACGAGTGGACGTTATCGTCGATTTCACGAACCAGGCTGGGAAGACGTTCTACCTTGAGAACCGCCTTGAACAGAATGACGGGCGCGGCCCGGATGGTGACGTCGCGGGCGCGGGTCAGGGACAGAAGATACTGAAGATTATCGTCGATGGTCCGGCACTGGCGGACAACAGCATCGACCCCGCGACGATTCCCGCAAACCAACCGGTTTATTTCTACGGATTCCCAAATACCAACGATGCGGAGCTCATCACGCGGACGTTCCGGTTTGAAAGAGGCAACGGGCAATGGCAAATCAACGGCCAGTTTGTTGGTGATTGCGAGGACCCCAACGATATCCGCTTCGCTATTAAACGCAACAGCGTGGAGAAGTGGATCTTCCAAAACAACTCGGGAGGTTGGCAACACCCGATCCACATGCATTTTGAGGAATTCCAGACCCTTACGATCAATGGCCAGGCGCCTTCAGGCTCGGGACTGATTACCAAGGGCCGGAAAGACGTTTTTCGCCTGGAGCACAATATGGAGGCAAGGGTTTATTTCCGGTTCCGGGACTTTCTTGGCAAGTTTCCTTTGCACTGCCACAACGTGGTCCATGAAGACCACGCGATGATGGTGCTGGGCCAGATCAACGACGTCGGTGACAACAAGACGCAACCGTAATAAGTACTGGCGTTGTGGTCGCGCGAGCCTGATGCGGGAACGCGCGGAGTTACCTTCAAGAGGTATCTGGAGAAAGGATTGTTATGACGATCATGAATCGAAGAAGTGCGATAACGCTGTTGGGTGCAGCCCCGTTTGCAGGCGCTCTGATTGGCCAGGCTCAAACACCCGTTTCTGATGGGAAATTTCGGAACATATCTTCCCGCGAACGGATCAGGCAGCGGTATTTTCCCAACCTGCTCCTGACCACGCACGAAGGAAAAAAGGTGAGGTTTTATGACGATCTAATCAAGGACAAGATCGTTCTGATCAACTTCATGTACGTCAAGTGTGATGGCATCTGCATGCCGATTACCATGAACCTCAAGCGCGTGCAGGATCTGTTCGGTAAACGCATGGGGCGTGACATTTTCATCTATTCGTTTACGCTCAAGCCAAAGGAAGACACGGTTGCCAGCCTGCGACACTATGCGCACATGCACCACGTGAAGCCTGGTTGGACCTTCCTGACCGGCTCAGTGGCCGATATGGAGTTGCTCCGGCGCAAACTTGGTTATGTCGATCCGGACCCGGAGGTCGACAAGGACAAGTCGAATCACATCGGCGTTATCAAATACGGCAACGAACCTTTGCAGCGGTGGGGTGGCTGTCCGGGGATGTCGAAACCGGCCTGGATTGTTAAATCAGTCAGCTGGGTGGACTGGCCCGAGAATATGAAAAAGAATGGAGGCGCGTTATGAGTCTTCTTCGTCGCATGAGTGTGGAATGGAAAGCAGTTGCGACTGCCGCAATGTTCCTCGTTATCCTGGCGCTAGTGCCAGACACCTTGATGGCCCAACAACAATCGATGAATGAACTTTCGCTTAGCAGTGCGTCGGCAGGTATTAGTTCCCAGTCCGCTGATAGCACCACGCTGGGAGACTCAAGCGCCGCCGCCGGACCGGAGAGCGTGGCGTTTGATGGAACTTATGTTTGGGTGGCGACCCAATTCAATAACAAGGTAACCCGAGTAAAGGCCAACGACGGCACGATCTCAGGCACGTTTAGCGTGGGCAGGCGACCCGTAGCATTGCTCTATGCGGGAGGATATCTCTGGGTCGCAAACTTGCTGAGTGACACCGTATCCAAGGTCAACACTTCAACGGGAGCAATCGTGGGAAGTTTCCCCGTTGGTGACGGACCAGGCGGGCTCGCATTTGACGGCGCGAGTATTTGGGTGGCCAACCGTAACAGCAACAACGTTACCAAGCTGACGGCGAGCACGGGGGCTACGCTTGGCACCTTCGCGGTTGGGAAGCGCCCAATGGGTTTGGCTTACGATGGCAGCAGTATTTGGGTGGCAAACAACTTCAGCAACACGGTAACGCGTTTAAG
This sequence comes from Pyrinomonadaceae bacterium, assembly GCA_045403245.1. Taxonomy (GTDB): domain Bacteria; phylum Acidobacteriota; class Blastocatellia; order Pyrinomonadales; family Pyrinomonadaceae; genus PSRF01. Next base: position 4,848 of record JAXIOV010000045.1, on the reverse strand, counting down.
CGCAACCGGAACCGTCCTCGGCACCTTCGCGGCCGGCAAGGGACCTTTCGGCGTTACCTACGACGGTGCGAATATTTGGGTGACAAACTATTTCGGGAAGAGCTTAACCAAACTGCGCTCCAGGGATGGGCTGAATCTTGGCACCTTCTCGGCGGGTGACGGTGCTGCAGGAATACTCTTTGATGGCGTTAATCTCTGGGTTGTCAACAACGGCGATAACACGGTGATTAAGGTGAGTCCTGGGAACGGCGCTATTCTCACTACTTACGGAACCGGAAGGGGCCCATTCGCCGTGGCCTTTGATGGTTCCAAAATCTGGGTACCCAATTTTGCCAGCAATTCACTTTCAACGACGGCGGTGAATTAGATTAGTAAATTGGATCGAAGGAAACGTTGGTTGGCTCGCTCCCCGGGCCACAGAGAAGTTCCTCGATCGCTTCAAGGATTTTTGGGTTGCGAGTGACGCTTTTGATACCTGCTCGCCCATTTCCAGCCCGGAATTGAGAGAGAGACCTACTCACCAGGGTTCTCTCATCCACTTGGTGTTACTTGGACGCCAATGCGTGCCCTTCAATTAGCGCCTGATTCAACCAGCGTGTCGGATCAGGTCTTCAGCGGTTTTCTTTAGTTGAGAGCAGCGCACCTGATTTTTGAGTTCGGCGCGTGTTGCCAAGCCTAAGAAGGGGGGCCTGACATTTCGAAAAGAAACCAGACAAGGGCCAAAAAAGAGCGGCCAGGAGCAAATGCGAGATGACAAGTGCGCTTGAGCCACGCCGCTGACGAATGCAGCTGATCACGAAACTTCCCCGACGACCCGAACTTCACAGTCGTTTCCCAGCTTGCCCTCAAACTCACAACACGCCATCGCCTCAGGTACCGTTATGGATCCGAGAGTAGAAAAAACTCTGAAGATAATGCGAGAAAACCTCCACCGAGAATTGCCTCTTGGTGAACTCGCGCAATCTGTGAACCTCTCCATCTGGCGCCTCAGTCATGTTTTTAGGTCGGAGGTCGGAGTGTCCCCAATTCAGTACTTGAGGGTGCTTCGGATGGAAAAGGCGAAATATCTGCTGGAAACAAGTTTCCTCAGCGTCAAAGAAATTACTTATCAGGTTGGTCTAAGAGACGAGAGTCACTTCGTGCGCGATTTCAAGAAAACTTATGGAGCGTGGCCGACTATGTATCGAACCGCCTTCAACAGGCAACAAGCAAAAGAACCCGCAAATGAGAGTCAATCCAGGAACAAAGCCCACGAACTAAAAAAACTAGCCGCCAAACACTGTCTCTTGTTCACAATCAACGTACTTAGTTACATGGCCACTTCCGTCACCGCGTAGCATTGCTTCTGCTGAAGCGGCCGATGGACCATAAAAGCAAAATCCGCTAACGAACAGCAAGAAACGCCAAGCAACATAGCTTGTCATCAACAGTCGCCGGTAATAATCTCTGCATCGATTTCGAAGCTACGCACTCAATATTTCCCCCACAGGTTTTTCGCAAAAACAATTCTCGAGCTTTTTGGCAAGACTCCTCGTGTTCAAGCCGATAGTCTTTGCCTTTCCGTTAGGAGTAAGACCGGGGACCCGACTCTCGTTGGCCCCTCAAGGCCAGCAACAAATTAGCAGCGAATATATTGGATTGAGGCCCGCATCCGGGCTGAAAGGAGATTTCTATGCCTAGTAAAAAGGCAAGGCACCGGAAGGGAGACGAAAAAATGAAGTCTAAGGGCACGGTTAGCAGAAGGACCGTGCTCAAGACCGGGGCGGCAGCGGGAGCTGTGACTGTCTTGGCTCCCAATATCATTACCTCAAGGAAGGCGCTCGCCAGTGTCTTTCCGACTGATCCAGTCGACGAGCCGATAATCTGCGCTACCAACCCGACAAACAGTCCGGCAACCACGCCATTTCTCGACACGTTTACGGCGCCATTTCCGGCAATTCCACAAGATCTAGACCCGGCGCCGACCAAGGAGCGTAACCAGGCAGCTGGCGAGGCCATACGGGTTGACCACCAGCGATGGGAAGAGTTTCTTCCTGACGTCGAGTACGAGCTGGAAGCACGGGCTTCAACCCATACTTTCCACTCCGATTATTCGCCGTCGTACATTTGGGGCTTCAACGGCAAATACCCCGCGCCGACGGTTCTTAACATCTATAACCACCCGACCATCGTGCGCTTCCGAAACAGCTTGCCGGAGACGACTACGACCTTTGGCAAGAACGAAATTACCATCCACCTTCACAATGGTCACCATGGATCTGAGAGTGACGGTTTCGCGGGCGACTTCTTCTTCAGGGAAGAATGGAAGGACAATCATTATCCCAACGTCTATGCCGGATATGACGCTTTTCCGCCGGATGGCGACGAACAAGAAGCGATGCATTCCTTCTGGTTTCACGACCACCGGGCTGCTTTCACGGCAAACAGCAACTACCTGGGCCTCAACGGCATGTTTTTGGTGTACGACTCTAAGGACCCGGGACACGAATTCAACACCTCAGGTTCTCTGCGGCTGCCGGGCTACTTCGGCGTTACGGATTTTCCAGTAGTACTCACCGACAAAAAGTTCTGCGCTACCGCCAACGGACGCACCGAGCTTTTCAACCAGGTGGGGGCGGCTCCTCCCGGTGGAGACAAATTTATTGTCAACGGGAAGATTCAGCCAAAAATGACTGTCAGGCGGCGCAAGTATCGCTTCCGGTTCCTGAACTCCGGCCCGGTGAAGACCTATGATCTCTTCCTCATCAAACCCGACGGATCAGTCGGAACCATGGTGGTCGTAGGCACCGACGCCAATTTCCTTGAGCATCCGATCCCGGTGGATGCCGGCGCCAATATTGGCAACAGCAATTCAGTTAATCAGCAGATGGAAAATCCTACCGGCGCGCTTAGGGTAAGCGTGGCAGAGCGATATGACGTGATCATTGACTTCGCCCCGTTCCCAGCCGGCTCGAAGCTCTATTTGAAGGAGACCCAGCCGCAGTTTGTCGGCGCCGCGTCTCCGGATCCATTGCCGCCGGGGCTGGCCATTGAGAACGTCATGATGCAGTTCAACGTGGTAAACAGCGAGTGGTGGTTTCCACCGGATACGCCGCCGATTCCATCTACGCTGTGCACCTACCCAACCCTACCGGCTACGAATGCCACGTTTGAGTGGCGATTCGTGCGTGATCCTGCAGGTTCGAATCCACGGTTGTTCAGGATTAACGAACGGGCATTCGATGCAGGCATACCCCAGCACTGTATTCTCAGGAATAACACTGAAGAGTGGCTCTTGAACAATAATGTGGGCGCTTCGGCGTGGACCCACCCCGTACACATCCACTTCGAGGAGTTTCGTACCCTCAAGCGGTTCGTCGCCGGTGTGGAGAAACCGGTTCCGCCGTTGATGTCGGGGAGAAAAGACGTCATGCGGCTTGAAGCCACTCAGGGCGCGTTGATCAAGATGCAGTTCCGAGACTTCGTTGGCAAGTACCTGATCCACTGCCACAACATGGCGCACGAAGATGCGTTCATGATGGTGCGGTGGGACATTTGCCAGACTCCAGCTGACGTAACCGCCTGCGAAGCCTTAATCGCAGCACACCATAAACAGGAAGATCTGCGCCTGGCTGAGGTGCAGAAAGAGGAACGGCGGGCTCGGAAGGAGGAGGTGTCCTAATGAAAAGAAGAGAGCTTTTTGCCGGCATCGTAAGCAAACCGAGCTTCGAGCCGCACATTGCGTCGCCGGGAGTAGCGCGCTTCACCAACGCCTTGCTCCGAACGCATGAGAACAAGGAGGTCAGGTTCTATGACGACCTGATCAAGGGCAGGCAGGTCGTGATTAACTTCATGTACGCTGACTGCCACGGCGCCTGTCCGATGGTGACCGCCACTTTGAAGAGGGTCTATAACTCCATGAAGCATCGAATGGGGAAAGACGTCTTCTTCTATTCGATAACCACAAGACCGGAGACTGACGATCCGGCGGCCTTGAAGCATTACGCAACCGTGCGCAAGGCCAACCTGCCCGGCTGGTTGTTCTTGACCGGAGACGCCCACGATATCGAGACGCTTCGCTTCAGACTCTTCGGTATGAGCCACCCGGGTTTTGACCTGGATGCGACCATGCACGCGGGAACATTCAGGATCATCAACGATGCCACCAACGTGTGGACCGTGGTTGAGGCGTTCGCCAGCCTTAAGACCATACTGAAGCATATTTCCTGGGCCGATCCGCCGAAGTCGTACGCGGAAAGGTGGAAGGAGGGCCTGGCTTTGCAAGTCTTGATGGACAAGCAGGTCAAGAAGTACGGCTATGTCCGGGAGATTTAGCGAGCGACCCTGGTCGTTAAGGACAGCCTCCTTGACCACCTAAGAGCTCAATCGCTGAGCATCATGGCGACTAAGAATAGGGGCTGCGGAAACGTGGCTTCTATTCTTAGTCACTTCAACCAGGGAAGGGCGCATGAAAAGGTCGGCAATTTTCTCTACGCTGTTTTTTATTTGTCTGGCTGCAACTTCGACGACGTTCGGCCAGCAAGGTTGCGAGTTCAACATAATCGGGACCTGGAAAGCAGTCACAACTGGGGCGACGCAAGAGGTGCTCTTTCGTTTCGCGCCTGATGGGACGATCACCGTGCTTTCGACTTCCGGTTCCCGCCAGGCTTCGGAACCGCAGGAGATCGCCCGCGCAACCTACGAACTGGATGATCCTAAAGCGCCGAAGTCCATCGTCGTAACCACGACAACTAAAAATCCGGTGTTTCTCTTTGGCAAGAGCTCGATGAAGATTATCGAGTATACGGAAGCGTCTCTGACTTGCGAGTTACCGGGTTATGAGCGCACTCGTTGGATCAAAGTGGATCC
>JAXIOV010000056.1:0-46345 GCA_045403245.1 Pyrinomonadaceae bacterium | reverse complement strand
CGCGTTTCGTCTCTGTTAGCAAGTATGCCATCACGGGGAATCCTGATTTGCTTCGCCAGCACACTAGCCATATTGAGCGGTTGAATGCTACTACTCGCTTGCACATGAAGCGAATGAATCGCCTAACCCTGGCGTTCAGTAAGAAGCTTGAAAACTTCGAGGCTGCGGTTGCGCTTCACTTTGCCGCTTACAACTTTGTGCGTCGTCACGCGACGTTGCGATGCACTCCGGCAATGGCTGCGGGAGTTGCAAATAACTTTTGGGAATGGAGCGATCTAGTCGAGGCCGCGCTGTGAAGGACTACATAGCACAGCTACAAGACGCGATTCGCAATCTACACGGCTGCGAATCGTCGTACCTTGAAACCGTACCAGTAACAGAGACGTATCGCGGTGAAACTGTTTGGAGCGGCGAAGTAGAAGTGTTTGAACTGCTCGATCATCCTAAAGCTAGTCACGCCTACGCATGGTCACACAAAGCCGGGAAGAACCATAGAGAGACACGATATATTACAGTTCTGCAAATCCCGCCGGTCACTTCGCCGGAGACAGCGGTGAGGGCAGCAGTCGCAGCGGAGATACAGAATGCGAGACAAAAAACCAAAGGTCGGTAGACCAAAGCTGGCAAAGGGTGAAGCGAAGGATATTGTACTGCAGTCTCGCGTACAACCTTCCGAAAAGGCCGCGTATCAAAAAGCGGCCAAGTCGGAAGGGAAGGATCTATCTACCTGGGTACGTGAAACCTTGAACCGAGCCATCCAATAGTGTTACGTTCAAGGCGTTGACAATCGGGTGATCGGAGGGCGTGAGAGTTGAACTCCACGCTGGATCAGCAGCGGCCCTCAGGATGTAAAGCCCCTTAATAGCACCGGCTACGGGACGCCCTCCGCAAGAAGGTGCACCCGCCATGACCCGCTCTAATGCTTCCGTCGAAAGATTTATTAGAGCGGGTCTTGTTGTATCTGCCCCTTACGTCGGCGAATGCGATTTGGGAACGCAAGAGGCTTCTGATCTTCTCATGGCGCCTCCGTCTTTTTCAGATAGCGGATCAAAGTCCAGACCGCTTCTTGTTCCTTCTCTTCCATGTCTGGACTGAGAATCCCGATTAAAACCTCATAGTTTGATTTCTGAATCTTTGGCCTGTCGCCACCACCGCCACTGGCACCCCCACCATTGTTGTCATCGTTTCCGTTGCCCTCATCCGCCGCACGTGGCTTCTTTGGTTTGTTGGGACTGCGTCGGCGTTCTCGCGTTGCGCTAGCAATTCGAGGGCTTAATTCTATTCCGGCATCCTTCACAGCATGAACAAAGAACCGGACGCACTTCTTAACAACGTCATCCTTTCCGGTGTAACGCTCCTTGAATTCCTTGCTCAAAGCCATTGGCGTGGCTCGCTTGAGGTCAAGGGCCATCAAATCGCCATATGCCGCCTTGAGTGTGCTTCCTAAAGCCTTTTTCCACTGCTCCGGTTCTTTGGCTTCGACTAGAGTTTCCAAAGCTGGCTGCGGCTCATTGTCATCACTTATTAGTTTGAGGAATCGCAGGGCGGTCATTAGCTGCGTGCCCACGCTTCCCGAAAAACGCTTGAGCACGTCCCTGTCAATATGGCTGGGAACGCCATGAGTCCGCAGATCCTCAATCAAGGTTCGGAAGGTCTTGTAAGACGTATAGGGCGGCACTCGCTCCGCTTTTGCATCAGTCACCATCGGTTATTCCTTTCGCCGTACCGTAGCAAGATAGTGGGCGGGACAAATCTACCATAGGCCGTACCGCCGCGCAATACCCTGTAGACGAAATTTCTTTGTGCTTACGGAACTCGCTAGACTGTCCTGCAAGGAGGGCTTTCAAAATGCGAGGAGATAGGGTGATGGTGCGAGCGTTCAAAGGGAAGCCGCTAGATCGGCGGGTTTATGAAGTGTTTCGGAATAAGGTTTATGTCTGTCGGCCTGATTTGCTTGAACAGTGCGGGCAAGCCGGTGTTTGGCCCGTAGGGTTTCCGCGAGGGGACGTTTTCGTCTTTGACGCTGATTTGCTGGGCAGGCTGGAGGCGGCTGGTACGAGAACAGGCGCGATATGGCAAGAAGCGCGGCCGTATGGAGAAAGGGCGTCACCGCCTCATAAACGGTAACGCCCCGGAAGGAGCCTGCAAGCCTCTTAGAAGTTGGCTCTTCGATTGGTTTGGTTATATCGCTGGCCGCGCTTACTATGCAATACACAGAAGCGATCAACCTCTTTCCACTTCATGACAGAAGTTTTGCATCACCCAAATAGGAAAAAATCAAAATGCGGATTAAGAATACTCTTCTAACAATCATCGCTGCGTTACTGCTCATAAACCTCGGAGCCCTGTTAGCTCCGATTGCCCATGCGATCCCCAGAACGCAGTACAAAGCTGTCGGCGTAAATTTATCTCGTTTTGATAACTCGAACGCCGTACAGCAAGCGCTAGATCAACAAGCTGCGGAAGGCTGGCAATACGCTGGCGAGGCTGGCAGTAGTTTGATATTTAAGAAGTAGCCCTTGGGACAATTACCGTACCACGGAAACAGCTTGAGGCTTTTAGATTAGGACACTACCCGGACAGCGGCCCCAGTTTGAAATTCAGCCGCGGGTTGGCGCAGTCAGGAAGGGGGCAAGGCGAGCGCGCCCCCGCTCAAGTCGCATAAGGTTCCGGCTGGGACCATGATTTCAAGCTCTGCTTCCCGGAGCGAGAGTGCATACCAAAGTTGATTGAATGTAGCTTGAGCGGGGGCGCGCTTCGCTTTGCCCCCTTCCTGACTGCGCCAGCTATGCTTGACATCTATCAAAGCTTTGCAGTGAGCCGGATGAACTGATAGAAGCCGGTGGCCGCTCCGAGAACTATGCCCCCCACCAGGCACCACGGTTTGGTGCCGAACCAACTATCCAACAGCCAGCCAACGCCAGTAAGTGTGGCCACCGACGCAAAGAGCGTTATCGCCGCGCCGTAGGCGATGCCGCTCTTACGGGCGGTTTCTTCCTTTTCGGTCTCCGGCATATCAGGAGTGCCAGTTCTCCCGCCTGAGAAAGTTTTTCGGCAGTTCGTACAACATAGCCCGGCGTGAATGTCGCATTGAATCGTGTATGAAGCAGACGTGCGTGCACCAACAGGCCTTGCCTCCGTCTATTGCATTCACCTCCATCGCTCTTTCGTTCGCATCCCACAACGCACCGAAGTCGAAATCGTAATCAGCGAGCGTGGCAAACTTTTCGCGCAACTCGCAGGCGCGCACGTCTCCGTTGTAATCGATCACCGCCGTGGTCTCGCCCGCCGTGCAGGGGAAAGGCCAGGCCGTAGATTTTTGAAAGTTAGCATGCTGGGTGCGGTAATGGGTGGCGATGGCGCCAACATACGCAACGTTCTTCACAAAGCGCTTGCTGGCGTCGTCTCCGGCAAACATTCGGTCGCCATAGCGTTTCGTCAACTTGGAAACGTATTCATACATTTCCGGTAAGACCTCCGGCGGCACCTGCTTGATCTCTTCTCCGACAAGTGTTTCGCCCCTGACGATATTGAAATACTGCCCGTCAAGCCGAAAGTTTTCCCACATGAATTCGCCGAGCTTTTCAATCTCGGTGTAGTTGTCGGCGCAAACGACTGTGTTCACATTTAGCCGGAACCGGTCTGTGTACTTCGCTTTTAGCGGGTACAAGTAAGTGATGCAATCCAGGGCCTTTTCCCAGTTTCCCGGAACCCCACGAACACGGTCGTGCGTTGTGCCGTAACCGTCGAGCGCGATATTGAGATAGAGATCGATTTCCGGATGCCTGGTCAATGCGTCGTCTACGATTTCGTAAACACGCGTCTTGATGAGGCCGTTGGTTGGAATGATTACGCGATTGAGCTGGTTGTTCCGGACAAACGTCTCGATGATTTCGCAAACGTCGCGGCGCAAAGTAGGTTCACCGCCCGACAGCCACAAATCAGTGATCCGGGGCATGGTCCGAGAAATCTTCTCGATCTGCTCGAAAGTCATGTCACCAGGTTGGTTCAACTCTTCGTGGTAAAAGCAGGTCTTACAAAACGCGTTACAACGCGAGGTGACAAACAGGATAACCGTTCCCAGTCGCTTCTCGCGATTGGTGGAACGAAGCAGTTGTACCAGTTGTATGGCCTTATTTGGCATGACGTAGGACGGGCATTCCTGCCTGTCCGCTGTTTTAGTATCGTGCCTACCTATCCTACAAAGAGGACAGACAGAAATGTCTGTCCTACTCGCGAGCGATGATGACAGCTTCGGTAGCCGATTTCAATTCATAGGTGATCCCGCGCCACTTGATTCGCCGGGAAAAACCGGCGACCAGGGCATTCCAGAGATAAAGCGCCGAACCGAGAGGCCATAAGAGTAAGTGCGCGGGCAATGTACGCCAAAGACGCTGCTGAAATCCCGCCAGGGGAATAGCCGCAGCCCTTAACCGTATGTACGACTTCGCGGTACCAAGCGCATAGATTGTGGCCAGCAGTAGCAGTGGGATCGCAAATGGCAGCCCGAGAATCGCGCGGACGATTACCAGCGCCGCCCCACCAAAGAACACGAGGGTAAACAAGAGGCTGCCTATCAACAGAGGTTTCCACAAATGTGGCGCATAGACCCGCGTGATTTTCAGCTGGCGGTTGGTAAACTCCAACAACTCGCCGGCGTTGCAATCCTCCAATGAGGGAACAAGACAGGCAGGCACGAAGTGTATGGGCAGCCTGGCTTCCTGAAGCGCGCGCGTCAGGGTGAAATCGTCGGAGACCGTACCGCGCCAGCGTTCTACCATTTCCAGGCGCTCGAAAGTTGATCGGCGAATTGCGGTGGAACCGCCCCAGCAAAAATTCTTGTCCCGCCCCTGTCCCAGCGCTGATGCAATCGATGCATTCCAAACGGAACGGAGCTGCGAGGCAAATCCTCCGCGCACCGGAATAAACCAACGGTAGCCACTCGCGGCGCCAATCTGTCCGTCGTGCAACGGATCAACGAGGTGTTGCAGCCACTCGGGACCGGGCCGCGCGTCGGTATCCACAAACACAATTATCTCGCAACGCGGATCGATTTCTGACACCGCTACACTCAGGTTGTGCACCTTCTGACCGCAACCGATTGCTTCGCCGGCGATCACAGTGCGCGTTGGGACACTCAGCTCGCGTTTTTGTTCCGCGATTACAGGCTGAAGGATGCCGATTGAAGCGTCGTCAGCTCGATCAGTAACGAAGATGATTTCGTAATTTGGATAATGCTGCTGAAAGAGTGAAGAGATGTTTTCTTTCAGACCCTGATCGAGTCCTCGACAGGGCGCAATAATTGAGACAAAAGGCGTGAACCCGGACAGGGGCCTGGCGGTTTCCGATCTCACATACCGGCTGAATCGCAGTCCGCCCCGAAAAGAAAGAAAGCCGAGCCAGATAACGATCGCGGCAAAGAAGTAGAAGACCCACATGAAACTGTTTGAGGCGGTGATTCTACTCGAACCATCGCCTCGAAAAGGAAGTTAAGTCTGGAAGCTGCGCCACACCGCGGTTGTGCGATTAGTTAGACAATAGCTTTTGCGCGATGTTGATGAACGGTTGCGGGAAAATCCCAATGATAATGATACCAACCACAGAAAACACGAGCGCAGTCTGCAATGCCGGGGAAAGCGATAGCGGCTTGTCGTCGGCCACGCGGTCGCCCAAATACATCACTTTGATAAAGCGCACGTAGTAATAGAAAGAGACCACAATATTGATGGCGGCCCAACCGGCCAGCCAGTAATACCAGTTCTTACCGTCGGTTTCTCCACGCTCAAATAAGCCATAGAGCAGGAACCACTTTCCGATAAACCCGCCTGTCATCGGCAAACCGCCAAGCGAAAGCATGAATATCGCCATCATTGCCGCGGCGAAAGGGGCTTTCTGCGCCAAGCCCGCCATGTCGTCTACGTTGTCGCCGATGATGCCCCGCCGGCGCAGGCTGATCACAATGCCGAAGGCGCCCATGTTCATGAGCGTATAAACCAACAGATAGATTGTTAGCCCGATGTAGCCGTAAATGTTTGCGGCCACCAACCCCAGGAGCAAATAACCCGCGTTCGAGATTGACGAATAAGCGAGCAGGCGTTTGGAGTTTTCCTGAGTTACCGCTGCCCAATTTCCCACCATGATCGTGATCGCGGCGACCAAACCGAGCAGTGGCGCCCAGTCTGCGCGGATTGCCGGCAGCGCTTCAATGAAGATCCGAGCGTAGAGCGCGAAGCTCGCAGCCTTCGAGCCAGTGGACAAAAATGCGGTGACTGGCGTTGGCGCGCCTTCATATGCATCGGGCGCCCACATGTGAAACGGCACTGCCGCGATCTTGAAGAACAATCCCGCCGCGAGTGCGATCATGCCCAGCAACAACATCGGGCGTAGTTTCGCCACCCCGTCGGTTATCTCCCCGGTTTGACCTGCGGCGTTTGCGACTTCCGCGATCCTCTGCGCGATTTCTCCCAGGTTAGTCGAACCGCCAATGCCGTAGATCAACGACATTCCATAGAGCAGCACGCCGGACGAAAACGCACCCAGGAGGAAATACTTCATCGCAGCTTCGTTGGTGCGCTTTTCGCGTTTGGTGAAGGCGACGAGCACGTAGAACGTCAACGCCATCAGTTCAAGACTGACATAGAGGACAATCAGATCGTAACCGCAGGCCAGGAACATCATCCCAACCGTGGCAAACAGAACCAGGGCGTAATACTCGCCGTGTTGTTCGCCCTCGATGTCGAGGTAGCGCGTCGAAATAGCGATCGCGAGGGCGGCGGCGATGAGGAAAATGGCCTTGAAGATCAAGGCGAAGCCGTCGATGCGCACTGTTCCGTAAAACCCCGTGATCGCGGCGGAGCCGCTAAACCACCACTGAAGGCCGAGAGAAAGTGAGGCGATGCCGATGCCCACCAGCGAGAAGTAAGCCACTACCCTGCTCTTCCGGTAAGGCAGTATTACTTCCATGACCAGGGCGATGCAGGCACAAGCCGTCAGAATCAGCTCAGGAATAATCAGCTGTAAGTCGGAAAGGTTGAATAACGAAGTAGTGTTGGCTTGCAATAGAAACATGCGGTCGATGTCAGTGGTCAGTTGTACGAACTAAAATAGAATACCGTTCACTCGTATCATTCACTTTTGACTTACCGTTACCTTCAGTGGGGCGCCGACAGGTTGAGCGGGCGGCATCCCTGGTACTGGATAAGTTGGGCGCACCTGGCGAACCACGGCATTCGCGGGTTTTTCGATGTAACTAATAAACGCCTTCGGGTAAACACCGATCCAGAGCGACATGATCACCAGCGGCGTCATGTAGAGCCATTCCCGCCCACTCAGATCCAGAAGTTTTTCGTTTTTAGGATTATCGATGGTCCCGAAAAACATTCGCTGATATAACCAGAGCATGTAACCGGCGTTCAAGATTATCCCCAACGCGCCCCAGGCTGCCCACATCGGGTTCGCTTCAAAAGCCCCTCGAAGCGATAGAAACTCTGAAATGAAAACGCACAACAGTGGCAACCCAATCGCCGTCATCACCATGGACAGAAACACGGCTGCATAGCCCGGCATTACATGCGAGAGTCCACCAAACTCCGCCACGTTGCGTGTGTGCCTGCGCTCGTAGATGATTCCGACTAAAAGGAACAGCGCCGCTGAATAAATGCCATGATTGATCATGTGCAGTACGGCGCCGTACAAGCCGTTCGGATTCAATGCGAAGAGCCCGAGCATCACGATTCCCATGGATGAAACGGACGAATACGCGACGAGTTTCTTCACGTCACCATCTTTCTTGACGACGAAATACATCGCCGCCAGGGCGCCGTAGATGATGCCGACAATCGCCAGGAAGACCATTACGCTTCGCGGCCCGAACTGATTGCCAGTACCAGCAAAAAAGAAGCTCTCGTCGGCCGACGCCTTGGGAAACATCGGCAAATTAAAGCGGTAGAAACCGTAAGTTCCGAGTTTCAGAAGGATGCCGGCGAGGATGACGGAACCAGCCGTCGGGGCCTCGACGTGCGCGTCGGGAAGCCAGGTGTGAAACGGAAACATAGGCACCTTGATGGCAAAACCGAGCGCGAAGGCAAAGAACAGCAGCACCTGCACAATGTCCATCGGCAGGACGGATCCCATCGCCTGCATGTAGAGAATATTGAAGGTGCCAGTGCCGTTTGCGAGTGCTGCCTGGTAACTACTGTTCACCATTGTGCTCGCCTGCGGATTGCCTGCCAGCAGATCGATGGTTGCCTGGCTGATCTGGTTGGTTATGGACGTGTCCTGGGTGAGGAAATACATTTTCAAAACACCCAGTAGCATGACCACTGAGCCCACCAGCGTATAAAGAAAAAACTTAATGGCCGCATAGAGACGGTTCTCGCCACCCCAAATCCCGATCAGGAAGTACATCGGCACCAACGAAACTTCAAAGAACAGGTAAAACAGGAACAAATCCATCGATGCAAACACGCCCACAACCGCTGTTTGTAACAGCAACAACAGTACGTAATATTCCTTTTCGCGCTTTTCGATGTACTTCCAGGACGATAGCGCAGCGATGACTCCCAGCAGCGTCGTCAGCACGATCAAAAGCACAGCGACGCCGTCAGCACCCATCTGGTAACGCGCGCCAATTACGGGAATCCACTCCCGGTCTTCAAGAAACTGCATACCGCCGGCGACGCGGTCATAGGCAAGCAGCACCAGCGAAGCGACGAACGCCAATCCAAACCACGCGGTGGCAAACTTCTTGATATGACTTGCCTGATCCTTCTTGAAGAGCGCAAGGATAATGATCGCTCCAAGCGTCGGGAGCCAGGTAACAATTGAGAGAATCGGCAAAGTTTTCATAAATAATTAGTCCGTTTGTCAGTTGTTGGTAGTCAGTTGCACCAGCGAATTCTCTTTTGTCAATCGAAAGCAACTAACAACTGACGACTGACCACTGACGACTCCCCCACATCTCACTTCAATCCGACCATGTCCGCACCAAAAAACAGCAGCACCGCCAGCACCAATCCCAGAACCATCACCAGCGCATAGTTCTGTGCAAAGCCCGTCTGCGCTGCGCGGAAGAGCGGTGACATCAGGCGAACAATAAAGGCAGCGATTGCGTTCACCAGTCCGTCGACCAAATATTGATCGGTGCCGCCGGTGATTCGGCTCGAAAGCTTAGTCAACCACGCCGAGCCGTTTACGATGCCGTCGATTACCTTCGAGTCAAAAGCGTAAACTCCCCGTGCCGCATCCATCACCCGCCGCGTAACCGCCCAGCCATAGATTTCATCAACCCAGTACTTGTTGTAGCTGGCCTGGTACAACGGTTTCAAGCGGTTGGCCCAGAGATCGGGCAGGTATGGACGCCAGACGTAAAACAATCCACCCAACAACATGCCGGTGGCGGCAACCAGTAACGAAATAATGACGAAGACCAACTCTGTCCAGTTGTGGAAGATTGATTCAGCAGCGTGGGCCAGGTTGAATCCTTCTTCGTGGCCGTATATCGGTGGCGGAGCCGCGACGTGAAGTTCTTCCGTTGTGAGCACACTCACCACACCGTGACGCTCAACTAATTCCAGTGGCTTTCCATAGGCATCAACCGGTTCATGCGTGCCAAACATCCGGGTCGTCGGGTTCCAGATAATCGGATCCAGAAAGTTGACGATATTCAGTCTGCCGCCTACGTGATGGCCACCCGTGAAGGCCGGGCTAATACCAACAAAGCCGCCGACAGTTGCGAGCACGGCAAGTACTGCCAGCGGAATCCACATCGAGCGCGGCGATTCGTGTGGGATGTGCTGGTGATGCTCCGGAGTTTCATGTTCGCGATTGTGTACTTTGTGCTCTGGCGTGCGAGCGCGTTGTTTTCCCAGGAACCTTTCCTTGCCCCAGAAGGTCATTGCCACCAGGCGCGTCATGTAAAACGCCGTACAGGTCGCAGCGATAACGCCAACTATCCAGACCAGCCAGCCAATCGGGATATAACGCGTCGAGGCCGCGTTCCAGAGAATCTCGTCCTTCGACCAGAAACCACTGAATGGAATCATGCCGCAGATTGCCAACCAACCCGCCAGGAAAGTCAGGTAGGTGTATGGCATGTACTTCTTAAGCCCACCCATCCGTCGCAGGTCCTGCTCGTGATGCATGCCGTGAATTACGCTGCCGGCGCCGAGGAACATCAGTGCTTTGAAGAACGCATGCGTCATCACGTGAAAAATCCCAATCACGAAAGCGCCGACGCCGCAGGCCATGAACATGAAACCCAGCTGCGAAACGGTTGAATACGCCAACACCTTCTTAATGTCGTTTTGGGTGATACCGATCGTGGCAGCAAACAAAGCTGTAGCGGCGCCGACTACGGCCACTACCAGCATCATGGTTTGCGAATGCTGGAAGATGACGTTTGTGCGCGTCACCATGTACAGACCCGCGGTCACCATGGTGGCCGCATGAATCAAAGCTGAGACGGGCGTGGGGCCCGCCATTGCATCGGGCAACCAGACATGCAACGGGAGCTGAGCTGATTTCCCACACGCGCCGATGAAGAGTCCCAGGGCGATCCAGGAAAGCAATCCCCAGTTACCCAACGGCTCCAGCGGGAAGGTGGCGGCCTGCGCAAAGACATCGGTGTACTGCGCCGTGCCGAAGGTTGCGATGACCGCGAAAATTGCCAGAGCGAATCCAAAGTCACCGATGCGATTCGTGATGAATGCCTTGCGTGAGGCGTTCCCGGCCTCTTCCCGATCGAAGTAGTAACCAATCAGCAAATAGGAACAGAGTCCAACCCCTTCCCAGCCAACGAACATCATCAGGAAGTTTGAGCCCATCACGAGGACGAGCATGGAAAACATGAAGAGGCCCATGTAGGCGAAAAATCGATACAACCCGGGATCGCCGTGCATGTATCCGGTGGCGAAGACAAAAATACATAGGCCAACGCCCGTCACCACCAGCATGAAGATCGATGAAAGCGCGTCGAGCTGATAACTCCATTGGATGTCGAGCACCGAATTTCCAGACTCTTGAGCTCCGCCGACGATTACTGCGTGCTCTCCCTGTCCAGGTGGCAATTCCGCGCGTTTCTTTTCTGTTTCTTCAGCGAGCTTCGCGCTAAGGCGCTCTTTGGAACCATGAGTCAGACGAACTGCCCCTCCTGGAATCCAGGTAAATGTCGCCTGAGTCGAGACATATGCCTGTGGATAAATGCCACTGCCGGCAAACGCATAGGAGAAAACTGCGGCGGCGGTCAGCAGGAAGGCAAGCGCAATCGACCCAACCGCAATGCCGCCGATTAGCTTTTCCGAAAAGCGAAACTGGCGCCCCAGCAGGCCATTGATGGCGGCCCCAGCGAGCGGGAGAAGCGGAATTAGCCAGATGTACCGATACATAGTCAGTTGTTAGTTGTCATTGGTTCGTTGTGCGCGCAACTGGCTACGGACCACTGACAACTGACCAAAGCCTTACCATTTAAGAAGATCAATCTCATCCACCCAAATCGTTTCTTTATTACGGTAGAGCGCAATCACAATTCCCAAACCGATGGCCGCTTCAGCCGCGGCTACGACGATTACGAACACGGTGAATACCTGACCCGCCACAGCATTTACATTGCCCGTTTCCTGCAGGTATCGGGAGAACGCTATGAAGTTGAGGTTTGCCGCATTAAGAATCAATTCGATCGACATGAAGATGACGATGATATTGCGGCGTGTAAGGACTCCAGCTACGCCGATGATAAATAACAGGGCCCCGATCGTCAGAAACTTCGACAAGTCGGGATGCTGCGCCTTGTCCAACGCGGTCGCCAGGCGGCCACCTGCGGCTTCCTGAAAAACCAGGCCCAAGATTGGGGTAAAGAAACTAAGCATAGGCGTCAGCTACCAGTCTCGGGTTCCAGCGAAGCCGGTGCGGGTTCGCTTTGGTTGTTTATTTCTTCTTTCGGGTTCTCCAGTTCGAGATCGTCTACGGCCGCTTCCTGTTTTAAGGTACGCGCCAACATTACTGAACCAACTATTGCTACCAGCAAAAGCACGCTCGCGATTTCGAAAGGCAGCGAGCCGTAACGGTAAAGGACTCCACCGACTCGCTCCGTGTCGGTGGTGATTCGCGAAGCGCCGGTTGCGGATGGCGCAAGAGCCTGCTCTCGACTCTGCCGTTGTTGGGCGGCAAGGCCTAACTGAGTGTTGTCGCGAGCCTTTAGCCCTTCATAACCCTGGGTAATAGCGTGAATGAGTCCGGCAACCAGCAGAGCGCAGAAAATTATGCTGGTCGTGACCTGGCGAGGCCGGTTAAATATTTCCTCGCTTCCTCGTTCCTCCGAACCAACGTTGACCAACATGATTACGAACAGGAACAAGACCATCACGCCGCCCACGTAAACGAGTATTTGCACGCCGGCAATAAATTCCGCCTGCAGCAAAATAAAGAGGGCCGCCACGGAGACGAGCGAGGAGATCAGGAAGAGCGCACTGTGAATGGTATTGCGGGCCATCACGGTCAGGAGACCTGCGAAAATGGCCGCGATTGAGAAAACCCAGAAGAAGACAGTTTCCCACCCGGAAAGAATCATAAAAATAGTGATGAGTGATGAGTAAGGAGTGCTGAGATGCGAGCGACGGGGTTCTTTGTCTTACTCATTACGCATCAGTCATTACTCATCACTCTTCGCTAACGCGTGTACTTAACGGTCTCGCGGCCTTGTTCGAGCATTTCGCGGTTCCAGACGAAACCGGCGCGCGAGTAAGTTGCCAGCTCAAAATCTTGCGTCAATTCCAGGCAGGAAGTCGGGCACGCTTCCTGGCAGAGCGCACAAAACATGCAACGTGAGGTATCGAAAATGAATTCGTCGAGCACTTTCTTCTTGCGCGGCTTGCCGGCCACGATGATTTCGACGTCCATCGCTAACACATCGATACAATCCTCAGGACAGGCGATCGCACAAAGGTTGCAGGCGATACAGAGCGTGTCGTGAGTTTCAGGATCCATGTTGAGACGCGGCGCGCCATGGAAGCGCGGGGCAACGTCCGGACGCACCTTGGGATACTGTTCGGTGTAAATGCCTTTGCCCGCCACCGAATCCTTATCAATGATGGCGCCCAGGTTGTACTTGAAGGTCAGACGCAGTCCCTTCAGCAGGTCTATGAGGAAAAAGCGTTGCAGCTTTTCCATGAATTTCGGTTTTGGAACTTTTACTAAAGGCATATCGTCAAATTCAGAATGCGAATTTCGGATTGCTGATTGTTAGTCACCCTTCGCTCGGCGCAGCAGCAGGTGCTGGAACAGCCGGCTTGCCCTGCGGCAAATTCACCAAACGGATGTTCCGGCGTTGGCTCTTCAAATTAAAATCGCGCGAACGCCAGTTGATTCTCGCCAGCAACAATCCAGTGACAGCCAGTCCCGCGAGGCCCGTCACGATCATCACCGCCTTGCCGGTCGCCGTCAGGTTCAATTGATTCGAAAGCGACTCAATCGTCCTGAGTCCGCGCCACCCATCCAGTGCCTGCACCAGAAAGATCGACAGCGCCGAAGTTCCGATGTTGATCAGCGCGGCCGGAATCAACCACTTCCAGCCGATATCCATCAACTGGTCGTAGCGAAAGCGCGGCAAGGTCCAGCGCAACCAGAAGTAGATATACAGCACGATTGCTACCTTCGTGATAAAGATCAGAAGGCTGACTATAACATAGAGATTGTGATAACCCTTTGCTTCAGTGAGGTTGTAAACGAACGGGAAATACCACCCACCGAGATAGACAGTGGCGGCAACTGCGGACACCACCACCATCGCCGCATACTCAGCCATGAAGAAGAGTGACCAGCGAAAGCCTGAGTACTCGGTGTGAAACCCGGCGACCAGTTCCGATTCGGCTTCCGGGAGATCAAACGGGGCACGATTGTTCTCCGCAATTCCGCTCACCAGAAAGATTAGAAAGCCCAGCGGTTGGTACAAAAGAAACCAGATGGTGTCGGAAGCTTGAGCTTGAACAATGCCGGAGAGCGACAAGGTGCGTGCAAACATCAGCGCACCGATCAACGAGAGGCCCATGGCCACTTCGTAAGAGATCATTTGCGCGCTCGAACGCAACGCGCCCAGCAACGAGTACTTGGAGTTTGATGACCACCCGGCCAGGATCAGCGCCAACACGCCGACGCTGGAAACTGCCAGCACGAAAAGCACGCCGATATTGACGTCAGCGACCACGGCCCAGTCCGGGCCAAATGGGATGACTGCCAAAACAATGAACGCCGCAGCGACGGCGATGTAAGGCGCGCAGAAAAAGATCCAGCGGTCGGCCTTCTCGGGAACGAAATCTTCCTTGGTAAGTAGTTTTATGCCGTCTGCGATGGGCTGCAACAACCCCCAGGGACCGACGCGCATCGGCCCCAGGCGAGCTTGCATAAACGCGGAAATTTTTCGTTCAAGATAAGTCGCAAATGCAACCCAGCCGGCAGTGAGTGAGACGATTAGACCAATCTGAATGAACGGCCACACCACATGGTTGACGGTATCGGCGCTGAAAAACTTCAGCAGCAGATCGTCGAGGAAGCTGATGGGAGCAAACAGGAAGAGATACACCTTTACATCCCTTATCGATCAATCTCTCCTAAAACTATGTCGAGCGTGCCAATAATCGCGACAACGTCTGCCACCAGGTGACCGAGGCAAAGCTGTTTCAGAGCTTGTAGATTGATGAATGACGGCGGTCGCACACGCACGCGCCATGGCTGCGCTGTTCCATCCGAAACCAGATAGCAACCAATCTCGCCCTTTGGTCCTTCGATCGAATGGTAGTAATCACCGACGGGAGGCTTCACTATCCTTGGCAGCTTCGCGTTGACCGGGCCATCCGGCAGGGTATCAAGCGCCTGATCGATGATCCGTCGAGACTGTCTCATTTCCTCGAGTCGCACCAGATAGCGATCGTAGGTGTCGCCGTTTTCGCCTAAGGGGATGGAGAAATCCATCTCAGCATAAGCTGCGTAGGGCCGGGACTTTCGCACGTCCCAGGCGACGCCGGAACCACGCAGCGCCGGACCGGACAAGCCAATTGCCACCGCTTCTTCGGCTGAGATAACCCCAATGCCAACTGTACGACTGAGCCAGATCCGGTTTTCTGAGAGCACGGTCTCATACTCGTCAAGTCGCTTCGGAAAATTGTTAACGAAGCGGCGCACATCTGACTCAAAATCATCGTAGGCGTCGTTCGGCATGCCGCCGACGCGCCACGCGTGGCAGGTCAGACGCGCACCAAACTGTCGTTCGAAGATTTTCAGGATCTCTTCCCGCTCGCGTAAAGCCCAGAGCAACACTGTCACCGCGCCAATGTCCAGAGCGTGAGTCGCCAGCCACAACAGATGGGAAGCGATGCGATTCAGCTCCGTCAGTATGGTGCGAAGGTAGTGCGCTCGTGGTGGCACCGGAAGACCCATCATCTGCTCAACTGTTTCCACCCACACGAGTCCATTCGACACTGCCGCGATGTAGTCAAGACGATCCCAGTAAGGAGCGATCATCGTATACATTCGGTTCTCGGCAATCTTCTCCATGCCGCGATGGAGGTAACCGATGTCGCAATCGAGGTCGATGACGGTCTCGCCATCTAGTTTCAAGATGACGCGCAGCACGCCATGCGTCGATGGGTGCTGTGGCCCCATGTTCAGCACCATCTCAGGGCTGTCGAGCAGGGTCTCTTGAGTTGTCGCGATTTCTACCTGATGCATGATTACCTGACTAAGCTGCCGTCAACTCCGGCTCTTTAGGTTTATAACAACCGGTGACACTCCACGGTTCAATAATTAAGCCAATCTCCTCCGCCTCGCCCTTAAACCGACGGCTGACAAGTTTCGTAACAATCGCCTGGGCCGCGCTCGCCTTGTTCCAAACGTTGCGAGGCGACATGGTCTCGGTCAAAACAAAGCCAGCTACCTTCGCCGCCTCCGGCGTATCGAAGACTTTCGCATCATACTGGGCGGCGATCTCTTTTGGGGTCACTGTCAGTTGTCCGTGGTTAGTGGTTAGTGGCACGTCCGCTGGTACAACTGACAACGGACTACCGACCACTGACTATTTATCTTTCGGCATCACTTCTTTGCCGCCTTGAAAGATCTCTCGCATCAACCGCTCCTGCGGAACGGAAAGTATCTCCAGTCCATAGGCACGGCGCTGTTCCAACTGCTCCTGGTCAACTTCCGTCATCACCGGCAGATGTTTTTTGGTCCACGCATTTTCCACAAACTCAAGTGGATAGTCTTTCCGCAGCGGATGACCTTCCCAGTCAGGCGGCAACAGGATCCTTCTTAAGTCTGGGTGATTTCTAAAATGTACGCCAAACAGATCGTAAACCTCGCGCTCCATCCAGTTTGCGGACGGCCAGACACTCGTCACGCTGTCGATGGGCGCGTCTTCTTTTATCGATGCCTTCAAACGCACGCGTTCATTCTTCGCGATAGAAAAAAGATTGTAGACGATTTCCAGCGGGGCATCGGCGTGGGTCGGATAGTGTACGCAGGTCAGATCTGACAGGTAATTGAAAGGTGTTTCGGTGTCGGTTCTAAGAAACTCGCAAACTTCAACTATGCGTGACGGATCAACGCGAATGGCTAACTGACCCAGGAACTCCGACGCTTCAGTCACAACGCCATCAAACTGGACCTTCAATCTCTTCACTAACTTGTTGTCGGAAGCGTCCGTGGGCTTTGGACCTTCTTCCTTCTTCTTGACGGGAGCTCTGGGAGGAGCCGCTGCAGGATCAGCAGGCTTACCGGCGAGTGAGTCTTTGACCGTGGCAACGCGCGACTTGGCCTGCTCAACCATAGCGGCCTTTTCCGCGTCAGCGCCCGCGAGTTCCCCGGCGTCGGGGATTGAAGAAGCCGGTGGCGTGCCCTCAGATTCAGCCGGCTTTGAAGAGTCGGGCTGTTTAGGAACGCCGGCGCCTGGCTTGTCGTTGTCCTCTGCCATCCTTTTCCAGTCTGGTAATCACACTCTGAACGTGCGATCCATTACCTCGATCGCCCCAACGGTGGATGCGAAGTGTTATTGCAATTACAAAAGGTCGGCAAAAATCGATTTAAGCATGGCGTGAATATACTGTCAACCAACTTGTTTTCCAGCGTTTGGCGACGGTTTCAGTTGATAGAACTCTTTGTCTTACTTGACGATAGGAGTATTCCAACCCTATCATAGTTTGTTTGAAAAATGCGGCATTTAGCCGTCTGTATGTGAGAGGTTAGAGATAATGAAACCAGGAATTCACCCGGAGTATCACGAGATTACTGTTAGCTGCGCTTGCGGCGAGACTTTTAAGACCCGTTCAACCAAGAAGGACGACCTGCACGTAGAAATCTGCTCGGCTTGTCACCCGTTTTTCACGGGCAAGCAGAAGCTCGTAGACACGGCGGGCCGCGTTGATCGCTTTAACAAACGCTACGGCAAAAAGACCGCCGAGAACACCGTGGCCGCAACCAAGTAGGACAGACATTCCTGTCTGTCTTTTGATATTAAGGATCGAGTTGACCATCAACCGTCACTAGCAAAACCTCAGTACGAGACGCCGGCTTGATCACCGGTCGCTTGATTCGTGTGTTGAACCTGCGACCGCCACAAAAGCCGGCGTTATTGTTTGTTAGGACAGACATTCCTGTCTGTCCTTCTGGAAAGCGGGGCTTCAACTACAGGCAGGAGTGCTGTCCTACAAAAAACAATGAGCGCAAACGAAAGAGATTTGATAGTCGGCGGACAAGCGGTGATTGAGGGTGTGATGATGCGCACCCCCAACGCCTATGCGATCGCAGTGCGCAAGGCCGATGGGACCATCATTAACGTTGCTGCCCGCTTGCCGAAGTGGAGCGACAAGTATCCCATTCTCAAGCTGCCCATCCTGCGCGGCGGGGCCGTCTTGATCCAGTCGATGGGACTCGGCGTCAAAGCCCTCAACTTTTCCGCAAACGAAGCTTTTGCTGACGCTCAGGAGGCGGAACAGGAAGAAGTCGAAGTCGCGCTTAGTCCTGCTCTAATCGAGGGCGAAGGTGATGTTGCCGGCATTACGGGCGCCGTGCCGGGACTGTTTCCGATTCCGACTCAGAAGCGCGCCAAAGATGAGTTGAAAAAAGGCGCCACCTCCGCGGCCGTGGGTTCAATCGCTTTCGCCATCATTTTCAACGTTCTCCTTTTTGTGGCGGCGCCGCTCCTGCTGACCAACGCCCTCTTCATTGCCGCCGGATGGGCTCCGTCGCCTGCTCTCTCGGCGAGCGCCAGTCAACCTGCGCCTGTGGTTTCAGGTCCTGGCTCGAATAGCGTCGCATCAGATTCAAATGTCGCGACCACAACCGCACCGTGGTCCACGCGGGCCTGGCAAACAGCCAGGGCTTACCTGCACCCGGTACGACCATCGGTGTCCTTCAACTTGATCGACGGCCTGATTCGGATGAGCTTTTTCCTGATCATGATTTTCAGTTTTTCGCTGATCAAAGACATCAGGCGCGTGTTTGAGTATCACGGGGCGGAACACAAGACCGTCTTCACCTGGGAAGCAGGTTTGCCGTTGACGGTCGAAAACGCACGACCGCAACCACGTCAGCATCCGCGCTGCGGCACAAGCTTCCTGATGGTTGTCATGCTGGTTTCGATCGCGCTGTTCTCGGTCATTAAGTTTGACTCGTTGGTTTACAACTTCCTGGTACGCCTGGCGCTGATGCCGCTGGTGGCCGGTCTCTCGTATGAGATCATTCGCCTTTCCGCGAAGAAGGAGAGTGGGTGGATTTTCAAACTGATTACCCGGCCGGGTGTTTGGCTGCAAAACATCACCACGCAGGAGCCTGATGATCAGCAACTCGAGGTAGCGATTGAGGCGCTGAAGGAATCACTCAAACTTGAACCAAGACCAGCTGAACCGGAACTCGCGCTGCTTTCGTAAAGCATGAGCCGCAAAGACCAATGTTAGATCGACTCGAACAAATCGAAGCCCGCTACGAAGAGCTCACCAACGAGCTGTCGTCGCCGGAACTGCTCGCGAACCAGGCGGCTTACACCAAAACGACCAGGCAACACCGCAGTTTGGGCGAGATAGTAGAGAAGTATCGTACCTGGAAGAGTCTGAAGTCAGAGCTTGAGGGTGCGCGTGAACTCGTCGATACCACTGATGACACAGAGATGCGCGAGATGGCCCAGGCCGAAGTTGAGACACTGCAACAGAAGCTCGAGACGACCGAGAACGAATTGAAGATCCTGCTGGTGCCTTCCGATCCAAATGACGAGAAAAACGTAATTGTCGAGATCCGGGCTGGGACTGGCGGCGATGAAGCCAGTCTATTTGCGGCGGAGATGCTGCGAATGTATGGCCGCTATGCGGAAAGGCAGAGGTGGCGTTTCGAAGTGCTCGATGCCTCAGAATCAGGAATCGGCGGCATCAAGGAAGCAATCGTGCTGATCGAAGGCGAGAAGGTCTATTCGAAACTCAAACACGAATCCGGGGTCCACCGCGTGCAACGCGTACCCCAGACGGAAGCCAGCGGTCGAATTCACACCTCGGCGATCACTGTGGCAGTGTTGCCGGAAGCGGAAGAAGTAGATGTGAAGATCGATCCAAAGGATTTGCGGATCGACACATTCTGCTCGTCCGGTCCAGGTGGCCAATCGGTTAACACAACTTATTCCGCGGTCCGCATAACGCATTTGCCCACCAACGTCGTGGTTTCCATGCAGGATGAGAAGTCCCAGATCAAGAACCGCGAGAAGGCGATGCGCGTCTTAAGGGCGCGACTCCAGGAGATTGAAGAGCATAAACAGCACGAAGCGCTCGCCAGCGAGAGACGTTCGATGGTTGGTTCCGGTGACCGCTCAGAAAAGATTCGCACTTACAATTTCAAAGAAAATCGCGTTACCGACCACCGCATCGGCCTCACAATTCACCAGCTGAACCTCGTCATGGAAGGCAATCTCGAAGAAATCATCCAGGCACTTATCACTCACGACCAGGCGGAAAAACTAAAGAACGAACCAGCGCCGCCCGGATTGGTTCCCAGCCCAGAGCCCGAGCTTTCACGTCCGGTACATTGAAACCTGGAACGTGGAAATCTAAACTCGGCACATGCCTCAGACCACCCACGTCGTTCTCATTCGTCATGGCCAGTCTCTTGGCAACGCTGAAGGTCGCTTCGGTGGTCACACCGGCACTCCGCTTTCATCCCGTGGACGAAAACAAGCTGGGGCAACGGCCAGGGCGCTGGCTGCGGAGAAGTTTGACGCAATCTATACAAGCGATCTGCCACGAGCTGTCGAGACGGCCAGCCGGTTAGCTCAACTCACCGGCGTTTCCCTGGAACCAAGCGAAGCTTTTCGGGAACGAAGCGTTGGGGTGATGGAGGGTCTGACGTTTGAAGAAGCTGCCGAGCAACATCCGGAGCAATATCAGGCGCTGCTGCGGCGCGACTTGGAACACGTGTTGGTGGGCGGGGAAAGCTACCGGCAAATGCTTGATCGGGCCTCACGAAAACTCGACGAGGCGATCGAAAAACATAAGGGTGGACGCATAGCCGTCTTCACTCACACGGGCACAATTTGCATTCTTATCCTTCACATAATGGGCGCCCTTGACGCTCCTGAACTGAAACCAGTCTGGATTGCTACGGCTAATTGCGGAATTGCGCGTTTTGATTTGAGAGCAGATGGCTTTGTTCGCGTCGTTGCGATTAACGACACGCGACACTTATCGGGCATTTAGCCTCAAGGCAGTAGCCCGACTGTTAGGGTGGGCGTCTGCACCCAAGGGACGCCCTCCCTAACAGTCGGGCTACTGCCCCGTTGCTTGCTCCGCACGAACCCTCCCTCGCTCAGCTTCCGCCCAATCGCACAACAATTTCTTGTCCTCAGCGGAAAGCTCAGAACCGGGATGCAGTGGCGTGTAGGAACTCAGCGGCATCGACCCGTCCTCGACCTGTTCACACATTTCCTGGAGCCGTTTCAGTTGCTTTTCCTGATCGTAGCTGCCCCATTCCGAAAAGTTAACGTGCGACCGACCGTGGTCAACGTGGTCCACAATAAACCAGGAGACCGGCGAAACGTTTGTGTACCAGGGCCAGCGTGTCTTGTTTGAATGGCAATCGTTGCACGACCGCTCGAAAACGGAAACGACTTGCGGGCTGACCTGCAACCGGGCCTCGATCGACTGCGACGGATCGCTCACCGGGTTGGTTCGCGCCGGACGATAAAACTGCAGCGCGACAAAGCCGCACGCGAAAATCACCACCACCCATTTCAAAACGCGTCGAAGTTTTTTCATACTCGCAAGTCTTTGTGAGCCCTTTGTGCCCTTCTTTCTCTGTGGTGAATAACGGTGGAGTTCATTCCCCGGTGCAATTCTTTGAACACTTTTCGACCTTGATGTCACGGGCCCCTCGCCACGTTCCATCGCTGTCACGCGTCAGTTTGAGGATCGGAGAGAAACTTCCCTGCCCCGCAAACTTCGAGCGCACGTCGTCAGTTACGAATGGATCGCTTTCAAAGATAAATTCGTCAATCCAGTACTCCGGGTAGCCCGGGCCGGAGATGTAAGCATGAATGTGCGCTGAATTTCTGGTGCCTGGATAGGACCCAGGCTTGATCGTGCGAAATTCGTAACGGCCATCGGCGTTTGAGCGCATCTGACCGTGAATCCGCGTATTGCGATTACTGCCTCCGCTGGTTGTGTAAACGCCTTTGGCGTCAGTTTGGTAGACGTAAAGATTGATACCAGGTAAAGGCGTACGGCCGTCAGGCGCGAAGATTGTGCCTGAAACGATGAGAGGCTCGCCTGGCTCGTTGTCGGAAACAAGTGCGATCTTCCAGGGCACGCTGCCTGAGTTTCCCTCCGCGGCAGCCTTGCTCAGATTCGACTGAGCCGTGCAGCCCCAAAGTCCAATCGGGCCGAGTTGCAGTGAAGTGAAAGCAATGGCAGCCACCGACGTTTGTTTGAAAAACTTTCTGCGACTAATTGTTCCGGCCTGCATGACAACCTCCCTTTTTGGAGCAGTGCGGCGGTCTGACGCCGCTTTTCACCCACAGGTTGCGTTTCGAATCATTTCTTACTTTGTTGTCCCTTAATTCTTCCCAATGCATGCGTCCAAATCTTGATCCAACCTCTTTTCAAGCTCGAAGCCCCACTCCAGGTGCCTTCGAGATTATCTTGCCATCGTTCCAGCATTTGTTTGTCGAGCTGCAGAATTCCATCGCGCGTGACACCCCCGGGCGGAGGCGCCAACAATGCAAGCCGATCATACACGCGCTCGCGATCCTTTCCTTCAACCCGGCGAAGCAAATGCCACAGCGTCAGCGAGTCGCGTGGACGAGCTTCGAGTAAAACCTGGTCGAGCAACTGTATCTTCGACGCGGAAGGATCCTCCGGCTCAAAATCAAGTTTGGTCAAGGCACTACGAAAAATGAACGATGCGTCTTCAAAGTATGGCGTGCCAGGGCCAATTCCCTTTCGTGTTGCGCAAGCCGCGCCCACCGGCACCATCGACTCACGGTCCCTTAACTGCAACGCCACCCAACCTGAAGTGACATGCAAAATGCCGCCACCTTCGTTATCAACTTCGAGCGTGTAGGCACAACCCAGATCGGCGACAACGGCGGAAGGTGTGTCCACAAAGAAGAGTCGCGGCGGCGCCCAGATTCTGGCGCTCAACCTGCCGCGCTCGAGTTCGAGCCGATGCTCGGTGGGCCTGGTCTCGACCAGGCGAACACGCGTGTTTGGATCAATGTCCACTTCGCCTATCGTTCCAACGTCGATCTTCGCGCGCGAGGCATTATCGGTTTCCAACCACTGGCCGACTGCCAGCCTTCCTTTCCCGGCCAAACGTGTTGTGCCAATCACCGGCATACCATCAATCCGGGCCACCTCCCAAAACGGACGCGACTCGCGCGAGTAGAACCAGATTGAGCCTATACCGGCAACTATCAACAGGCCGGCAGCAACCGCTGCGAAGCGTGATCGGAATTTGGGATTTCGGACTTCGGATTTCGGATTTGAGATTGACGAACGGATCCCAGCCAATCCCGGACCGTCCTTGTTCACCGCGTCCAATTGCGATTGAAGCCGTTCCCAAATCGAATCGGGCGCGGACAACTGCGGCAAACGCTCCGCGAGTTTCACTCCTAACTTGATCTCTTCAAAGTGAACGCGGCAGTTATTACAGGCAATCAAATGCTCCGCCACAGCGCGCGATTCTTCCGGCTGCAACTCTCCATGACAATATGCTGATAGGTCCTCGGCGACGTGCTTTGAAAACATTCTCATTCGCTCCACAAACACAGCGACAGAAACAGTGCGTCTGTCCTGCTAAACAACTTCATCTTTCAAATGCGACAACTTTCTGGCCAATGCTCGATGGCCCCGATTCAGACGCGAAGCGACGGTGCCCTTCGAACAGTCCATCACGGCTGCGATTTCTTCGTACGAGAGTCCTTCAACATACTTCAACAGGATCGGCATTCGAAGTTTTGGGGTTAGCTCCTTGATTGCCGCTTGCACCGACCCGGCAACTTCGAGTCGCGCAAAACGCCTTTCCTGCGGTTTTCGGTCTTCGACCCGGCGCATACTCACCGATTCTCCAAACGGCAGAAATCTTCTTCGCTTTCGTTGTTCATCGATGCAAGCGTTTACCACCAGACGATACAGCCAGGTGGTAAAGGCGGAATCGCCGCGAAACTGCCCGATGGTGGTCATTAACTTCAGAAAGACCTGCTGCGTAACATCAGTTGCGGCCGCCTCATCGCCGCCAAACGAATACACCGCAATTGAAAACACACGGTCCTTGTAGGCTTCAAAGAGCAGACCGAAGGCCTCCCGGTCACCCTGGCAACAGGCCTCGATCACGCGTTCGTCGATTATCGGTTCGGCCATTGCCGCGTGCCGCTCCATCCGCCCCCTCCGTCTTGCCTACCAACCATTCGACGAAGCGGATATCACTTTTCTTCCCTCTTTTTGTTGGTATGAGCCCTACAGGATGAACGAATTGCTGGCGTTTCATCCTGGCGAAACTCGTTGACGAATGCCCGGGGTTAGTTTAACTTCCGCTCGGTATTTGCCGACGATATCCTTGCAAGTCTTTGCAAACTGACACGTCCCGGCCTCGATCCAGGCTTACTGTCCCAGCAGTTGGATCGTCTTCAACCAAACGTCCCGTCAGATTGACGAAAGGTCAACCCACTCATGCTCACCAAACTATTTTATGTCCTCGCATTCCTGGTGCTCGTTCCAGTCGCTATCACCGCCCAAACCAACTCTCGCGATATGGAAAAAGAGAAGGTGATCTGGACTCAGCTTCAAGCCAACGCTTCTGCGGCGTTGGAGGATTTTAAAGCCGCCACCGTGGCCATGGATGCCGGCAATTATGAAGAAGCAGCCCGCTTGTATGAAGCCGTGCGCAAGAAGGCCCCTGAATCTGACCATGTCCTGAGGCGTTTGGGTACTTGCCTGGCGAGTTTGGGAAAATTGGATGATGGGCTCAAGTTTCTGGAACTGGCTGTTAAAAAGAACCGCTCACCGGAGAACTTGATCAGCCTCGCTAACTTCATTGCCTACCCGGGCACAGGACAAGAAGCACCGATAGAAAAGAAAAGGCGTGCCTATGATCTGGCTAGAGAGGCAAATCAAAAACAGAAGACAGGCAATGATCCGGAGTACTTGCTCCTCGTCGGTCAACTGGCCCTGGAGTTTAACGATGTAGACGAATTTCGACGGACGACTGAACAACTGGTAGCCAGACACCCCGATCAAATGGCAACTCACTACTTCAACGCCATTCTATCGGCCAACGATCAAAAGTGGACGACAGCGGAAAAAGAGATTCGAACCGCCGAAGCTATGGGTCTGCCGCATGACGTCGCCCAGCAATTTCTCGACTCCGGAGTTCATTTTCAGGCGCAAGTTTGGCACTACGCGATATATGCAGGCGTCCTGGTGGGCGTTTGGATCCTGGGATTGACACTCCTGTTCCTAATCGGGAAATTCATGTCCAGGAAAACTTTGCGGGCCATCGAAGCAAGCGGACCCACGTCGACTGCGAGTGCTTCGGACATATCGCTGCGAAAGCGATACCGCGCTCTAATCAATCTGGCTGGCCTCTACTATTACATCTCCATTCCGGTTGTGATCTTTTTGGTTATCGCAGTTGCTGCATCGGTCACCTATGGGTTTTACATGATCGGGCGGATCCCCATAAAACTCATAGCCATCTTATTCATTGCTGCACTGATAACTATCTACAAGATGATTCGTTCATTATTCCTCAAGATTGAGAGCGAAGATCCCGGAAGGAGTTTATCGCACGAAGAAGCGCCGGCGCTTTGGGAGTTAACTCGCGAGGTGGCAGCCGCGGTGGGCACTCGACCGGTGGACGAGATCCGGGTGACGCCGGCCACCGACATGGCGGTTTATGAGGAGGGCAGTTTTAGAGAACGCTCACAGGATAAAGCGCGAAGGATTCTGATTATAGGCGTTGGAGTGCTGAATGATTTTCAGCAGAATGGTTTTCGTGCGGTGCTCGCGCATGAATACGGTCACTTCTCACATCGCGACACAGCCGGCGGTGATATTGCCTTGAGGGTTAATGCAGACATGATGAAGTTTGCGCACGCGATGGTGCTGAGTGGACAGGCGGTCTGGTGGAACATCGCTTTTCAGTTTCTCAGGGTCTACCACTTTATCTTTCGGCGCATCAGTCACGGAGCCACTCGACTGCAGGAGGTTCTCGCCGATCGCGTGGCAGCGTCTCAGTATGGCCCGCTGGCATTCGAAGAAGGGCTTACGCACGTCGTCCGCAAGAGTGTGGAGTTTGACTACACTGCCACCAATGAGATTAACGAGTCAGCCAACTCGCGCCGCGCGCTCCAGAACATCTATGAGCTGCAAACGGTAGACAACCCTGATCTTCACGAAGCGATCGCGAAGGCGCTCGATCGCGAGACCACGGAAGATGACACCCATCCAAGTCCAAAGGATCGGTTTCGTTTTATTAGAAGGGTGGTTGTCGCCGCTGAGCAGCCGGCGACTGGCAAGGTGTGGGATCTCTTCAAGGACAAGGACGCGCTAACTCTTGAAATGACGAAGACGATTGAGAATCAATTGTCTGGCGCGTAGAGCAAACTGTTAGTTTGCGCCGGGTCCCGTACTAGCATTCTTTAGGAATGAGGTCAGTAATACTCGCGGGTGGGTGAAAACAATTGCAGGGCGTCCCTGGGTGGGCGCCCCTAATCTTCGCGGAAAATCTGTAGGAAGACAAAGGGGGCGCCCACACGGAGGGACGCCCCTACAGTTTGCTTTTACACCTGCTGAGTTTGCTCGGCTGCTGGCTCAGTAACTGGCATCTCGGCTGGATCCTCGAGTTCCTGGCGTCGATGCACGGTGCCGTCGGATTCAAAGATGTAAGCGGAAGGCGCCTCGCGCATGATGATGTCCTGGAGGCGCATCAAACCGTAGAGCAACGCTTCGGGACGTGGTGGGCAGCCAGGGATGTAAACGTCGACCGGAATACATCGATCGACGCCTTGCATGGTTGAATACGAGTCAAACGGTCCCCCGGTGGAAGCGCAGGCACCCATAGCAATCGCCCACTTCGGTTCCGGCATTTGCTCGTACACGCGACGGACCACCGGGCCCATCTTCAAAGTGACTGTCCCGGCGATAATGATCAGATCGCTTTGCCGTGGACTCGGTCGGAAGACGCCCGCCCCAAAACGATCAATATCAAAACGTCCCGCGCCGGTTGCGATCATTTCAATCGCGCAACACGCCAGACCAAAAGTCATCGGCCATAACGCCGACTTGCGCGCCCAGTTGACGACCGGCGCCGTAATGTCCAGCGCCTTCGCGCCGACAGTCCGCCGAACGGAGTTCATCAGCGTATCAAATCTGGTTAGGACAAAGCCTTCGTCGTGTTCAGCCATTTAGAAGTCCAATGTCCAAAGTCCAAAGTCCAAGGCTCCTTAGGTCCAAAGTCCAAGGTCCAAAGTCAATTCCTAAGGTTCTGAGTTTAATGTCCAGGATCAGATTCAATTTTCAACCAGCGGACCTTGGACTTTGGACCTTAGACTTTGGACTGGGCTACGCCCATTCCAACGCACCCTTGCGCCAGGCGTAGTAGTAACCAACTACCAGAATGCCGATAAAGACAAACATCTCGATCAGGGCAAACTTCGTAAACGAAAAGTCGTTGCCCATGAAAATAATGGCCCAGGGGAGCAGAAAGATCGTTTCTACATCGAAAATCAGGAACAGCATGGCCACGATGTAGTAACGCACCGTGAACCGCGAATGCGCGTCCGTAGTCGGGTCGATGCCGCATTCGTACGGCCGCATCTTTCCTTTTCCATATTTCGCGGGACGCAGAAACCTTCCGAGAATGATCGGCAACACCGGAAAGGCGATCGCGACGACGAAGAAGATCATCACCGGCCAATAAGCCGTGATCGGTGATCCGATATTCTGGGTTGTCGTTGTCGCGATTTCTGTGGTTGCCTGAAGCAGCATTTGCAGTACGGCGGTCTGACGCCGCTTTCATCCGTCTCTGAAGCCTCAACTCTAATTCCTGACTCAAAAATCTTAAGCGCGCGGAGTGATCAATGTCAACGAAGCGTTTCGATCAGGCTGATAGATCGGCTTTGAGATATGTTGATACTTGTACCCGATTGTGAATGAACGCCGGTTCGTGTTGACGATCTGGACGCCGCCGCCGAAGTCGTAGGTGAAGTTGAACTTCGCGGCTCCGGCAATGGGCACTTCCTCGCCAAAATACAAAAATCCTCCCGTGGCGGCAGCGAAAGGCTGCACGCGCTTTTGCCGGCGAAAGTTAAGCTTCAAGCCGATGGGTGACGCCCCGGCGCCGTAAACACTCTCACGGGATTCTTGTACGGAGAAAACTCCGGGACTGACAGGGACCAGAGTAAATCGTTTCAGCGACAACACCGCAACGGGTACGACGTCGATCGTGTATTCGAACGCGACCGTCTCGCTGGCCGCGAGAACGCGTCCGTAACGCAGGCCGAGGGTTCCGAACCTCGCACCTGGCGTCTGGCCAATCAACGTCGGCGCATTGAAAGAGAAGCCGCCCCAAACGCCAAATTCGTTCCAGCCCTTTTCGATGCCTTCACTTCCGGAAGGATCGTCTTCAGCTGAACTTGATCCGGTTTGCGCCGGCGCTGGAACGGCAGAACAAGATCAGCAAAGCCGCGAAAGCAAACTGAAGAATAAAACGCTTACATTGAATGCGAAGCTGGGTGTGATGAGGGTAGTTTTTCATTTTTACCGGTGAAAAAGGTCAGCTACCAGCTTCTTTCTTACCGCAAGGAACGCGAAGAATACGCAAAGGTCCGCAAAGAAGAAGACTGCTCGCCGGATAATAACGTGATTGTGACGTTTAGGACACGTTGATTACGGCGCAAATCGCGCGCACACCTCTTAGGCGATCCGGGGAGGAGGACCAAGAACCTCATCGTGAAGCTCCTTCATTAGCCGGAGGGAATTCGTCAGGTGCGGATCGATTTTCGCGCTCGTCTCCGGATCAAGGCCACCTTCAACAAACGGCTTCCTCTTGCGACGGATTTTGCTGATAAACTTATCGGTGCCGACAAACACTCTCAGCTCTGACAGACCAACCGCTGGCTTAAACAAGTACGCAGCCATGCGTTGGCAATAGCGTGCAACTTCTGTCATAAGCTCTCGATAACGTGCTGACAAATTCGGTGCTTCGTCCTCAACAAAGGGTTCGTAATCCTCGAACAGGTGAAGCGTTTGAACGCCTGCGTGCAGCCGGTAATGCCATTCTTGCGTGACGCAAACGCTGACTGAAGGCTCACGCCGAAAGGTGTCCCGTTCAAACAGGCGATCCAGAGTTTCGATTAACGCAGGCACGGTGAGCGACTTGTCCGCGCGGGCCTGGTTTAGAACGATCGCCGCCTCCCTCACCTTGTCATCCACGAATTCTTCAGGCGATACCTCAGTGTCGGCAGCGGGGGCCGGCGCTGGTTCGCCAAAAGTTAGCGCAGTCCCTTTTCGACGCGGCTTGATCCTGAGCGCACCAACGGGCGGAGGCTCAACGCCCGCCTGGCCCAGCAGGAAATCGTAAAGGCTCTGGTAGTCACTCTCAGAGGTCAGAGAGTAGTACGTTACCGCGCGCAACGGCTCGGGGATCCAATTCTCAACCGGAGCCGCCAGGAAGATCGGCACAAACTTCAACGTTTGGCTGCGACCGTCGTAAACCTCCTGAGTGATTAGGGCGCCTTCCCAATCCGCGCCTCTTCCTTTGCCGGGTACTTCATGCCCGCGGAATCGCCGGTAGTAGGTTTCCGTGCAGACGACGAGGACGAATTCTGCGGCATCGAGTTCGTTGAGCATCCACCTCGGCCAGCCTCCACTCGGCGAGCCATTGATGTACTGATCGAGAGAGGTTTCGATGCCGTCCTGGCGCAGCCGGTCGGAGAGCCCACGCACGCGTTCGCGGTGCTCGTCGGAATCGTGGCTGTAGCTGATGAAGACTTTCTTGGTCATCAAACGGGATCCAATTTGGGTGAAAGCGCTTGAGGAATTCTCGCGCCGGGATCAGGCGCGCGCGAGAACGAGTCGTTATTTCAAATGCGTCGCGAAGTCTATCACCATCATATGGAAGGGACACAACTGCGAAGTATTCAGTTGGTGAGTGCGGCAATGGATCAATGCAAAGTTAGCCGTAAACAACGTTAGTTCAGCCGCGGATTAACGCGAATCTGCGGAAACCGGAAAACCAGAAGATTGCCTTCGCCAAAGTCCGTTCTCTCATGAACGTTAAACTATCCCGCTGTACTCTTTCGGATTCGCGTTCATTCGCGCTTATCCGCGGCTGAATTTCGAACTGATCCGCTCGCCGCCGGACCAAAATCACGCGGCTACTTATTTGTCGTCCCTCCCAGCCCACGTCCCCAACGAGAAGCCGGGAACATGAATGAGAGAGGGTTTCGCAAATTTGCGCTTCCGCCCACAATGAATCCACGCACCGCCATCTGTTCATCGACGACCGGTGCGCCCGAAGCACCGGGCGCCACTGCGCACGCCAGTTCGACAACGTGTTTGCAATGATGACCACTGAGGTCGAGAGGCTTTTCGCGACCGTCGATGACGCGCCCGCTCGAGAGACCAAAAGATACCTGCTCCTTTTCCCGTTTCTTCGTTTGTGCTTCCGCCTCATTGGATCCCGGCATTTCATATCGCACGGCCACGCCGATCTGCACAGCCAGACCGGCGCTAACCGGGCTGATATCCATTCGTAGTCCGGGTACTTCCAGTTCCGGTGGAACCTCGAGCAGAAGCGGTCCGAAACGGTCTCCGGGAACAAGGCGAATGGGATGAGTCGGTAAATGCCATCCGCGCGAAGTGACGATTTCGTTCACTTCAAAACCTGTGTTTTTCGGATCACTCATGCAACCGTCAACCACAATCACACGCGGCTCGGTCAGCACGAAGCCAGTCATCCCAATCAATCCATATTGAGGATTCCAAACCCCGACGAGCGACGCGAGTAGATCGTCTACCGTAGAGGCAGTCGGCAGAGCGGTCATACGGGATGACCGTTCGGAATCGATCGGCGCGCCAACCTTACCTGGTTCAGACGCCGATTCCAGGGAAGCAAACGGTCCGATTGGCTCAGCCTTTGAACCGCGACGCGAAGCAGACGGCTTTGGGCCGGTCTTCGCAGATTTCCTTGTCGTCGGCTTGGTCGTAACGGTGACCGGCGCCGGGCTCACTTTCAGTTCGCGGGCGAGCGTCGTGAACAGAGTCTCAAACGCGCATTCGGTACTCACCACTTCCTCAAGCCGCTCACGCTGGGCATCTGCGAGATGCGTAGGATGCTCGCTGTAGTTTGTGAACCAAACCTTGCCGCCAGTGCCGAGGACGAGATTCAGGATTCTGGGATCTCTTAATGCATAGCCGACCGTTAGAAAATCACGACCTGCAACCGCAGCGCTCACCTGCGGCCAGATGCTTTCCAGGTAGTCGTCCATCTCCGCTGCTGTCCAGGCCATCTGGCGATAGAAGAGGTCGCCATGCAGTTTGATGATCTTTAGTCGCGGCTCAGGCTGAGTGAGCAACAAGTTCATCCGTTCCGGCCGGATTACACCATTGATCAGCAGCACGTAATGTCTGCGTTTGAGATTGGCGGAGGCCAACGCGTCATCCAGCAACGGATCGAAGTTGGCGGTAAGCACGAGGTCAAAAAAACGCGCGGCGCAGAGATCGGCGAGCGCACGATATCCCGGCGTGACGTCCCCCGGATCCACGCTTTGAAGATGATCTTCAAGCAATTCGTAACGGGCCAGCGCAGTCTTACGACTGATCTGATCGCAAAACTTGTCCCGCACATCCGGATCTTTGGGATCCAGGCCTACGCGCACGAACAGTTCTTCCATCGCCGCCAGCCCCGCACCTTTCGATGCCCCGGCGCCCAACATCAGCACCGGTCGAGGCCACCCATGGAGCTGCAACTCCTTGAGGTAATCAATCAAATCCGTCAGTGTGCGCGCAGGCATGAGGCCACATCCTTTTCATGAAGAACCTTCACTGCGTGTCGTTGTGGTTGGCATGGCAATTCTAACAAGCCCAAATGGTCGACACCACAGGTGTTTTGTTAGTGCAGGCCGCCACCCGGAGAGCCCGCGAGCAGGGCAATGGCGTGCTTGAGAACCGGTGCGATGACGGCAAAGCTTTCGCGGACGCCTTTGGGTGAGCCGGGAAGGTTGATGATCAATGCGCCGGAGCGAATGCCGCACACCCCCCTCGAGATCATAGCCATCGGCGTTTGTCTTAAAGTCTCAATACGCATGGCTTCGGCAAGCCCCGGTGCTTCACGTTCAATCACGCGCAGCGTGGCTTCGGGAGTGTTGTCACGAGGAGAAAAGCCGGTTCCGCCGGTTGTTATGACTAGGTTGACATCGCTGCGCTCAGCCGAGTTGCGGAGGAGTACGATGAGCGGCTCAAGGTCGTCAGAAACGATTTTGGTTTCGACGATGTCCGCACCGAGTTCGCGAAGCAGTTCCACCACCGCCTCGCCAGACGTGTCCTGCCGTTCGCCTCGCGAACATGCATCACTGATTGTGATTACCACGGCACGTACTCTTGATGTGTCGAAACTTTCTGAAGCCATGTTACGGAAGTTCTCCTGGCTTCAGTGGGAGTTCGATAATTGCGTTGTTCTTGATAGTGAATTTCACGCGAGCCCAGGGAACATAACTAGTACCACCTGCCACCGCCAGGTAAGTTTTACCCTCACTCAGAGGAGGAGGCCCTCCCGACGCTGGGATCTCCTGTTCAAAGTTAGGCGGCAGCTTGCCGTAGCTGATGACCATAGAATTAGCTTGCTCTCGCTTCACAATAGTCTTTGAAACTACTTTCCAAAGCTCGCGATTCGAATCCTCTTCCATTACTGCAAAGAGCCTGAAATCAGTGCAACACTCTGCAAATCTGCCTGCGTTGAAAGTAAATTCGATTGGCGGTGTCTTGCTGACGTGGACCCTGAGGCTGTTACATGCGGCAAAAAACACTGCTAAGCCTGCAATCGCCACAACCAACCTTCGAGAGCCTCGCCTGCAATGCGGCATAACTGTTTTGCGGATTCCAGTCGTTGCCTTCAGGAGACGCGCGCTACCTCGCCGCCGCGCTCGCTGCGTGCAACTCTTGTAGCGATCGCACCTTCATGTCCCCGTTTTCCTGCTGCGCCGTTATTGCCTCCACGATCGCCTGAGCGCCGGTCATCGTCGTCACACAAGGCACGTTGTATTGAAGTGCCGCGCGTCGAATCGCCTGCTCATCGAAGTGGGATGCGCGCCCGAGAGGCGTATTGATAACGAGTGCGATTTCGCCTTGCTTTACATGATCGACGATGTTTGGCCGGCCTTCATTCACCTTAAAAACGTTTTCAACTTTCAACCCGACTTCTCGCAAACGCTCCGCCGTTCCCAGCGTGGCGATCAGTTCGAACCCAAGCCGCACCAACTTCCGAGCCAGGACCACAGCTTGTCCTTTATCTCCATCATTCACGCTAATGAAGGCAGCTCCCGCGGACGGCAAAGTCAAACCAGCAGCGGTCATGGCCTTCGCGTAGGCTTCGCCAAAAGTTTCGCCTACTCCCATCACTTCGCCAGTGGAGTGCAT
Source organism: Pyrinomonadaceae bacterium (assembly GCA_045403245.1). Lineage (GTDB taxonomy): Bacteria > Acidobacteriota > Blastocatellia > Pyrinomonadales > Pyrinomonadaceae > PSRF01. The sequence continues at coordinate 13,196 of JAXIOV010000056.1, read as the reverse complement.
TTCCGGACTCAGGATCGGATCAACTCCGGGAAACTTCACAAACGGAAACACCGGAGACTTGATGAAGAAACGATTGACCGTCAAATCGGCCGGCAAATCAAAATCTGCGAGCGGCCGGCCCGCCATCACTAAAGCAGCGATGCGAGCGATAGGCACTCCAGTGGCTTTCGAGACAAAAGGCACCGTCCGCGACGCGCGCGGGTTTACTTCGAGCACGTAAACGCGATGGTCCTTGATCGCAAACTGAATGTTCATCAATCCGCGTACCGACAACGCCGTCGCCAACAGGCGTGTGTAGTGGCGCATCGTTTCAATGTGTTCCGGATCAATCCGTACGGGCGGCAACACGCAGGACGAATCACCCGAATGGATGCCCGCTTCTTCGATGTGTTCCTGAATCGCCGCGATGACGCAGGTTTTTTCGTCTGCCAGAGCATCAACATCAAACTCGGCTGCCCGCTCGAGAAACTTATCAATCAACACTGGCCGGTCTGGCGTGAAACCAACTGCGGTGCGTACATACTTGTCCAGCGCTTCCTCGTCATAGACGATCACCATCGCCCGGCCGCCAAGCACGTAACTGGGCCGCACCAGCACGGGATAACCAATCTCTTCGGCAATTTGTTTCGCTTCGGCGGAAGTTGCAGCCATTCCATTCTCCGGCTGCGGAATGCCCAGTTCGCGTAGCAGGGCGCCAAAGCGTTTTCGATCTTCGGCCAGGTCGATGGCGTCGGCAGCCGTGCCGATGATAGGAACGCCCGCTTGATGTAACCGCATGGCGAGATTCAGCGGTGTCTGGCCGCCAAACTGGACGATCACGCCTTCTGGCTTCTCAACATCCACGATATTCATCACGTCTTCAAACGTCAGCGGTTCGAAGTAGAGGCGGTCGGAGGTGTCATAATCGGTGGAGACTGTTTCCGGGTTGCAGTTGACCATGATGGTTTCGAAACCGGCGTCGCGCAGTGCAAATGAAGCATGACAACAGCAGTAGTCAAACTCGATTCCCTGCCCGATGCGATTTGGTCCGGAGCCCAGGATCATAATCTTGCGACGATCGGTCGGCGCAGCCTCGCATTCAGTCTCGTAGGTCGAATAAAGGTAAGGAGTGAAGGATTCAAACTCGGCGCCGCAAGTGTCAACGCGTTTGTAAACAGGAACAACTCCCAGGCTTTTACGGTAATCGCGAACTTCCTGCTCAGTTTTTTCTGTGATGTAAGAGAGCCGGCGATCGGAGAGTGCTACCTCCTTGAACGACCTCAGCAGCTGCTCCGGAATCCCTTCGAGCTTTCGTCCCTCCACATCCCTCTGAATCTCCATTACCTGCTGAAGCTGTTCGAGAAACCATGGATCCACGCGCGAGAGACGATAGATTTCCGCAATCGACCAGCCGTGCTGCAGCGCGTATGTAATGTAGGAGAACCGCTGTGAATTCGGCCGCGCAAGCTTGCGCTGCAACTCATCGTCGGAAACGTCCTCGAGTCGCAATGGCTTCACGGCTTCGAGTGAACGCAGCCCTTTGAACAGCGCCTCCTTGAATGTCCGCCCGATAGCCATCACTTCGCCAACCGATTTCATCTGCGTGCCCAGCACGTCCTCAGCTTCGCGAAATTTCTCAAAGTCCCACTTCGGAATCTTGGCGACTACGTAGTCGATGGTCGGCTCGAAGGACGCGGGAGTTTTTTTGGTGATGTCGTTGGGAATTTCGTCGAGTGTGTATCCGACGGCCAGCTTGGCGGCAATCTTCGCAATCGGAAACCCGGTAGCTTTCGAAGCCAGCGCAGATGAGCGCGACACCCGCGGATTCATTTCGATCACCCGTATCTCGCCGTTTTCAGGATTCACGGCAAACTGAATATTCGACCCACCGGTTTCCACTCCCACCTTCCGAATCACTCTGATCGCCTGATCTCGCATTTCCTGGTACTCGCGATCAGTCAGCGTCTGCGCCGGAGCGACGGTAATCGAGTCGCCCGTGTGCACGCCCATCGGATCGAAATTCTCAATTGAGCAGATGATCACGACGTTGTCTGCGATGTCGCGCATCACCTCCAACTCAAACTCCTTCCACCCCAGGATCGACTCTTCGACGAGCACCTCGTGCACGGGCGAGGCCGCCAGCCCAGTGCGAACTATCTCTTCAAACTCTTCGGGGTTGTAAGCCGTGCCGCCGCCCGTACCGCCGAGCGTAAAAGACGGGCGAATGATCGCCGGGTAGCCGGTATGCTCCACAGTTGCTCGCGCTTCGTCCCATGACTTTGCAAAACCACCTCGCGGCATCAACAGCCCCGCTTCATCCATAGCCTGTTTAAACAACATGCGGTCTTCGGCTACTCGAATCGCTTCCCGGGTTGCGCCGATCATTTCCACGCCACACTCTTCCAGGATTCCGGAATCCGACAAGGCGATGGCGAGGTTCAGCGCAGTTTGTCCGCCAACCGTGGGTAGCAACGCATCCGGACGCTCTTGCCGAATGATGGCGCTAACAGCTTGGACGGTAAGCGGTTCGATGTAAGTGACGTCGGCAGTTTCAGGATCAGTCATGATGGTCGCCGGGTTTGAATTGACCAGCACAACTTTATAGCCTTCCTGCCGTAGAGCTTTGCAGGCCTGGGTTCCGGAGTAGTCAAACTCACACGCCTGCCCGATAACAATTGGGCCGGATCCGATGATTAAGATTTTGTGAATGTCGGTGCGTTTGGGCATTAAACCTGACGGCGTTTTCTCACGGGCGGCATTGACTAAGATGAAGTCAAAACATTATACATAACGCTCTCGAACTCCAAAAACCGGGTAGTCCCCCACGCTTCACTATGAACATTTGTGCGCCGCCACCTGGTAAAGCGATTCTCTTTCTTTCGGTGTTAGCGTCTCTTCTTTTCTGGCCGGCTCTGTCATCCGGCCAAAAACCACAGAACGCGATCGACTACTACAATAGCGGGCTTCAAAAACAAGAGCGCGGCGACCTTGATGGCGCGGTTGCCGATTACGATCGGGCGATCGCACTACAGCCTAAACTAGCTTCGGCCTACAACAATCGCGCGAATATCAAATTGCAGAAAGGCGACGCTGATGGCGCGATTGCCGACTTCAGTAAAGCAATCGAGCTCAATCCCCGGGCGGTTGAGACATATTTCAATCGCGGCTCAGTCAGATTGCAGAAGAGCGACTTCGACGGTGCGATTGCCGACTTTACCAGCTCCATTGAACTGGTTCCGGAGTTTGCAATGGCCTACAACAACCGGGGAAACGCGAGGAAAGCAAAAGGCGATCTCGACGGCGCGATTGGCGACTACACTAAAGCCATTGAGTTTAATCCGAAGCTGACCATGGCCTATTACAATCGCGGAACCGCACAACAAGACAAGGGAAATCTTTCCGACGCGATCAAGGATTACTCAAAGGCGATCGAAATGGCGCCAGACTCTACCGACGCCTACATCAATCGAGCGCAGGTTAAGCAATCCCAGCGAGACTTCGATGGCGCGATATCAGATTATTCAAGCGCGCTGGAGCAGAGACCTGACGCCGGCGTCCACTATGCCCGCGGCACAGCCCGGCAGGCTAAGAACGATCTCAGCGGAGCCGGCGCCGATTATTCAAAAGCAATCAACCTGGATCCAACCATGGCCGCGGCGTACGCGAGTCGTGGAGTCGTGGAGACGCTACAAGGCAAGAAGGTCGAGGCAAGTCAGGATTTCGAGAAGGCTTTCAAGTTAGACCCAACCCTGCGGAAAACTTACAAGGACTTCATCGCCAACCGGCTGCACATCGAGATTCCTTAAGCGGGCGTAGCCGACCTGGCTGCAAGACCGATGCGCTCGAGCAATTTATCGTATCGCGGATCGGAATGAAGACTGTCGGCCATTGCCTCAACTTTGAGACAAGCTAAGCCGAGGTCTCGTTCGTCGCAGCTTTTTTGCAACCACTCAAACGCTTCGTCCTTCTCATTCAGGCCAATGCAGATAAGGGCGACTCGATAAGGAGCAATGTACCGGTTACAAGACTGTTCCTTGAGTTCACCCAGCAGCTTCCTGGCCTCGGCTGTTTGGCCAGAAACGGCGTAAGCGAAACCCAACGCCGATAGCGCGCCGGGGTCACGTCCCAGGATTGAGATCACTTTTCGGAATTCTTCAATAGCTTCCCGGAACATGGATTTTTGAATATAGGCCAGACCGATTACAAATCTGGCCTGAAAGAAGTCTGGATCCATCTCCAGAGTTTTGAAGGATTTGTCGATGGCATCATCGTATCGCCGGCCGAGATAGTAAATCCACGCGACCGCGCTTCCGATGATTAATGATAGCGGGTCGAGTTCATGCGCCCGCTCTAGTTCCGCCGCTGCCTCTTTGGAACGCCCAATCAGAGCCAGATGCTCCCCGTACCAATGGTGGGCAGTCGCGTAGTTTGGATTCAACTTGATTGCGCGCTTGTAGCCCTTCTCCGCCGCCACCCAATTCCATTCATAGGCAGCGTTTGCGTAAGCCAGTGAGATCTGTGCCTCTGCCAGCGTGTCATCGATCTCGAGTGCTTTCTTCGCCGCCTCTTTCGCCTTGGGCATTACTTCGTTTGGTGGCAGCACGCCATAAAATCCCAGAATGATGAAAGAATCCGCCAGGCCTGCGTATGCCAGCGCGTAAGCTGGATCCAGATGGATGGCTTCTTCAAAATACTGGATCCCTTTCGTCATTCCCTGCTCATTCCGTTTGTTCCAGTGATAGCGGCCTTTGAGATACAACTGATAGGCTTCTGCATTCTGCGTGTGACGTTTCGCCAGGCGCTTTTCTTCTTCTCCGCTCAACTGAACCTGTAGTTTTTCAGAGATCTGCCTCGCGATCTCCTCCTGCACTGAAAAAATATCGCCGAGTTTGCGGTTGTAATGCGCACCCCACAACTGGGTTCCATCCGAAACGTTCACCAGTTCGGTGCTGATAACCAGACTGTCGTCGAGTTGAAGAACTCTTCCGGTTAGGATGGCCCGCACGCCTAACTCCGCGCCGACCTCCACCGGGTCCGTCTCCCGCCCTTTGTAACGAAAGACGGTGCTGCGAGCCGTTACTCGCAGGTTGGGGAGTTGGGAGAGATTGTTGATGATGCTCTCCGTGATTCCATCCGAAAGGTACTCGGTATTGGGATCCGCGCTGGCGTTAATGAGCGGCATGATGGCGAGCGAGTTTATCTTTGGCCGCGAGCGTCTTCGACCGGCTGACGGAGTCAACCTACCTGAGCCTAACGACAGGCGGGGAACTTTCTTGCCGCTCTCAGCAGACTGAGCCGGTTTACCAATTCCGGTTGCGACGTGACCCGGCTGCTCGACGGCTGCCAGCTGCCCATCAAATTCTATTTCACGGTTAAGGCGTTTGAGATCATTGAGAATGTCTTTCGCGGTCTGATAGCGTTCTTCCCGGTCTTTGGTGAGCGCTTTCTTTACGATCCATCCCAGTTCCGGCGGAACATTAGGCAAACGCCATGCAAACGAAGGTTTCTTCTGAAGGATTGAAACAATTACATCGCTTTCGGTTGCTGCCTTGAAAGGAGACTCGCCGGCGGCCATTTCGTAAAGCACGACGCCAAAACTCCAAATGTCGCTGCGGGCGTCCAGCTCCTGCCGTCGCAATTGCTCAGGCGACATGTATTGAATGGTCCCAATGATTGTTCCCGGATCGGTATCTACTGCCGTCGATGCTTCGGAATTGCCTCCGACTCGCTCGATTAGTTTAGCCAATCCAAAGTCGAGCACCTTCACGTACCCATCGGTCCGGCGCATGATGTTTTCCGGCTTGATGTCCCGGTGGACTATGCCGAAAGAATGGGCCGCCGAAAGGGCGGAAGCGATCTGAATCGACGCATTCAGCATGTCGGCAAGGGTGATCTCGCCTCGCTCAATGAGTTTACGAAACGTCACCCCTTGCACGAATTCGGTGGCGATGTAGTGCTGGCCATCTCGTTCTTCGATCTCGAAGATCGTGAGGATGTTCGGATGATTCAGGGCTGAAGCCGCTCGCGCCTCCTGTTTAAAACGTTGGACGCGGCTCTGATCATCAGTTAAACCGGCTGGCAGTATTTTGAGCGCAACCTGGCGAGGCAGCTTCTTGTCGTTGGCCAGGTATACAACCCCCATACCACCCCGGCCCAGCTGGCTCACAATCTCATAGGCCCCAAGAGTCCTTCCGATCAAGCTGTCTGAATGTTCGGTACTGAGGATGGCGTCAGCCGCAACTTCGTATGCGGGTGCATCGATGAAACCGCTCTTCGCCTGCTCGTTGTGATCGAGCATCGACTCCAACTCTCGTCGCAGCTCTTCGTCATCTCCACACACTTTGAGGATGAACCCCGCGCGCCCTTCAGGCTCGCGCTCGAGGGCGGCGTGGAATAACTCATCCAACCTTTTCCAACGTTCAGGATCCATCGAAGAGGGCCCGATGTAGCCACGCTCTGGCCATCTGACTTTCACGCATGACGGTGATGCCTGACACTTGCAGGAATTCGGCAGTTTCCTCGACGCTTAGGCCACCAAAGAAACGAAGTTCCACTACCTGCGCCTTGCGGAAGTCCTGGGCAGCCAGCTTTGTTAAGGCTTCGTCAAGAGCAATGAGATCCAGTTCGTCCTTTGGTGAAACTACCGCGCCATCATCCAGCGTTACGACTGGCGCGCCTCCTCCTCGCTTAATGCGCTTCCTTCGACGGGCGCGATCAACCAGGATCCGCCGCATGAGTTGGGCCGACACGCCAAAGAACTGGGCTCTGTTTTGCCATTTCACCCGGCGCTGGTCCACGAGTTTCAGGTAGGTCTCATGGATCAAATCCGTCGTTTGAAGAGTTTGACCTGGGCGCTCCCTTCGGAGATGTTGCCGGGCAAGTTTGCGTAATTCTCCATAGACCAACGGCATCAGCTTATCTAACGCTTGCTGATCGCCCTGGCCCCAATCCAACAGCAGTTGAGTAACCTCGTGTGAAGCGAGTGTCGTTGCGGTCATCTGGCCCCCTGTTGATCCAGGGCCGAAGTGGTCCTTGGTTGGCGCGGATTGTACCTGCGGCCGCAACGCGCGTCCAATATTTTGGGTCCATGACGGCTTCCCAGCGAGGTCGCGTCAACCGGGCGAGGGTCTTCTCTAACCACCTAACGCGTCAATTCCCCGGTTTGAATATCATTTGATGGCGGAACGTGTCGCGTTGGCTGGTATTTCGGGGCCGACTAAGCCGCAAACGCCGACCTCGGCAAACTGCCCAGTCCAGAGCAATGGAGAAAGAGAACAAACTAAATGCGGACTCCGAAAGCGTCGTAATCGAAAACCAGTCTTAGCACCTGGCGCGTGACGGCATCGGGAATGAGCGAAAGCATCACGCCTCGTGACCACACGCCAACTCTACTTTCCCATTGACCCACAGCTCCATAAAGACGTGAAGCGTTTGCAATGGCAGCCGTCCTTGCATGTCTAACCCTTTCGTAAGCTCGGAAGGCATGGGCAAGTTCGTTCGTTTTTGCAAGACATCTGGTCAGTACAGCTGCGTCTTCAATCGCCATGCAGCCCCCTTGTCCCAGATTCGGTGTCGTCGGGTGGATGGCATCTCCAAGCAGCGTAATTCGGCCAACCCCCCAGCTTCGGGTCGGTTCACGATCGTATGCCTTGTTTCGAAGAATGCTTGCTGCAGGGGTCGTTTCAATCAATCGACGAACTGGCGCCCACCATCCGGCAAAGAGTTGTAACAGCTTTTGTTGCTCACTGTCCGGTTCTTCGCAGTCGTCTCCTTCGTTAGCACTGGCCCACCAACCCATACGTCCATGACCCACCGGTCCGATCCCGAACCGTTGCCCGCGTCCGTGAATCTCTATTGCGGTCGCAGTTTCCAACTCCTCTGGCACGCAACTGCTAATGCCGCGCCAAACCGTATAACCGCGGTAGAGGGGACCTCTGGCATCCACCATCTGTTCGCGCACTTGTGAATGGAGTCCGTCTGCACCGATCAGGGCATCACAGTCAAACGAAGCTTGATTGGCAAAATTGACGCGAATCCCGTTTACGTGCCGCTCATACGCGACGAAATCGTGGCCGAGGTGGATCGACGTTCCTGGCAAAGCATGGAGCAGCACGCGCTGAAGATCGGCGCGGTGGAGCGCAACTGCGGGAACATCTTTGATCGGCAGGCGCGCGCGGTTGAGGGACTTGCCATCACAGTTGATCCAACGCACTTGTTCGATCACACCGGCGTTTTCGATCACCTGGTCAGCAATGCCGAGTCTCTGGAGTACGCGCAAAGCGTTCGGCCACATGGCAATGGCGGCGCCAACTTCGAGAAGTTCAGGCGCTTGTTCGAATACCTCGGACTCAAACCCGAACTGCCTCAGCGCCAGCGCCGTAGTTAAACCACCAATGCCGCCACCAACAATTGCGATCTTCATCAAGCTATCGTAGATCGAAGCACGCGTCCGTACCACGGCCAGACAAGCGGGTGGGAAACCCGTGCGGGAACAGACGCCGGGCCAGAGAAGCCGGAGTACCCGGTAGGCTAGCGTCCCCTCCTGCGATCAAACGTAAGAGCATTACATTTGATAGCTGAGCGCCAAAAGTGTCGCGTTAACTTATGTAGAGCCACGAGAACTACACGCGGCACGGTCAAGTTTGGAGGACAACCATGATTATGAAAACCACAAACAAAGGGAGCCGCCTCTCGACGCGATCCCGGAAACATATAAAGGAACTAATGGCTCTTTCACAGAAGGAAGTCCAGGCTTCGAGTGGCGGAGTGCTCAGGGCCATTCGCACTTTGCAGGCATTATCAAACTTCGACAAGAAACCCGCTTTCGAGATTCCGCCTTTAGCTCCGGCCCCAGCAGACGCCTCAGGCGAGCGGCAATCAGTGCAAGGCCTGTCCTATCAATGGCCCAATGATGTGGATCGATTGTTTGACCTGCGATGTCCGCTGCGTTTTTTGACACCCCCTTTCGATGGTGGCACTACTCTTGATACCAGAAACGGAAGCAACCCATTCATAAGCCGTTCCCCAACAGGACAAATCGTAGGTTACTCCCAATATTTACTTCAGAGCGGTCAAATGGCACAGGTTCTCGTGGTTGATAGTGACTTCCAAGGGGGTCCTGGGATTCCGGGCCTTTCACAACGAGAATGGAGTTCGGCTTGGAATCTCACGTGGATATTTAAAGAGTGCGCGGCGTTGATTAGGGAAGCTGCGCCACCTGCATTCCAAAGACTGAAGATTACCGCTGATGTCCAAGTGACAGGAACCAGCCAGATCACATCTAGGCCAGGTTTGTCGCTAAAAGGCTTCGCATTTACGGGGCTGACCCTTATTCTCGAGAGTAATAGGATCTTGGATAGAAATTTCCTGTCTCGTCTGGAGGGAATTCCTCACGCATTCGCACCGACTGGCTATAACCTCGGGACCCAATCCATTAGCGAAACCTTTCGTCTCACCGCAACAATTCCAGCAAAAGAGGCCAGGACAATGAACCACGTCGGCATCGTGGCGATGGCCACCGCCGGGGTAGTAAAGGGGTCCGCTTTGAAAGCAAGTATCAACCTGGATAGTTATGACATGATCGAGCAGCAATTCAAGCCTGGAATCACGGTGACCCGTATCGCGTTAGATTTTTGTCCATGAGGTGACAAGAAATATAAAGCTCATTGAATGACCAAAAGAAAAGCTCGTCGAGCCCTGACTGAACGTCGGGTGAGGCTGCTGTTTAATTCTTTGTTTCAAACCGTCGTTGGTCGAGGCGCTTCCGGTAGTCTTCGCCTTCGATCATTACCTTCTTGCACATCTCGTACAACCGACTGCGCAGCGGCGTGCCGATGCGTTCTTCGAGAGTAGTCAAATCCTGGATGCGCTCAGAGGCGAACTTTCGACTTCGGCGCTTGGGGACTTCGGGCTCCGAATCGTCAGCCTCGCGCCGGACTTCATCAAGGTAGTTGGTCGTGAAGATGGTTACCTTTTTGTAGTTGTAGCGGGTGTTTATGATCTGGTAGAGGGTGTCGCGTACCCAGTTGGTTGGCACCGTGGCTCCAAGTTCGTCCAGAACCAGCACCTCGGATTGATAGACCGGCGCAAGGACTCGCATCTCTGAAGTTTGCGACACAGGGTTGTAAGAGTCCTGAATTGCTTTCAACAGTGATCCGGATTCATAGAAAAGGCCGGCCACACCCTTCTTCTCAACCAGTTCCTTCAGGACCGCAATCGCCAGATGGGTTTTCCCTACACCCACACTGCCCATGAACAGCAGACCAGTTTCAACCGCCGGATACTGCTCTACCAGTCGACTGGCAAAGCTGTGTGCAAAATACTGGGAATCATTCTTCGGATAGTAGTTGTGAAATGAGCATTCGCGAAATCGCGGCGGGATCCGCGCGAGATCAAGTGATCGCGCCGGGTTGTTGACACGGCGGCAGTCGCAGATGACAGCACCCTTCTCCGGATCCAATCTCGTGCCTGTGCCAAAACAAAGCTGGCATATTTCATCTGCAGACCTGTCGTTTGCTGATGCCTCGCCCAAACTGGAGCTATCGGTACGACTGTCTATTCTTACTACTTTTATGTCTGCGTTATCGGATGACATTCGGGAGGCGCGCGTATGATCGCGACTTTCACAATTCAACTTCACAGATTAAAGACTAAGCCATGATTATAACATCGAGAAAATCGAGCGCAATGAAATCAGCTGGTGCGGACGTGTTTTCATTCGTTAACTACGCAACGACTCGCTTGATTCCTTGATTTCTTTGTCGGTTGATTACCAGAATTGCATCTCACTTCTGCATTGCAACCCGTCCCGCGAGTTGTTCGTCAACCGTCCGTGATGATTTTCCCCGAGCAGATGGGCGCGGTTTTCAAATTAGCCGGGATTGAATTACTGTTATCATGAATGGGGATTTTCTTGCGACCCAGATGCAATTACTAAATTCAATATTGAGCAAGCTGGGGCTCAGCAAAATGAAAGCTGAGCGCCATCCGATTCGCGTGTTTCTGCTGGATGACGACCGTCGGCGGCATCGCTGGTTTGCCACGCGTTTCAAAGGCGATCTCGTGGATGTAGCTGACAATGTCCAGAAAGCGCAGGAGTTTTTGAGCGCAAACTCATACGACGCAATCTTTCTGGACCACGATCTGCATCCCGAACACTACATCACCTCCGCCCATGACGATGAACGCACCGGCTACGCTATCGCATCCTGGCTGGCTGCGAATCCCGAACTGCAACGGGCCTCGACGATCATGGTGCACACCAGAAACGCAGACGGCGCCATGCGCATGGTTGAAGAGCTGCGACGGGCAGGACGCGCTGCCGACTACGTGCCCTTTCCGCTGCTGGCCGACCGAATCAAACATTACTGGGCCAGATAAGACGGGTGAAAAAGGGAAACAGGGAAAGAAGTGAAGAATTCCCAGTTCACCTCTTTCCCTGTTCGCCTGTTGGGTTCTGTTCGCCTGTTGTGCGCTGTGGTGGCCAGGGACGGAATCGAACCGCCGACGCCGGCCTTTTCAGGGCCGCGCTCTACCAACTGAGCTACCTGGCCCCATGGTAGGAAAGACCGCGTAGTATAGGGAGTTATGAAAAGAACTGTCAAATTCGTAAGGAACTCACGTATTTGTCGGATTAGTCACAGAATTTCGTTGACTGAAATCTGGGGAGGTGTATAATCCGTGGCGTTGAGGATGGGGTTGGCGCCCAAACGTCAGTCCAGTTGAAAAACGACATCCGATTCAAAATTGATAGTGCCCGCCAGTGCCAGCTCGGCCGCCGATCGCGCCCCCCGCAGTCGCTACCTTCGAGCTGGCACAGCTATTTTTGGCCAACCCATTTTTAACCCCTGAAGTTCAGCTAAGATCCGCAATCCCCGCACGCCTGACTAGGTCGTCCCCTTCCCGCGCTGCATCGTGAAGAACCGTCTTTTCGTCGAGGGTCAGTAGCTGGCGTTCTTCCATCAGTATTTCGCCATCTACCAGCACACTCATGACGTCGCTGCTCTGGGCCGAGTAAACCAGGGACGACACCAGACCAATCGAGGCCGGCGCCGAGTGGAGCGAATTGAGATTGACGATGACGACGTCGGCACGCTTGCCGGTTTCGAGACTCCCGATTTGATCGTCGAGTCCTAGAGCTCGAGCGCCCTCGATGGTCGCAATCCGAAGCGCCTGTTTGGCCGGCATGACCTCAGGACCATGCAGTGCTTTTTGTAACAGAGCCATCGTGCGCATCTCGGTAAACATATCCAGCCGGTTATTGCACGCCGCGCCGTCAGCACCGAGCGAAACGGAAATACCACGTTCCAGCATGGCGGTGACCGGGGCGATGCCGGAGCCAAGTTTCAAGTTTGACGAAGGACAATGCGCCACCTTCGTTCCTTTGTTTGCCAGACTCGCAAATTCTGCTTCGTTGAGGTGAACACAGTGTGCCAGCACTACATGACGGCCTGACAAACCGACGGAATCAAGATAAACAACATTCGTCAAGCCGGTTTCTTGTTCGACTATGGCACACTCATTTCTGTTTTCGGACGCGTGCGTGTGCACCATGACGCCTCGCTGGCTGGCCACCCGGGCCACGCTCGTCAGAAGATCCGTTGTACAACTAAGCGCAAAGCGTGGCGCAAAGCAATAACGTATGCGGCCGTTCGCCTTGCCGTGCCAGGCGTCAAGCAATGCGATGGAGTCTGTGATGGACCGTTCAGTTTCCTCGAGTAATCCGGTGGGAACATCAGCGCCCTTGTCCATCATGCATTTGCCCACCGTCGCGCGAAAGCCGGTCTCCTCCACCACGCGGAAAACCTCTTCCGTGTGGTTTACGGTCTCCATGGTCAGCGCGCACGTCGTTCCACCCTTGATTAATTCCGCGATGCCAAGCCGCGCCGAAGCTTTAATTGAGCCGGCTGTGTGCGCCGCTTCCATCGGCCAAACACGCTTCTTCAACCAGTCGAGTAAGAGCAGGTCGTCAGCAAAGCCGCGGAAAATCGTTTGACAGAGATGGATGTGAGTCTGAACAAAGCCCGGCAGGACTGCGCAACCAGTGGCATCGATTATTCGATCGGCAACGAGACCTATGCTGCCAACACTTTCAATGTGACCATCGCGAATGAGTAAATCGCCCCGAACTATGGAGTCTTGAGCGTCCATCGTCAGGATGGAGCCGCCTTTGATGAGAATGGATGACATAATGCAAGACAGACGCTACTGCCTGTCGG
>JAXIOV010000106.1:0-9279 GCA_045403245.1 Pyrinomonadaceae bacterium | reverse complement strand
ACAAACTGCACCTTCGGGTTGTTCTTCCCAAGCACCTTCGTGATCGCCGCCGTCAACGTCGTCTTCCCATGATCCACGTGACCAATGGTCCCGATGTTTACGTGCGGCTTACTTCGATCGAATTTTTCTTTCGACATCTCTAGCTCCTTTTGGAAAGGATGAAGGCGGAAGGATGAAGGATGAAAAATATCCTTCTAATCCGTGCCCGTTTCATCCTTCATCCTTCATCCTTCGTCCTTCATCCTTATTTAGCCACGCCCTGGACTTTGGCAATCACTTCTTCGGCAACGTTTTTTGGCGCCTGGTCGTATCGCTCAAAGTGCATAGTCGAAGTTGCGCGACCTTGCGTAGCTGAGCGCAGGTCTGTCGTATAGCCAAACATTTCTGAAAGTGGCACAAACGAAGTAATCACCTGCGCGCCGCCGGGTCGAGGCTCGGTTTTTTCAATCTGTCCGCGCCGTCGCATCAGGTCGCCATTAACTGCCCCCATATACTCGTCGGGGGTGACCACTTCAATTCGCATGATCGGCTCAAGCAACACGGGCTTTGCCTTTCGAACGGCGTCTTGAAATGCCAGCGAACCAGCAATGTGAAACGAACGCTCGTCCGAATCAACTTCGTGGTAGTTACCAAAAACCAGACGCACCTTGATGTCGACCAACTCGTAGCCGGCAAGGAAACCGCGCTCCATCGCATCTCTAATTCCATGCTCGACAGGCTTGATGTACTCCTTGGGAATGGCGCCCCCGGTGATCTTGTTTTCGAATACGAAGCCCTCGCCGGGGGCAGGCTCGATCTCAATCTCGACGTGTCCAAACTGACCCCGCCCGCCGGTCTGTTTCTTGTAGATTTCTTTGCCAGGCGCTGCTTGAGTAATTGTTTCGCGATACGCGACCTGCGGTTTGCCCACATTCGCTTCCACGCCAAACTCGCGCTTCATGCGGTCGACGATGATTTCCAGATGAAGCTCGCCCATGCCGGCGATGATTGTCTGGCCCGTCTCCTGGTCTGTCGAAACGTTGAAAGAGGGGTCTTCCTGCGCCAGCCGATTTAGGGCGACGCCTAATTTGTCCTGATCCTGACGGGTTTTCGGCTCGACGGCCACTCGAATAACCGGGGCCGGAAATTCCATTTTCTCGAGGATGATCGGCTTGTTGTCGTCGCAAACTGTATCGCCCGTGGTCACCTGCTTCATGCCACCAATGGCAATAATCTCGCCCGCGCTCGCGTCTTCGATATCCTCGCGCTTGTTGGCATGCATGCGCATCAAACGGCCAACGCGTTCCTTGGTGTCTTTGATTGGATTGTAGGCGTAAGATCCGGCTTTGATCGTGCCGCTGTAAATGCGCACGAACGACAACTGGCCCAGATGCTTGTCGGCCATAATCTTGAACACCAGTCCCGCAAAAGGCGCGCTGGCGTCTGCCGGCCGAGTTTCGACGTCTCCGGTTTTTGGATTGATACCTTCTACCGGTGGCACGTCAAGAGGCGACGGCAGGTAATCGACCACGGCATCAAGTAGCGTTTGCACACCCTTGTTCTTGAAAGCTGATCCGGTAACAACAGGAACGAGCCTGAGCTCGATCGTTCCCTGACGGAGTGCTCTACGAATCTCTGCTTCGCTGATGGTTTCGCCTTCGATGTACTTGTGCATCAAGCCATCGTCCACGCTGGCCACTGCCTCAATCAATTTTTCCCGCGCCGCGACAGCCGCTTCTTTGAGGTCCTCTGGAATCTCTGCTGTTTCGTATTCAGCGCCCTTGCTCTCGTCGTTCCAGATCAATCCCTTCATCGCGATCAGGTCGACGACTCCCTTTAACTGATCTTCAAGACCAATCGGAATTTGAATGGCGACAGGATTTGCACCCAGACGGGCAATAATTGAGTCGAAGGAGCGGTCAAACGAAGCGCCGGCACGATCGAGTTTGTTGATGAAACAAATTCGCGGTACGCCATACTTGTCGGCCTGACGCCAAACAGTCTCCGACTGCGGCTCAACGCCGGCAACACCGTCAAATACCGCGACTGCTCCGTCAAGCACGCGCAGCGAGCGTTCTACTTCCATCGTGAAATCGACATGGCCCGGAGTGTCAATAATATTGATCCGGTGATCGACGCCATTCCGTTCCCAGAAACAGGTGGTCGCCGCGCTGGTAATTGTGATGCCGCGTTCCTGCTCCTGCTCCATCCAGTCCATGGTCGCCGTGCCCTCGTGTACCTCGCCAATCTTGTGCGTGATACCCGTGTAATAGAGGACCCGTTCCGTGGTAGTGGTCTTACCGGCATCAATGTGGGCCATGATGCCGATATTCCTGGTCAGATTTAGATCTTGCTTAGCCATTGTCTTTTGTCAGTGGCCGGTGGTCAGTGGTCAATGGTTGAAACTGACAACTAACAACGGACAACTGGCGATTTACCATTTGTAATGCGCAAACGCCTTATTGGCATCCGCCATGCGATGCGTATCTTCCTTCTTCTTTACCGCGTTGCCCCGATTGTTGGCTGCATCCAGAATCTCGGCCGCCAGGCGATCAGTCATAGTTTTTTCGCCACGGCCGCGCGCGTAGGAAACAATCCAGCGAATTGCCAGTGCCCCGCGTCTTTCCTGGTGGACTTCCACCGGCACCTGATAAGTAGAACCGCCAACGCGCCGAGACTTCACCTCAACAGTTGGCTTAACGTTATCAATCGCTCGCTTGAATACCTTGAGAGGCTCTTCGCCGGTCTTGTCACCAATCTGGTGCATGGCATCGTAAAAAATGCCCTCGGCCACTGACTTCTTCCCGCCCCACATGACGCCGCTTATGAACTTCGTTACCAGCGGACTGCTGTAAACCGGATCCGGAAGTACTTCTCGTCTCTCTGCAACTCTTCTTCTTGGCATAGTCCCTCAAAAGATTTCGGATTTCAAAATTCGGATTTCGGATTTTTCAAATTCGCAATTCGAAATCCGCAATTCGAAATTCTTATTTTCCTGCTGCCTTCGGACGTTTGGCTCCATACTTCGAGCGCCCCTGCTTGCGATCGGAAACGCCGACCGAATCCAGGGTTCCGCGAATGACGTGATAGCGCACACCCGGAAGATCCTTCACGCGGCCGCCACGAATGAGAACAATCGAGTGTTCCTGCAAATTATGGCCGACGCCGGGAATGTAGGTCGTAACCTCTATGCCGTTTGTCAGGCGAACCCGCGCCACCTTGCGCAGCGCCGAGTTTGGCTTCTTCGGAGTTTGCGTATAAACGCGCGTACAAACACCGCGCTTCTGCGGTGAACTCTGGAGCGCCGGGCTGGCCGTCTTGTACTTCACCCGCTGGCGACCCTTACGAACTAGCTGATTAATCGTCGGCACTTTCGTTCCTCTTCGTTAAACTGAACTCGGTTTTTAACGCGCAAAAGGGCGTTACCTGCCTCTTTCCGGAACTTGTAGCGCGGAGGGTGACATAAGACTCCGCTTCGTCCGGCAGTCAGCGCAGGCGAGCTGCCCTGTTCAACTTTTTTTAGGGATGTTCTGAGTTCGCTGCTAGCGGGTGTGGATGGTGGCTCCCTTAAGCCGACTTTTCTGTGGCGTCGCAGTTATCTGGGGACGAAAAAGCAGATTGCCTTTCGAACGCGTGCCTGCACTGGAGCGAGCGGTTGACCGTCGCGGCGCAGGCGCCTTACGCCACAATAATTGTCAAAACCGACCGCCTAAGTCGCAGCCGGGGCAACGCCTCCACACCGACAGAACCAACTGGACGTTGCATTGTTGACTTCAGACTGACAGTCCGAAACGAGGAACTATAAGGATCGGTGCTTGAACTGTCAAGCGCGGGAGGCCTAGAAAGCCGTACTCAGGAAGCGCCAGATTCCGTAGCCAATAGCGACCAGCATGAGAATCAATAAGATTGCAGCCACAAGCACTAATAGCTTGAACTTCCGATATCGATTCTTGTCCGGCGGCGCGAGCGAGCCCTGCGGAAAATATGGTGGCGGGGTGTATGTGGCCATTACTTTTCTAATAGGCTCCTTCGTTTCTGGATCTCGTCTACTCGGTGATATTACGCCACCTCCACACCATCGAGCCACTAGCAGGGAACTTTAGAAGGGTTTTGACAAGCTGAACATGATTCCAGAACTGACTTACGCCCACACTGACGGTCCGGCTTAACCAATGACGGCCGGCTTACGAGTCGGCTTGGGTTTCGGCTTCATCGATGGCGTTGCAGAAGTGTTTGAGTTCGTGCCGCCTTCTTCGGCTTTTTTTAGTTCTTCTTCCTTCTCTTTCTTCAATAGTTCTTCCTGATGTTTCCTGCCAGCACGTATGCGTTGAACGCCCTCTCGAGCTTCAGCGAGCGCATCTTCTGCCCGGTAGTTTTCCGGATCGATCTCGAGCGATTTAGAAAACGCCGCGACCGCCTGGTCATACTGGGCAAGCTTGGATAGCGCCTCACCCAGGTCGTAATAAATGTCAGAGTCGTCTGACTTGAGGCTCGTCGCTTCCCGATATTCACGCACGGCTTCACTATAGAAATGCCTCTTGGCGTAGGCCTGGCCCAGGTTGTAGTGGGCCTCGGCATCGTTGTCGTTCGACTCCAGATATTTCTTATATTTTTCGATCGCCATCTTGTAGGCTTCTTCGGCTTCTTGTTCCTGGCCGATTGCGTCATGGGCCAGGCCAAGTCGAAAGTATGCCTCGGCCAGTTCGGGATTGAGTTTCACTGCTTCCTTGAAAGCCTCAACTGCTTTGTCGTCCTGATCTGTTCGGTAGTACTCCCTACCCCTTGAGAGGAGTTCCTGCGCTTGAGCCCGGTCGGCATCTGGATTTGACCCGCCGCCCGACACGCTGGAGTTTGCCTCGGGCGCCTTTCTCCGCGAACAGGCGCCTTGCCCAAACAGCAGGCAAGAGATGACGATTAGGGCAATCGGAACCGTTAGTCTCATTCTCATGACCAGGGTTGAATAGTGGGGAGCCAAAGGCCTCTCTATCTACTTGAAATTGGATGATGAGTCAAACGCCCCGACCCAGCGTCTTAGACCGCCATAGGTCGAGAAGGTTCAGCCATATTCCAGCGGCAAAAGCTCTTATTCGCCCGCAAAGGTGTGGAAATTAACCGGTATTCCCCTTTTTTCCTATCATCTGCTGCTTCTCGGAAGAGTCCCGCATGTTGGATGGTGGACAATAGACGTTGGGCACCGGATTGCGCGGACTCGAATAAAAGCTATGCTGTCAAAGGAGTGGAAATGTTGAGAAACGAGCGTCCCTTTATTGGTCTGTTCCTGCTTATCGCTATGGCGGGATTCCTGGCATTTGCGTCGGACGCCTCGGCCCAAACGGGCAGGCGAGACACCTATGCCTTTTCACCACCAAACCTCAGCCTGGTGGCCGAACCCGCAGTGGTAACAGCCGTCTGCCCAAGCGCAGCGCCGGCAGGTCCCGGTCTGGTCCAACTCAGCGCACGGGTGACGTCAAATTATCCGGTTAGCTATCGCTGGACAACGAACGCAGGACGCATTGAGGGCAATGGCGCGACGGTCTCCTGGGATCTCTCCGGGGTGCAACCTGGTTATTACCGCGCTTATGTTGATATCAACACCGGCAGCGGCGACAGCGCCTGCCAGGCGTTTTCATCAATTGCGGTCTTGGTCAAACCCTGCGTTCCACCACCGCCCGTTTGCCCGAATGTCCGGATCAGATGTCCAGAGCGCCCGGTGCTTGGTCAACCGCTCGTATTCACTTCTGATGTGTCAACGACCTCGCCCGGCGCTTCCCTGATTTACAACTGGACCGTAACCGCAGGACGAATCACTGAGGGCCAGGGCACTCCGACGATCACGGTAGATACCAGTGCACTCACTGGCGGGCAAAACGTTACGGCCAAGCTTTCCATGGGTGGGTTTCCAATGGATTGCTCGGACACTTGCACCGTTGAGTTTCCGCCTGTTCGGGAATGTAAGAAGTTTGACGAGTTTCCCAGTATTGCGTTTAACGACGAAAAGGCGCGTCTCGACAACTACGCCATTGAACTGCAAAACGATCCAACCTCCACCGCCTACGTTATTGTCTACCCAGGCACGCGGGGACGGCCGGGTGAAGTGCAGAGACACACCACGCGAATTCTTGACTACCTTGTTAACTCAAGGGGCGTCGGAGGCCAGCGCATAGTCACGCTCGTCGGACCTCCTCGTGATGTGTTGATGGTTGAGCTGTGGGTTTGTCCGCAGGGCGCCACACCTCCGGCACCTTAAGAGTAACTAACCTACGACTAGCCACACCGGCGGGAGTGAACTCAACTCCCGCCTTTTTTTTAGGAAATAGGCTTTGCGCGCAGCCTGATCAGGCCGGTTCTTCGCGAACCACGGAAGCGGCCTTCTTGTCGCGGCGCAAACCCTTGAACGAGGGATGTCTGATAATTCCGTCGGCCGTCCATTCCGTAAACTCAACTTCTGCTACCAGCTGAGGCCTGGCCCAGTGGGCCTGCCGCAATCCAGGGTCCTTAGGTATTGCCACGAAAGGCAGCTTGCTTTGCGCAATGTCGTCCAGTTTCTTTTGTAGCTCCAGGCGCTGCTTGATGCTGAAACCCGTGCCTACGCGGCCGGCATAGATGAGCTTGCCTTTCTCGTAAACGCCGAGCACCAACGAGCCAAAGCCGGGGAAATCTCTTTTCGAAGGCGTGTATCCTGCGATGACAAACTCCTGCCGCTTGATACATTTAGACTTCTGCCAGTTTCGATTGCGCGTAGATTCGTAAGGCGACTCTGCGACTTTCGAAACGACTCCTTCGATACCGTACTCGCATGCCTGCTTAAAAAACTTCGCGCCATTTCCTTCAATGTGTTCGCTAAACCGGAGCGGACCCTTTGGATCGACTGCGCTTAACAATTCTTCCAATAACTGCTTTCGTTGAGTCAGCGGCGCGCGCATCAAGCTGTAGCCATCGAGGTAGATCAGATCAAAGATCTGAAAGACAAACCCTGCTGCGCCGCTTTTCCCCATTGACTGTTGCAGCATTTGAAAACTGCTGCGGCCCGCTTTGTCCACGATCACGATTTCCCCATCGACGATCGCCGTCGTTGCCGGAAACGATTTCATGGCTTTCGCTACATTTGGAAACTTTTCGGTCCAGTCCTTTTGATTGCGACTCCAGAACCGGGTTTTGCCACGACTCAGGTGGCAAATCATTCGGTAGCCATCAAACTTCAATTCATGCAGCCATTGGTCGCCGTTCGGCGGCACTTCAACCAGGGTGGCGAGTTGAGGCGAAACAAAGTTCGGCATCACCGCCTTGCGAGCGCCTGGAATGTTCTTCAAACGGCTAGGTGTAATCAGCGCCATGTTCTTGGCGTGCGGCGGCTTGATGTTGCCTTTTGATATGGATTGGAGTGCTACGTCCCAGCGTACATGCAATTTCGACGATCAAGCAAAGCGGGCTTGAGCCCGCTGCTCGTCAAACCTGCTGTCCCAGTGCTTTCTAAGCCCGGAGAACGCGATGATTTCCAGCCCAAACTCCCTCAGCGCGGCCTCAGGATTGCTAGGTCACTTGTGAATTCGCATTTATGCGCTTTCGCCTGCTCCGGAAACAGACACTCCCCGCCGATCCTTGTACCGGAAATCTACACGCCGAAGCAGTCGACCGAAACTCTATTTAGTAGCCGGAGGACGCGACATGTTGAAGCTAAGAACCACATTTTTGACGCTGCTTTCTTTGATGCTCATAGCTGGGGCGAGTCTTGGGACTCAAGCGCAGGAAAAAGACAAAAGCAAGAAAGAGCAACAACAGTACACAGGCCCTGCAGTGCTCTGGCGGGCACCCAGCGACATCCAAACGCGCAATCTTCTGATCGGTCCCGGCGGCGACGCGATGAAGCCTAACCTTAGCCGCGTCACGTTCATCGAAGACCAGAAGGGCGGCTATTCCAAGAAATATCGCGTCAGAGACGCATCGGGCAATGTGTGGGTTGCGAAGCTCGGCAAGGAAGCGCAGCCTGACACGGCTGCCAATCGCCTCATCTGGGCAATAGGATACGAACCCGAAATTGCCTACCTGGTTCCGCGCCTGACGATCGAAGGCAAGGGTACGTTTGAAAACGTAAGACTCGAGGCAAGACCGAAGAACGTCGACCGCATCGGCAATTGGGAATGGGCAAACAATCCCTTCGTCGGCAAGCCGGAGTTTCAGGGTTTGAAGATCTTCATGGCACTCATCAACAACTGGGATCTAAAGGATAGCAACAACGTAATCCTGGCGTGGCGAGATAATCCGACCGGGGAACGGCGCTACATCATCAGCGATCTCGGCGGCAGTTTCGGCAAGACCGGCGGCTTCTTTTCTCGTAGTCGTAACAAACCTTCCGACTACGTAAAGGCCGATTTTGTCAAAGAAGTCAAAGGCAACATCGTCGACTTCAACTACGGCGGCAAAAACCAGAAGCTGTTTGATAACGTGACCGTGAAGGATGCGAGGTGGCTGGCGTCCTTGCTGAACAGGCTAAGCGACGAACAGCTCAGGGATGCATTTCGCTCAGCCAACTACTCACCCGCCGAGGTGAATCAACTTGCGAGTGCCGTGCGGGCCCGCATCAATGAGCTGTCAAGTGTTTCAACGAGTGTGGCCGCTAACAGGTCTCCGGCTTCCCGGGCAAAATCGAGTCGAGGAAAGCCCTGGTACCGGAAGGTCCTGTCAGTTCCAGCCAAATTGGACCCTCGTTAGGTTCGAGTCGAAGGTTAAATTGTAGAAAAGGACAGCAGGCGCGCTCGAAGGTCATGAACGTAGCGAGTTCCGCAATCCAGGCTTTGTCAGAGGGGAACCGGTAAGCATAACCGTCATCCAGTTCCTTTACCTCGAGCACCTGCGCGCGGACTTCAGCCAGTATGCTCGCGCGGCGTTGCTGAAAATCGGCATCATTCAGACTGCAGGCAATCGGCAAAGAGTTGTCGTTGATCATTCTGCTCTTCAAGATCTGCGGACGCAAAGTGATTCCAAAGGAACGGCCCAAGCCTATTCCCCGGTCGCAATTCACGCAAGCTTCTCCTTCGGAACGGCACCGGAGTTTTGCAAAAAAAGCCGGCGCGGATTAACCACGCCGGCTTTGTAGGCCTGTTCTGTCTTTGTGAAAACGTCCGGATCGCTATGGGCGGGTGGACAGACTGGAAAGTCTGACC
Source organism: Pyrinomonadaceae bacterium (assembly GCA_045403245.1). Lineage (GTDB taxonomy): Bacteria > Acidobacteriota > Blastocatellia > Pyrinomonadales > Pyrinomonadaceae > PSRF01. The sequence continues at coordinate 139 of JAXIOV010000106.1, read as the reverse complement.
TACTCCGCAGTCTCTTCCGGTTCTCCGTCTCCGCCTGCCTTAACCAAAGGCTCGCGAACAGGAGGCACCGGAATATCGTGTCCGCCAACGATGTCGGGGAATTCATCCAGCTCGCGCTCACGCACTTGATCGATGCTTT
>JAXIOV010000114.1:0-42035 GCA_045403245.1 Pyrinomonadaceae bacterium | reverse complement strand
ACTAGCGTCTGAGGTTTCGTCGAAACACCTGGTAGCCCCACGCATCCAGATTCAACGCCGGCAGCTCAACCGTCCGTTTCCTCGCCTCTCGCGCCGGCGCCGGAGCGTCTGGCGGTAGCGGTTTCGCAACATCGGGAGTGGCGTCCACAAAACCTGCGGTGCCGGCAATCTCAATCGAACCGGAAAATGGGCGACTCGAGAAGTTGATCGCGACGACGACCTCATCGCCTTCGGTCCGACGCCGGTAGGTCACCAGTCGAGACTCATCTGAATTCTTCAGCCATTCAACCGATCCCCGTCTTAAGGCACTGCTCGAACGCCGCAAGTCTATTATCTGTTTATAAAACCGCGGGAACTCAGGTCTTCGTTCAGCGATGGGCCAGAAGACCGGCAGTTTTTCAAACAATGCCGGCGCGCCCGACTCAGTCGTGTCGCCAACTTCCATCCCGTTGTAAAGCATCGGTACGCCGTCAAGGGTAAACATCAACACGGACGCCGCCAGGGCGCCAGGCTCGCCAAATCGCGCGATCGACCTGCGCTCGTCGTGATTGTCTGAAAAGCGCATATGCAACGAGCCGCGCGGCCACTCGTTGAACTCCTTCTCCCATTCCTGTCTTAAATCAGAAGCGCGGCCTCGCCCCTGTAAGACGTTGGTCAGTGCGCTGTGAAGCGGCCAGGAATAGTCAAAGTCAAACGCCTTGAGCAGGTGCTCGGCCTTGTGACCCTCCGCCAGCATCACGATATCTGGTTTGACCTTGTCCAGCTCAACGCGGGCGTTTTCCCAGAAGTCCGTCGGCACTTCTTCGGCGACATCACAACGAAACCCGTCAAGGTCAAATTCGCGGATCCAGTACTTCAACATGTCGGTCATGTATTGCTGCAGCTCGGGGTTTTTGTAGTTGAGTTCCGCAACATCACTCCAGTCATGGGGGAATGTTATGCGCCCGCTGGCATCGTGTTCATAATAATCGGGCGACTTCATCATGACGTTGTCCCAGGCTGTGTGGTTCGCCACGATATCGATAATTACCTTCATGCCGCGGCGATGCGCCTCGTTAATCAGCTTCTTAAAGTCTTCCTTGGTGCCATAGTCCGGGTTGATCCCGTAGTAGTCGCGGACGGCATACGGGCTGCCAATAGTTCCCTTCTTCTTCTCCTGGCCGATGGGATGAATCGGCATCAGCCAGAGAATATTTACCCCGAGATCCTTGAGCTCATCGAGCCGGGCGGTAATTCCGTTGAAATCACCCTGAGCTGAAAAAGCCCGTGGATAGATCTCGTAAACAACGCCATCGCGCACCCAGTCGCGTGTGGGTCTGGCCTGTTGTTTTGAGACATCACGTGTGGGCTGTTGCGAGGTGAATCGGTAAGGACTTGAAGTGACGACGCATGCCACGACGAGGAAAAGGATCTGAGATGTTCTGATTACCAGCTTGGGCCACATGGGTAAAGAGTCCTCCTCTTCAAAGTCGTCCGCTTGCAGCTTTGCCGCTGTCAGCCGCCAACAAGAAACTTCACTTTTCATCGATCAAGCCCGTGCTCGGCACCGGCTGTACCGCCCCAGGCACAGTAAACAACTCGTGCGCGTCGGCTTCAAGGACGCTTTCTTCCGGTACGTCCTTGTCAGCGACGTCTTTCACCAACAGGACACTGATAGCCGCGAGGCCCAAAAACACTCCTCCCGCCATGACCACGTACATTGGTGCGTTGGGATTGTCAGATCCAAACACAGCTCGAATGACTGGTCCAAAAGCAAACGAGGCAATGATCTCCGGTATTACAATGAAGAAGTTAAAGATGCCCATGTAGACGCCCATACGCGCGGCCGGCAAGGCTCCGGAGAGAATCGCGTAAGGCATCGAAAGAATGGATGCCCAGGCGATGCCGACACCAATCATCGTCAACAACAAAATGCTCTTATCCTGGATGAAATAAACGGAGAGCAAACCTAGTGCGCCGCAAACGAGTGAAATAGCGTGTACCTTCTTTCGACTCGTAGCCCGGGCCAGTGGCGGCAAAAGAAAGGCGACTGCGAAGCACGTGATTGAGTAGATCGCAAATGCATTACCTCCCCAGGCCTGGCCGTCGGTAAACCGAGGGTCACGCTCATTCGCGGCGCCAAAGATGTGATAAGAAGTCATCAAACCAAAAAACATCCACATACAAAACAGACCCAGCCAGGTGAAGAATTGGACCACGGCAAGCTGTTTCATTGTCTTCGGCATCCCGCGCATGGCGCTGGAAATTTCGCGAAGCAACTCACTGATAATTCTCAATATCTTTGTGAGGCCCCTGGCGTCGCCGTAGGTTTCTCTGCGTTTCCGCTCAAACTCTTCCAGGTTTTCCGGCGGGTATTCTCTTGTCGTGAAAACAGTCCAGAGCACGCAAACGAGAAACGTCACGGCCCCGATCTTAAAGGAGTAACTAACGCTCGCGGGAATGATACGAACGGCCTGGTCAGCGGCATTGCTCGCGCGGTCGTCAACACCAAGCGTCCGGAAAATGTAAGGCAGCGCGTTCGCGAGTGTTGCACCGATACCGATGAAAAAGCTCTGCATGGCAAAGCCTGCAGTACGCTGATCGACATTTAGCTTGTCGGCTACAAAGGCTCGAAACGGCTCCATACTGACGTTGATACTGGCATCCAGAATCCAGAGGAGTCCGGCGGCCATCCATAACACAGAAGAATCCGGCATGAAAAACAGGGCAATGCTGGCGAGGATTGCGCCCGTCAGGAAATATGGACGCCGTCTGCCCAGGCGATTCCATGTGCGATCACTCATCGAACCGATGATTGGCTGGACGAGTAGCCCGGTAACTGGACCGGCAAGCCACAGAATCGGCACGTCTTCTGGTTTGGCGCCGAGATACGTATAGATGCCGCTCATGTTTGCGAGCTGGAGCCCCCAACCGAATTGAATTCCGAGAAATCCAAAGCTCATGTTGAAGATCTGCCGGAAACTCAAGCGTGGTTTTTGCATCACATCCTCCAAACTCTCGACTATCGAAGGCTGTCGCAGCTTCGCCGTCTTATTTTGCACCAATACAGATCTAATCTCGTCGCGGCTGTGTCCTTCTATCGGGCGTATATATTTAAGTCTTCCAACACCACATTCCGGTCGAGCGTCAACGCATACATCAATGTCCGCGCCATGTTGTCGACATGAATAAACCCTGGCCGTGGTGTTTGTCCGGGCCGGGTGTTTTCCACATCCACCAGCCCTGGACAGAAATTGAAGACGCGGATGTTCGCGCCAGTCTTGCGCACATGATCGCGTAAAGCTTCGGCGTAGCCGACCAACCCAAACTTGGAAGCACAATATGAAGGCACATCAGCGTAACCATGCTTGCCGGCCTGCGAGGAAACATTAACGATGTCGCCAAAATCGTTGCGCCGCATCAGCGGCAGCACGGCGCGAACCAGTTGCATAACGCCGCGCAGGTTGGTCTCCATCACAGTATCCCAACCTTCATCGGTTATCTCTTCAACCGTTTCGGGCACCGCGAGTCCTGAATTGTTGATAAGCACGTCGATCGATTGCCAACGCGCAAACACGTCCGTCGCCAGCTCTTCAACCTGCGCGCGATTGCGGATGTCAAATTCATATGGGAAGACACGCTCCACACTCAGCGTCGAATTTATCTCATCGGCACTACGACGCAGGACGTCTTTTCGCCTCGAAGCAGTAACAACTTTCAAGCCGGCAGTCGCAAGCGCCTCAGTGAAAGCACGACCGATCCCACTGCCACCACCGGTAACAATCGCGACCTGCTCGGTTAAAGGCTTCGTGTTCATTGGGTAGCTGCAACGGCCACTTCTGTGGGAGTTGGACGGGTCTCTGACTGGTCGTACAACGTCGATACTGCAGCGTTTTTACACGCCCCGCACAAAAATCGCAGCCGAACGCTCAGGGAGTCTTACTTTCATCGTGCCGTTTGCCACCAGCACATCTTTGCTTACTCCAAGCCGATCGGTCAGACGGTATCCATTCACCAGGCCCGCCCGAGAGACTTCAAACTCGACCTCCGCAGCCTTCGTATCATTGTTGATAACAATCACGACCGCCTCATTCTTCGTCTTTCTCGCGTAGGCATACTGTTGCGGTGAAACGTAAAGATTTACCAGCTGGCCGCTCTTTAATGGTTCGAGCTTAGTGTGCAACTGCGCGAGCGTGCGGATGTAGGTAAACAACTCCTGCTCATCTTTCGTACGCCCCGCGGGCGAGAACGCATTCCGATTGTCGCCGGGAAACCCACCGGGAAAATCGCCGCGGGTGGTTGGCTCGTCCGGACCAGTCATCGCGATCTCGTCGCCGTAGTAAAGCTGCGGCACCCCGCGAGTAGTCAAAACAAACGCATTTGCCAGCTTTAGCCCGGCAAGCGTGGCGCTTTTCTCACTCATGAAGCGGCCGTCGTCATGGCCACCCAGCAGGGTCACCAAAATCTCTGAATTGTTGTAGAGATAATCCTTCGCCAGTGTCTTTGGGATTTCATCAACGTTATGCCCCTCAGCGAACGCATGGCGAATCGGGTAGAACAATGGAAAGTCGAGCAACGAATCGAGACCTGAGTCCACTCCGTCAAACCGCACTCTGCCGCCCTGGAAAAACGACGTGTGAACCGCGTCGCCGTCTTTCACTTCACCCACCACCCTGAAATTAGGAAACTCTTTTTTCAAAGCTGCGTTCCAATCGCGCCAGAAGCTGTTTGGCACATACTGCCAGGTGTCCATGCGGATACCGTCGAGGCCCGTGGTACCAATCCACCACAGGGTATTTTGAATTAGATAGCGGGAGACCTCCGGGTCGTGCTGATTCAGATCGGGAAGGAAGTCGAGGAACCAGCCCTCCATGGTTTCGCGCTTCGGTCGCTCAACTGGACGCGGATCATGGAGCACCCAGGTTTGAAACACATTCTTCAGGTGGTTGGCCTTCGTACCATTGAACCAGGTTGGTGTCGGCGGATCGTCGACCCAGGGATGATAAGGACCGGTGTGGTTGACCACTTCGTCCTGAATTATCTTGATCCCCGAGCGATGCGCCGCGTCAACCAGTTCGCGCAATTTCGCGAGCGTGCCAAAGTGTTCTTCGACCGCGTAAAAGTCCTGCGGGTTGTATCCGTGAAAACCGGTGCTTGGTTTGTCTTCCTTCAGCTCGATTTGATTTGGATGGTCGTGATTGTCGTACCACGGCGTCAGCCACACCGCAGTGACCCCAAGATCCTTCAGGTATGCCAGCCGGTCGATCACACCCTGGAGGTCACCGCCATGGTAGTAAAACTTGTTCCGTCGATCGTAGATACCACGCGACTGGGGCGGATCATTGTTTGTGGGATCGCCGTCGCTGAAGCGGTCGATCATGATCAAGTACATCACGTCAGCGGGCGAGAAGCCCTGAAATTTTCCGTTGCGATTCAGAGGCGGCAAGATCTCAAAGCGGGCATCAGCAGTTCCGCGTGCCGTCTTGATTTTCAGCTTCCGTTCACTGGACTGTGCACCGGGAGCAATGGCAACATCCACGAAAATGTATGTGCCACGCTGACTCACCTTCGGAGCACCAACCACTCGAAGCCCGGTGCCCACCACCTGGACCAACGCACCTTGAAGATTTCTTCCGTGAATCATCAGCCGGAGCGGACTGATTGAGCTTCGGACCCACCAACCTGGCGGGTCAACCTTGTCAACCTCAGGGGCGCCGGTTTGTCCCAAGCTCGAGCCAGTCGCGGAGACCACGATCGCGAGAACCAGAACCAGCCGTTGCATATGGCGGTGTAGTGTGTGTGGAAACCTCATGGTGGAACTTTCAAGGTCAGTTTGACAATCAATTTCGTGCTCGAAGACCCTGCAGTATCGTAAAGCAAACTGTTAGTTTGCGTGGTCTCCCGCAGCACTCAGTTGAGTGATAGCGTCCAGACGCAAACTAACGGTCTGCGTTATAGAGCAACGATTTCAAACCGACTCTGTCGAATTGGCCGCGCGGGAGGAAGTCTCCCTGGCGCGGCCGTACAACTCAGTCAACTCTCTCAGTCGCGTTCCAATGTCTTCAGTTAACATTTCCGACTTGTAACGCCACGCCCAGTTCCCTTCGGTACTATTGGGCAGATTCATGCGCGCTGCCGTTCCCAGGCCAAGCAGATCCTGTAACGGAACCACCGCGGTATTGGCTACTGATGCCAGTACCGCTCGAATGAAGTCCCAGTGAATCTCCTCACCCGTGGTGTTTAGATAGTTCAGACAAAACGTTCGCTCGCGCTCAATCTGTTTTGCTGTTCTGGTGGAGCCTTCACCAGCCACACTCTGAAACCAGCCGACCGTCGTATCGTTGTCGTGAGTGCCCGTGTAAGCGACTACGTTTGCCGAGTAATTGTGCGGAAGGTCGATGTTCCTGGTATCGCTGCCGAACCCAAACTGCAGGATCCGCATCCCGGGAAAACCAAATTCATCACGAAGAGCGACCACATCAGGCGTAATCACACCCAGATCTTCAGCGATGATTGGCAACTCGCCGAGCGTTTTCCTGACCGCGGCAAATAATTCCCTTCCCGGCGCCTCGACCCACTGACCGCGCTCGGCCGTTTTGTCACCTCCCGGAATTTCCCAGCAAGCCGCGAAGCCGCGAAAGTGATCGACTCGCACGATATCGACCACGTTGAGCGTCGCCGCCACTCGTTTGATCCACCAGGTGAATCCCTCATCGAGCATGCGGTCCCAATCGTACAAAGGGTTGCCCCAGAGTTGGCCGGTAGTGCTGAAATAGTCGGGTGGAACGCCCGCCACAACCAGCGGAGTGCCGTCCTTATCCAGCTTGAATTCCTCAGGGTTGGTCCAGACATCTGCGCTGTCGTGAGCCACGAAAATCGGCAGGTCACCGACCAGCTTGATGCCACGGTCGTTGCAATAGTTTTTGAGCGCGAACCACTGCCGGAAGAAGAGGAACTGGTAAAACATGTGGGCTTCAAATTGCTCGCGAAGCTGCTCGCGTGCGCGGCTGAGTGCCGCCTCCGTCCGTCGCACCAGAGCAGGTTCCCATTCGTTCCAGGCAACACCATCATGCGCATCCTTCAGCGCGCGAAACAGAGCGTAGTCTTCCAGCCATTCGCCTTGCTGCTGGGCGAAAGTCTCGAAAGCGCTGCGCAGATTTGTATCGGTTGTCCGCTGATACCGCGCATAAGCTTTCTGCAGAAGCCCGTCTTTAATTTCGTGAACTCTTCCAAAATCCACGCGCGCGACAGGTAATGAGGTCGCGACGGGCAAGTCAGATCGGGTTAGCAAGCCTTCGGTGACCAGATGCTCGGGACTAATCAGCAGCGTGTTGCCCGCGAACGCTGAATAGCATGCATAAGGTGAATCGCCGTAACCGGTGGGCCCCAGCGGAAGCACTTGCCAAAGTCCCTGCCCGCTAGCGGCCAGAAAGTCGGCAAACGCATACGCTTCTGGACCCAGATCGCCAATACCGAAAGGGCCCGGCAGTGAAGTCGGATGAAGGAGAATGCCGCTGGACCTGGGAAAATTCATTGCGATTTCTCAATTTCTTTTCTTCGTCGCGGCGAGACGGCTGATGTTAGCCCGGCCTTTCTAAGGCCGGGCTAGGGACACCATATTTGAACGAGTCGCGTTAGCGACGATCGAATCAGGTTTCGGGCGTCGCTGGCGCGACAAGACTGCAAAAAACTTGCTCGTGTCCCCGGGCCTTAAAAAGACCGGACTAACTTCAAACCACCGCTACGCGGTGAAGACAGGGCGAAAGAAAGAGCGTCGCACGCGATCTAATGCACCAGAAAAGCCGACGCCGATCTCCGCGCCAAAGTCAGGGTTGCCTGGCCATTCGCTATGCGCTGATCAGCGCCGCCTCCGATCAAGTGAGTGAAACCGCTTCCATCCTTTAACCCAATAGAGCCCGCCGGAACCGTCACCTTCTTCTCCTGGTCGTCGCGATTGATCGCAATGATCACAGTCTCGTTCCTGTCCTGGCGCGCAAACACGTAAGCATCGTTGTCATAAAAGAGATCGATTAAGCGTCCTTGCCTTAGAGCGGGATGCTCAGCTCGCATACGAATCCAGGAGCGCGTCCATTCAAACGTCTGTTGCTCCCTCGGCTTTCGCCCGCCGGGTTCGAAGGCGCTGCGAGAATCGCCGGGAAACCCACCTGGAAAATCGCGTCGATTGTCAGGGTCATCCTTCCCTTCCATAGCGATCTCTTCGCCATAGTAGAGTTGCGGGATGCCGCGCACGCTCAGAATAAATGCCATGTGCAACATAGCGCCTTCGAAGGTTGCGCCATCTAGCGACATGAAACGCGCCGTATCGTGGTTGTTTGCGAGCACTGTGATTTTCGCCGGCTCCGGGTAGAGCGCATCGTATTTCAGTTGATCACGAAGCGTTCGGACCGGCGCTTTGTTTGTGAATACCATCTGTGAAGCGTTCCAGAGCGCAAAATCAAAAACGGAATCCAGTTTGGTGTCGATCCCGTCCCAGCCGGTGTGGCCGCCAATGAAAAAGGCAGTCTGAGCGGCATCGCGCTCGAACACCTCTCCGACCATCCACATCCGAGGGTATTGCCGGTGCAAAGCGTTGGAAAGATCCCGGATGAATGGTCGCGGCATATACTGGATGGTATCCTGTCGAATTCCGTCAATTCCGGCGGCTCCCACCCACCAGAGCGCGTTTTGTATCTCATAACGAGCCACTTCAGGCTCTTCCTGATTCATGTCCGGCAGGTCGTCGCTAAACCAGCCGTCGAGCGTGTTGCGAAAGTCTTCCCTGTTTGAATGTGGTGAAAGCAACGCGCTGTTCATAAACCTATTCCGTGAATGTTGGGTCAGTGAACCATGGAACCAATTGTCGAGTGGGGGGTCCTCGGTCCATGGATGTCGCGAGCCAACATGATTTGCTACCTGATCCTGAATAATTTTCAACCCTAACGCGTGGGCCTTCTGGATCAACTCGCGGAGGGTTGCCAGGTCGCCAAATCGATCGTCAACCGCGTAGTAATCAATCGCGTGGTAGCCGTGGTAATAGGTGTTAGGGCACCAGGGCTTGTCGCAGGTATTCATTCCATTCCAATTGTCGTACCAGGGAGTCAGCCAGAGGGCGGTGACGCCCAGATCCTTGAAGTATTGCAGGCGATTGATAATGCCGCGCAAATCGCCCCCGTGATAAGCACGCGGATTCCGGCGGTCGGTGGCTGTTGGCGGAGCGTTGGCCGGAGCATCATTCGACGGATCACCATTCGCAAAGCGATCAGGCATGATCAAATAGATTACGTCGTCGTTGGTGATTCCCTGGAAATTTGTTTTCGGATCCAGCGCTGGTTGAATCGCGAAGGGTATGACCGTCCGGCCAAGGGCTGTTTCCAGTGTTAAGTTGTGAGAACCGGTGCGTGCCGTGGGGCTGATTCGCACGTTAACAAAAAGGTAGGTGCCGCGTTTGTTAACCACGACCCCCGAGGTTTGTAACGCACGGCTATTTGAACTAACCCGCGCGCCGGTTAGATTCCGACCCCGAACCAGCAGCCTTACTGGATTGATTGTATGTCCGGTCCACCAGAATGGAGGATCAATCTTCGTAACCGTGGGCGTGAGAGTTTGGGCGGAGGCTTGTGTGTTAACGAAACCGGTGAAGACAGAGGCAGTCAGTAGTAGAAGAGTTATGCGTGCGCAAGCGAAAGCAAAGAATTCGCTCTTCGCGATGCTTTGCGGGTTGGCTTTGCGCACCTTGCGATTAACTCTTCCTTTCCGGGCTGCGAGAGTTGCGAGAGTTTCGAAAGTTGCGAACGTGGTTTACCAACAGCCGGATCTCAGTCTTTGTTAGCTTCTTTCCAAATGCCGGCATTCCGGCTTTGCCTCGAGCAACTATCGAGCGCAGAGTGGTGGTACTGGTGATGGCAGAATTCTTTTCCCACCATTGCGGATCGGTGAAATCCGGAGATTTGTAGAGTCGGCCTAACGGCGTTTCGCCGCGACCGTCGCCCCCATGACATCGTGCGCAATTGCGATTGAAGAGTTCAATGACACGGTTTGCCTGACGTGAACTCTTTCGCTGAAAGGCGCCTCTGGCGACGGCTGTTAGCAACGTAAGCGCTAACAATAAAAGGGCGCTGCACACAACAACGCCTTTCAAGAAACGATTCATCTTCTAAAAATTGCCAGTTCCCTTTTCTATTGTCCCGCCGGAGCCAGGTTGTGAATGTGCCAGAAGACGCTTTCGTTGCTCATCTCAGGATGTTTTCGCAGGAACATATTTGCCAGTGGCAGTGCCGATGGATCGTCCTTAAGGTCGGCAAAGATCTTGGCCTCCCGTTTAGCTTCGTCCTTCATCCCCAATTTGCGGAAGATCAGCATCAGATTGTAATGCGCTCCCAAATCTTCCGGGTCAATCGCGAGAATCTTTTCATAACACTCGCGGGCACCAGGATAATCGTGTCTGATCTTGCACAACTCGCCCAACTGTTGCAGAGACATTCGATCACGCGGATAAGCCACCAGCACGCGGCGAATATTGGCTTCGGCTTCATCTAAGCGTCCGCGCCTGACGAACACTCGTGCCTGTTGGAAAAGCGCTCGAATGTTTTCAGGGTTTGCCTTAATCACACCATCGAGCAAACTGGCCGCGCGATCATATTGATCGAGCTCAATAAGGCCGATTGCCTGATTGACCTGGGCGGTGGGCCGGTATTTCTCGTCCAGAGCTGCCGCATGCATGAAAGCATCAATCGCCAGCGGGTATTGTCGCTGATCGATTAACGCGATGCCGTAATTGTTCCATCTTCTCCAGTCGGGCATGGCAGTCTTGGGAATTTCGCTGGCGGGAACCGGGTCGTTTTTGCCAATGAGCATCGCGTATTCTGCCTTTGCCATGCTGACTATCGGATAGTCAACCGATTTCCCCAGTGCATAATCACTAAAGACGCGGGTAAAGCGCCGGTACTGAAGGACCGCCTGCAGGCGAAGCGGACCCTGCGCGCTTGCCGGCACACGAAATTGATATCGCACCAGATCCGAACGGCCTGACTGAATCTGGTTATTCTGCGCCACGCCTCGCGTGCGCCAGATGTGGTGTTTGTCGTTGTAGGAACCATCTCCCTTAACCAGATAGGTCTTGTAATTGTGGGCCGACTCGTCCAGATGGCCGTTGGGTTTAATAAAACCGGAGTGATAGAGAGTCTTCCCGGCTGCGTCAGTCACCCTGAATTCAACGTAGGCCTCGTAGAAATCCCGCAATTCTGGTGGAAAGGAGTGGCCAATGTTCTTGTTAGTAACCACCACTTCCGCGGTAATTCTATCGGACGGCTGAATGGTGAAACTGCTGCGATTCAATGGTGCGATTAGTTCCTCCGCACTAACGCCCTGCGCTTTGCGCCGAACTGAGAAGATGTCTATTCCCATTGCATCGTTTTCCAGGAACTTCGTCACCGCGTCGAGCTGCTCGGGCCATTTATAGAAAACCGGGATCGCCGTGTTCGCGGCCGCCCAGCGATGGGAGGCGAGTTTTCCAAGTTTCGCCGATACGTCAAACAAAGGCGCCGGCTCCCGTTTCATATGACATGAGTTGCAGGTCTCTTTATCGCGAACGTAGTAAGGGTGGGGCGACTCTTTTGAAAACGATGACATCTGATATTCATCGCCAACCGCGAACGCGCGGAGAAACTTGTAGTCGTTGAGCTCGCGCGGGACCTGCGATTTATGGCAACTGGAGCAAAATTCATGCGACGACTTCAGCAAGGGCCGCATCATCGCGCGGCGATGAGAAGGAATATCGTCAAGAATCTGCTGGTCAGTCACACCAGCTAAAAGACGCGTGCCGTCCTCTTTGACCAGCAGAGCGGGGTCACCCATTACATAACCGCCAATGCCCTGGCCATTGGCCGACTGGATCGAGTGGCAGGAAATGCAGGACACACCATCTTCGTCAAACGGTCGCTTCACTTTTGAGTTTTTCGTCAACGAGCCCGAAAACAATGCCGCCGGGTTGTGGCAGGATTCGCAGTGGCGCGTGAACTCAATGCCTCTTTGATTTTGCAGATCCTTAACATTCTTCTGGTAGAACGGTTCACGAAATGCGTTGCCGTGGGCCGACTGGCGCCATTGTGCGTGGGCGTCTGTATGACATGTGCCACAGCGCTTGGAGTCAACGAATTTCTCGCCTGGAATAAAAGTTCCGGTAGCAGACGAGGCATTGCTCGGCGCGAAAGGATTAGGGCCAAATTTGAAATCGTAATTCCGGGAGATCTCCTCGGTGTAAGTTGAGGAGCTTGTTGCTTCGCTTAGGTCAGCCGTAGCGTGGCGCGTGGCAATCACACAAACTGCGGCCACGAGACAGGTAGTGATCACGAGGCGTCGCGGGGTCATTCGCATAGGAATTTTTACCTCTCAAATCTTCGTTCTTCCCATTCGTCAAAACTATACCAAAGGTCGATGGCAACAACCGAATTCAATCTCGTGGCGCGTCTGGTTTCTTCGTTTCACCGGACGCTGCGGAGGAAAGCGGCGGCAGGGCTTCGATTTCACTTGCTGCTCCTGCTTTTACACTCATGCCCAGAGACGTGCCGGGGTGCTTGTTAACTGCGTCTAACTGCTTGAACGTCGCCAGCTCCTGGTCGGCCTCCGCTTTCCTTCTCAGCCGGGAATAGGCGAGAAAGAGCTGGTAGTGAACACCCGGATCTCTTTTGTTCAGCTCCGCGCCTCGGCGAAGCAAAGTCACTGCCTCATCATACTTCTTCAGTTTCACGAGCAGACGGCCCAGATCGTGATAGGCCGGAAAGCCCTTAGGGTCAAGCGCAATCGCGCGTCGCAGCAGGCGTTGCGCTTCCTCCGATTCTCCTCGCTGGCTTGCAATATAACCCAGATTGCCCAACACGTCGGCATTGTCCGGCTCCAATCGCAGGGCTTGGCGAAAGGCATTTACCGCCTGGTCATACTGTCCTTCGGCCCGATTCGTGTAACCTAACAAAAAGTAGAGATTGGCATTTGCCGGGAAACGTTGAAGAGCCCGATTAAAAACTTCTCGCGCTTTGTCATAACGCTGCCCACGCACATTCGCCACCCCAAGTCGAAGGAAATAGACAAGTCTCGTCTGATCCTGCTCCAGGGCCCGCTCATAAAACGGAATCGACTTCTCCGCCAATTGTCTCTTGAGCAATTCCTCACCGATCATGAAGTTAACTTCGGCGAAGACCGGTCTCAGCTCAAGCGCTCGATTCCAATAACCCAGAGCGGCTTTCGTATCATCCTTCGCCGACGCAATCAACCCGAGCCGGTAGTACGGCTCAGCCTCGGTAGGCTTGATGGCGGCCGCTGACGTTAACGCTTCACCTGCTTCATCCGACCGATCAAGGTTGTAGAGCGCGAGTCCCAGATTGTAGACCACCTCGTAAGTTTGTGGTCGCAGTTGATCGGTGAGCCTAAACAAGCGAACCGCTTCGGTGTATTCGTGGGCCTCAGCTAAACTCAAAGCCAGCGTGAATAGCGTCCTGGGGTCACTACCGGCGGCCTGCTCGACGCTTCGAGAGAGTTCCAGTGCTTCCTGGCGACGATTCGCATGAACATACGCGTTGACCAAGGTGAGTCGCAGAGGAATGTCTTCGGCGCCGCGACCGTCTGATCCCGGTGCAATGCCGGCTGCTTGCTCCAGCAGAGGTATGGCCCGTTTGTATTCCCCGCCTGCCGCATAAAGAGCGCCCAAATTATAGATAGCGGTTGCATGCTGTGGTTCAACCTTTAGGACTCCTTCAAACCTCTGAATTGCTTCGGAAGTCCTGCCAGTGCGGGCCAACAACACGCCAAGGTTCGATAACGCCGCTACTGACTTGGGCTTCAGTTGTAACGCCGAATGATATTCGCGTTCGGCGTCTGCGGTAAGACCACGCTGGTCCAGGACCACTCCCAGCAGAGTGTGCGCCTCGGCGCTTCCTGGATTCTCCGCAACTATCTTTCGAGTCGCTGCTTCCGCTTCATCAAGGCGGCCAGCCTGCACCAAAACCGCCGCTTCGGTAAGTTGCTGGTTGGCGGCCACTTGACTGGCGTTGCCCTGAGTTGCTGACCTCGAGCGCTTTTTTTGAGCAAGAACGGTGATCCCGGGAGAAATCAAACAAACCAACAAGCTGCACAACCCCACCCCGCGAGCTGTTGCTCGACCCCAACCCGAAACCTGGTAACGCTTCAACATGCAACTACCAGAACTCCATTGTCCGAAACTATTGCTTAGCCATCACCTTGAGAAACTTTTCTTCATCACCGGGTGTGACGCTGATAATCTTTCGCGCGATGGTGGTGATGCCTTGCGCCCCACCAAATGTATGCTTACCTGAGATGAAGCCGACGCGAACGCGATACCCACTCGCTGTATTTTCGTCACGCCACCAAAACTTTTCGAGCTTGTTCGCCGCGGTATAGCCTACCGTGTAGCGATCGTCATAGCGTTGCCCGCCCATTGCTACACGGATGTCGCTCGCCGGAGGGAGTCGAAGTTCATCAATCGGATGCGGCCCGGCATAAACCAGCAAAACCTCCCTGACCCACTTGGCCTCAGCAAAGAGGATCTGAACTTCCCCTTCCTTGATGCCTCGGTAAAGCACTCGAACATCCCTGTTGTCCTTGCCTTCACTCCGTTTAGCGTCAGGCTTTTCTTGCCCGGGCTTGCGGCCGGAGTTATCGAAGATAGTCTTTAGGGCAGTGGGCACATCCATGCCTATGTTGATCCCGAGAATATTATCGTCGTGCTCAGCGCCACCAATACTTGTTTGCGACGACTCCGGGGCTGATGATCTCGCCAACTCAGCCGGACCAGTCACAACCACTGCCAGGGTGAACGCCACCCAAACGATTAAACTCGGCACAACTTTCCAACTCCCTCAGCCTTTGTTCCTATTCCGCTCAATCCGCTTAGGGTGAGTTTTCTTTCCCTATATTATGGCGAATCCATAAAGTAATCGAGTGGCGGGGAGCTAACATCGCCCGCCACTCGATCACTTCGGCATTGAGTATCCAATTCTGGTTAAAAAATCAGCTTGAGCGAAAACTCCATCTGGCGCCTCCGTTGCTCGCTGGTATCGCGTCCAAAGTCACCGCTGTTGTTTATGTCGCCATTGGGGGAGGAACGATTTACGCGGTTCAAAACATTGTAGGCGGAGAAGCGAAACTGCACGTTGAAGGCTTCGCTAATCGACGTGACCGGGAAGTTCTTGAAAAGCGAGGCATCCCAGTAAAACTGTTTTCGACCGCGGAAAACATTGCGACCGAGCGAACCGATGTGCGGACCTCCGGGCGTGCTCGCGAAAACAGGTGTGGTTGCGCACCGGAAGGCGGCGCGATTGAGTTCAAGTCCCTGGCCTTGCTGCGCGGCCGTCGGGGTTGGATCGCCGATTAAGTCAGCCCGACCGCCATTGCAGGTCACGTTGAACACCGGACCGCTCTGCAAGGTCACGATGTTGTTGAGTTGAAATCCACCAACCACGGCATCTAGCCCCTTTGGCATCTTGCTGCCAAAGCGTCGATGACGTCCCAGCGGCAAATCATAAACGTTTGAGAAAGTGAATCGATGCCTTACGTCGGTGTCAGAGTTTCCTCGCTCGAGTTCAGGCCTCGTGGGATCGTCAGGCCCACAGTCTCTGGCGCTGGCGCCGTTAGAGCAAATGCCGCCAGGAGAATCGTCGATCGCATGCGCCCAGGTATAGGAGGCAAGAATCGATAAACCCCTGACGAACCTCTTCTCGAGCTTGGTCTGCAATGAGTCGTAACTCGAGTGACCGCGGTACCTAGTCGCGGTGATTGGATTTGTTGAGCTTACGCTTACCAGTACCACTTCCCTTGAACCAGGACCTCCTTCATCGTTACCCGTACCAATGTTTTGCAATACCAGCAGGTTCCGACCCTTCGAGCCCACGTAAGCCACTTCGGCAAGCCAACTCGGTCGAAACTCATATTGTGCCGTCAAGTTGTATTGGTGATACATCTCGTCGGCCCGGTTCGGATCGTTAAAGAGGAGGAGTCCACCGGTAGTAGGAGCAGCAAGGCTCGTTCCCGGTGCAGCGACTGTGAACGGTGCAACCGGAATTCCAACATCAAACGGATATCTGGTCTGAAATACTGCGGGACAACCGGCAGGGTTCGTAATCGGAGTGCAGCCGTAGCTGGCGGCGCCGGTGCCTGGATTTGCTGTGAGCGGCTGCGCAGCGCTGATGTCGGTGGCGTACAGTAGACCATAACCTCCGCGAATGACCAGCGTCTTATCTTCCCGCAGACCGCTGTAAGCAAAACCAATCCGCGGTCCAAAATTGTTCATATCCGTATTCACCAGATCGCGTCCACCGGGAGCTCCTTCCCCTGCCATTTGGATTGTTTTGGTGGCCGGAACAAAATTGCTCTGCAGGTCATACCGCTCAACCGGAGCCTTGAAGATGTCGTATCGCAACCCGAGATTGAGGGTCAGATTGGGATTCACCTTCCAGTCGTCTTGCACGAAGAAAGCGATCTCCTTGCTCGATTGAAAATAAGGACCACCGGGATCGCCGCGGCCAACAAACCCGGGTTGATACCCGAGCAGGAAATTGGCCAGCGAGGAGCCGCTATCATTCGGACCAATCCCGTTATAGTTACCAGCAACGAACCCGCTCTCAGTCGTTCCGTATTGATAATTGCCCTTGGTGCCATTGTTGCGGCCGCCGTCGTAGTTGCTGTTCTGGCGAACACGAAGATCACCGCCAAACTTGAAGGTTGAATTTCCCTTCACGACCGTGACTGCGTCTGCGAAATTAAAATTGTTGGAAAGGAAATAAAATGGGCCACCGTCACCAGTGAACTCTGTTGCCCGATCTGTTCCGGTCAACTCATCCACGATTCCCACCAATACGATTCCGGTGGTGTTTGGGCTGATATTGATGTTGCCGGCGCCCAGCGCCGCCGAGATGTTTGGGCTGAACCCGCCAGTGCCGTTGACGCCCGTATTAAAGATGCCAATCTGGACGCGCGTGACGCCAAAGCGCGCGTCATTGATCACGTTAGGCGAGAAGATATGGGTGTCGCCCATGGTGAACCCCTTGGAATTACCAAACTCATCACCTGCGGAAGGCCCTGCCGGAAGGTCGTTGCCCGTGGGTGAACTTCCCGGGGGAAAGAAATTGTCGCGCTGCCGCGCAGTCGTCGATTTGCTATAGCGGGCGAAGAAATTGTTGTTGTCAGTAATGCGCTGGTCGATACGGAGGTCATAACTGTCGACCACTGCGTGTTCCTTGCGATTGGTCGCAAAATTCCGCCCGGTGCCAGGAAGATTTGGTAGCGGGAACGCGTTTATATAAGCGAGCCCAAACGACGAGAAGGCGCCGCAATTCGGGCATAGCCTCAGATCGTTGGCGGGAACCGGAATTCCGGTCGGGCCGAAAATCGTGCCCCGCGGAAAGGTGCAGCGGAGACGACTACCATCGACAACGCAGGGTGCCCCGGTAGGATTCGTGTAAGTCCCCGGGAAGACAAATTGCCTGGTTCCGCCTGTCAACAGTTCACCGAAATCGCCAACCCGCATCCTCGCGGTCGGTACTGGCACAGCATTGGGGTCCCCGGTGCCGCCAAAGATTGGCGTGCTATTTCGCTGTCCATTGAGAGAAAAGAAAAAGAAGGAGCGGTTTCGTCCGTCGTAGATGGAAGAACCACCTTCGCCGGGTTTAGGCAAAAAAATTGGCCCGCCGACCGTACCGTAGTAGTTGTGGGTTATGTAATTCGGTGGGAAGAGAGTGCCGTCGTCAAATTTGCTGGCGGCGGCGCTCCAGAAGCGTCCCTGATAAATCTCGCCAACCGTGCCATGAACTGAGTTTCCACCAGACTTGAATGTGGTCGAAATAATGCCACCCCCGGCCCGACCGGATTCAGCAGAGGGCACACTCGACTCAATCTTAAACTCTGCAATCGCGTCCGGATTGGGATAGATTGCGATTTGGCCAAACTGCGACTCGTTGTTGTCAACGCCATCCAGCGTAAAGTTGTTGTTGGTTGCGCGCGCGCCGTTGATTACAAGAACCGAACCACCTGACTCGCGGAAGCGGGTCGCTTCAGTATTGTTCTGACCACCACCACCATTTACGAAGTTACCGCCACCACCCAGCAATCCGAGATTGGGACGAGTAACGCCCGGCGAGAGCGCGGCCAGCAAAGTGAAGTTTCTTTGAGGAATGGGTAAATCGGTAACTTGCCGGCCCGTAATGATGTCGCCGCGAACACTGGTCTCGCTCTCAACCAGCGGCGCGGATTCTGCGGTGACAGTTACCGTGCCAGTGCCACCAGTGACCGAGCTAAACTTCACGTCGAGAGGTAGACGTGCATTCGTCTCCACTGCTACGCCTTCAATCGATACTGACTGAAAACCTGCGGCTTCGACAGTGACGTTATAGCGACCAGGCTCAAGATTAGTCACAGTATACGTACCGTCCTCACCGGTATCAGCGGTGCGCACCTCGCCGGTCTTCGCGTTGGTCACTTTGATTGTCGCGCTACTAATCAGAGCATCGTTGGGATCTTTGACCGTCCCAACTATGGCTCCCTTGTTGCTTTGCGCCAGGGCTGCGATCCCGCAAATTAAGATCGTTAGCAGCGACAGGAAAGTTCTCGTGGCGTGTCGTGGCTTTGTCATTGGTCTGGTCCTCGCGTGCCGTCCAAAAGATATAAGAACACTCAAAACCCGGTTCCAGGCATTAAGTGGTTTGCTGTTGACGTCCCGGTTAGGTTCATGGGTCCAGGCGTGTTTACCTTCGCGCCGGCCCACTGACTTGTGGTTCCGAAAGAAAAAGTTGCTAGAAGAACGAAATGTCGCTAATGACTACGGTTTGGACGGTTTGTTGTCTAAACGAACGAAGTATTTAATACAGTTTACGGGGCGTGTCAACTATTTTTGGGGGATTTCACCAGATATTTGCTCTGGTGACAACCAGCTACTCGAGAGACACAATGGCGCACTTGCGGGTGCGCGGCCCGCGGCCGTTTGTCAGGCAGCAAACGCCGCCGCAAACTTGCTGGCAAGGACGAGACTTAAGGCTCCTCTGAGGACGGGTCTTTCTCCCAACGTGGAAGGCAGAATTCTCGCAGACGGTAATCCCCTGCGGACACTATGCTCAATCGTTTCAGTAAGCGCACTTTCAACCAGCGACCAGGCTCGCGCGATTTCACCACCCACAACGACAGCTTCCGGACTAAAACCGACTACCAGATTAGAAATTCCCACACCGAGGTAATGCGCAGTGTCGATCAAAGCCTTGGTGGCATCACCCTCTCCGCGCAAGGCCCGGTCCACTAACCCACCGAAGCTGAGTGTTTGGCTGCAGACTTCCCCGGATGAGGTCGCATAGCGAGCCAGCGCGGCACGTTCCGAGGAAAAGGCCTCCCAACAATCGTGATTGCCGCAGGAGCAGGCTACCGGCGCCTGCGTTCCGATGACCATATGTCCAAATTCGCCCGCCGCCCCACGCTGTCCACGATAAACCTGCCCATCAAAAATGATTCCTGTACCCACGCCTTCGGCTACCAGCACAAGAATAAAGTCTCTCGCATCGCAGACCTCTGGCCGGCCAAACCAAAGCTCGGCTAACGCTACCGCATTGGCATCGTTATCGATCACCACCGGTATTCCAACTGCCGTGGAAATCATTTTGGCGATCGGGATATCGCGCCACTTGAAGTAAGGAACGTAGACAGCGCTTCCAGTCGACGGATCAACCAGACCAGGCAGGCTAACTCCAACTGCTTCGATCGAACCCTGGTTTCCGGCTGAAAACTCCCTCACCAGACCGATCACATCGCGGATCGTCTTGTCGGGGTCTGGATCAGTTAGAACCTCTCGCTGTTCAACAATGCGTCCGGCTAAGTCACTGGTCGCAACCGTAGTCCGAGTTGGAGTGATCGCAACGCCAATCGCTATCGCCTCCTTGGTTCGCAGTTTTAGCAGCGTGGGTCTACGACCCCCGGTTGACTCGCCTTCGCCGACTTCTTCGATTAGTCCTTCCCCCGCCAGGGCATCCACAATCACGGAAATGGTCGAGCGCTGTAGATTAGTCTCCCGTGCTATCTCGGCGCGCGAAATGGGTTCACGTTCGCGTACGTAGTTCAACACAATCTGGCGGTTGATATCGCGGATGGTGTTGAGGCGAGCCGCTTGGGTTTTTCTCAGATCAAGTCGTCGCAAGGTCCAATGTTCCAGTCGGGGTCCAGATGTATCTCAATCTCGCGCCGGGCGATTCCTATTTGCCGGCGCCTTGTCCTTGAATGATAGTAAAAGTTTTGTCAACCGAAGGGACGTCGACGATTTCCACCGCGCCATTAGCCCATAGGATTTCCAGCTTGTCTACCTTTGTCGCAGCGCCCAAACCAAAGTGCAGAGTTTGATCGTTTTGAGAACAATAAACCGCGCCGCTGATGACGTCTAATCTCTGTCGAACCTTTCCGGTTGTCAGGTAAGCAATACTGCCAATGGCGTCTTTTGTACTTTTCTTTGTCGTATCTCCCACGAGTCGCAGCTTTAGCCAATGGCCCGCCGGCGAAGCGACGTTTCGCAGGATCGCCGGTCTGGAATCGATGTTGTTAATTACCAGGTCTAAACGCCCATCGCCGTCAAGATCGCCAATCGCGAGGCCGCGACTGGGCCAGGCCTGGGACAGTGCACTACCCGGCGGCGCGCCGACTCGTTCAAATTTTCCATTCTTGAGGTTGCGAAAGAGTAGTGGCTGCTGGGCGAAACTCGTTCCCCACTGGTTTGCGTCAACCGCTGGATAAACGTGGCCGTTTACCACGAAAAGATCCAACCAGGCGTCGTTGTCAAAATCGAGAAAGCTCGTGCCCCAGCCGAGGAATGGAATGGTCACCTCGCCAAGTCCCGCCTGAAAAGTTACGTCAGTGAAGTTGCCCTCGCCGTCGTTATGATAGAGAACATTCGAATCGTCAGAAAAGTTTGTGATATGGAAATCGACCCGTCCGTCATTGTCATAATCGCCGACCGCGAGTCCCATTCCCGCCTGTTCGCGTCCATTTTCATTAAGGGCTACGCCTGAAGGGTAGCCGACTTCTTCAAACGTTCCGTCTCCTTTGTTTATGTAGAGCTGCTTTGGCGTCGAGTCGTTGACCACAATCAAGTCGAGCAGCTTGTCCTCATCTACATGAACAAAGGCTGAACTGAAGCCATAATATCGCTGCGGATCGTTCACCCCGGATTTGCCACTCACGTCTTCAAAGCTGCCATCGGGTTTCTGATGGTAAAGCGTGTCTCCTTCTCCGGTCAGCCCGCGTGGTCCGCACATAACGGCAACCCCGCGAAACTGGCAAAAGTTTTGCCCGACGCCTCCCGGCTTCCCGGCCTCGCTTGGACTGGGAGGCAGATTGTCCAGATCAATGTCGACGTAACCCGGAACAAAGAGATCAAGTCGCCCATCAGCGTCGTAGTCTCCCCAGCTTGCTCCCGTGCTCCAGCCTTTCCGCGCAATCCCAAGCTTCTCAGCCAGATCGGTAAACGTGCCGTTGCCGTTATTGCGGTAAAAACGTGAGACGCCGAAATTACTGACGTACATATCAGGCCGGCCATCGTTGTCGTAATCGCCAACCGCAACACCGAACGCCCAGCGTTCGTTTGCCACGCCGGCCTTATCGGTGACATCCTCAAATTTCCAGTTGCCGAGGTTACGATAAAGCGCGGAACGCGGTGGCTTCTCCTTGCCCTCCATTGCGGCCATCGTTGAGCCGTTGAGGAGGTAGACATCCGGCAACCCATCCCCGTCATAGTCAAAAATCGCGACGCCCCCCGCCGGTGTTTCAAAGATGTAATTCTTTTGCAGACTCCCGTTGCGGTTTTTGAAGGTTGCCAGGGCCGTTTGATCGGTAACATCTTCAAATACGGTTTGGCCTTTTGGATCCGTGACCCCGACGGTGCGACGAGACGAATAATTAACCGGGGTTCCAGTCGAGACTCCCTGTTGAGGCTCCGACTTCTTCGCGGGAGTCTGGGCAAAAAGAAACAACGAACCTCCGGAGATGAACAAGAGGAATAGCGGAATAAGCGGGATGATCGAGGCTGAATTGCGAAGCTTTATCACGAACATTTGTCCATTCCTAGTTATCAGATGAAATTCACGCGATGGCTGTGACGGGAGAGACTCTTTTTGAACTCGACCGAAAATACGCGCGCGTCTCGCGAGTGTCAACACGCCCGCGACTTCCACATTACCAACTTCGGGGTTGGAATTCTCGCCCGCCAGAGCATAGCTTCTTGAGCCGCTATGGTGATTCATGTCCCGAATATCATTTCGCGTCCTGTTCCCTAACCACCAGATAACGATCGAGCTGAGGATCAGAGATGACCTGCCTCGTTCCGCTGGGCCAACTGATTTCGATCTTCTGCACGCTGGAGGCCGAACCCAGGCCTACCAACAGACGAGGATCGTTGGCGGATAAATAACTTCCCGAAGCATTAGGGTCGAAAATTTGTTTCTTGCCTG
Source organism: Pyrinomonadaceae bacterium (assembly GCA_045403245.1). Lineage (GTDB taxonomy): Bacteria > Acidobacteriota > Blastocatellia > Pyrinomonadales > Pyrinomonadaceae > PSRF01. The sequence continues at coordinate 19,578 of JAXIOV010000114.1, read as the reverse complement.
TGCCGTCAGTGACCGTGACCCTCGCGCCGGTCCCGTTGCGATTTGATTTAGACCCAACCAGCGATAAACCCAACCAGTGATTTTTGGTTCCGTTGTTTCGGAGTATTACGGGAGCGCCGTCGAGGGACGCGATGGCTACGTCAATCTGTCCATCGTTGTTTAGATCCCCAAACGCGGCTCCGCGTCCAACCAGAGAATTACCGAAAGCCGGCCCGGCGGTGGCAGATACATTTACAAACCCTTTCCCGGTATTGAGCATCAGGAGCGGGGCCTGTTTGTGCTTTAGATAAGGGTTGGTCTTTTCAATCGTGTCGAGGACGTGACTTTGGGCCACCAGCAGATCACGCCAGCCATCATTGTCGACGTCGATAAAGCGCGTTCCCCAACCGGAATACAGCAGCGTTATCTGGCCCACGCCAGAAGAATTGGTTGTGTAAGTAAAACTCAGGTCGCGATCGTTGTGATAGAGCGGATACGTTTCGTTGGAGAGCGTCGTGATGAAGATGTCCATGTGGCCGTCGTTGTCGTAGTCGCTGACGTCGATTCCCATCCCGGCATAGGTCTTCCCGTTTTCGTCGTAGCCTGCTCCGGAAGCAACGGCCACATCTTCAAAGGCGCCGTCGCCTTTGTTGTGATAGAGCGATTGGCGCACACTGTCATTGGCCACGAAGATGTCCATTAATCCGTCGTTATCAAAATCGCCGAACGCGACGCCCAATGCCTTTCCGCCCGGATCTTCAATTCCTGCCTTCGCGCTAACATCCTCAAATGTCCCGTCAGGCCGTTGATGATAAAGGAGATTTGTGGCCCCCTTGAAATTGTCCGGATGGCAAAAGGCGCGATAACCAGGGCGAATCTCGCCACAGTAAACCGAACCCTGCTCGAAGTCCCATTCGACGTATCGTCCCACAAAAAGATCGAGCCTACCGTCCCGGTCATAATCGAGCCAACCGGCGCTGGCGGACCATCCATTGGCTCCAACACCCACCTTTCTTGTTACGTCGTTGAAGGTCCCATCACCGTTGTTGCGATACAGGTAGTTGCCACCATAACACGTGACGTAAAGGTCGGTGTTCTTGTCGTTGTCGTAGTCGGCTGCGGCGACGCCCATGCTGAAGCCGGCGCCTTTGAGGCCGGAGCCTTCCGTGACGTCTTCAAACGTGCCATCGGCCTTCTGCCGGTAGAGGCGGTTCCAGAATTTGGGATCGCGCTTGTCGGGCATCTCCGACTTAGGCATCGGATCTTTCAAAGCCGCGCCATTGGTGAAAAACAGATCCATGCGCCCATCGTTGTCATAATCAAACATTGCCACTCCGCCACCCATGGCCTCGAGCAGATACTTGAAGGAAGTGAAGGAAGGTGCGCGTTTGAAATTGACTCCCGTCAAACTTGTTATGTCGGTGAAAGTGACCGGCGACTGCGCTTGGGGCGAGGGCGGTGGCGGCTTCTTTGTTGAGGCCTCCGAAGCGTACGACTTCCCGGTGCGTTGTGGAGTTGGAGTTGGGCTGGGAGTTGGTTGTTGACCGGCGACGGCAAGGGTGTGAACGCCGAAAAACAAGAGCACAAAACTGAGAGATAGACGAGAATTAATTGCGCGCATGAAGCAAGAATCAGATAAGGATCACTTGACTAAAGCTGACGACCTGAAGCTTTGCACCAAGAGTCAAAAATCAATGCTGGGAACTCTCAACGGTGGACTCGGATTCCCAGCCTGCGGAGGCGACAGCCTAATATCCCGGCAAATGCTGTCGCCCACTCCGCGGGCTGCAATCGTTTTTGGACCACTAACCTGGGGTTCCGCCCATCAATGTTGGCTTCAACCCAGGGCCGACGCTATCGCCTGCTCCGCGGGCTGGGTTGAATTCAGGGCACTACCACCGGGAGCAACTATTTCGCTTCAATTACTACGTAATCCTTGCCGCTGTAGAACCGTATTCCATTTCCCGATTCCGTCATCATCAGCGGTCGCGGACGCTTCAGCTCGTTGTCCTTGGTTGTTGAAACTGACAGGATTTGCTCTCCCGCAATATTCATGACATTAAATTTTCCATCGCTGCTGAACCCGAAGCCATAGGCGCCGATACCAAGCTCAGTACCGTTGATCGTGATTGGCAAGTCAGCTATCAGAAATCCTTCATACTTCGCTCGCACGTCGGCGGAGTATCCGGAGGTATCGACAAGTCCGCCAATCACATACCGATCATCGCCAAAACGCATCGCGGTCGCGTTCCGCATCTGGGTCGGCGCGGATTGACCTTGAAAATAGAATGCCGTGGGCACCAGTTGAGCAACTTGCCGATCGGTCATTCGGTATGGACGCTTCTGTGCCAATGCAGTTAGCGGCAAAGAACAGGTAATAGCCAGCAGCGCGAAAGCGCTAATCGCAGACATTTTGCGGATTTTCATATTGGGGTTTCCTCTCGCTCAATCTTTAAGGCTGATTTGGGAAGAATTATCTTACATCTTACGCGGAAAAAGGAATGTAAGTATTGAGTCTACCCGGGCCGCCCATGCAGTTTCGTTGTGCTCGGCATCTTTGGCTTCGAGGTAGTCCAGGTCTTTGCCCGGCTTCCAACCTTTCTTTACCAGCCTGTCCCTCAACAACCGCGCATCCAAAACAGCGCCGCTCGCATCATCCACATCCCCGCCTTCCTTCGTTCCCATGTCTATCCAGATTTTTACTTTCGGTTTTGTCTTCACGGCTTCGACATACTTCACGATTTGTTTACCGGCAAACCATACAGATGGTGAAACGACCGCCAGACGACCGTAGACCTGTGGGTATTTCAGTCCCAGATAGAGCGAAACCAATCCGCCGAGTGATGATCCACCCAAACCAGTGTGGTTCGCGCCTTTCTTAGTTCGGTAGCGGGTGTCAATGAAGGGTTTCAATTCCTCCACTAACATCCGGCCGTAGAGATCAGCTTTGCCACCCTGCCTGTATTTTGGATCCTGCACCGGCGTGTATTCATTGATGCGCTCCTTGCCGGCGTTGTAAATACCTACAATGATCAGCGGTTCGATTTTCCCGGCTGAGATTAACGACTCGGCAGTTTCGTCGACGCGCCACTCCTTTCCGGCGATAAAAGACGTGGCGCCATCGAATAGATTTTGACCGTCGTTCAGGTAAAAAACCGAATAGCGCTCTTTCTTATTGGCTTCGTATCCCGGCGGCAAATAAACAATCACATCACGATCGTTGTTCAGGACCGTGGAATGAAAGCCTTTGTGGTGGCGTATGTCGCCAGTGAGTGTGTGCGGTTGCTGGGCAAGCGTGGAGCCGCATAATAATTGGACAATCGCGCCGAGGCAGATCGTGAGGCATGTTTTCGCAGTGAATTTCACGGAACGTACGATAACCGCGTCCAGGTAAGCACGCAAACTCAACGCTCAACACCTTGCGGAAAACGACGGCTAGCAACACCGAGACAAACGTGCGGCTCTATTGAGCGGACAAAGAATTGACTATCAGGCATCTCTACCGCGAAGCGGTTACGCAACAAAAGCCCAGGGTTGCCGCGCTGCGCGGCTACCCTGGGGAATCACGTCAGGAAAGACCAGCCCGTATCGCCTGTTATCTTCGCCGGGCAGCAACCTCCACGCGTTCCGGTTTCCGGTTATTGCCGGCGAGTTTGTGTTCTCGCGCTGCCTTTGTTTCCAAACCTGAGGTGAAGAGTTGGCGACCGGTATCGACGGTCAACCAGACCTGCGAGAGAAAATACTGCTCCTCGTACTTATTGAACACTAAACGCTCGCCGGACTTGGAATCTCTCGAGCCGAGCGTGAGCGGCGCGTTCACAATCGCAGTCGTTTTCCCGTCGGCGCTCCTAATGGTTACCGCGTTGCCTGACGTTCGCCTGAAGCTGTAGACGCCCGCCTTCAGTTTTGACTGCCCTGCAGCGAAATCAAAAGGGACGTTTACTTCCACTTTGCTCGGTGTTTGGGCCTGAACGCTCGCAATGGCCAACATTAAGAAGAGTCCGAGTATTCCGGTGCTTCGTATGATTTGATTTTGCATATGACCTCCTATGGTCCTTGTTTCAGGCCAGCCCTATTGCCGCCTTCACCTACTAACGCGACAACCGGGAGCAGTCGGGCTCAATCGCTGCTGAACCCACCAAAGTGAGCTAAAATTGACGCTTTTCGCGCGTTAGTATTTGGGAAGTGTCTGAAACCGGTGGCTAGCGAACGGATTAGCGCGGTTTGTCGTACAAATGGCTGCACAGTGGTTGGAAAACTTAATGCCGCAATCGCCCCAGAATGTGACGCAACTTTTGCTTGGTTGGGGCAAAGGTGACAAAGAGGCGCTGGACAAATTAGTGCCGCTTGTCTACGAGGAATTGCGCCGCCAGGCTGCCCGTTACCTGCGGCGTGAACGGGTTGGACATACGCTGCAAACAACGGCGTTAATCCATGAGGCTTACTTGCGGCTGGTCGACCAAAGGAATGTGCACTGGCAAAATCGCGCGCACTTCTTCGGCATCGCTGCTCAATTGATGCGGCGAATTCTGGTGGACCACGCTCGCACGAAGAAACGCGCGAAACGCGGCGGGTCGGATGTAAGGGTTTCACTGAGCGAAGTGACTCTTAAGTCCGCAGGTCAGGATCTCGACATTGTGGCGGTGGATGAAGCGTTGGAACGGCTTGCCGAGATCGATGAACAACAGAGCAGGATTGTGGAACTGCGGTTTTTTAGTGGGCTTACGGTGGAAGAGACGGCTTCGGTATTGTCGATCTCACCAGCCACTGTGAAACGCGACTGGAGTATGGCTAAGGCGTGGTTACACCGCGAGATTAGTGGTGAAGGCAAGAAAGCATGAGCAAGGCAAACGCGGAACATTGGCAAGAGGTCAAGGAGCTGTTTCAAGGAGCACTCGAACACCAGGGTGGCGCGCGCGCGCAGTTTCTGGAGCGTGCGTGTGCCGGCAACGCCGGGCTTCGCCAGGAAGTTGATTCGTTGTTGGAATCTTTTCAGGAGGCCGGCAGCTTTATGGAAGCTCCCGCGGTCGCCTTCGCAGCGGAGTCGTTGGTCGGAGAGCAAAGCAAGCTTGTAGGACAACGCGTGAAGCACTACGAAATCGTTGCCCTGATCGGGGAAGGCGGCATGGGCGAAGTTTATCTCGCCAAAGACACGATGCTGGGCCGGCGCGTAGCGCTAAAACTTCTGCCCGAGTACGTGAGTAAGGATCCAGACCGTCTGCGGCGTTTCAAACAGGAAGCGCGCACTGCGTCTACGCTGTCGCATCCAAACGTCTCCGTGATTCACGAAATTGGCGAAACCACCGATGGACGTCCGTTCATTGCTATGGAATACATTGAAGGCGTCACGCTTCGAGAACGAATGAACGCGCGGGCAATGAAACTCGGTGACGCCATCGACATCGCGATCCAGATTGGTGACGCGCTTACCGCAGCCCACGAGGCCGGCGTAATCCATCGAGATATCAAGCCCGAGAACATCATGATCAGACGCGATGGTTACGTGAAAGTGCTTGACTTCGGCCTGGCGAAATTGACTGAACGTCGGCAGGTTGACACCAGGGCCACGCTGTCGACCTTGCTGGTTAATTCAACTCCGGGAACAGTGATGGGCACCGCAGGTTATATGTCACCGGAGCAGGCACGTGGCGTCGAGGTTGATCACCGCACGGATATCTGGAGTTTAGGCGTGGTGCTTTACGAGATGGTAGCCGGGCAGCCCCCGTTTGCCGGTGCTACTCCCACGGACGTTGTAGTGGCAATTGTTGAAAAGGAACAACCACCAATCGCCCGACACGTCACCCACGCTCCGGCCGAACTCGAACGCATTGTGAGAAAGGGCCTGAGAAAAGATCCGGAGGACCGGTACCAGATTGTCAAGGAGATGGCCATAGATCTTCGCAGTCTGCGAAAGGACCTGGAACTCGAGTCTCAACTGGACCGTTCGATCAATCCCGCAATTGACGCGCAAGGAAGGGAGTCTGCAATCGCGGGACCATCGACTGGACAGGAGCGCGCGATTGACACAGATCAGTTGCGAGCTTCACGCCTCACAACTGTTTCCCAACCAACTGGTCGCCGCAGCCTCTGGACCATGGGCGCTGGTCTGGCGGCGCTGGCACTGTTGATCATCGCCGGCAGCGTCTTCGCCGTCTACAAATTCATTAAACGAGAAGAGGCCACTCCGCCTCGCTTCCAGCGATTAAGTGTCACAAAACTTACTACTAATGGAAACGCACTCTTCGCAGCAATCTCTCCAGACGGGAAATACGTCGCCTACGTAAAGAGCGAAGCCGGAAGGGAGAGCCTCTGGCTCCGTCAGGTTGGCAGTGCCGGCAATCTCGAAATCGCTTCGCCGAAGGAAGGACATTATCTGGGAGTCGCATTTTCGCCGGAAGGAAACTCTATTTATTACGGTTACACCTCTACAGGCGCCAACGATTCGGTAGAAATTTACAAAGTCCCCACATTGGGAACAGGAGCACGCCCGACCAAAGTCAATCCGGGAGAAGGGCCCAGCACTCTTTCGCACGACGGCAAACGACTGGCCTCTCTACGTCACAGCCGGGCAAACGAGACTGACAGCCTGATCGTCGCAAATGCCGACGGCAGCAACGAGCAGACGCTGCTCACGCGCAAGTGGCCGGATAGACTTGCGTGGGACTGGTCCAGCGCTCCTGCCTGGACCAGCGACGATCAGAACCTGGATCTGGCATTGATTAACTCCGATGCAAGCGGTTTTTACATCACCATCCACGAACTTCATCTGGCTGATCGTTCGGAAAAGACCATCAGTCTCGCGCCACAACGATTCGAACAGCCCGGTAGTGTCAGTCTCTTGTCAGACGCAAGTGCGGTGTTACTTTCAGGCCGTGCCCAGGGAGCGTCATTCGAACAGATATGGTATCTGGGGCGCGATGGGTCGGTGCGGGCACTGACCAATGATCTCAGCGACTACCGTGCGGTAATGTTGACCGCCGACTCAAAATCCCTGGTCACAACGCAGACGCAAACGCTTTCCAATATCTGGGTGGCACCCAAAGGCGAGAACACTGGCGCAACTCAAGTCACTTCCGGCCTGGGCCGTTACTTCGACCTTACCTGGGCGCCCGACGGCAAGATTGTTTACGCTTCAGACGCCAGTGGCAGTGCAGACATCTACGAGATCGGAACGAATGGATCCGAAGTGAGACAGTTAACTGCGGGCATGAAGCGCAATTACGCACCCGCGGTGTCGGCTGACAATCGCTTCATCGCCTTTCACTCAAATCGCTCCGGCGTGTTTCAAATTTGGCGCATTGATCGCGATGGTAGCAACCCGGTGCAGTTAACCTTCGGTAACTCCGAAAGCCACTGGCCGCAGTTTGCGCCGGATGGAAAATCGGTAATTTATCAGCACTTTGAGGCGGGAATGTCCGGCACGTTATGGCGCGTTCCCCTGGAAGGAGGCACGCCCTCAAGAATGACCGAGGGCTTCGCTGTTCGGCCAGCTGTTTCTCCGGATGGTAAGTGGCTGGCGTTCTGGCAGAATGCCGGCCAACCCAACGCACCCTGGCGGCTCGGTCTCTACTCGCTGGAAAGTGGAAAACCATTCAAGACTTTCGACGTTGCTCCAACGGTACAGGTTAGTTGGGACACGGGGCTGCACTGGGCTGGTGACAGTCGAAGTGTGACTTATGCACATAACCGCGGAGGTATCGAGAACCTGTGGGCGCAACCGATCGACGGCGGCCCGGCAAAGCAGGTGACCAATTTCACCGACAGCAAGATCTTTTCGTTTGACTGGTCGCGAGATGGAAATCTGGTTACTTCGAAAGGGGTGATTACCAGAGACGTCGTGCTGATCAGTGATGCAAGTCAGACTGAAGCGCGACCGTGAGGAAGCGACGCTCCGGCTGCTCCGCGCAATTTGGTATCTCCGCCTCACGCGGCACCGATGTGGCGATCTGCGATTCGCTTCGACCTCTGGCTACCGGGTTGAAGACAACAGTTGCTTCATGCAACGGCTACCGATTACCCAGTTGATAAACCAGCGTCTTCGGGTTGTAACTGGCCCAGTCGAACCAATAGTCTTTGAGAATTGCGACCTTCTTGAGTTGTTTACCTTTGAATGATCCGGCCGTGCCTCGTCCAGTAAAATCCCACTCGCTGCCCGTCTCGGCATCAACCAGCGTCAGAGGAGTCGCGTTTGGTTTTACAAGGATCTCCAGCTTGCGCCCGTCAACCACTCGCTCGTAAGCACGCACTGATCTCTTGTCATCACCAAGTATGATCACGACGGGAACGCCACCAACGTCGTCAATTACCGGGCTTTGTTTTACCAGCGCCTCAAACGGATAAGCCTTGGCGACGCCGTTCACACTAAGACCAACAACCAGAGTCCGCGGTTCGAGCGACCTGTCGAAAGCAACGGAGGTCGTAACGGGATACCTGTCCATTCGCTCTTCCCAATTTGCCGGCACATACTTCCCTGCCTTTGCGATCTGCTCATCGGGACGCAGCACCCGGCCTTCGGGTTTTTCGCGTTTCCACAAGCCGAAGGTCAACTCATCATGAAATACCGGCTTGAGACGTTGGCCTTTGAGTGGTCCAAGAATCGCTTCACCGGTGACTTGTTGCCACCATGAACCGGTCTCCTCATCGCGCATAATGAAGTTCTGGTTATTGATTCCGGCCAGGTGAAAGTGAAGTTGTCGCCCGCCTACCGTCGTTTCCCACACCAGACCGGTGTGACAGAGCGTTCAATAAGTAGCGACGAGCGGAGTGCCACCAACGACGTCCTGAACAAGATGATGGTAGGCCATCTGGCGGATGGGGTAAGCCGCGGTTTCGCCGTTGCTTTCCACCGCCATGACGATATCCTTGTCCTCGACAAAGCCCGCCTCGCTGGTTTTGGCGTAAGCGGCATTGGCGAGCGGATTAAACATCCATTCGAAGTGATTCTGCCGTGCAAACCACGTCGTCGCCAGCATGGGTATGAGAACGATGACCAGAAGTCCTTTTCGCCACCAGCGACTCCCGGACCAAAGCCACGCGACAAAAAATATTGCCAATGCGAGGGCAATCACCGTGAAGACAGGAGACCAACTCCGCATGGCAAACGACACTTGCAACCCGCGTCCAGTTTGTGACCGGAACGGCTGAATCAGCCAGACTGGCACGATCACGATCACGAGACTGACGAGGGCAACCAGGAGCAGCAAGATCCACGTTTTCCGGCGCGTTAAGAAGGTGGGACTGTTTTTAGATGTCATAGAGATTCGCGTTGATGGACAAGATGCTCGTGCGAATCAATATTACTGCGGATGAGTCGTAAGGTCACTGCGGAACTCACGCTATTCCCACTAGATGCTCCGGTTTTAACAAACCGCGTCCGCGTGACCTGCGGCTTTTTGTGTGTGACAATTTGCGACGCGGAAGGGACCTCAAGGTTTCGAAGGGAGGAATGATGCGACATTGCTCACTCGTGCTGGTTTCGCTGTTTTTCCTCACCGCAGTCAACACTCTCGGACAAGATCTGACTTCGGGCGAACAGTATTCACAGCGCGGCATGGCCCGTTTCGAAAGGAACGAACTTGACGGCGCGATTGCCGATTTCACCAGGGCGATTGAATTGAATGGACCGAACCCGGAGTTTTGCTACTACTTCCGCGGTATCGCGCGTTATCGCCGAGGCAATCTTGATGAGGCAATTGCCGACTTGGGTAAGGCCATAAACATCAAACGTCATCCGAGGTTCTACGACGATCGCGGAAATCTGCTGGCCAAGAAAGGCGACTTAGATGGGGCGATGACAGATCTCAACAGTGCGATCGAGATTGCGCCCAAGTACGCCAAGGCTTATGGCGACCGCGGGATTGTTCGGTTGATGCGCGGCGAAGATACGCAGGCCGAGTCGGACTTCAAGAAGTGTTTTGAACTTGACAGTACGCTTGAAGGGCAAATCAGAACAGCGGCCGGTCATATGCGCCAGCGCGCGTTCTTCACGCGTGATTACGAACTACCTGCCGACGTTAAGGTCATCAAGTTTAAATGGGGAGAGGAGCCGGTTAGCGTGCTGACCGGTGAGCCATCGCCAGTTTCGGTCACCTCTACGCCGGTTAGTCAAACAGGGACGCGCGTGCTCGCGAACCCGCAAGCTAAGGGCGATCCTGGTCCTGGCGTAGTGGTGGACCGGGCGGCCGCTCCGCCCAGCGCTCGCGAAATTGGTACCAATACCCGGACCCACATCGAGGACAAATTTAGTGTTTCACTGGAGAACATCGGTAACAAGACCATCGTGGGCGTGCAGTGGGGGTATTTTTTCAACCCGAAGGATAAAGCCCCCGAGGCAATGGGCCTTGTTTTTAGCACCAGGACGAATATTGCGCCTGGGAAGGAAAAGAACATAAGCGAGCTGGCTTCTGCATCTGCCGGCTCATATCGAGCTCCATTGCCCAGCAAGAAGACTCGAACGCTCTTCAACGAACGAATCGTCATACTCCGACTGACATACGCGGACGGGACCACCTGGCAAGGTTTGAAACATCCGCTTCCTTGAATTCGCACCACCTTTCCTTTTCGATATCTAGCGGGTCTAACAGCTCTGATATGTCTGACGGCTTCTCGCAATTGGCTTCCAGCCTGGCCTCAATCGCCAGCGGTTTTTACCTGCGCGGCTGGTTAGTGGGCACGAGCGGAAACCTGAGTGCGGTGGTGGGTCGTGAACCGCTCCGCCTCGCCATGAGTCCAAGCGGCGTCGATAAGGGTGAGCTGCGCGCCGAGCAGATTCTCATGATTGACGAGAACGCTCGAGTGATCAGCGATCACGCCGTCAAACCGTCCGACGAAAGCCCGCTGCATCTACGGATTGCCATGGAACGCAACGCAGGCGCCGTGCTTCACACTCATTCAATCTGGAATACCATACTCTCAGATCTTTATGCTGAGGATGGCGGTCTGGTCATTGAAGGTTACGAGATGTTGAAAGGGCTCCAGGGTGTTGGCACGCACAAACACCGCGAGTGGTTGCCGATCATCGAGAACTCTCAAGACATGTTGGCGCTTGCTGACAGCATCAGCGATACTCTCGGCAAGCACAAAGATGCGCATGGTTTCCTGCTGCGGCGTCATGGGCTCTACACCTGGGGAAAAGACCTGCCGCAGGCTAAACGGCATGTGGAAATCCTCGAGTTTCTGCTTGAGGCAGTAGGCCGCACTCTCTTGATCGAAGGCAAACGACCACGGGGGTAGTGGGTCAAATTTAAGTTAGTCGTGGGCACCTGAACATTTCGCCGCGGATTAACGTGAAATTGAAACGAAAACGGCATCAGAAAATGTCCAGGAAAGAAGCAGTGTCTTAATTTCCACGGAGGAACGTTGACGATGGCCTTGGTAACGATCCTGGATGAAGAGAAGACGATAACTAATGGAGAAGCTGTCGCGGCATATCTGAAAGCGATTGGTATAGATTACGAACAGTGGACATCAGCTCATCCCAACGCCGTCGATGCATCTCCGGAACAAATCCTCGAGGCCTATTCCACGGAGATCGACAAGTTAAAAACTCTCGGCGGCTATGTCACAGCCGACGTGATTGATGTTAACCCGGACACTCCCGGGCTTGATGAAATGCTGGCGAAGTTTAATCGTGAACACTGGCATGATGAAGACGAGGTGCGATTCATTATCTCGGGCCACGGATTGTTTCATATTCGACCCAGGGTGGGGCCGGTCATCAGCATAGAGGTCGAGGCCGGGGATCTGATTCGCGTGCCGCGCGGCACCTGGCACTGGTTTAATCTTTGCTCCGACCGCCGGATCCGAGCCATCCGTTTGTTCCAGGACAAGGCCGGCTGGACGCCGCACTACACCAACAGTGGCGTTGATGAAAATTTTCTGCCGGTCTGCTTCGGTCTTTCTCATCTTCCGCTCACCGCGTGATCCCACCGTTGGTCATTGTGGTTTGTGGGAGACAACGGTATCAGTTCAGAAAACTAACGAAGTAGTTTCAGACCCCCGTGCTGTTGCACTTTAAACTTGAATCCACCTTTCTAAGATCAGGAAATGAAGCCAACCCTGCTAAGACCGGAAATTCGCGCCATCCTGCTCGATATCGAAGGCACAACTACACCCATCGCGTTTGTTCACGAGATCTTGTTCTCTTATGCACGACACCAGGTAGAGAAATATCTGCAAGAACATTTAAGTTCAGAGGAGGTAGCTGCCGACCTCTGGAGACTGCGCGACGAACACGCCCTCGACATAAAGCAGAACTTGCAACCCCCAGCGCTCGTCAGCGAACCGAAAGATGGCGGGATCGATTCCATGGTCGCTTATGTGAATTGGTTGATTGATCAAGATCGCAAGTCGACCGGCTTGAAATCGTTGCAAGGCAAGATCTGGAAACAGGGTTACACTGACGGAACTCTGAAGTCACAAGTTTTTGCGGATGTGCCGGCGGCCTTCGACCGTTGGCGGCGAGCGGGTTTCAAAATCAGCATCTTCTCGTCAGGCAGCACTCTAGCTCAGAGGCTTCTCTTTTCACACACCGAAGCCGGCGATCTCAGCCATTTCATCAGCAATTACTTCGACACTACGGTTGGATCGAAAAGAGATGTTCAGAGCTATCTCCGGATCGCTGCGGCTTTAGACCTGCCGGCAAGTGAGATGCTATTCATTTCAGACATCGTCGGCGAACTCGCCGCTGCAGACGGCGCCGGCATGAAGACATGCTTGTGCGTCAGGCCGGGCAATAGCCCCCAGCAAGATTCTGCTCAATATCAAATCATACACAGCCTCGACAAGATTTAACCCGTCGCTCGCTTAATTGTAGGGGCGGCACTCCGTGGCCGCCCCACGTCGCCATCTCACGCAAGTCTTCGAAACCTGTCGCAAACGCGACGAGGGGTGGCCACAGAGTGCCACCCCTACTAACTAGCGTACAGGTTCTTCGTACCAATCTTTGGTGCATCAACCCTTGACTCACCTCAGTCACCTGTCGCCATATCCGGCGGCACAGATTCGTGAGCACTCCCGGCATCACCAGTGGCGGGCTTGCGGCCATGGCGCGAGGCAAAGAAGGAGGTACGGTCAAGCACGTTTTCCTGAAACTGTTCGAGATAGAGATAGATCACCGGCGTGATGTAGAGCGTGATGAACTGCGAAACCACGAGGCCGCCCACCACTACCAGCCCAAGCGGGCGGCGCGAGGAACCATCAGCACCATAACCAAGCGCGATCGGCAGCGCGCCAAAGACCGCAGCCAGCGTCGTCATCAGGATTGGGCGGAAGCGATCCATGCTTGCGTCGTGAATCGCTCGATCCGCAGCCTCGCCCGCATCAACGCGCTGCCGCGCAAAGTCAACAATCATAATGCCGTTTTTCTTGACAATTCCCATCAGCATGAACATGCCGACAAAAGCGTAGAGCGACGCTTCCTGACCAAACAACAGCAGCGTGAACAAACCACCGACCAGCGCCGTCGGAAGCGTTGATAAGACCGTCAGCGGATGCACGTAGCTTTCGTACAAAATTGCCAGAATTACGTACATCACAAACACAGCTAACGCCATCAATACGGTCAAGCTGGTCACCGTATTACTGAACGTCTGCGCCTCACCCTGCAGTTCTCCGCGCACGGTTGGGGGCACAATCTCTGCGGCAGATTGTTGAATGAAGTTCGTAGCATCGCCCAGGGCCACGCCCGGCTTGAGGTTGAAGAACAGCGTGACGCTGGTGAATTGATTAAGGTGATTCACCGCTTGCGGACCCAGCACCGATTTCCAGGTCACCAACTCGCCAAGCGGCACCAAGCGTTGTCCGTCGTCGGATTTTATGTATAAGAGTGAAAGATTTTCGGGGTTTGCCCGGGCGGCGTCCTCCATCTCCAGAATGACCTGGTATTGGTCCTCAGGTTTCTTAATCAAGTAGAGGAAGTTTTGCGAATACGCATTTCTGAGCAGCGACAGGATTCGCGCTTCCGATACTCCATAGGTCTTGGCCTGGTCCCGCCGCAGCTCGATATTCACATTCGGCGTGTTGTTGTAGAAGTCTGACGAAACTGTCAGAAACCCCGGATACGGCGCGAGCTTTTCCATCAACTTCTGACTGACGTCATAAACCTGTTCGGGATTGGCCCCCGACACCGCAAAGGCATACTGGCCCTGGTTCTGGCTGGTCACGCCAGTGCTGATTTCCAAAACCGGAAATGGCCGCAGGAAGGTAAAGACTCCGGGAATCTGATTGAGCTTACCCATCATCTCGGCCGTCACTTCCTGTATGGGCTGGCGCTGATCGGGCGGCCTGATGAAGGTAAAAGTGATGCCCTGATTCGAAGCCAGGAAGCCGGTAGCCCCGGTCATGGTGAAGTCAGTGATGACGTTCGGATCCTGTTGGAGAGTCTTGTCCACCTGATCCTGTATTGCCCTCATTTGTTCCGGCGACGAACCTTCGCGGGCAATGAAGGCGCCAAAAATAACGCTGCTGTCACCTGGGGGCAGAAACGCTTTTGGAACGAGTATGAAGAGCCCGATCGTGCCGGCTAAACAGATCACCCAGATGACTGGAGAGACCCATCGGTGTCGCAAAAACCACCAGAGCGATCCCCCATATATTGCGAGCACACGCTTCTCTACGCCGCCGATAACTCGCTCGGCCCAGGTTTTCTTCATGCCCTCGCCACGCGGTTTCAGCAGTCGCGCGCACATTAGCGGAGTCAGGGTCAGCGACACCAGACCGGAAGCAAAAATCGCGATGACGATAGTGACGGCAAATTCGCGGAAGATACGCCCAACCAGACCGGACATGAAAACCAGGGGAATGAACACTGCCGCCAGCGAGATGGTCATCGACATGATCGTGAAGCTGATTTCCCGCGCGCTGTTGATGGCTGCTGCAAACGGCTGTTCACCACGCTCCATTCGGCGCACGGTGTTTTCAAGAAATACGATTGCATCGTCAACCAGAAATCCAATCGCCAGCGTCAGCGCCATCAACGACAAGTTGTCGAGACTGTAGCCCAGGGCGCGCATCGCGATAAACGTAATGAGCAACGATAGCGGCAGCGCAACGGTGGGAATCAGCGTATCGGTTACGCGGCCAAGGAACGCAAAGATCACGATCACTACCAGGACAAAGGCGATCAGCAGCGTCATTTGCACGTCGACAACCGAGTGAACGATGCTCTGCGAGCGGTCATATATCGGCGTGATGCGAATTGAGCCCGGAAGCTCCGAGCTGATTTGGGGCAGTACCGAGTGGATGCTCCTGGAGACTTCTACCGCATTGGCGCCTGCGCGCCGGCTGACAGCCACGATTACTGTGGCAGATGGAACTTCAAATCCCCGGACCCAGAACCGCATGTTGACGCGTTCGTCCTGAACGGAATCCTTGACCTCCGCGACGTCACGCAGGTATACGGGCGCGCCACTGGTGCCGCCAACAATTAAGTTGCTGTATTGCTCGGCATTTTCGAGTTGACCTTGTGGCCTCAAAATCGCGGTGCCGGAACTGCTGTCCAGCTGCCCGGCACCGGTGTAGCTCGTTCCGCTTTTGATTGCGGCGCTCAGATCGTCAATCGAAATCCCTCGCGCCCACATCGCCGCCGGATTGGCTTTGATCCTAATGGCCGCCTTGGTGCCGTACGCGTCCACCCGCGAGACGCCGGGCAGGATACTGATGCGTTGTCCGACCTGCGTGGTCGCATAATCGTAGAGTTGACCCGGAGTGACAGAGTCACTGGTCAACGCGATGTACATGATCGGCTGATCGTTGGGATTGCTTTTTGAATAGGTCGGCGGCGAGGGTAGATCGGCTGGAAGGCTGCCAATGGCCTGCGAGATCGCGGTCTGCACGTCGGTCGCGGCCGCATCGATGTCCTTGTCAAGCGAAAACTGGAGCGTGAGGCTGGCCACTCCCTGCTGGCTCGTGGAAGTTACCACCTCGAGCCCGTTGATCTGCATGAACTGGCGTTCAAGCGGAGTGGCGATGTTGTTTGCAATTGTATCCGGGCTGGCACCGGGATATCCCACCTGGACCTGAATAACCGGATAGTCCACCGCAGGCAAATCGTTCACCGGCAGTTGAAAGTAACTCAGTACTCCGAAAAGGATTACTGAGAGAGTCAACACGGCCGTCATGACGGGCCGTCGGATGAATGGCTCCGACAGGTTCATTATTTCGCCCCACTGCCGTTGGTGGCTTGACTCGCCGCTTCCCGAGGTTTCCCGATGTGGACTTTGCCGCCCGGCGTGACACCGAGTTGGCCGTCGGTCACAACACGTTCGCCGGCTCCCACTCCGTTTTCAACGACAATCAGATCTCCCTGACGCTGACCGAGCGAGACGGGTCGCTGCTCGGCGGTCAAGTCTTGCTTGACGACGTAAACAAATGATCCCTTGGCCGACATTTGCGGCGCTGTGACCGGCACGAGTACGGCCTGATGGATTGTGTTCAATACAAGGCGAATATTGACGAAACGTCCCGGCCAAAAGCGATGACCGGCATTCGGAATCGTGGCGCGCAGTCCTACCGTGCCGGTCGTGTTCTCGACAACGTTGTCGAGAAAGGTAAGCTGACCGATCACTGGATCATCCGTGGCTTCGGGAAGTCGCACCTCCGCCCGGAGCCTGCCTGAGCGCATCTGTTGCTGCACTTCGGGGAGATTGTTTTGTGAAATGGTGAAATCAGCGTAGATGGGATCCAATCGCTCGATCACCAGCAACCCATTACTCCCGGAACCGGCGCTGCCCGAACTACCACCACTCGAGCCGCCGGGGTTAACCACGTTACCGACGTCCACGAGTCGCTGACCCGCGCGACCGGCGATAGGGGATCGAATGTAGCAGTAACTGAGTTGAACTTTCGCGCTCTCCGCCGCCGCCTGGTCCACTTTGATAACTTCATCCGCGCTGCGAACTGCGGCGCGATCGGCATCGACGTTCGCGTTGAGAGTGGCCTGGTTAGCCCGCAACTCTTCATACTGCTCCCGGGAAACAACGCCTTGCTCAACCAATGTGCGATACCGGCTGACCTGGACCTCGCCCCACTTCGCCTGCGCAATCTCTCGGGCCAGGTTTGCTTCAGCCTGTCTCTTCAGGGCAGTGTCCTTCGACACACTCGCCTGCGCCTCGCGCAGCTTGGCTTCGAATGGTCTGGGGTCAATCGTGAATAGCAGATCGCCCTTCTTCACGTCGGTGCCATCGGTAAAATGAATCCTGGTGATGCGTCCGGACACTTGAGGCTGGATGGTCACCACTTCGCGCGCGGAAGTTTTGCCGATTGCATCGAGGTAGGTTGGAACGTCCTGGCTAACGGCCTCGGTCACGGACACGGGCGCCGGTGGCCGGTCAAAGGCTTGCTGAGCCTTGTTGGTGCAGCCTGAATAGACTCCGCCCGCCAATACGGCTAGGGAAAGAATCACGCCAAAGCGTGAACGCCGCGGATAAAATCTCATGGCCATATTCTCTAAACTATTACAAGTTCGTCGGAGATAAGGCAATTATCATATCTCGACGCACCATGAAGCAAACACTGCCTGTACGGCTACGTTTCTATTGCCTGCTTTGTTCCCAGTCACACTCTTGTGAAAGATGGTTATTCTTCTGTTTGTTAGCTCGGATCCAGCATACTGCGGATGCCTTTCTGCTGTGTTAAGCGCAGGTAAAAAAGTGTTAAGAGTTGTGAACTGTCTGGGGGTGTTCCTACCGCTTTCATCGTCGCAGCGCGACGGCGAAGTTAGCCCAGCCTTTCAAAAGGCCGGGGCAGTCAAGGACATAACCTCGTCGCGTTAGCCGACGATTGAAGCAATGTTCGAGCGTCGCTGATGCGACGCGATTGAGAAATCGATGTCGCCACCCGGCCTTAAAAGGACCGTGCTAACTTCAAACCACCGCTACGCGGCGAAGAGAAGTAGCATTCGGCCTTATCTGGCGCTACTTCCGCATCGTCTAAGGTGCGATCCATTTCGCTGAATGTTATGCTGGTTTATCCCTTTAACGATCTCGTTGTATTGGTTTACTCGGGCGCATTCTGCCGCTTGTGGCCGAAGGAGGGCCATGAAGACTATCCTGAGCGAAATCGTGACCGGTGAAGCCTCCGGAGACTCCTTCACCGAATACATTAATCGAAGATCCCATAACCTCAAGGCGAGTGCTCACGCGGTCCTGCTCATTTGTCTCCTGACGATCCCTGGATCGCAAGCGGCATCATCGCAGACGGCGCCCGCTCAACAACCGACGCCTTCACCACAAGCGGCACCACAACCGGCACCACAACCAACATCCCAGCCGAGCTTATCGCCGAAGACCGCGGCGGAACGTCATGAGTCGGAGCGCTCTGACAAACTAACGGGCGGCCGCGTGGAGCGCGCCGATTTTGCGCCGGCTGAGCCCGACATCCTGATCACTCTAAACTTGCCTTCATTTCGTCTAACCCTGTGGCAAAACGGCAAGGAAGTGAAGTCTTATTATGTTGGCGTGGGCTTGAAGGAGCACCCGCTTTACATCGGTGACCGCCAGGTAACCGAGCTTATCTGGAATCCTGCATGGATACCGCCCTCCAGCGATTGGGTGAAAGAAATGAGCGGCGTCCGGCCCGGCGAGATTATCAAGGCGAGCGATCCACGTAACCCGCTCGGCAAAATGAAAATCCCTTTGGGCGATCGCTACCTCATTCATCAAGCGGCGAAAATTAGCGACGTCGGCAATCTCGTCTCACATGGCTGCGTGCGAATGCCGCGAACAGATCTTTATGATCTGGCTGAAAAGATAATTGCTGCCCGAAGTCTTAGCGTTTCGCCGAAGCGGATCGCGGCTGCCAAACGTAGCTCGAGAACGCTGGTGGCGAGAGTCCCGGAGCCTGTCCCCGTGGATATCAATTACGACACGCTGGTAGTCGAAGAGGGTGTCCTTCACATTTACCCGGACGTCTACGGTCGCGGGACCAACCGACCGGCGCGCCTGCGCGAAGAACTGCAGACCTCAGACGTTGATGTGTCGAATCTCTCCGACAAGACCATCAGGCAAATGCTCCGCAGGGTGAATCGTCGCACGCAGTTTGTGGTCGAAACGAGCAGCATTGAAGCCGGTCGCGCGCTGGAGGATGGACGCGTGATTCCGTTGATTCCGAGAGCGCAGGGCAGAAAGAAGAGGGCTGTAAGCGGTAGAGACTAAATCAAGAGAGGAAGAGCCGATTTGACAAAAGGTGGATTCAAGTTTGAAGTGCAACACCACGGGGTCTGCAACTACTTCGTTTGTCTTCTGACCTGACTTGCTTTACCGCAAAGCGGTTACGTCTTAAAGCCCAGGGTTGCCGCTTCGGCTACCCCTGGGTTTTTAGGATTGAATGGATGTCCAACCGCAACGCGGTTGCGCCCGCCGATGCAACTCCTGGCAGGGCGAGTGAGAGCGTTGCTTCAACCCAGTGGTAAGTCAAGATCATTAGCAACTGGGAACGGGTTCTCGCGCCTGAGACGCAACCGCGTTGCGGTTGAATCGTCTAATCAATTCTGTAGCCCAGGGTAGCCGAAGCGGCAACCCTGGGCTGTAAGACGTAACCGCTTCGCGGTAAAGCAGTTCAAGTCAGAAATTCTAACGAGGGACTACAGGTTTCGTTGCAACC
>JAXIOV010000168.1:0-3874 GCA_045403245.1 Pyrinomonadaceae bacterium | reverse complement strand
TTGGCGCGCGGACTGTGGAGCCAGCCATGCCTTTTCCCAACCCGCGGAGCGGGTGAAGGCGTAAAGCCTGGGGTGAAGCGCAGCGAAACCCCAGGAGCTCGACGATTAATAACAAACAGAGCCCGCGAGCGGGCGGCAGCGAACTGATTAGGTCTGTCGCCCACTCCGCGGGCTCTGTTTGTTTTCGGTTCCATGTTTCCTGGGGTTTCGCTGCCCTTCACCCCAGGCTTTACGCTGCCACCCGCTTCGCGGGTTTTTGTGTTATCACTTGTTCAGAGGTTCCTAAAGTTTATCGGACTTTTTTACCGACCCACGGAGTGCCGAGGGCTAAACCAGCGTCCGACTTTTAGGGCAAAGCCGTCCCGTAAAGGAAAGCAGCTGCTCTTCTTGAAGGGCAGAAAGACACAGATGAAGCCGCAAAAGGCAGTAAGTAGTAAGCAATAGTCAGCATGCAGCACGGTGATTTCGTTACGGCATTGTTCCAGCGTTACGCAAATCATCGACGGTGAGATCACCGAGCGGTGCGCCGAACGCCGTTAGAACGCGAGGTTAAATCGTGGATGACTCTGCCAACATTCGTGACATGTGGCATCGCATGTACTCCTGGTTCGAAGGGTTTCTGGATATCTCACGCGACCAAAAAACATGTTACAGAATTCGACTGGGAACGGCGGAGCCGAAGCACAGGGGAGCGTACCGTGCGGCGACTTCGCTACGGTACGTCCCTATGGATCGGTCTACGGACCTGCTACTTGGCGTTTACTGGTATGGCCCAGGAGAAGTCCGTGCGCGTAAAACCGGCGAACCTGGGATCGATTGGGACGGATCCCTCGCCAAACGAGATCGGCTTCACATAATTGGGAGGGTAGGACAGGCTACTAAGTTTATTGTTGCTGCCTGCCGCCGTGGCGGTGCCATGGCAGCTCACGCAGTTGCTCGTCAGCCCTGACGGAATACCGCTCGAGGTCTCCAGGAACGGATTAAAACAAACGACCATTTTGGTCGAGGTCTTTCCCTCGGTCTGGTTATATGCCGAACACGAAGCATAGTTGCGCCAGGCGCCTTGAACATTAGCGGTCATGCCGGCTTTGCTGCCCGGGAAATTGTTCGGAGTATCCTGCCCGGGTTGCCACCAGAAGGTCTGCCAGGTCCAGTCGACGATCTCCTTGCTGTTCACGTGCATCCCGCCGAGCACGCCGTAGTCGCCTGCGCTCGCGGTGCCGCCATTGCCTTGAAGGTTGTTCCACGACGCAGCCTCGGCGGCATCCATTTTGAAACTGTAGATCGTCGCCAGCGGCGCGTATAGGTAGGTGGCGCAGGCATACGGCATCGTGACCTTCTGCGCGATCTGCGCGGGCGTCGCAGGTATCGGTGCGACATCGGGACCGCCGGTGGCGGCCGGATCCAACAGTACGCAAGTCGTCCACGTACTGGGTGTCGGGTTGGTCTGATTGGTGCTGCCTGCCGGACCCTGCCACAGCGGCATTGGTGTAAGTCCGGTCGCCTTCACCAGGAATATGACAGGTTTGGTTTCAATGCCTGCATAGCCGGGCACGCCGGGAGTCGTCGGCTGATAGGGCGATTCTTCTACCTTTCGATCGACCGTTGCGGTGTTGGCCGGCCAAGCCTGATTCAATGCGATCAAACTCGAGACTGAAGTGTAATTGTAGGGACCCGCGGTCCCCGGGCCAGCGTGTTGAGCGTTAAGGTACTTCGCCATCGACGGGTTGAACTTATTGAACGACACGACCTGCGTATCGGGCGGGGCTGACACGCCCGTCAGCCGTGAGTTATGGGTGAGTTGCGAAGCCACTCTGAACGGACGTCCCGGCCGCGCGCCCTTGCCGCATGTGCCTCCGAAGACTTCCTCAGTGCCGCACCAGGTTTCCCAGTAGGGTAATTTGGAACCATTAAAGCTCTGGCCGGAGTCGGCCGTCATCCCTGCCCACATGTCCCAGGTGTGTTTGGTGATCTTGGCGATCTCCCACTGATCGGCCCAGGCCTGAATCTCGGCACGGTCACCTGGGTAACCATAACCTGCCGGAATGTCCGTGGGCGTAATGCCAGTGGGTGTGGCGACTGCGACCGGTGTGGGTGTTTGGACGGGTGGTGACTGTTGACAGGCAGCGACGAATAGGACGAGTGCAAAAGCCAAAGCATACGCGAACGAAGATTTTTTCATTAAACTCTCCTTTGGTGGGTTAGGACATCGTTATCGGTTCAGGCTCAAACACGCCGTGCCGAGTTGTTATATCCCCTCCAGATCTTAGTTAAGCTTGTCGCAACCTCGACTCCTCGTCCAATAATTCCAAGTTCAGTGCTTGCCATGTTGCGAGGCGCTTAACGGTCCAGCGAGTGGGTGCGAGGTGACCTTCTCAGGTTGGGATTCTAGCGCAGGAAACGCCGACGGCGCGAATAATAATGCTCCGTTGTTTAGGATTCCAATCAATTGCGGGAGAGCCCGCGTTTTCGCAGCCTTGATCTGCGGAGTCTGCTTCTCGTTTGTCGTCGAGCTTCGCTCCCCTCGCATCTCCCAGCGTGAGTTTTCCTAATGAAGGATTGTTCCTCAACTCATCCCATTCTTATCCAACATTGGTGCTACCCGGCAATCTGCTCGGCTGAAACACCGTTCAGGGCTGCTTTCTCCTTGTCTACACGAAATGATATTTGACTTGCGGGTCCTCGATAAACGAGTCAACGTCGACGACACCTTCAGTCTTATCGAGTATGTCTTCAATCTGCCGGGCAACCTCAATCTGGCGCTGGTAATTTGGCCCATAGACCTCCGCGACCAATGTTTGCAGCACCGGCGGACCGGGTGGCGTCTCGGAAACTTTAATGCGGGCCTTGTATCTTGCTGCGATCTGTTGAATAGCAGGACGCACACGCTTAGCGATGTCGTGGCTCTGCGCTGACCGCTGACCTTTCGGAACCAGGTTTTGTCCATCGCAGAGTTCAACAGTTGCAAAATTACGCAACTGTGGGGACAAGGCTGCGGACTTTTGCGCGTCGGTACTGGTTTCCGCCAAGGCCCATGCACGCGATCGTCCGCTTCTCAAGGCAAACAAAGGTTGCGATCGCGGCTCTTTGCGAAGGACCGGCGCTGTACACGTTAAGGAAGGGGTATCGGGTAATCGGATGGCTCGCGGTTTGCGATACACGATGGAGCGTTGCATCGGAACTGGAGCAATTTTGACGTTCTTGAGATCTTTTTTCTTCCG
Organism: Pyrinomonadaceae bacterium; assembly: GCA_045403245.1. Classification (GTDB taxonomy): domain Bacteria; phylum Acidobacteriota; class Blastocatellia; order Pyrinomonadales; family Pyrinomonadaceae; genus PSRF01. Next base: position 653 of record JAXIOV010000168.1, on the reverse strand, counting down.
CAATCATAGGTATGGCAACCAGCAATACAACAATGAAGAGGGATACAGAAATATTCGACCGGCAGGCGCACATCTGCAAAGCGTTTGCTCATCCCGGGCGTCTGCAGATTCTCGACCTGCTGGGGCAGGGTGAACGAGGTGTCTCTGAGTTGCAGGAGGCCTTGGGCATCTCGAAGACGAGTATTTCCCAACACCTGTCGATTTTGAAATCCGCGGGTGTGCTCGCGACCCGACGCGAAGGCAAACAGATCTATTGCTCTCTGGCAATGCCAGAGGTAAAGCAAGCATGTCAGTTGATACGCAAAGTGTTGCAGGCCCAGATCGCGGCAAGTCATCGCCTGGTCGGCTGACGGTTCAATCTACGGAAAGCCTGCCAGGAACTGATTAATCATGAAAACGATTATCGAACCCTTCAGAGTCAAAGTAGTAGAAGCCATCAAGATGACCACGCGCGCCGAGCGCGAAGGCTATCTTAAGGATGCTTCGTATAATCTGTTCCTCCTCAAAGCGGAGAACGTGATCATTGATTTGCTCACCGACAGCGGCACCGCCGCGATGAGCGCAAACCAGTGGGCTGCCTTGATGCGCGGCGACGAGTCTTATGCCGGCAGCAACAGTTTCTATCGCTTTGAAGCAGTCGTGCGCGACATCTT
>JAXIOV010000002.1:0-7034 GCA_045403245.1 Pyrinomonadaceae bacterium | reverse complement strand
GACCTGACTTGCTTTACCGCAAAGCGGTTACGTCTTAAAGCCCAGGGTTGCCGCTTCGGCTACCCTGGGTTTTAGGATTGAATGGATGTCCAACCGCAACGCGGTTGCGCCCGCCGGCGCATTCCCGGGCAGGCGCGCGGAGTGAGGGTGCCTCCTTTTAACCCCCGGGAGTCAAGATCAGTTAGCAACTCAGAAGGTCCCGCGACTCAGACGCAACCGCGTTGCGGTTGAATCGTCTAATCAATTCTGTAACCAGGGTAGCCGAAGCGGCAACCCTGGGCTGTAAGACGTAACCGCTTCGCGGTAAAGCAGTTCAAGTCAGAAACTCTAACGAGGGACTACAGGTTTCGTTGCAACCCAGACTTTGAATCCGCGTGTTTTCAAACAACGATCTGTTGCACTTCCAAGTTGAATCCACGAATGTCAAATTTCAAATCTCAAGTCAGGATTCCTTGACCACCAGGCCTTCGCCTGAAACCTTCCAGTTGAGAATCTCCGCGCCTTCTTCCAAACTCAACGCCCGTTCAACCTCCGCCTTTTGTCCCTCGGCACACAGAAATGCAATGCAGCCACCGCCCCCGGCACCGCACACTTTCGCTGCTTCCGCTCCGCTCCGAAGCGCCTTCTCAACCAGTTTTTCCATTTGCGGCGTGGTCACACCGGGCGCCAGCCGTTTGCGATTGGGGTAAGCGCTGCGCATCGTCTCGCGCACCTCGTCCCAGTCACCTGCCAGAAGAGCCTGACGCATGCGCAAAGCGGAACCGCGAATGCCGTCGAAGAGCTCGAAGAGTTCCGGGTCACCGTCGATATGCTTCTTGAGGATTTCCCAGTTGTTGGTGCCCGAAAGGCGCGGCTCGCCCGTATAGCAAATCGCGATGCGGCTTTCCAGTTTGCCGGCATCAACCTTCAGAGCTTCACGTTGGATCCCATCGATACGGAAATGAATACACGAGGTGGCGCCAAACTGAGCCGGGTAATAGTCCTGAAAACCGGCAGGCACCCGGATCACGGTAGTTTCGATGTTCGCAGCAATGGTGATGAACTTTCGCTCCTCGTAACGGTTTCCCACCAGCCGATTGAGTGCCCCGATGCAGGCAATGGCAAGCGCTGAGGATCCGGCCAGGCCGGCGCCGGCAGGCGCTTCGCTATTGACTACCATGTGAAACCCGGTTTTTGGTTTGAAGAAATGTACAAGTTTGGAAACCAGTTCGAGGCGCTCTTCTTGAAGGAGGTCTTCGAGCGCCGCAACCTCTGTTTCAAAAACCATCTTCCGATCGCGAGACTCGAGCACGATCCGGTCGTCACTCCGGGTCTCAATCCGGCAATGCGCGCGCAGCGACGTTGCGAAATTTACGGTGGCCGCCCCGGGATGGAAGAGATAGAGAGGCCAGATATCGATGGTGCCGCCGGCCAGATCGACTCGCGTTGGGGCGGAAGACTCAATAATCAATTACGTTGTTAATCCTTCCGAGTAAGAAAAGATTTTCCATTGGACATTTGGCATTTCTCATTTTGTCATTTGAATGCACGTCGAACGAATTCGCAAATGGCCAAATGAATAAATGTCAAATGACAAATGGAAAATCTACGGTTTCGCGTCTCAACAATACTTACCGATCCCGCCAGTTCACTCAGCATCCGGCTTACTACTCTTGACGGTGGTTACTTGCTTCTTCGACTCAGCTGAACGCGTGGGCTTGAACGGAATGTGTTCCTGAAACTCCTGTCTCAGCTCCTGCAGTTTCTCCTGGGCTACGTGTTCAAATTCCTGCAGGCGTTCGGGGTCAGCCTCTTCGACCTTTCGCGAAAGCCAGAATCGTTCCACCAGATAAAAGCCGGCGACTCCCACCACCACGATCACGAGGAGCACTTTCCCGAGTCGTTGGAAATCGCCAATAATTCCGATCACTGCGCCACTGAAAAAATAACCCGCCCCGGACAGCACCAGGACCCAGGCAAAACAACTCGCCAGCGAAAGTAAGGCAAAGCGCAAATAGGGCATGCGGCTGACGCCGTAAAAAATGCACGACGCCCAACGCAGTCCGTAAATGTATTTGGAGAGAAAGATGGAAAGGCCGCCGAAGTTTGCCGTCAGTCTTTCCATGCGCGGTTGCGCCGCGCGGTAGAAACGAAGGTCGCGTACGCCCTTGCGAAACTCCCGACCCATCAGATAGGCGATGTTGTCACTGACCGTGCCCCCCAGAGTCCCAGCCAGGAGGACCCACAAAAAACTGTGCTCGCCGAAAAAGGAACTATGCGCAAACACGCCTGCCAACAACAGCGTGATGTCTCCTTCAATCATTACGAGGAGAAAAACGGCATAGAGGCCAAAACGGCCGATAAAATCGTAAAGAAAATCAAGATGCATGATAAAGAACGTCAGTGGTCAGTGGTTCGTTGTCAGTTGTCCGGAGCGGTTGACCGTAATTGAGCAACTGACGACTAACAACTGACCACTAACTTACCGACCACTGACAACTAACCACTGACTATCGCTGGTGGTTTCACCACGAGGACCGGGCAGGTTGCGTGTCGCACCACTGCTTCGGCTGTGGAACCAAAGAGGATCCGGCCCAGGCCGGTCCTGCCGTGAGATGAGACCACAATCAAATCCACATTCCGCTCTTTCGCGACACGCACAATTTCCGAAGCGGCCTCGCCGTGAACTATTACTTCCTCGACCGTCAGTCCGCCACCTTCTACTGATTCCGCCAGCTTTGGCAATTCGCGCTCAGCGGAGTTCTCAAGTTGGTCCGCGATGTCCGTAATCGGCAGAGGCTCTGTCAAGCCGGAGTAGCCAACTGTCGGTACCATCGGTTCGATGACGTGAACGCAAATTATCGAAGCGCCAAAGGTTCGTGCTAACGAAGCGGCATAGGAGAGCGCATAGTTACCACACTCGCTAAAATCGGTCGGCACGACTATCGAGCGGATTTGCATGACCTGAATTGAACCTCGAGCTTTGTCCTTCGAGCTTAGGATTGAAACAATGAATCAATCAAGTAACCCAAAAGGGCAGAGCAAAGCACAAAGATCAAAGTTCAAAATTGCAAATCCTGGAACGAACTCCAAGAGTGGGGGGTTATTCTACACGCACGATGACCTGTTTGACACCCCTTTTACCCTCGATTATGCTTCGGTCGTTCCACACTTCATAACCATTTGCGGAAGGCGGGTTGATGACTACTCCCCCAAATTCAGAAACGAAATTCATCGGAATTGAGCTTTCCGCGTCACAGTTGCGTGCCGCTACGGTAAACAACGAGGGTGTCATCGAACAACGCCGCGAGGCTGCGCTGCAACCGGACGGCGTCGTCTCGCAGATAGCTGATTTAGTCAGCGAGTTGCGGCAGGGCTCCAACAAAATCGGGGCGATCGGTATTGCCATCCCGGGTCTGGTTAACCGTCAAACCGATCGCGTTATTGCCTCAACTTATCTTCCAGCAGCGGTTAGTGAAGGCCTTCACGCCGGGGCGACCAAGGCAACGGGACTGCGAGTGGAGCTGGAAAACGATGCCAACGCTGCCGCTTATGGTGAGTACAAGGCCGGGGCCGGTCGCGGCAGCAGAAATATGTTCTACATAACTATCGGCGAAGGCATTGGAGGCGCGATCATTCTCGACGGCAAACTCTGGACGGGCGTGTCGGGTTTGGCTGGAGAAGTCGGCCACATCACGATAGATACGGAAGGCGCCCTGTGTGAGTGTGGCAATACCGGCTGTCTCGAGACTGTGGCCTCGGCTCCGAACATTGTGCGTCGTGCCAATGAGCGTCTAAACCGGGATTCAACTTCCTCACTTTCCAGACTTGCGATAAACAAGAACTTCACGGCAGACGATGTGGCCCGGGAAGCCAAAGAGGGGGACGACTTCTCGTTGATGATGATCGAGCGTACCGGAAAATATATTGGGACCGGAGTAGCCAGCATTATCAACCTGCTGAACATTGAGCGGATCGTTCTGGGCGGAGGGGTGATGCAGGCCGGCGATCTGATTCTGAACCCGATCATCCAGGAAGCAAAACGACGGGCATTTCAACCTTGCCTTGAAGCGACCCAAATACTCGCCGCCTCACTTGGACCAGACGCCGCCACCATCGGGGCCGCCATGCTGGCACGCGATACGGTTGGTTAAGGTGCTCCCGGCTCACGGTGATGGTCCGCCCACCAGCCCCAAACGATCGGTAACAAGCCAAATGGTATGGCGCCAATCAGCAAAGGTTTGATGCCGGGTGGCGGAGGACTGAAGATGTTTACCACGTAGAGCGTCGCCATCACGAACACAAAAGCAAGACACGCCCACTTGCCGATAGAGTCCTTCGCCGTGGTAGAGCGAAGGTATACAAAAACCCCTGCAACGTACATTAAACCCTCGACGACTACAGTTCCCACCACCGAGTTCCACAACCCCAAACCGACCTTTGGCCCACCTGTATATAGAGGCATATCAGGCCGATGCGTTACATAATCCAGGACCCAATGGCTGAGTACTAACAACCAGACCACCAGCGTGCCGGTAACATAACGAGTAACCACGTAATAGAGGGCGGCAAGAAGCGTGGCCCATCCGAGCACTGCCAGCAGGCCGTGAGAGATTGGATAGGAAACAAATTCGAGAGGAGTGAACCTGGTATTGCCCGGCTCGATGCGCACTTCTTCCCATCCCACCAGGACGAAGATCGGCCACAACACATCGAGTAACAACGCGGCGGCCATCAATGCGCCGAGCGAAGCGCGGGGCGCCAGTTTCTTTGCGGCAAAAGCTACGGCGTAGTGTCCTATGAACAAAGGTGTCCTCCAGGTTGGGCAAGGTAACGCCCAACGGTTAGTTTGCATTGGTTTGCGTTCACGCCACTTGAGCAAAGCGAAGCACCGCAAACTAGCAGTTTGCGTTACACGCCCCCGGGCTTATATCACACCATTTCGATTTCTCATTCGAAATCCCCACGCGACAGCAGTGCCCTGGCTTGTAAAGCAAACGGTGAGTTTTGTAATGAACGGCATTCAACGCACACGCAAACCAACAGGTTGCGTTACAAGATTCCCGTTAGCGGCTCAAAGAGTAGTTGTCGTATTTGGAATGGTCTCTGTGCAACTTTCGTGTCCTCTGTGTCTTCTGTGGTGAATGAACGCCCGACAACCACATACCACGAAGACACAGAGAAAGCAGAGGTGGCACGGAGAAATCCAATCTTGCGACACCATCGCTCAAAGATGAGAATTTGAAAAAATTTACTCATCTGCTAAAGTACGTGGCAACTTTGCAAGGACAATCGTTGAGACGAAGAGTTTTGCGTATCGCTGTGTTTTCTTGCCCCAACCCGGTCGCTTCATAGCGCAAGACTTTCGTGGCAGCTCGTGCTTGTTGCTTTCCGGCTGCGCGGTCTTAGGAAGTCAGTACTCAGGCGATTAACAAAGCTGCGGCGATGCCACAGATTTTTCATCACAGTACAAACGCGCTGGCAAAGCTGACGATCTATGGCGCTGCTTTCATTCTGGTTGCGCTGCTCTGGGTGGCCGCGGAACTAAATCGTTCGTCGTGGAACACCGGCCAGTGGGTTGAACGTCAGCAGCCGGTCCAGTTTAGTCATAAACATCACGCCGGCGACGATGGCCTGGATTGCCGTTATTGCCATACTTCGGTTGAAACCGCCGCCTCAGCGGGGATGCCTTCAACCACCACCTGCATGAATTGTCACAAGCAGATTTGGGCCGAGAGTCCATATCTGGAACCTGTTCGGGCCAGCTTTCGCACCGGCAAGCCAATCGAATGGATTAGAGTCCACGACCTGCCTGACTACGCTTACTTCAATCACAGCATTCACGTGAACAAGGGGGTCGGGTGTTCGACCTGCCATGGCCGCGTCGATCAAATGCCCATCGCATATCAGGCATCGACATTGCAGATGGAGTGGTGTTTAGGTTGCCACCGCACACCAGAGAAGTTTGTCAGAAAGCAAGATAAGGTTTTTGACATGAAGTGGCGGATGGAGAACAAGAGCGACGCGGAAATTGCGGAAGGAAAGTCGTTGGTGGCGGAGTATCGAATTCAGGAACCAAACGTACTGACGAGTTGTTCGACGTGTCACCGTTGAGTATCAGGATGAACGAAGACCGGCACATAAATTTCAAGTTAATGCGGCAGTACATCCTGGACCATCAGGATACTGACCCATCCGCTACCGCAGATGGTACTGACCGGGCGTCAGTCCCCGCCAAGCGGTATTGGCGAAGTCTTGAAGAGCTTGCCGACGCTCCGGAGTTTCGCGAGTTCGTCGAACGCGAATACCCACAACACGCTGAGACATGGGACGATCCGGTTGAGCGCCGCACCTTTTTGAAACTAATGGGCGCATCGCTCGCGCTCGCTGGCCTCAGTGGTTGCGTTTTTCAGCCACCGGAAAAGATTGTTCCTTACGTTCACCAGCCGGAAGACGGAATTCCCGGCAAGGCGCTTTTCTTTGCTACCGCCATGACGCTTGGCGGCGTGGCCACCCCGCTGCTCGCCCGAAGTAACGAAGGCCGGCCCACCAAGCTGGAGGGCAATCCCGATCACCCAAACAATCGCAACGCCGATCCTCATGATCGCGGCTCGAGCGCCACCGACATCTTTTCTCAGGCCTCGATCCTGGATCTTTACGATCCCGATCGATCGCAAACCGCGCTGTTTCGTGATGAGCCGCGTCCCTGGACGACTTTTGTCGGCGAGATTCGCACCGCGCTAGACGAGCAGCGACCGAAACAGGGCGCCGGTTTGCGTTTTCTGACGGAAACGATCACGTCGCCCACGCTGGCGGCGCAGTTGAAAGGAATCCTGACAGAGTTTCCGCAGGCCAAATGGCACCAGTACGAACCGGCAAACAACGACAACGCTCGCGCCGGCGCGGTGATGGCATTTGGCGAACCGGTCAACACGATTTACGACTTCAGTAAAGCTGATCGAATTCTTTCACTCGATGCGGATTTTCTGGCAGCGATGCCGGGGACGCTGCGTAACGCGCGCGACTTTGCAGCGCGCAGAAGAGTTTCGAAAGAA
>JAXIOV010000012.1:0-3239 GCA_045403245.1 Pyrinomonadaceae bacterium | reverse complement strand
GCCACAATCAACTCGCGAGTCGCTTTAATGCGGCATCAGCGCAACCCAGCCTCTCACGACAGCAACCCGGTCGCTACGGCTCCCGGTTCTGATGCCGCCATTTGTTCTCGACTGCGCCAACCGCCGGCATCCAGGCCAATTTCTGCAGATTCAAAATATGCGCAACAAAAGAGGTGCGCGCATAAAACGCCCGCGAGGTGCTGCCGTGGCCACGTCCTTTGTTACGAGCCTGAATGAATTTCCCTGTGTCCCCTGTTAGTGATTCGAAACCCTGACTCTTAATTACTGCGCGAATCGCTTTGTAGTCTGCCTCTGCTTGTCTTCGAATCGACGGACTGTCGAGATCAAATTCCGCTGCCGAATGCAAAATTGAAGCGGTGTCCTTAACACTTTCGAAAACTCGCGCCACGACGATCATTGAGCCTCACTTCTCGACAGACTCTCATTCTGAATCAGGAACATCAGCCCCTGAATTTCGTTCGAGCTGTTTTATGGCTAGCGGTAAATGGGTGACAAAATGATAAAGTGAGACGCGAAAAGATGACTACGGATCCGAGCGGCTTGATCGAAGTATAAAGCCAAGAGCCTTGAGGACGAAAGACGGCGATTGCTGTCGATCCATTCACCACAGAAGGCACAGAGACACTGAGGTTTCACAGAGAAAGCTGAGTTAGGACAATAACCCTGATTCGCGTGAATCCGCGGCTAACCTTCAAACTGCTCTTAATTAGTTCCATTCCTGGTCGAGAGATAATTTGAGAGGCAACATTCCCATTCCCGAAATCCCTCTTGGCGAAGACCTCTGGCTGATGGTCGTCATCGCGTCGGTGCGCGAACGACGAACGCAGCAGGGCAAACTCTTCGTAGACGCTATCGCGCGCAACGCCACCGGTTCGTTGCCACTGAAGATCTGGGGCGAGGTCCTGGAAGTTTGGAAGGGAATCAAACCCGGGCTGTGGGGAATCACGGGCCGGATGGAAACATTTCAGGAGCGCCCTCAGTTTGTGGTAGCGGAGTATCGCCCAATTACAGTTGAACAATATCGCGGGCACCAGGGGGTGGACCCGGTGCTGCCGCGCGCGTTCACGATGGACATTGAAACGTTGGCGCTGCCCGACTTCCGCGAGCGCGTGGGGCCGCAACTCGAACGACTGTTTCGATTGGGCAACATGCGTCTCGAGCAGCAACAACGTTATCTGGAAGACATTGCCGCCGAGGAGGAACGTTCATACCAGCTCGGCGCGTTGAGCGCCACCTCGGGCAGAATTCTTTCAATCGCTGTCCATGAAGGTCCGATTCCAGGTCTCAACGCCGGCGGTATGGAACTGCCGGAACGCGAACGCGTATTCGGTATCGACGAAGACGGAAACGAACAGGATGAGAAGGCATCGCTGCTGGGTTTTCTTGATTGCCTGGAAGACTTCGATAGCGACGCGGATGAACTCGTCGGCCACAACATCATCGGATTTGATCTGCCATTCATCTTTCAGCGCTGTCTCGTCCACAGCATTCCCGTGGATCCTTTCGTTGACTTGAGCGAGTACAACGTGCAGGGAGTGTTCGACACGATGCATCAGTGGTGGCTCGGATCCAAGCGTTTCGTCAGTCTCGACGACATCGCCTGGGCGTTAGGTATTGAATCAAGCAAGACTGCCGAGGTTGAGGGCAGTAAAGTCTTCGACCTCTACCATGCCGGAAAGTTGGCCGAGATTCGCCAGTACAACCTCAATGACGTGCGCGCAACAAGAAAGGTCTACGAGCGCATGGTCGCGTGTTTCGGCAGGTGAGAATTCTAAGTCTGCTACATGTCGCCCGGTAGATGTGAGATTGGCGTTAATGTTATTCTCTGATTATGAAGATGTTTACTGCTGTGGTTGAGAGGTGTATCGACACTGGTCTCTACGTGGGGTATGTGCCAGGCTTTCCAGGCGCCCATTCCCAAGGCGAATCTCTTGACGAGCTCAATCTTAATCTCAAAGAGGTCATTGAGATGTTGCTGGAAGACGGCGAACCTGCTCTTGATTCGGAGTTCATAGGGACTCAGAACGTGATGGTTTCTAGCAATGGTCAAGCCTCCAGTTCTCAAACCTAGAGAGGTCGCTGGAATTCTGCAAAGACCAGGCTTCGTAGAGGTGCGTCAGCGTGGGTCTCACAAACAATACCGACACGCAGACGGGCGCTGCACGACGCTTCCCTACCACACGCGACGCGATATCTCACCAATCCCTCCTAAGACAGATCGCCAAAGACATTGGTCTCACGATTGATGAGTTTCTGCGAGACGGGTAGGCGTAAGTAGCAAGTCTGATATGAGATGATTCGGCCACCCGTAAGGAAGACTGTTTACGCCGGACTAAAAATGACTCGAGACTTAAGGCTCCCATGCATTGTCCAAGCTGCGGACAACTCACGACTGCTGACCAGCAATTCTGCCGGCTGTGCGGAATGAATCTGGTCACTATCGCCAAACTCGTTTCGGACCACTCGCCTGCGCCCGGGATCGCCGAGCGCAAACTTCAGAAGGCTGAATCTGAGCGGGTGCTCCAGCAACGCATGGTTAGATGGATGATGTGGGGCATGCTGGTCATGGGACTAGGTGTGGTGATGTTGGTTGCGAACAAATCGTTTGACCTGGGCAAGTTGTTTAATCTGATCTCTGCCATCGTTTTGTTAACTGGCGTCGGCATAGCGACATATGGTGTGCTGGCTGCGATGCGTGATGGCGCCTCGTTGAAAGGCAAGACTTCGTCAAAGAGCATCGCCGAAGCGGAAACCACCAAGTCTCTTTCGTCGCCCGGGGTTCCGGTGGAGTTGCCCAGCGTAACTGAGCGCACGACCCAGTTGATTGGAGACGTTGAGCGGCGTGAGGAAAACGGGAACTAGACTGCGGCGAGACTCAACTCTTTGGAGCGCGCCGACCTGTCGGCGCTTTCCCCTCAACATGAGCGGCTCCCGACTTTGATTGTTGAACGAACCCTTCATCACGCGACGACGAGCCGCCGCAGGCCAAAGCGGCGCCAGGCCGCCGCACTCCAGGGAGGTGACTAATTAGCCTCACTTCCGTGTTTGCGACAGTGTTTCATTTTCGAAACAGACTTTGATAAACTCAACATCAGGATGAATAGCCAGACTTTGATCGTGATTGGAATGTTTCTCTTCGGCGGGTTGCTCGGCGCGGTTTTCACGTGGCTCTGGCTCCGCACGAGACTGACGACCGACGGCGCCGCCCGACTTGCCAC
>JAXIOV010000142.1:0-86061 GCA_045403245.1 Pyrinomonadaceae bacterium | reverse complement strand
GTGGCAAGTCGGGCGGCGCCGTCGGTCGTCAGTCTCGTGCGGAGCCAGAGCCACGTGAAAACCGCGCCGAGCAACCCGCCGAAGAGAAACATTCCAATCACGATCAAAGTCTGGCTATTCATCCTGATGTTGAGTTTATCAGAGTCTGTTTCGAAAATGAAACACTGTCGCAAACACGGAAGTGAGGCTAATTAGTCACCTCCCTGCAGTGCGGCGGGCCTGGCGCCGCTTTGGCCTTTCGGTTATATAAAAAAAGTCAGCAAGCTGCTGGGTTAAGCAGGGGAAAGCGGCGCCAGGCCGCCGCACTCCAAATAAAGGAGAAAACAATGGACGGAACCAAACCGCAAACCATGACGGAAGAAAACAAGGCGCTAATTCGCCGCTGGTTTGAAGAGGTGTGGAACAAGGGACGCGGCGACGCAATCGAGGAAATGGTAGCGGCTGACTGCGTCATCCATGGGTTGGATCAAGGCAGCGGAGAACCTGTCCGCGGTCCGGCTGATTTCAAGAAGTTTCACAACCTCTTTCGTGAAGCTTTCCCCGACATTATCGTCACTGTGGACGATGCAATTGCTGAGGGCGATATGATCGCAGCTCGTTGTTCTGTTCGAGGACAGCATCTTGGTAACAGTTTGGGTATCGCCGCATCGAAGGCGCCGGTAGACTTCACTGGCATGGTTTTCCTGCGCGTTCGCGATGGCAAGTTTGTCGAAGCCTGGAACAGCTTCGATTTTCTGGCGATGAACAAACAGATCGGCGCGATCTAATTCTTAAGTGCTGGGAAGGTCGAGAGTTTGGATGACTACGCATCCCTCTGATTTTCCAGAGCAGCACGTTGAAGCACGTAAAGCCTTCGGCTGACCGGGTGGCTGATGTTTCGCCAGCGCGAGAGTTGACGGGTTTTCAGGATCTCAAAGCCGCCAAGATTGAAAACCTCCCCCCAATCTTGCGCCTGAAGGAAAGTGCAGGGGCCCGTCCGACTTCGCCACTTGCGATTGTGCAAGGCACAAAACAATCTGTCCCAAGCTCGTTCCGGTACGTCCTCATAGACCACCACTAAACCACCGTCGCGCAATGTGCGCCGAAGCTCGCTCAAAATTGCCGGGAGGTCCTGCGCGTGATGCAGAACATAGCAGAGGAGGACCGCGTCGAATGACCGGTCAGGCACAGGAAAGTTAGTGCCGTCGAAGCGTTGGTATTCAATCAAAGCTTCGGTGGTTGCGTCCAGATCAATTCCCCGCACTGGCGCGTCGAGCAATCCGGAAAGATGGTGCGCGATATAGCCATTCCCACAACCAACATCCAGGACTTCTGAACCGCGGGGAATAACGCGTGCAATCTCCGCGGCCATGTCGTAAGCGCGTCCTACCTTGCGGCGCCGGCGTTCGCGCCGGAGCCGGCGCAATAAGCCTCTGCCAATCGAAAACCGCGAACCCTCGTAACCAGCCGCGTCGTCAAGAACCGGACTTGATGCTTCGATTACAGAAGCTTTTCCAAAAGTTTGTCCAGGTGGCTGCGATTGGGGGATCGCGGTGGTTGTTTGATACATACGCGCGATCAAGTGCAATCAGGGTGCCGAAACGTTGCAGGGGAGGATTTGCTCTCAATCCCGTTTTAGCAGATATCACCCGCGAGATTTTGATGACGATTGTCTGGATTGGCCGACAGAATTTGCCGCGACGTGAAGAGGGGAGCCGGAAGCACATGGCGTTGGATCGAAAGAATATGATGGCGCAGCTGATCACGTCATGCTTCAACCACTAACTGTGAATCAACCACTCAAGCCAACTACTGGCATCGCGGGCGTCTCGCCCGCACATGAGCGCGCCAGCGCGAACAACCCTTGCCCAACCTTCTTCTTCGATTGATTTCATACTTACGCCGCGTGTCAGCCTGGTTGAGGTCTCGCCTGTTTAGGTATGATGCCAGTGATTGCGAAGAACATTCGCGAGCACAAGCGTTACCGGTTCAGGCTCTTTAAGTACGCGGCCCTGGGAGAATAAATCTCTGGCAGGAATCTAATGAGGAGACCGTGATGGATTCTACCAAGCAAGCTCCAGGTCTGGAGACCAGTTATGATCGAGTGGCGCAGCGCTACGCGCAGGAATACTTCGAAGAGCTGAATCGCAAACCTTACGACCGCGACCTACTCGACAGCTTCGCGGAGAGTGTTAGAGGCCGAGGCGCGGTGTGTGAAATCGGCTGTGGCCCCGGCCAAATTGCGCGCTACCTGAAGGACAAGGGTGTGGATGTACACGGCATTGATCTTTCGCGGCAAATGGTTAACTGCGCGAAGGAGTTGAACCCCGACATTACTTTCCGGCAGGGAAACATGCTCTCGCTGAACGCAGTTGATGGGTCGGTTGCGGGCATAGTTTCCTTTTACGCAATCATCCACCTAAAACGTGAAGAAGTTACGAAGGCGCTCAAGGAAATGCACCGTGTGCTCCAGGCCGAAGGTAAGCTGCTCGTTTCCTTTCATGGTGGAGAAGGCGAATTGCACCGGGACGAATGGTACGGCGAGCCTGTCTCCATTGATGTCAGTTTGTTTAGCAGCGATGAGATGAAGGGCTATCTTGAGTCGGCGGGTTTTGACGTCGAAAGAATCGCTGAACGTGAACCCTATGAGTTCGAGTATCCAACCCAGCGGATGTATGCGTTTGCGACAAAGCCGCGGGTTGGATGATTTTGTGGAGCGCGGCGACCAGTCGCCGCTTTGGTCTGCGGGGGCCTGGCGCCGCGCGGTTAGTAGACTTTCAACGTGCAGGATCCGAAGGCACTTCAGCTGAGGCCAAAGCGCCGACAGGTCGGCCCACTCCAGGGAGTTGATTGTGCTCGGCGGAGTTACTTCCCAAACGCGTCAGCGCCCAGGAAATTCTCGCGCACATAGGTCACCGTGTCGTGGAGAGTCTCACCCGGATCCCGTGGCCTGAATCCCAGTTCCCGCGCGGCCTTCGCACAGTTTAGATACCAGAAGTATTGCGCCATCTCGATTGCCCCGGGTTCAACCGGCGATGCCAGATCCCATTGTTTGAAAAGAGAGTCGACCAGCCTCGAGCCGGTGATTGCCAGTCTCGAAGGCAATGCCAATATTGGCCCCGAAACCTTAGTTAGTCGTTCAAGCCGTCCAAAGAATTTCGAGAACGTCCAATTCGCTGCGCCCAGCAGATAGCGCTCACCGTGGCGACCTTTCTTCATGGCCATCCGAAAGGCCTGCGCCGTATCTCGCACGTCCACGAAGCTCACGCCGCCGGTTGGGACCGCGCTGATTTTCTTCGCCATGAAGTCGAGCACCACTTTCGTAGAACTCAGGCGATCATCCCCTGGACCAAGTAACAAACTCGGGTTTACACACACCAGCCGCAGGCCTTTGCCGTTGAAGCGTTCCAGCGCCGCCATTTCCTGATAGCTTTTGCTGGCGTAATACGGCCAGCGAGAAATGATGTCGAGAGGCGGTGGATAGGTCTCGTCGGGCATAACCTCGCCGTCCTCAGTCACCGCAATCGTGCCGCTGGTGGATGCCAGAATAATGTTCCTGACGTCGGCAGCTTTGGCTGCATCACACAGTAGTCGCGTGCCTTCAACGTGAACCTTGTACATCTCGCGGGCGGCTTCTCGTTCCCGAGAAACCTTGCCCGCCAGGTGATAGATGTCGGTGATCCCTTCAACAGCGCGCTTAACGTCATCCGGTTTGGTGATCGACCCTTCGAAGGTTTCCACTCCCAGACCGACCAGCCAGTCGGGAATGGAAGTTGCCATCACGCGAATATCTTTTGCGCCGTCAGCGACGAGTTGACGAACCAGGTGCGAGCCAAGAAAGCCGGTGCCGCCGGTTACCAGAGTTGCTGCACGCGGTCGCTTCTCAATCGCTGCGCGGCGCCTGGTGCCTGGCTTGGTTGGGGTGATTCGCGCTGTTCGTTTACCGGGCGTCTTTGTTGGCATAGATAAGAAGTGCTGAGTTCTCAGTACTCATGACTCAGCCCCGACCCCTGCGACATGGGCGCGGCGTTCCGCCTTCCACCGGCGGCGCAACTCCTTCGCATCGAATGTGCGGCGTGTTTGGTCGCGCAGGTTTTCGACGTCGTGTTTTACCCGCGCTGCGATTAGTCGATAGGCCTCAGCCCGTGACAATCCTTTTGACAACTCTTCAAGCTCTTCGATGGAAAGATACCGGCCAATCCGCGCGCCCACTTTTCGGCTCTTGATAATCGTCGAGCCCTTGGGCATCGCTTCATGGGTGCCATAAAGGAAGACTGGAAGGATCCCGACGCGAGCGTGTAGCGCCAGGTAACCGATGACAGGTTTGAAATCGGCCATTTCGCCGGTCAGCGAGCGGGTGCCTTCTGGAAAAATCAGCGCGTTGTAACCGCGATCGAGAAATGAACGCGCGTGACGCAAGGACTGCCGGAGCGAACCGGTGCGTTCCATGGGTACCAGGTTCGTAAAGTTTTCCATCACGGCACGCTTATACTTGTTGTCGAAAAAGTAGTCTGCAGCGGCCAACGCCACCATATCGTTGCCGGCTGCACCCAGCGCCATCTTTGCCAGGCCCATGTCGAGATGCGAAGAATGGTTGGGGGCGACAATGAAGTTTGTATGAGCCGGAATGTTTGAACGGCCTTCGTAGTGCGCATCGAGCATCCGGCTGTAGAACAGCTTCTGCAGAACATCGGCGGCCTTGTTTCCGGCGGTCCTTACCACTGATGGCACATAAATCTCGCCATCCTCAAGCCTGCGATCGACTGGCCGGGCGGTTGAGCTTTCCCTTCCTGCGTCAGCGGCT
Source organism: Pyrinomonadaceae bacterium (assembly GCA_045403245.1). GTDB lineage: Bacteria > Acidobacteriota > Blastocatellia > Pyrinomonadales > Pyrinomonadaceae > PSRF01. Next base: position 81,278 of record JAXIOV010000142.1, on the reverse strand, counting down.
GAACGACGACTAACAACGCCGGCGAGCTCGCGCACATCCTGAACTTCATTGAGTCTTTCCGGCGCCGAGATGGAGCCGCCCGCGTTTTCGATTGCGGTGGCCAACTCGACGAACATGAGGCTGTCAAATCCCAGATCCGAGAGACGCGAACTCATCGTGATCTCGTCACGGGCGCGATTACTTACGTTGGAAACGATGCCAATCAGCCAGCGACCGTCCGCGTCGCCCACCGTGCTGGTCAGTTCCTCGGTTGCCGATTTTCCGCTCGCTTCGAGGGCCTGGAGAATGGTTATTATTTCACCACGTTTCACTTTGCGCGTGGCCGTTCTCGGGAGTTCAATGTCAGTAAAGTGCAGGACCTTGACGCGCTTGTAGTAGGGAAGGGAAGCCGACACTTCGCGGAAATGCTCTTCGACCAGCCGGCGCAATTCGTCCCGCGAAAGCGCAATGTCGTACTCATCATCAGCAACCGCCAGGCACGCTACTTTTTCCGCGGTCCCGTCGGGCAAGCCGACGATGCTCAGCTCTTTGACGTAGGGTGAGTTCAGGTAGATCTCCTCGAGCTCGTCTGGATAGACGTTCTTTCCATTAGTATCGACAATGATTTCTTTCGAACGCCCGACCAGGAAGAGGTTGCCGTCGTCATCGAGCTTGCCCAGGTCGCCTGTATACAACCACCGTTCGACCAACGCCTGGCGAGTCGCATGTTCGTCGGAATAATACCCAAGCATCACGTTTGGACCGCGTGCAATCACTTCACCCACACCGCTGGAGTCCGGCTCGGCGATTTTCACTTCGACTCCGGGCAATGGACGCCCAACACTGCCCGTTAGCATCCGGTTCTCCGGGCGCGTGACCGTAAGTACCGGCGAGGCTTCCGTTAGTCCGTAGCCTTCGAGAATCGTGAAGCCGAGTCCCTGAAAGTCCTTCTGAATCTTCTCACTTAAGGCTGAGCCGCCGCTGATGAAGTAACGGATCCGTCCGCCGAGTCCTTCGTGGATCGGATAGAAGGCGATCGATCCGAGGTTCAGGGGTGTCCTGTCCCGAAGCCAGGCGTTTGCCTTGATCATGGCCTCAGCAGACTTGCCGATCCAGTCGCTGCGTTCGTAGAGCCGGTTCTTGATCCGACGATGCAGGAGTTCCCAGAGGGCCGGAACGCCCACCATGCCGGTGACATGACCGTTCTTGATTGCTCGCGCGAGCGCATCGCCAGTCAACTCCGGAAGGTATGTGATCTGGGCGCCGCGACTCAAGGGTGTTAAGAAGCCGGTTGAAAATTCAAACGTGTGATGCAGCGGCAACACTGACAGGACGCCGTCCTTGGTGGTCATGTCAAAGACTGAAGAGAGCATTGAGACCATGCTGGTAAGGTTACGGTGTGACAGCATGACACCCTTCGGGCGGCCGGTTGTTCCGGAAGTGAAAATGAGCGAGGCGAGCGATTGCGCCGTAACGCGGTCAGGCAGTAGAGCTATGTGCGCGCCTTCCGTTTTCTCATCCCGAATTGCGAACACCTCGTCAAACGTCCAAACAGCGGCGCTGAGTCCTGCTTCAGTTAACCGGCCGCGCAGTTCCGGATGCTCGCGATCGAGTTTCTCGCTGATCACTATCCCACTCGCTTCACCGGCGCGCGCGAAGTTAAGAATCTCATCTGTGGAACTCTCCGGATCTACAGGAATACAGCTGGCGCCCGTCCTCAGCACGCCAAAATAGGTCATGCCCCACTCCGGTGCGTTGTGGCTGACCAGCATGACTCGGTCACCGGGCTTGATTCCTTCGCCGACCAGAAACGCCGCGGCGCGTGTGGCCAGTTCATTCAGGTCCGCGTAGGTGTATTGCTCTTTACGGCCGTCACGTTCAATCCGCATCGCGACGCGCATGGCGTGACGCTTGGTCGTGGTTTCGAAAAGCTCAAGCAGGTCTCGATAGGTGTAGATGCGTTTAGGCTGTGCCCGCATGTCCTCTTCGAGAGTTGGGAACACCCACTTCTTCAGGCCCGGCAAGTGGACGTTCATCCAGTAGTCGTACCAGTCAAACTTTTCTGGAAACCAGCCCAGCAGCCCTCTTTCGTCTTCGCTGACGCGCCCAAATAGAGCGCGAACGTTGTCTGATCGAAAGATGTAGGCATTCTCGACGGTGAAAGGCCGAAACAGCTCAAAGGCTTCAGTCGTCTCGTGCGTGATTTCTTCAACTCGATCCACAGTTGTCTTGAGGCGATCTAGTGCCTCGATGACCCGTCCTCCGCCCCAACGCGGGCGAGCACGGTCGAGCAATGACGAAGCCTTCTTGGCGGCCGAATTGAACATGGGGACCGAAAACTTCTCAAAGCTTTCAGTGGTGACCGGTCGCGGCTCCATGCGCGATGCAACCTGGTTCAGTAATTTGAAGCCTGAGTCTTTTTCCTGAAAGTGTTTTCGTTTGTAAAGACCGACAAGACCAATGATTCGATCCATGTTGTTAGGGTTCGAATCGCCGGTAGCCGCCTGATGTACAAGTTGCGGCTCCTCGATGCAAGCCTGAGCCGACACGGCCAGCATGACTGAAGCAACTTGATCCACTGGCGTGATGTCGAGGATCAGTTTTTCGTCCGCTGGAATTCTTGTCTGACCCTTGAGGACCAGAAAAATAATTGGCGCGGTCGTCGTGAACCCTTCGTTCCAACCGGGGAATGGATACGCCAGTGCTGATTCGACGATGCTCGGGCGAACTATGCTGCGCACTATGCCGCTTTCGGCGGCCACCAGTTGTTCACCCAGCGCTTTGGTATAGGTGTAGATGTTCGGCCAACCCCACCAGGCCGACCTTTCGACACCGAGATCAGTGAGCCGCGTGCGGATCCAGACTTTTCGTTCGCGAGCGACCGCCAGACCAAGCGCGTCCGGGTCGTCAGCGTCGCGGCCCTCTTCGTTTAACCGCTTGCGGGCCAAATCTCGAAAGCGCGCTGCCATCATCGCGTCACGCGCTTCCTCCCTGACGCGTTCGGCGAGCTTGGCGCAGTCTTTGATCTCGTGCTCGACGGAAAACTCAACCCCGGGGAGCTCGTGCTTGCGCGGGAAGTAACCAATGACGGGATCACGCTCCCAGACCGGGCCCGAACGGTTGCCGGCTACGAAGCAGGTCGAGACGTGGATTAATGCCGGACGTTTCATCCGCTTGGCAAAAGCGATCACGTTTTGAGTTCCCACCACATTAGTACGCAGGGCACTCTCGAGCGTGGGATTAAACGTGACATTGCCGGCGCTGTTCAAAACAACATCAATGTCGTCGGCAATTCGTTGCGCTTCTTCGTCGCTGTAGCCAAGATTCGTATCGCCGATGTCACCCCCGACCACCACAACTTTATCGCGTATGAAACCGTCGAGTGCGCTACCGTATCGTTCGCGGAGCGGGTCGAAAGGTGGCGCGGTGATAACACTGCTCCAGAACCTGGCTTCGGATTCTTCCTGGGAGCGCGCCCGGACCGTTACGTACACTCGACCGACGTTGGGAAAGCGATGCAGGAGCATGCTAAGCGTGACCTTCCCAAGAAAGCCGGTGCTTCCGATCAAGAAAACTTTTCGGTCCCGGTAGATTTCAGTTGGTGACAGTTTCATTTGTTTTCGAAGCCGGAGATCAGTCCGAAAAACGAACGCTTCGGTCTAAGGTCTCTACAGTCACTCCATATCCGCGATACCAATCATCGGTTGATGCAGCATCGTAATCTCCGCTGAGTTGCCCATGTAACTTCGCGCCATCGCAATTGCTTCAGTAAGATTATCGGCCCGCTCCCAGCCCAGCATCGCCGGCACATGGGCGTTTTCGGCGCCCGCGGCGATCACCTTGCCCACATGCTGGCGGCCGTTCTCGCCCCAGTACCACATGAAAAACGGGTGCGCCCCGTGGTATGCATTGCCGCGACGGTACATCTCCACGTAACTCGGATTATTTGCAAACTCCCGCTCATACTTATCGCGCAAGACAAACGCGTCGCGCGTTTCCGGCAGCAGGCGATTGAAAAACTCGATGTAGCTCGGGTGAAATCGATGATCGAATTCATCGTAGCAAGGGTGGTGAACAATCAATACGCCACCCTTCTTCAACAAAGGCTTGTTGCGATAAAAGTTGAAGTGATAGCCAAGACCCATGACCTGGACCAGCAGCGGATTCAGGATGGAGTAGACGTTGTATGGAGAAATGTCCGGAATGCCGGTAATCAGGATGTCACACTGCCCACGAATGGGAATGGCATACTGGTCGAAGGCCTTTTCGATGATCTTGGCGTGTACCGGGTCCGTTTTACCCGCATGACAGGCAATCATTTCGTACTGTGCCGGGCGGGAATGAAGCAACTTGCGACGAGCAGGCCGCGGTAGCTTGTTCATCGTGTAACGCATGGCTTCAAACTTCATCCGATCGAAAGCCGTGAAGTCGTCTTCGTTCTTCAACAGGAAGTCCATATCGCCCTTGTACATCCGGTTGTTGATGGCGGTCTCGATGTGAAAGACGTTGAGGTGTTCATCGACAATCTTGCCCAACCGGTGAACTTTATGGTTCAACTCCGATCGTGCCGGATCCATGTAACTGTCGGAGTCGCGAATTGTCTGTGGCTCGTGGTGCGCACGCAACGATTCGTAGTCGCACAAACCAACCGCCACCGATTTGTGGCCGCCGTCCATCGGGACCAGGTTGAGGTTCACATAAATGAGCAGGTCGCTCTCGGCAGCGCGGCGATTGAGCGTGAGCGGTTCTTTGTGCCTGGTTTCACCAATCTTAATGAGCCCGTCGAGCCATTCCGCATCGTGGTTGTAATAGCGATCCGGGTAGTAGTCGTCGAAAATCTTCTTCCCGACCATCCGCCGCATCTCCCACTCGGTCATCTTGCGGTGCAGGGAATTGGCGATGATGATGTGAACATCGTCGACGCCATGACCTGCCAGCATGTCCAACACGATCTCGAGAACAGTTTGCCGAATGTCGGGTGTCGCCATAGGCGGCAGCGGCAAGCTGATGTCGTCCACCGCAACCGTGACGCGCATCCCGGGCTCGAGCTGAGCAAACAGCGGATCACAACCGTGTGGATGATTCAGCGCATAGCGTATGGCGGCTTCACGGTTGGGCAATCCCTTGATTGGCGGGTTGGGATAGAGCACGCGCGTGCCAATGGGAAGGTCTTCGAGGATGAAGTCTTCGCCGGAAGGCATAATGCGCGGCGCGCTGTCGCGATCTATGTAGACGACCGATTCGTGCGTCTTTTTTCTAAGTTGAAGTGCCATGGTTTTTCGGTAAATGCTGAATCGTAAATGGTAAATGGTCGCAAGCGGCCAAGTGAGTTTCTCTAAGAAGCATCTCCTGAGTCCGATTTACCTTTCATTTAAGGTTCAGAATCGGCCAATCATGATGCAATGCTGTTTGCCGCAAGCGCATGTCCGGGTTTATGGCGGCCGGATGGCCAACGATCGAGAGCATCGGCAAATCGCTCATGCTGTCGGTGTATGCGTACGAGTCGCTGAGGCTGATCCCCTCACGTTCGGCAAAGACTCTTATCCACGATGCCTTGGTCGCGGCCGCCATGACTGGCGGCAACAAACGGCCGGTGGCGACGCCGTTTACAAACTCCAGCCGGTTGGCTACGTAATCTCTGATGCCGAGGTGCTCCATCAGGGGCTTCACCGATACGTCCAGGGCGCCGGTGACCACTACCTGTCGCAAACCCAGGCTGCGAGACTTTTCCAAAAGCTCGTACGCGCCCGGAAACACTGCCGGCTTGAGGATTGAGAGAAACAGATCGTCCGCCAGAAAGCGGAGTCGATCTTCCTTCACCCCTTTGTAACGCTTAAAGTAGAGGTCGTTGAAAACCTTTCGGCTGTACTGGTCGGTAACTGCGAAAACGGGCAGGCTCAGGAGTGTGGCAGCGCTCTTCTTAAAACTCCGGAAAAGGCCGGGCTCATTTCGGGCGTAGAACCCCAGCGTGTGAACCAGATTTGTGCTGACCAGGGTCCCTTCCAGGTCGTAAAAAGCCGCGGCAGCCAATGTTCCTCCTAGCCCCAAAACCACGTTTTGTTAAGGTCCAGCCGTGACGTTCGGCCCTCATGTTCAATGGGTTTGCCACTATACCGCAAACTTCTTAGATCGTGTTAACACGAAAAACACAGTGTATGTGAGAGATATACAATCGGGGGATGAAGTGGTGAGTTTCTTAGGAAAGTCGTACTTCGGCGACAGTAATATTACGACCACACGAAAGGCCAGTAAGCGATAGTGGAGTGATTTGCCTGGAGTGCGGGCTCAGCAAAGGGCAGGTTTCTTGCATGGGCTATTGCCGGGAGGTAGCTCGCCGCAATTGTTCAAGCGTCTGCTTGTGTTGCTCCAACTTTTGGCCAGCTTCACCGAGTTTACCCTGTGAAGTGAGCCGCTGATATTCCTCAAATTCCTGTACTGCCTTAAGAACCAGCCGTTGGACTTCGTCGGAGGAGAGTGGCGCCGGGGAGGGCGAGACTCCAGGTTTTGGAGCGCCTTCGATTGGTTTTGTGGGTTCAACCTTGCCCGTCGTCGGGGTGCGGGCGGCATCGCCAAACAAGTTGGTAAGAGCTTCCTCAAAGCTGGAACCAAACGCCAAACGATCCTGAGTTGCGAGGACCACCAAACGCAACTCGGGCATCGGGCTGCTTTGTGCTTTGAGGTAGATTGGCTCGACATACAGCAGTGCTCGACCTATGGGAATTACCAGCAAGTGACCACGCAGCACACTCGAACCTTGCTGGCCCCAGAGAGTGAATTGGGAAGAGAGCTGGGCGTTCTGGTCGATGCGGGCCTCAATTTGCAGTGGGCCATCGATTAGGCGCGACTTCGGGAAGTTGTAAATCAGGAGTTTGCCGTAATTCTCGCCATCGCAGCGGCCGGCCATCCAGCCAATCATGTTATTGCGCCCTCCTGGTGTGAACGGCAGGATCAGTACAAATTCAGTTTGCGATTTTTCGCCGGGCAATTGCATCAGGACAAAGTAGGGATCGATAGGTTCAACCTCTTGCTTGGCTTGCCCGGCCTTGCCGATTTGCTGTGCCACACTCCAGAGATCTTCGCGCTGAAAAAGGACCTTGGCGCTTTGCGTGTGATAGAGACCGTAGACCTCACCCTGCGCCCGGATCAGGGTTTCGGGATAGCGGATATGCGCCCTCAGGTCGGCCGGCATCTGACTCGAGTCGACGAATAAGCTCGGGAATGCTGAACGATAGGCGGCAATAAGTGGATCATCAGTGTCGAACACGTAAAACTGCATGGAGCCGTTGTAGGCGTCGATAACCACCTTCACGCTATTGCGAACATAGTTGGCGCTCTGGTCGCCTACAGGGTGATGACGGGAATACGGATAGTTTGACGATTCAGTGAAAGCGTCAATGATCCAGAACAGGCGCCCCTCATTGCTGACCACTATGTAAGGGTCATCGTCGTAAATCAGGAATGGCGCGATGCCGTTTACCATTCGCTGAATGTCTCGATTGATCAGGACTCGGCTATCCGGACTAACGTCACTCGAGAATGGAAGTTTGGAAAGATCGCCCAGGGCCCAAGCCAGCAGCCACCGCCGGGCGCGACCACCTAGCCTGATCCCGCCCGTGCCTTGATAGCTGGTGTAGGTATTAGTTTCACCCTGCGGAAAATCAAACTCCTGCTGCTTCGTGTTTACATAAACATCGGTATTGGTTTCCTGGCCAAAGTAAATTTCGGGACGTGTCACCCGGATATTGTTAGAGGTTGATTCCACTGGCATGTTCGAGATGACAAACCGCGGCATACCTTCGGGCGTGAAGCCATTGGCGGTATTCATCGTAATGCCGTAGCCATGAGTGTAAATCAGTTTCTCGTTGATCCAGTTCCGCGATTGGGCAGGCAAACTTCCCACCCGCAGCTCGCGCGCGGCCACCATCATCTGGCGCGTGGTGCCGTCGAGCTGGTAGCGGTCTACGTCGACGTCGGGAAACTCGTAGTAGATTCTGATTGCCTGGATCTGTTTTAGAGTGTCCTGAAGAGCGTGCCAGTCCCAGAGACGAATGTTGTCAATCGTGGGGCGATTGGACGCAAGATCAAATGATGCAAGTGCAGGGTCGGCCTCAAATTCCCTGAATTCAACTTGTTCAAGGCCAAAGGCCCGGCGGGTCCACACGATATTGTGCTCAATGTAGGGGGTTTCACGTGCCAGTTCGTTTGGCTTCACAATGAAGTTGGTGACGTAAATCGGTACGAGATAAACACCAACAATGTAAACGAACAGTGGAATCGCCAGGCTCACCAGCAATAGCCGCAGGCCCTTTTTTGTAAAAGCATTTATCAGACAGATTGCAGCCGCCACCAGCAGAGCAATGGATACAAGGAAGAGTGCGGGAAGCAGATAGTTAGCTTCGGTAAAGGTCACGCCTGAGAAAATCTGGTGGTCGTCCCAGAGGTATGGAAAGCGGGAAAGGTAGACTCTCCAGGACAGGAACATCAGGAACACAGCCAGGGCCACTGAAACGGCTGAAAATGATTTACCGTGTGTCAGCACCGTTGGGGATTTCAGCACTTTCTGCGGAATGACGAGCAGCGAATAAATTATGGCGGCGCTTAAGATCACAAGGGCCAGCGTAATCAGCCAGGAGTTGATCGAGTCGTACAGAGGAAGCGAGAAAAGGTAAAAACCGAGTGGTTTTTGAAAAATCGGATCCACGGCCGGTGGGTGAGACCGGTTGAGGAAGAGGGCAAACACCTGCCACTCGTTTTTCATTGCGAGGCCGTAGAAGAACCCAAAAAGCGCCGCAATAATCCAGCTAATAGGGCTAATGAAGCGACCGGGTGCGATCTGAAAGGGTTGGTTGTTGAGAATGATTGTGCGTTGTTCAAGACCCTGCGCAGCAAAAATCCTTTCAAGCAGCCAAAAGGCCAATCGGAGAATCAATGCAGTAGCTAACGCAAAGGCCGCGAACAGGCCAATCTTGAGTTTGAAGATGTACCAGTAGACGGATGAGAATCCGAGCGAACCAAACCATGCGGCTGACAGAAAAACCGATGCGCCGCGAGACATCAGGATGATGAGGAGCACAATGGCGGCAATGACCCAGCGCCGCCAACGTCGCTTTTTCGGCGGACCTACATCTATCACTTCATCGTCTTGCAAGGGTCGCGATTCGCTCACAGGGCGGTAGCATACGCGACGGGGAGTCTGGAGTCGAGAGTCTGGAGTCGAGAGTCAAAGAGAAAAAGAGAAAAGGAATGCTTTATATTTATGTCGGTGTGTAGAATTCGGAGGGCAGTGCTGGGCTATTTGCCTTCGACTCTCAACTCGAGACTGCAGACCCCCGACTTCTTCCGGTTGGACTTTGGATAGTAGACTTGGGGATAATGCCCGGAATGAATTCGATCAAGAAATCCCGACTTTCCCGTCATTTGCTACATCAAATGCGTGAGCCGACACAGTTTCTGAAAATTGTTCGTAAACAAGAGTAATGCTCGCACCGGAAACAGTCCTACAAAGCCGTTACCGCGTCATCCGCCAGCTCGGGCAGGGCGGGATGGGTGCCGTGTATGAAGCTTTGGATGAGCGGCTTGATACAGTTGTTGCCTTAAAGGAGACGCTGTTCACCGACGAACGTCTTCGAAAACAATTTGAACGGGAAGCTCGGCTGCTTGCCCGGATGCACCATCCGGCGCTACCGCGGGTAAGTGACCATTTCTCCGAGGTCGATGGCCAGTTTCTGGTGATGCAGTTCATCGCCGGCGACGATCTCTTTCAGATGATGGCGAGCAAGCGAGGCCCCTTTCCGCCAGACCAGGTGCTGACCTGGGGAGACCAATTGCTTGACGCGCTTGATTATCTGCATACACAAGATCCGCAGATCATTCACCGCGATATTAAGCCTCAGAATCTCAAACTCACTTCTCGCGGTCAGATAATCCTCCTCGATTTTGGTTTGGCGAAAGGTCAGGGCGGGGAAGTCTCTCGAGTCGGCACAACCTCGGCCAGCATTTTTGGTTACACACCAAATTACGCGCCGCTCGAACAAATTCAGGGGCTGGGCACCGACGCGCGTAGTGACATTTACGCTCTTAGCGCGACGTTGTATCACCTGATCACGGGGGTTAAGCCGCCCGATGCATTGACGCGCGCGGCAGCGATCGTAAACGGTCAGCCCGATCCCTTAAGGCCGGCGCACGACATTAACGTGGCGGTTGGGCCGCAGGTTTCGGGCGTGCTTGCCAGGGGAATGAGCCAAAATCGCGATCAACGTTATGCGAGCGCGGCAACGATGCGCGACGCCTTGAAGAGCAGTAATGAAGTTGCCACGCTAACCGAGAGAGCTGAAGCTGCAACCGTAATTCTTCAACCGTCAGCCTCCACAATTGCCGACGGCGCTCCGACTGAGTTGAAACCAAAGGTGTCGCTGCCCGGTGAAACTACGGTGGTGCGAACAACCCAAACCGGAGGAGCAAAGCGCTTTGCACCCTGGGCGGTTGCCGCCGCCGTTTTGTTGATTGGAGTCGTGTTCGGCGGTTATTACGCGCTTCAAAGCAATGAGACCGCTTCCACGCCGCTTCCTAACGCGAACGAGCAGGCTGCTCCGAGTCCTGCAGAGCCCTCGCCGACTGAGGCCGATCCAAACCCCGACACCACTGCGGACGGTGAGACAGCGGAGCCCGTGGTCACGCCCGGCGAACGCGTCGAGAGTGTCCAGGCCTTAAAGAAAAACGAGAGTCCCGCCCGAAAGACCGAAAAGGCAGCGCCGAAACCGTCCATGTCTCCGAGCGATAACCAGTCAGATATGGCCGGCGGTTCTCATCCTCCGGATAATACGCCGGACGCGCCGGAGGTTCCCGACCCGGAAACGTCTCAACCGGTTCGTCCGGACCTTCGACGGCTGCGCCGCCTCGGCGGCGTTACCATTCGAAACTTTCCCGACGGCACTCAAGTGCTTACAAGCCCGGATGGCACGCGCACTGTGATTTTCCCGAATGGCACACGCAGGGTATTTCGCCCCGGCCAGAGGATTGATCGCCGGCGGCTGCCTTGATCCTGACGTCTTGCCAGCACGCGAGCGAGCAGAGGCGAATTCCCGTCTTCTATCAGCCTGGAACCAAATCAACCGCATAAGAGATGAAGACAAACAAAATCAGCGTAGCGATCCTTTGCCTGCTCACCACCGGGCTCTTGGCGGCGACTTCGGCAAGTTTCAGTCAGGATCTTAGTCAAGGCACGCAATCGGTGATCAAGGTAGCGCCGCCGGCCCCCAGCTTCGATCAGAAAATGCGCCACGCTGAGCTGGCCGCCCGCCGTGCTCGAGTGGCGCAGTCGATTGGTCCCAAAAGCGCACTGATTCTCTTCAGCGCGCAACCTCGCGTCTACGCAGGAGATGTGGACTATGAGTACCGGCAGGAAAACAATTTTTACTACTTGACGAATCTCAAACAAAAGCGCGCCACGCTGGTCATGTTGCCGGGAAATGCCGCAACCCCTGAAATTCTCTTCATGCCGCGTCGCATTCCCGCGCTCGAATCGTGGAATGGACACATGTATAGCGCGGCCGAAGCCAGCGAGCTATCCGGGCTGAAGGAAATCTGGGAAGCGAGTGAATTCGAACCGTTTATCAAAGCGTTGCGTGCCCACGAGGCTTACCGGCCCAAACCCGGGAAGATCCTGATGTCGTCGGCCACGGCTGCAGGTTCGGCTCCAACTTCGGGTCATGAGCAACTGTTCGCGGCAGCCGCGACGAACGAAGCAGTGCTTTATCTGCTAGTGCCGGGTGTGACTGAAAGCAATGAGTATCGACAGGAACAGCGATTTGCCGCCGACTGGGCCATGCCGGCATCGGGTTTTACGGTACGCAACGTTTCGCCGGTATTTACTCACCTGCGCCAGCGGAAGTCGGCGATGGAGATTGCGTTCATGCAGCACGCCATGGACATAACTGCCGAAGCGCATCAAAGGGCCTGGGTTGCTGCGGGCGCGGCGAAGTGGGAATACGAGATCGACGCGCTCGTCGCCTACACGTTCCGACTGCGCAATGCGGATCATTGGGGCTATCCGTCAATCCTGGGGTGTGGTCCAAACGCGACCACGCTCCACTATGATGAATTGCAGGGTCCCTGCAAGCCGGGCGATTTAATGCTTATGGATATCGGGGCGGAGTTTGAGCACTACTCCGCCGATGTAACCAGAACAGTTCCGGTGAATGGAAAGTTCTCGCCCGCGCAGGCCGAAGTCTATCAGGCAGTTTTCGACGCGCAGGAGAAGGCGGCCAGCGTCATTCGACCCGGCGTGCTGATCTCAGACGTCGATCGGGCGGCCACCGAGGTGCTTAAGAGCGGCTTATTGAAAATGGGTTTAATCACCGATCGAAACTCGAATCAGTTTCGGCTGTGGTTCATGCACGGAACGTGTCATTGGCTGGGAATGAACGTACACGACGTCGGCAATTTTGGGGCGAAACTGGAGCCGGGGATGGTTTTCACGAATGAACCGGGCATTTATGTCAGGACCGACGCTCTCGACTATCAGCCATTCGGAATGAGCGACGTTGAATGGGAGAAGTTTAGGGCGGCGGTGCGCCCGGCGTTTGAAAAATACAAAGGCATTGGCGTTCGCATCGAAGACGATATGCTGGTCACAACGGATGGTGTGACGTGGATGACGGCTGCGCTGCCGCGCTCAATTGAGGACATAGAGAAGTTTTTTGAACGAGCACGTGGGCAGGTCCGATCAAACTAGGGCATTCGGCTTGAGCAAATTTGCAGCTTGCTCTTGAAAATAGCTGAGTTTTCACCAATCTGGATCACTTCAACATTCGTCTGAGCCACCCTGAGAACCACCTCAGGGCTGTTCGAAAAAAGCCGTGCTTCGGTGGCGGGTCGCCGATATCTGCCTTCGCTTCTGCTTCCAGCGAAGTGAAAAACTGAGTGGCCATCATCTTCGATGTGGCCTGAACCATGCGCTGGCCCACACTCGCAATCGTGCCTCCCAATTGCAGGTCCCCGGCGTACGTCACAAGCGTTCCGTCGTCCTTCTCTACCAAATGGAGGTCACCTGTTCCCTTTACAAATCCGGGAGTCCCCTTGGCGTCCACCACGATGCGGCACTGTTCAGGAGGCCGCATGTCCTCAAGCCGGGCGGTGCCGTTGAAGACGCCTTTGATTGCTCCGACGCCGGTGCGAATGGTAGCCGCGTAAACGTTCTCGGCAGTTTTCTCAAGGCGCTCGCAACCCGGAATGCATCGTTTCAAAACTTCGGGATCAATCAGGCAGTGGAAAACGCGTTCAGGGGGCGCGTGGATGAGTTGGGTGCCTTCAATCTTCATGGAGGGTTGTAAAGCAAACTGTTAGTTTGTGTTCGGTGGAGAAAGAAATAGTGGAGCCCAAATCGAATCAGAACCGGGAGCCGTAGCGACCCGGGTCGTTCTCGACGCACGCAGACATCCTCAAAATGTCGTTATCTGTTTAGCTGAACCTCTTGGCAACGGCCCGGTCGCTACCGGCTCCCGGTTCTCATACAACGATCGTTCGCGGACTGGATTGGACGCGACGCAAAGCTAAGTATCTTCACAAACGGCGTTACGACTAAGACAATCGCGACAGCGCCTTGTGAAGCGCGCGGCTGGTGTAGATCCGGGCAAGATGCCGGCGGTAATCGGCCGTTGCATAAAGATCGGCATTGGCATCCACACCGTCAGTCGCAAGCGACGAAGCTTCCTCGATGGTTTGAGCGTTTGGCTGTTTTCCTTTCAAGGCCTGTTCGACGCCTGATGCTCGATAAGCCTTCGACGCTACACCCGTAATGCCTATGCCTGCCGAGTTGCAGGAGCCATCCCCTCCAATTCTGAGATCAACGGCCACGCCCACAACGGCAAATCCCGAAGCCGGGTGGCGAACCTTCTCGTAAGCCTGGCCAAACCGGCCGGACGGTTTCGGGATCCGAATCTCGCGAAGTATCTCACCGGCCTCCAGCGCCGTAGTAAGAAAATCAACGAAGAAGTCGTCCGCGGGGATCGTTCGGTCGCCACCTTTTCCCACGACGACCATCTCGGCGCGCAGGGCCACGATTGCCGCAGGCCAATCACCGGCAGGGTCCGAGTGGGCCGCGCTTCCGCCAATCGTTCCTTTGTTTCTCACCTGCACGTCGCCGATTTGCGAGGCGCACTCTGAAAGTAGTGGACAGATCTCCTGAAGGAGCGAGGACGATTCGACCTGATAGTGAGTTGTCATCGCCCCGATCTGGATCGTGCCGTCATCCTCGCGAATGTAGGACAAATCTTTAATGCGCCCGATATCGACCAGCAAAGCCGGTTGGGCGAGCCGCAATTTCATGGCCGGCAGCAGGCTGTGACCGCCCGCCAAAATCTTTGCGTCCTCAGGATGTTGGGCGAGTAGCGCCAACGCTTCGTCGATCGTCTTCGGTGCTTCATAGTCAAACTGTGCTGGGATCATTGTCGCCTCCGTAGGAACCAGACGCCTTCTTCTGCTCGGACTGGCAGGAATGCCTGTCCTACTGATTCATTATTCGCCAAATTGCTTCCGGTCTGACCGGCATATCCAAATGCTTCACACCAAACGGCGCCAGCGCGTCCACAATGGCGCCGACTATCGCCGGTGTGGCTCCAATTGTGCCGGCTTCTCCCACGCCCTTAACGCCGAGCGGATTCACCGGCGAAGGTGTTTCGGTTCGATCCAGCTCGAGCCAGGGGATGTGTGAAGCTCTGGGCAGCGCATAGTCCATCAAACTCCCCGTCACCAGCTGACCTTGCTCGTCGTAGACCACTTCCTCATACATGGCCTGGCCGATGGACTGAACGATGCCACCCTGTAGCTGGCCGTCGACAAGCATGGGGTTGATCACTTTTCCGCAATCATCCACGGCCACGTACCTCAGAAACTTCACGTCGCCGGTCTCACGATCAACCTCGACGACAACGATGTGGGTTCCGAAAGGAAAGGTGAAGTTTTTTGGTTCAAAGAAGTAAGTGGCTGAGAGTCCAGGCTCAGTGTCAGGCGGAAGTTCTTTCGCCAGGTGCGCCGCCAGGGCAATTTCCTGAATGCTCAAGCTGGTTTTGCCTTCCGTCTCTGGTTCAGGAAGGGATCCTGCGGGAGCCTCACCCACTGGAACGACCGGTTCCGATTCGCCCATCGCCGCCGCCCGGGCCGCTTGTACCGAGTATCGTCCGCCCTCAAATGCCAGAATTCCGGCATCGCATTTCAACATGTGTGCGGCGATCTTGTTGGCTTTCTCTTTGAGCTTTTGAATCGCGATCAGAACTGCTGTTCCTCCAACCGCGGTCGCGCGACTTCCAAACGTGCCGATGCCGTACTGCACGATCCCGGTGTCGCCGTGAATGACAGTGACGTCGTTGAGGTCAACGCCGAGCTCGTCCGCGGCAATCTGCGCAAAAGAAGTTTCCTGACCCTGACCGTGGGGCGAGGCGCCCGTCAGTACTGTTACTTTCCCTGTCGGCTCGATTCTTACCGTGGCGCTCTCCCATCCTCCTGCCGGCATCGCCTGCGACGGACCCAGCGCACAGATTTCTACGTAGGTGGAGATTCCAATTCCCAGAAGTCTCCCTTCTTCGCGAGCCTTTTTCTGCTCTTCGCGCAGTTTCGCGTAATCGATGATCGCCTGGGCTTTGTTTAGCGCAGCTTCATAGTCACCGCTGTCGTAGTCAAGGCCGGTAGCAGTGTGAAAAGGAAACTCATCCGCAGCAGGGAAGTTTCGTCGTCTCGCTTCGGCTGGATCAATCCCGACCTCTGCAGCCACCAGGTCCATCGCGCGCTCGACAACGTAAGTCGCCTCTGGCCGGCCGGCCCCCCGATAAGCATCGGTGGCCATTTTGTTTGTGAAGCAGCCGGTGACGTTAATTTGTATCGCCGGAATCTTGTAAGCGCCGGAGAGCATTAATCCGGTCAGGGTGGGGATGGCAGGCGTCAGTAGCTGATGATAGGCGCCGAGATCAGCAAAAACGTTGTAACGGAGTCCCGTGACTGTCCCGTCATTCTTGCAGCCTACTTCGATGTACCCGACCTGTCCGCGACCGTGGATGGTTCCCTGGATGTTTTCGCGACGTCCCTCGATCCACTTCACCGGTCTTGCGAGTTGCATTGAAATCCAACCCAGCAAAGCTTCCTCGGCATAGACATTCAGTTTTGAGCCAAAGCCACCGCCAACTTCGGGGGTGATCACCCGCAGTTTGTTTTCGGGTATTCCAATCATAAGCGCGAGCTGCGTTCTAAGGAGGTGAGGGATCTGGGTGGATGACCAGACTGTCAATTCCTCTTCACCGGGAAAATAACGAGCCAGCACGCCACGTGGCTCCATGGCAATCGGCGCCAGCCGCTGGTGGACCATCCGCTGTTTGATTACATGGTCCGCGGAGCCTAGCGCCGCGTCGATATCGCCTTCGCCGGCAGTCAATTTATAGGCGACGTTATCGCCAAAACTTTCGTGGATAACGGTGCCGCCTTTAGCGGCTTCTTCAACGTCAAGCACTGGCGGCAAGTCGTCGTAGTCAACCATCACCAGGTCGACCGCATCGCGAGCCGTGTAAGCGTCTGTGGCTACTATCGCCGCGACTGGGTGCCCGACGAAAAACACTTTGTCCTGGGCCAACACCCGGTAGTCGGGGACTTTCAGATCTGGAAGCGCGGCCGCGCAGGGAACCGGACCAACCTTCGCAACATCCTTGCCCGTATAAACCGCAACCACGCCCGGCGCCTTCAACGCCTCACTCGAGTCGATGCTGTTGATCCGCGCGTGCGCGTAAATTGAACGCACGAAGGCAACGTGAAGAGTGTCGGGAAGACGGATGTCGTCGACGTAGTGGGCGAGTCCCTTGATAAGTCGTGGATCTTCTGTACGCTTTACTCGTTGTCCGACGTACCTCCCAGCAGTCCGGAGTCCGGAGTCTGGAGTCTGGAGTCTTTTATCTTGGGTCATAATCAAACCTCGGAGATGTTAAGCCGAAAAGAGTCATGAAAAAATCAAGTCAATTTGGTCTGAGTCGGCGATTGAGCCGCGGACTCCAGACTTCAGACTCTGGACTTTTTGGCTGCGTACTCGACGGCTTCGACGATGTGTTGATAGCCGGTGCAACGACAGAGATTTCCTTCGAGGCCGTGGCGGATTTCGTCCCGAGAAGGATTTGAATTCCGATCAATCACCTGAGCGGCGGCAATGATCATGCCGGGTGTGCAATAGCCGCATTGCAAGCCATGCCGTTCCCAAAATCCTTCCTGCACCGGGTGAAGTTCGCCATTCCGTGCCAGTCCTTCGATGGTGGTGATTGCGGCGCCATCGGCCTGCACCGCAAGCATCGTGCATGACTTAACCGCCTGGCCGTCGATTAGAATTGTGCACGCGCCGCACAGAGAGGTTTCGCATCCAATGTGCGTGCCGGTTAGATTCAGTACGTCCCGGAGGTAATGGACGAGGAGCAGGCGCGGTTCCACTTCGTGCTGGCGCGTCACACCGTTGACACTTAGGCTGATAGCTTTTTTCATGAGCTACCTCACTTTGTTGAATTGTTTTGAACGGGATGCTGCCGAATTTCTATGTCAGTTTACGGCGAAAGTCAACAACGCCAAGCGTCGGGGTGGTGCGTCAATTTGAAGTTAGTAGTAGTCAACTGAACATTTCGCCGCGGAATAACGCGGATGACCGCGAATCTGAAAGAACAACGGCTTAAGTAAATATCCAGGAAGAGTGAATTTTAGGAGTGCGATCTACGTGACTCTGTGTTCCTGCTGATTCGCGTTCATTCGCATTATTCCGCGGCTGATTTCAAACCTACCCACCAGCGCCGGTTAGAACAAGCGCCGGTAACTAAGCCGGACCGGGGTCAGCAGCTCCAGGCTACATGCCGGCTTCAATTCTCGCAGCCTAAACCGTTGCCTTGTGAATCCTTCGTTTGAGACGGTGGATTGTTCTTCGAGCAACCTTGAGTTGAGCGTGGTCATGGGCCGACAGCGCTTCGTCTCGCTTTTTCTTCATTTCGCGAATCCGCGCCTTAATACTTGCCTTGTCGACTCCCACGACGTCGTGGTGCTCATGCTTGATGTCGAGCGCTTTTGCGATCGCGGTTATCAGGTGTTCTTTGTTTAGTTGGGTGTAACCCTGCACGGCCTCGTGCTCAATTCCTTTGGCAATATCACGAAGCTCTACGACCGTCTTGTGCTTTAGTTGTTCAATCGAGTAAGCCACTTTTGAGACCTCCACCAATGTTGTTTGAATACAATGCTTCCCCACACAAACCCTGCCAGCCAAAAGAGCACGGCGAATCCCATGGCTTTGACAGGTTTGTATGGGGAAACGGCCACGATTAGTCCCCGGGCTGGAAAATCTGCGACAGGTGTTTTTTCAGATGGTCGACGTAGTCGCGCATGAAATAATCCAGCGTAACCGGATCGTTCTCATTAATGGCGTCTGAGGCGATCTGGTGAAGATTGTGCCTGTACCTCAGCCTCATCCTCGTATCTTCTGGAACGTGCGTCATGATGTGCAGGATATGCTGATTGTAAAGTTGCCAGAGCTGAATCAGCTCGCGCCAGGATTTGTCGCGGTAGTGCTGAACGCGAACCCATCCTTCCTGCTCGTACCCATCAAAAATGAGATCGTCCGTGAACTGAGCGCGAACGAAGCGCTGATGGTTGTTTGCGGCGGAATCGATCAGGTGCCCGATGATTTCCTTCGGCATCCATTTGCCCTGGGCCCTGGGAGTCTGGCTGCGCTCCTCAGAGATTTCCAATAACCGCTGAGCACCAGACTCGATGGTCTGGCGAAATTCGTTCAAGAAGTCTTGCATAGAGTTTCTCGCTAACTTGTCGCACGACACCTCATTCGACCGGGCGCCATCGACTTTGGAAATAGTGTTCCCTGTGATAATAACGCAACTCGGTTGTGTTCACTCAAGTCGGCGCCGCCGGATGGGGCTGAATTTCGAATTTTCAGTGCAACCTCCGTGGCCCTTGTGACTCAGTGGTGAGTTGATTTTCGATGTTGGCCGCATCAGAACCGGGAGCCGTAGCGACCGGGTCGTTGTCGCGACACTCGAACCTACGGCCAATATCCAAACCGGGTGTTCACTACATAGACTCGGAGAACATAAAGGCTGTACAGAGAAGAGTTCGGACTATTTTGGGCCGGCGCATACATCAGGAGCCTCGAAGCATGCCACGAACATCTCGCAAGAAAATCTTCTTTCGGGCAAGTCTCATAGTCTTGTTGCTCCTCACCGGCTGGGTTCTCTATGACCTTTATGCCCCCCGAACCGCCCACCTTCGGGAATTTGACCCGGATGAAGTCGCGCGTTTGGAAACTGCGATGTGGCGTTCCTACTACGAGAAGCGGGAACTGCGCCTGTTTACCCAGTTGTCCGAGTTGCTGCGCAGTCAATACGACATGCCGCTCGTCAGATCAAACCGCGTTGCTTACTACGCGGCGAATGCAGCCTTCGTTTTCAAAAGCGGAAAACAACGGGCCGACTATGAGAAAGCGTTACCCGATCTCGTCAAGTTTTACGAGGCGGTGCGGAAGATAAGCGATCTGCCGTTTGATGTTAATCGAGCCGCCCAACTGGAGCTGGAATGGTGGATTATTCATCGCGAATGCGCCAAACATGCGCCGGGCGACCTGGATCGAGCGCTGGCCGAATTGCAGGCCGCGATTTATGGGGTGCCGCTCGAGAAGTTGATGGAGCACGGCCGCCTAAGAGCCGAGGCCATGACTATCCGCGATACCAGAGCGGCAGCAGGTGGCGTTACGGAAGCTGATTGGGCGCGTATGGATGAGCTATTGCGCCAGTCGTGGCGATCACTTTCGGCAACCGTTAAGGAAGTTTAATCCCCAGATTCTCGGAAAGCTTGAAACGCGATGCCCTTCTCAATAAATGCGATGCTAGTCCACGGTTGGAACACTACTGACCCTTAAAGCTGTTTAGTCATCCGGAATGCCGGCAACGATTCGCCGTCAGGAGTTTCCAACTGCATTGCTTCAGCTTTTGCATACCCCCGGGCGAGATATAAAGGTTCGCCCGGCAGCGTTGACACCAGTTCCACTCCGTTGAAGCCCGCGTCTTGCGCTGCTCTCTCGCAGGCAGTCAGGATTCGCCCGCCAATTCCTTGGCGCGCCCATTGTGGATGGACGTAAAACGCCCTGATACGTGCCGGCTCAGTCGCCGGGTCAAGCAATCGATCGACCTCGGCCGACTTTCGCTGGTCGCCGCCAAACAAGGTTTTTCTCTTGCTCCACCCGCCCGCACCAACAATTTCGCCGTCGACCTCCGCGATGAAATATGTTTGATCGATGATGAGTTGCGTATCGACACCAAAGATATAGGAGAGAGCACTGGCGATTTGCTTTGGCGAGTAATAATCAGTGCTCAGTATGCTGACCGAGGCGCGGATCAACACCTGAAGTCTGGGAATATCTTCGATTGTGGCTAGACGAATTCGTAAATCCATAGAGAGAAACGTAAGTCAGGGCTTTCCCCCAGCCTTTTGCCGAAACCTTGGCAACCCTTCGATCAGATGGTCAAAGGCGAGCCAAAAGCTCCAGCTATGGTGGAAGAAGGAAAGAGGGAAGAGCGCCGCAATAAAGAGGAGTATTACCAGGAGTGATTCATAATTCGAACTGATTAGCCCCAGCCAAATCCCGCAAGTAACCAGAATCGCCAGCTCAGTCGTAAGTACGTTCGCCAGAATCGCTCCCACAAAAAAGCCTTCTTCGCGCTTGAAAAGAGCCTGGCAGTTGGAACAGTGGTGTTTGACGTGAAACGGACGCTCAACGATCGATGACTGCCCGCATGAAGGACAACGCAAAAGCAGCGAGCGAGCCAGGACTTTGCCGGGAGATCGTTTACCCGAACTTGTCGTGTTCGATTCTTCTGATGAGCGCATACGGACGAACCTCGTGCGAGAACCCGTCTTCGTCATTCCTCAAGTTTCGAGTCTGACACCGGAACCATGGTGCCGAGTGAGTTGAAAAAAATCTGAATATAATTGTTTTCACGATCGCCTTAATCGGTTACATTACATCCCTTAGAGACAACTGACCAAGCGTGTGGTCATGATTGGTACTCTTCACGCGATTGTACAACTCTAAGAGGGACAAATCCCCCATGAAGATCTGCATTCTCGATCCTTCATACGAACAGTCTGATAGTCCGATGAAGGACTATGATCCACTCTCCGACGTGGTTCGCCATCTTAAGGGGCATGAGTGCGAAACGCATTACATCGACAAGATCCGCGCAGTGCGTCAGGTGGTGCAACTCTCGCGGCGCGACTTCGATGTCTTCTTGAACCTTTGTGATGGGGCCTGGGATGAAGACCGGCCGGGGGTGGAGGTTGTTCAGACACTGGAAAGACTCGGACTGCCTTTCACCGGCGCGGGCTCAAACTTTTACGAGCCATCCCGCGAGGCGATGAAGAAGGTTTGCCACTTTTGGGGCATCAAGACGCCGGGATACGTACCGGCTGCGAACGATCAAGGCATCGAATTGGCCGCCAAAACTCTCAGATTTCCACTGATCTGCAAGCATCCTAACAGCTACGGCAGCATAGGCTTAACCCGGGAATCCAGGGTTAAAACCGAGGCCGATCTCTATCTTCAAGCGGAGAAAATGATCGAGGCGTTTGGCGGCACGCTGATCGAAGAGTTTATCGACGGCCGGGAATTCGGCGTGCTGGTGGTCGAAAACGCAGACAATGAAATGGAGCCCTTTGCTTACTATCCGGTGGAGTTTGTTTTTCCCACAGGTGAATCATTCAAGCATTTCGACTTGAAGTGGAAGGATTATGAGGCGGTGACGTGTATCCAGTGTGACGATGACGCCCTCGCTAACCGCCTGAAGGAGATCTCCAAACAATTGTTCATCGGCTTGAACGGCTCCGGATACGGTCGTTGTGATATTCGGATGAACGATCGCGGCGAGTTATTCATGCTCGAGATCAATCCAAACTGCGACGTGGCCTACCCGCTGGAAGAAGCCGGCAGCGCCGATCTCATCCTGCTGCATGAGCCCTGGGGGCACACCGATTTCTTCGAGCGGATCATCAGGGCCGCTCTGAAACGAAGCGCCAGGAAGCAGCGCAACTGGCAATTGATTCTTGACGGCGATAACCAGTACGGCTTGTATGCAGCGCGCACGATTGAAGTTGGAGAAATAATCGAGCTCCATGAAGAACAACCGCACGTACTGGTAAGTCGGTCGCACGTCGAGCGAAACTGGAAACCGACCCAGTTGGATTGGTTCCATCAGTATGCTTACCCGTTGACTGACGAAATTTTTGTGAGCTGGGACCACGACCCGGAACATTGGAAGCCTATAAATCACTCCTGCGACCCGAATGCCTGGCTTGACGGCCTGAACCTTGTGGCCCGCAGGCGGATCGCTGCCGGCAGTCAAATCACGATCGACTACGCGACTTTCTATAATGAGGAGATGTCGGAGTTTCTATGTTCATGCGGGACTGCCAAGTGCCGGAGAATCATTCGCGGGACAGACTACCTGGAACCATTTGTCTCGAAGTATGGAAATCATGTGTCTGATTATGTTCAGGCTCGGCGGCTTGCCGATAAGGAGGAACTGCGGCCGGCGGAATTGGAAGTCGTTTGAGAGTGCGTCGGTCTTAGCCGGGTGGCGCGGTTTAGGGTTAGCCTGGTCTTTAAGACCTTCTTAAGAACCAATCACGTTGACGAGCTCCAGTCAAGAAGCTCACTCGTAACTCAAAGCTTCCACAGCATCCTGGCGGGCGGCGCGCAAAGCAGGGTAGAGCGCACCGATAGTGCCGCCGACGATTCCCACCAGAAAAGCAATCCCGACCCATTGTGGCTCGATTTCTATGACCAGCGTGGTCATCCGCATGACGGCGAAACGTGCGGCCAGAGTTAAACCCACTCCGACAATAACTCCCAACACACTCACCAGCAGCGCTTCCTGCTCGATCACCCACGCGATCGCGGGTTTCGACATCCCCAGCGCCTTGAGGATTCCGATTTGACGAGTACGTTCAGTCACCGTCGTATACATTCCCAGCAGAATCACCAGCATGCTGATCGCCGCAGCGACACCGACCACCACCTTAATGAAGACATTCAGCGCTGGAACTCCCGAGGCGTAGATTTCGGGTAAGTCTCTTGTGAAGATGATTTGATCGTCAGGAAATCGTTGCTGAATCCGTTCAGCCACATCTTCCTGCTTCGCGGGATCAACTACCGCCACCAGGATTGCGGAAGCGCGGCCTTCTGCTCCCTCCTGATCCTGCAGGGTGGCAAGTGGAATTTTGATGCGCCCGCCACCCGGCGGTTCGTAAATCCCGACTATCGTGAAAGGCCGCTCAAACAGTTGAACGGTGGAACCGATCTTTGCCTGGCGCTGTTGCTGCCAGACGGGGTCAACGATCGCCTGATCGCCGCCGGTAAGTTTCGATCCTTCTCTTATCCTGATGCCGGTCAGGTTAGCGTACTCATCGAAATTTATTCCATCGATTAAGCGCGTCCCAAAACCCGAATCGCTTTTGTCCAGGGTTTGGCCGATGGCGGTGGCGGCTCTGACACCTTCGACTTCGGCGATCTCGGCGGCGTGCGATGCTTGCAGAAAGAAGGCCGAACCCCCAACGATCAGACTACCAGAAGGGCGCACCATAATTTCAGCGCCGATGTTTGATTCACGGCGGCCACGTTCGCGCAAAACTCCGTGAGCAAGCCCAACGGTGAAAACAATTAGCAGCACTCCGACGGCGGTGCCGAGAATGCTGACAGCGGTCCGCGCGGGCCGGTGTGCAATGTTTGAAAATACGAGACTATCCATAAGTTTTTGCAGTCGTGGACTGCGATCCAGAACCCTGCCCCATGCATTTGGCAACGTGCGCCAGGTCAGTATCAACAGGCCAATCGAAGTCCAGAATATAGTCGCGGCTTTGCGAACCAGCGCCAGCGCGAGACCGGTAGCAGCCGCAAACCCCAGCGTCCGCATGATGAATTCGGTCCCACCTTCATATACTCCGATCGTGCCCGGCACAAACGCAAATAGAAAGTTGATGACTTTGGTCAACGACTCGATGACATAGGCCTGCGCGATCCTCGGCGAATAGTCCAGCATCCGCAGCGTGAGATAGACCTCCAACACACTCGATGCATGTGCCAGGAGATTGCACGCAATCATTCCGAAGAAGACTCCCGGGTGGTGCTTGTAGAAGTCGTAGACCTTCGACTCGATGTGGTAGACGTGTTGTCGCCGTTTCAGAATCACTTTCGGACTCAAACGAAGGCGGGCCATTTGGTCCATCAACCACGTCAAAAGCATGATGCGGCGTTTCGCAGCCAGGGCGGCTGCGGCAATGCCCAGGGCGGCGACCAGCGCGATTGCCATCAGGCTGTAATAGACGAGCGGCGGGAGGTTGTAAGTAATCAACATTACACATGCGCCGCTCAAGATGAAGAACACGACGGACATGTTGTAGAGAAGATTGTCGACTACCAGCGCCGGGACGCCGTAAGTCAGGGGCACGCGCTTGCGCAGGAGCGCTACTTTGGTGGCCTCGCCGAGCAGCGGGCCGGTAAAAGTGAGAAAGCTGATCGCCTCGCCCCCGAGGCGCGCGGCAAAAGCTTGAGGAAAAGTGAAGTGACGGTGCTCTCTGGGGACGGCAGCGCTCATCGCCATCGTCCGAAACACATGGCGGAGACCGCTGATTCCGATTACTACAAAGAACCCGAATCCAATGCGCAGGAGGGCATCAAACAACGGTTGCAGGCCGACCAGATTGATTACGTAGATCAGTAGCCCGAGTCCGAGCAGGAAGGCAATTGTTTGTAGCCAGATGAATGAGCGGCGTGATCTATCGGAGGTAGTGGGCTCGGGTTCGTCGACGAGTTGTTCCAGCTCGTCCGGCCAGTCTTCAGCTAACTCGTTTTCAGGACTCGTCAAGGAGATGCAGTCGCTCCCGTGCCCGCGATTTTTTGGTTTGCCGGTTTAGCCAGGACCTCTGTTACCGGTCGCCCGGGAAAGCGCCGGAATCCTTTGTCCCACAACACCTGAATGGGATTGCTATCATCGCGTAAATTTCCGGTTAACGCCAGTAGCGTAGGCACAAAGCTGAGATTGTCATACGGCTCTTCAACCACTACACCACGGGGAATACCGGTATGATCACCGCCGGCGAGCATGAACGTGGCGTGAGTTGAGATGCGAAAGAACGAACCATGATTACCGCCCGGGTTAAATCCCCGCACGTCAAAATTCCAGTGATCGTTGGCGACCACGAGCAAATCCGTTTCGACGTTTTGGCGCTGCCGTCTTAACAACCGGCGCATCAAGTGTTCGTCCGGCGAAACGCCTTCCTCGTCAGCGCGGAGACGTCCGAATGGGTGGCGGGCCAGTTCTTCATGAAGTCCGATCAGCCCGTTGGAATAGCGTGTCCGGTGCACAGCATGAAACCAGTCCAGCTCGGTATGCCATTCGTTAAGCCATGCAATGCGACTCTCAACCGGGACCGCAAAATTCGGGTCCTCCAGAATCTCGAGTGGCAGGCCGGCGCTCCACTCCGCCGGTTGGAAAAGGATTCGTCCCGCATTGTCTTGCCGCAAGTGTCTTATCGGAACGTAACGGAAACTTAGCCTGCCCAGGTGGTCCGCGCGTGAAAGAATTAATGCCTGTTTTTCAGGACCGTCGTAAATCCAAACGACATCGGTATTGATCTCACCGTCCCGCAGCAAGGGGCTGACTAACTCAGAAGGGAGACGTAGGGCAATCATGTCCACGGGACGGTTACCGACCGAAGGTTGCGAATTGTTTCGCACAGTTATGTCGTGCAGGAGCGAAAGATAGTCCACCCGGACAAAGCTTTTAGCCGTGTCCAGCGATCCGTCCGAATTGAGTATGAGGCCGGCAGGGGCTATGCCAACTATATAGTTTTGAAGTTGGTAGACGCTGTTGCGATCGCCCATCATTCTGGGCGCGATCACATCGCTGACAATGAGTTTAGTCGGATTGAAGGTTTCTTTCCTCAGCGCCAGAAGGTTGCCAAGCGTTCGCGCATACTCACCATAGTTCTTCTCCTGTGCCAGCCATCTGGCATGCTGCGCGCAAACCCGCCTTCCATCTGCGGGTTTTCCCGCGGCTGATTCCTCGGGGGTGAACTTTTTCGGCTGAGCTTCACATAGCTGTCGCTGTCGCTCGATGCTACGGTGAAGCGCGCCAAGTTCTTCTTTTACTTCGTCGAGGTTGCGCTGCCACTGCGGGCGTCTCGCCTCAAGCGTGAGGAAGACCTGATCAGCGAGCGCTTTTCTCATCGAGATTGTCAACTCGTTGCGTTGCAGTTGTTGAAAAAGAATCTGGAGGAGATTGAGGTCCGAGTCTCTTAGATGAATTGACGCGCGCTCATTTCCGTCGAAGTCGAGCATCGCGGTCGGGTATTCGCTGCTCTGCCCTTTGAGATAATGTGAATCGCGCGTAGTAGTGGTAATGATCTGAGCGAACGGGTTGATGCCCTTCAGAGCGTAGTCCGCCAGCAGCCGGCGTTTTGTTACCACGTGGTGGCCACCACCGGCAGCACTTCCCAGGAGGTGCACGAGGTTGTAACCCTGACTATAAATTCCTTCCACAGAGTTTGTTCCGTGATCGGAAACCACTATCAGCGCAGTCTCGTTCGCCACTGGACTCTTCTGGATGGCCATCCAAACTTCACCGAGGATCGAATCGAATTGTTTCAACACGTAAAGGTGTGATTCACGATCGTTATTGTGGTGGGCGACGTGGTCAAACGCTGTTAGCGACAATTCCAAATAACGGAGGTTCGGGTTGCCCGCCCCTTCGACCACTTCACGGGTCAACTGTTGCGGGACCGAGCTCTTAAGATCCAGGCCCATAGTCCATTCCTCAAATAGTTCCTTGGGGCCGCGCTTAACCCGGTTCTCGAGTGCCTTTTGAAACAATACGTACCGAGCGCCGCGCTGGAAGAGAGAGAAGGTCACGTGGCGTTCGTTTCGGGGGTAAGCATCGGTGAGAAGAGGGATGCCGATGGAATCGAGTACTTCAGCCCCGGGCATGTCAACACGCGCGCCGATAGTGGCTTTAACGTAGAACGGGACGAAATTCAGGTAGTCGTAGGTTTGTAGTGTGTACCGATCGAATTCTACGTTTCCCTTGATCTGCAGGTGCTGGCCCGTACCTATGGTCGACCAGGATGGCGCTGACAGGCTCATGCCGCGCACGTAGAAGTTGGCCAGACGCGTGCCCCGCTGATAGAAAATGTGGTCGACCCAGGGCAGCAGGCTCTTGCCGGTGCGTGGATCGCGTTCGCGCGCAAAGCGGTCCAGCGCTTCGTAGGATAGACCGTCATATTGAACCACCACCAGGCGTTTAGTTTGACTCAAGCAAAAGACTGGAAAAGCGAAAAGCAGCAGGGTACTGAGGACCATCTGACGGCGAATCGAGCTGCGACCGCTTTGAAGGAACTCGTCGAACGACGCAAAGAGCGCCCTGGCAAAGATGCAAAACATGATTACTGGTCGACCGCGTTCGTTTTTTGGCTCGAAGCTGCGAGTGGATCGTCGGCCGGCGGCGTGCCGTTCAGGTAGGCCGAAATCAGGTCCTTCCCGCTCTGGTCCAGCTCCTTGAGTTGTGAAATACGCAGGAGTTCGCTCTTTGCTTTGGCGTTGCTCATGCGCGTAAGTCCTTCCAGACAGTTGCGGCGCGTCTCGCTGTCCTGGGTTTGGAGAAAGATTCTCGCAGCCGTTACCGCAGTCTTCGCATCGGCATTCTTCGCGTGGTCAGCGATAAAACGAAGGGAGCGGTTCACTTCATCCAGGTTCGAAGTCACCTCCAGCTGTGGACTTGACCTTGCCACCTCACGGAGGAATCGAGTGTGATACGAGAACCGCCGCGCCAGGTCGAGCCTGCCCTCCATCTCAGGCGTGGCTTTCTCACGATGAGTGTATTTTCCAAGAGTCAAAACGTTGGCGAGCTGAAAAAGAACTCGCTCGACGCGTCCGTGCCGCAGCGGCACCAGCTCCGCGCGACGGTCAAGTTTTAGTTTCTCAGCTAATCCATCTGGACGCTTTGCGTAGGCCAACAATGCTGCATACTGCTCCTGAGCCAGTTGCGCTTCGGCTTCGAGATCGTTTTCCAGCGGATTTAGGGACACTCTTTCCAGACGCTTGCCTATTTGATTTCGCAATCCGGGATCGAGAGACTGGTTGAGCGACAAAAGAAGCTTGAGTTGCGAATAAGTGCGCAGACGTGAGGGCTGATTGACGTCCATGCCGCGCTTGCCGGTCACGAAATCCAGAATTGAGCGCCCCAGAAAATAGGCCGGATCGCCAAAACGTGAGCCGGACATCACATTTCGCGTCAGATCCTGAATTACCCGGCGGGACATCTCGCGCTTTTTCGGATTCAGACTATCGCGAAAATCGACCAGCACCATGGGGATCTTCGGATAATCCAGCCCGTAGAGCGCCAGGGGAATCATCTCAACGGGTTGAGCGCCCGGTGTGTCTGGTGACACGGGACGGTGCTCGCCATCAAAGTAACGGGTCTCGGTGTAACCATTCCAGGAGAGCAAGCTCTTGTCGGACCACGGACTCGATATGTTGAGGAAGCGTTTCTCGTATCGCCTGCCCTGGTTGCTCTCGAGATCGGGCTTGGCGACCCATAACATCACGTGCGTCGTGCTTCCGTCGGGCATTTCAAGCGGCTCGAAGAAGAGAGATTCAGCCTCTGCTCGTTGTCTCAGCAGCTCCCAATTGTGTCCTCGCTCGTCGCGTGCCTGCATCATTTCCTTCTGGTAATAACGCTGGAGGTTCAAATCGCCGATCAAGCCGCCAAAAGTCTTGTCAGTTAACCGCAGGCGTGCCTCTATCTCGGAAAGTTCTCCGGCGGAAAAAACTGGTGGGCCATCAAGCGCCTCGTAAAGCGAGAGCACTGAAAGGGCACGGACGATGTGCGATTTTCGATAGTCAGCGATGTTCCTCTGATAGGAAAGGCTGGACGCTTTGATTGGTGTTCCGTAGGGATCAATCAAAACGTTTTGGATCGCGGTCCAGAACATCTTGTTCCAAACGTCGCGATCAGGGGCGGCGAGGTCGAGAACCGGAGGAGGTTCCCGGCCGGAAAAATGCTTCCTGTTTCCGGCACGCATGTAAAGAAAGGGAACCGCACCTAAAACACGTTGGCGCAAGGTTGGTCGCGTATAAGTCAGTGGCCAAACGTAACGAAGACGATCATTTTCCGCCGTCAGGTCGCCAAGCGTGTCACGAAGAACAGTTACCAGAGGTACCCATTGGGCAGTTTCGTTAGAATCAAGTCCGTCCAATCTTGCCTTAATGGTAATAAGTTCCGCGCCGCTTTCAACCGGCACGCGTTCAAAGCGAAATATCTCGGTGTGGAGTTTGGTGCTGGAAAGGGTTGTGACGGGTGCCGGGGGATCCGGGATCCGATCCTGCGCGAAGGCGCGAGTGAAACAAGGTGCCGGAGCGCCCAGCGTAGTCAGCACCAGCAACGCAAGCAGGGCGCTTGCTTTTCGAGCTAACCCCAGGTCGCGACCGGGCCGCATCATTCGGAGGAGTTTGATGGCTTTCAAACCGTCCAATTCCTTCTTATGGCGCGATCTTGCTGCGCTATTTCATCTACCAATCCCTTTGCACGAAAGCCCGCGCATGCAACTTCAATGCGACCGTTGCATCTGCCGTGCCCGTAAGACTCGCTTCCGAATTCTACTATAACACCCTCAGATTTCCGTGGCGCCATCTCAGGGCCCCGCTTCCGAACCTCTACGATGCGCCATAGTGACGGCCTAGTTGCTACAAGTAAGGACGAACTCAAGCGCGTGCAAGTTAACAATTCTGAGGGGGAAATACTGACCTGAGGATGAAGCTTTTCGAAGTGTCCTATTTGGATGGAGGATCGGAGCCTTCGGTTTCCTTAACGTCCTTTGGTGAAGGAGCTTTCCAGCCGGCCCGCTCGAGCAGGTTGATTCCGTAAGAAATTGGAACCGCAAAGTTTGACGCCTGGTTTTCGGTAAAGACGGCGAAATTGACGCCGATAACCCGGCCAGTTGGTCCAAATACCGGGGCGCCTGAACCGCCCTCGGCCGTGCGCGCGTCGTAGACGATCCGCCTGACGTCGAGGTCTGTGATGTTTCCCTGAGTCGTCAAAGGCTGGATACGGCGCGCCTGGGCAAGATAGTCAATGATTGCATCAGTTGAACCGTAGCGTCGCTGAATGTTGCGGGACTCTGTGTCGTCGAGTAACGCGAGCAGTCGATCCGGTCCTGACGGGTAACCCATCATGACCACGGTCTTGCCAACCTCAACTGAATCCTTACTTGTTTCGAGAGGAATTGCCGGAATATCAGTTGGTAGATCTTTAACGTCGAGCAAGCAAGCGGCCAGATCGTCACGACTCGCGGCCTGCTTAAACTTCAATGGGATTGGTTGTGCATGGGACGGAAAGTAGGCATTTAGTTTCTTGAGACGCGGTTGCCCTCGCACGCTGCTGCTCAAACCCTGCGCGCGATCATCGGCGATCCAGGGCTGGGCAATATGCCGATTCGTCAGCACGTAGCCATCACCGACATAGAAGCCGCTGCCGGCAAATTCAAACTCTGCGATGGGCCCCTTTCCTTCCGGGGTAAGCGTCGTCGATTCACCACCCGTCTGAACTGTGCCACCGCTTTCGGTTGTTTGGGACTCCGGGTAACGTAGGGCACGTCCCGTACCTGCTTCAACGAAATAGAAAGAGCCGGCTATCAAGCAAACGCCGCTGCCATAGTCGCTACGGAGCTTTACGGCAAGTGAAAGACTGTCGCGAATTTCCTTGTTCGAACGGCCCAGATCGTTAATCGTCTCGTTTGTCTTGCCAACCTGATCCTTCATCGCCGCGTTTTGCGCGCGCAGGTCGTCAATCAGCCCCCGGCTCCGCTGCATTTCTTTGTACATCGAGAAGCCGATGTAAAGGATGCCGCCGACTAAGGCCAGCGCAATGGCCAGAGTTACGAGTTTGGTGCTGGGATTAATCTCCCGCACGAGCTCGCGGGTGAATTCC
This sequence comes from Pyrinomonadaceae bacterium, assembly GCA_045403245.1. Taxonomy (GTDB): domain Bacteria; phylum Acidobacteriota; class Blastocatellia; order Pyrinomonadales; family Pyrinomonadaceae; genus PSRF01. Next base: position 50,253 of record JAXIOV010000142.1, on the reverse strand, counting down.
CGCAGGAAAACCTTTGCATCGTCGCGGCGTGCGGTTGCGGCTGATTCAATTGCCGCTTGTTCGATGAACGGAGCGACCTGGGTTTCCGGCGATTTGATGACGGCGGGAAGGGAACGGACAGGAAAGAATCGCAACGCCAGTTCTGATGACTTCACTTCGACTTCGTCGCCATCCTCGATCTCGTTGTCCCGCTGCAGAGGTTGCCCGTTATAAGTAAGACCCAGTGATTCAGCGAAGGCTGAAACGCGATAGTGTCCGTTAGTACGCTTCAGTTCCAGCAACACACCATCTCTGCCGAGGGCCTCAGGCAGAGATGACAATCGGAGCCGCAGGTCACAGTCATCGCAACTTCCGATGCGGATGAGTTCATCGGTTAAGACTTCGGTGTGTTTGTCCTTCCCCGAAGAGATGTGGATTACGAGGCCAGTCGCCATAAAACTCAGGTTTCTATCGAGCGGTCTACACAAATTTGGGCGACCAAGTCAGACCGCCTAAATTCCGATGCGGTCATCAGAGCGGTCGCCCTTCCGACGGGTATTCTACAATGGTTTGAAAACGCTAGCAAAACTTTAAGTATTGGTGTCGTGCCAATCGCCGTGGGGGTTCCAGGGGAAACTCGCTTACCGGCATCGCGAGCGGCTCTCCCGCAGCGAGCGCCGCGCCGCGAGCATCGTTGGATATCGTCAACGCTGAGTGCATTCAGAGCGTTGAGCGGTCGCCACGCCGCAGTCTCAATAACAACGTAGCCAATAAAGGGCTCCCCTTCCGATGTGTTAAGATCTTTGCAGGTTCAAATGGCCGAAACTCCGTTCGTAACAGATTCTGACAAGCTCGAGACCCTCGCGCCGGTCATCACCGCGCCAATCCGCCACCACGTGTTCGTCTGCACGGGAAAATCCTGTTCCGCGGTGGACAGCCCGGACGTGAAAGCGGCATTTGACAGTGAACTGCTTTCTCGCGGCATGCTCTTCGGTAGGGAAAAGAAAGGCAAGAACCCAAAAGGCAGTGTCGTGGTTACTGAGTGTGCTTCGGTTGGCTTCTGCGCAATCGGAGCGGCGGTAATGGTTTACCCGGACGGAATCTGGTATGCCCAGGTGCGCGCCGGCGATGTACCGGAAATCGTCGAGGAACACCTGATCCACGGTCGAGTCGTTGAGCGTTTGGCGCTGTTGCGGGTTCCTTCGTCGGGAAGGGAACGGAAGAATGAGGAACCGGCGTCGCAAAACTGGGAGACGTAGGCGCTGTTGAGGGTTCAATGACTTCGGTTTGGATCGGAGAGGAGATCCTGCATCGTTGTGAAGCGAAGTGCTCAGCGCCTTTGGCGGTGAGACTGATCATCGCACTCGCACCGGCATAGCGACGGACGTGGTTGTGGCATTTGTTTTCCGCTCTACCAGATATTTCCTGCGCCGGGTGTGTAGCTCGCGCTCACCACGCTATTGCTGATGAGCATGTTGCACATTACTATCCCGTCGAATTTCGCCATCGGTGACTGGACGCGGACCATTCCCGCATTCACTTCAACAACACTTGCAGTGACAGTAACCTGAGCGGAAGATTGAATCGAGACCCCCCTCGCTTCAAGCGTCACGCGGTTTCCCATGCTGTCGGCGATCTCAATCGCACCCGGCCCGTCCTTAAGCGTCAATGATTGGCCGCCTGGAGTTTCGACGACGAAACTCTCCTGACCGGCTACCTCGCTGATCGTGATCTGCAAACCGCTGCGCAAACGCAAAAACTTCTTGTCGTTTTGGCTGTTGATCGCTTCCGGAGGAGGGTTGTTCTTGCTCCAGAGCGAGCCAATCACGTAAGACTGTCTCACTTCACCACTTTCAAACGCGACCAGTACTTCATCACCGACTTCCGGTATCAACCACGCGCCACGCTGGTTTCCTGCCACGGGCATCGTCAGACGGGCCCACACTTCTTGCTCCTTGTCGTCTCGCTCATCAAATCCGGTAAATCGAACTCTCAACCTGCCAATGTTATCGGGATCCACGTTATCGGTTACGACTGCCGGAGAGAATCCGCAGAAGTTTTCCATGTGTGCCTCCACTGTAAGAGTTCAGCTTGAACGACCATTTGGATCAGCGTGCTATCTACAAGCGTCAGGCGCGCGCGAGATACCACAGAAGAAGTACTAATTGCCGCTCACCAAGCTTTGGTCCGTCTCTCGAAATAATCTCTGCTGCGCGCTTGCGAATGAGTTCGCGCACTTTCTGCTTGGCTGCGTTGATAGATTTCACCCCATCCATGATCGCTTTCAGATCTTCTCTTGCCGACTTCGCCGCTTGCATCATTATCAGGAACGCGATCGCTTCGATGTCGCTGCCCGAAATATCAAGTGCTGATAAGAATGGATAGGTACTGGTTTTTGCGAACAAGCTGCCCGCGTTTAGTCGGGATGAGTCGTCAGATTCCTTCAATCTACGTACAGCGTCCGAGACAACTTCACTTTCGTTTGCATACTGGCCATCCTCGACTTTCTGTTCAACAAATCGCTTCAGTTCAGGCGGCAAAGAAGCTTTCATGTTAAAGACTCCTCCCAGTCCGGGTTGTGTTGCAGTTTCGAGTAAGCGAGGTGATTAGAACTGTGTGCGGTAGCGCCGGATGCTGGAAATCCAGGTGCATCCGAAGCACGTTGCGCTATTCGGCCGCGACGTGCGATCACATGAAACCGGAATAACAAGCTTATCACGCAAGGCAAACCGCCAGGCACGCCTCAATCCCGGCAGTAGGAGTCAGTTTGAAATCCAGCCGCGGATTAACGCAAATGAACGCGAATCTGCAGGAATACAGCTCCGGGAAGATCGCTTACGTCCACGCCTGGGTCTGGTTGGACGTTTTCCTTATGTCTTTTTCCTTTTCAGATCCACGTTCATTCGCGTTAATTCGCGGCTAAACTTAGGTTTGCCGCGAACCCAAATTGACCCACCACTCAATCCAGCGGGAAACGTTGCGAACGAATCAGCGATAAGGCGCCGTCCAGGGTTGATTCAAGCGTCGTCTCGATCTTTTAGTATTGCCTCTCCCTTTGTTAGCCATGAGATCCCAAAAGCCACGATGGCTATTGCCTCCAACCAGAATACCGGTTGATAGCTTTCAAGAGCTGCCGCCTGGTCTCGCAGAAGGTAAAACGCGGCAATTAACAAGATGCAAGCCGCCATGGTATACCCGCAAACCCGGTAGATCATATTTCTCAGTAGCTTCTTTTTTGTCGGCGGCTTTTGAGGATCCGTTTTTGTAAACTGGCAAAGTGAGAAATAGATAAGTGTGGCAAAGAAAAGCGCGGCGAAGGCTATGTGAAGATACCCAATCCACTTTGCTGCACCTGAAGCGTCAAACTCCGGTCCGGTTGGGAAAAGCGTGATGCCGACCGCAAATATGCAACCCAAGTTGCCGGCCCTCGCATCGGCGCGCTCATACCCTTTGTATGACAGCAGGAAGAATCCTATCGCCCAAAGAGTGCCGACGAACACATCTCGCGTTCCCGTGTAGTAGTAAGCACTGATCGAAGGTCGGAGAGCGGTTTGAAATATTATCAACGCACCCAGCGACACTGCGAATGGGAGCAGGACGCCCAGGATTCCGATTGCTTTTCTGAGCGCTAAAAACGAGATCACCAGCGCGTTTTCGGCTTCGAGTTCTTTCTTCATGAGGTTCTTTCCTTTCGGTTTCTGAGGGTTGAAGGAAAATCAAAGGCGAGGGTGTTCAAATAAGTCCCTGAGGTAGTTGAAGTCTCGAGTAACCTCGGCCACGGAGAATAGTGACGCGATCAGAATCGATGGCCATCGTGGTATCCCAAAGGCTCACGGCTCCCGTTCTCAGGAAACCCAACGCCGTAGCCGATCAGCGCGCCATCTTCGAATTCATCTTCAACCCAAATGTCCTTTCTGCTCAATCTATTTCGGAGTGCCAAAGAAGGAGCCATAAAACGCAAACAAATTGGGTTGCCCGGATCGTGACCCTGCTCCGCGTTCGAAAGAATGGATGAGAAGGGGTTGCTTGAGTAGGCAGACGGGTCAGCTCGCGCTGGCGGCCTGTTGTGGTTTCCAGCGCAGCACAGGCTTACGCGCAGCGGCGGCTTCATCCAACCGGCCAATGCGCGTCGTGTGCGGGGCGTTCAAAACCAGTTCAGGATCCTCAACTGCCTCACGCGCAATCGATCTCATCGCTTCAATAAATTGATCCAGCTCCTGATGCCCAACTGACTCAGTCGGCTCAATCAACATTGCCCCCTGCACGATCAGCGGGAAGTAAATCGTCATCGGGTGGAACCCGTAATCGATTAGCCGCTTCGCGATGTCGAGAGTGTGAACTCCCTTGCGCGACTGACGCTTGTCTGTGAAGACGACTTCGTGCATCGGCGGGGCGTTGAAGGGTTTCTCGTAGTCACTGGAGAGACCTTGCGCGATGTAACGAGCGTTGAGCACAGCCGCTTCCGTCGCTTCGCGCAAACCGTCGTAGCCATGAGTCTGAATGTAGGCCAGCGCTCTCAACATCATTCCGTAATTGCCGAGGAAGGCCTTAACCCGGCCGATCGATTGCGGGTAATCAAAGTCCAAACGGAAAGTGTCTGGAGTCCCGTGACTATTCGCTATTCTGACAATGCGCGGTACTGGAAGAAAGGGTTCGAGTTCTTTCGTGCAGCAGCATGGACCACAACCCGGACCGCCACCGCCATGCGGAGTGGAAAACGTCTTGTGAAGATTTAAGTGAATGACGTCGACGCCCATATCACCCGGGCGGGCAACCCCGACGAGCGCGTTCATGTTCGCACCGTCCATGTAAACCAGCCCGCCGGCATCGTGAACGATGCGACAAATCTCAGAAATATTTCTTTCGAAGAGACCAAGCGTGTTTGGATTTGTCAGCATCAGCCCGGCCACGTGGCCTCCGGCGCAGAGCTCGCGCAAGTGATCGAGATCAGTGAGACCCTCGGCTGTTGACCTGATCGTTTTGACTGAGAAACCCGAAAGGTGAGCTGATGCCGGATTGGTGCCGTGAGCGGAGTCGGGAATCAGCATCGTGCGCCGTTTCGAGGACGCTTCTTCCCCATCGCGGGCATCGATGAAGGCACGAATGATCATCACGCCGGTCATTTCCCCGTGCGCGCCCGCAGCAGGTTGCAACGAGATGCCTGGCAGCCCGGTAATCTCAGCCAGGCTTTCCTGTAGCTGGTAGATAACCTCCAAAGCGCCCTGGGCCTCTTCCTGATCCGCAAGCGGATGCAGGCCGGCAAAGCCCGCTATGCGAGCTACCTTTTCATTTAGACGGGAGTTGTATTTCATCGTGCATGAGCCCAGCGGGTACATCCCCTGGTCGATGGAATAATTCCACGTCGACATCCGCACGAAATGACGTATCACGTCGACCTCGCTTACCTCGGGCACGCCTTCGAGGTCGTCGCCCCTCAGGAATTGTTCCGGCACCAGATCGCCGAGCGGTTGTTCTTCAACATCGAGCGGTGGCAGCCGGTAACCAATGCGGCCGGATTGGGAGCGTTCAAAAATGAGCGCTTCATTAGGATTGAGGTGAGTGGTGACCTTGGTGATTTTCGAACTCATGATTTCAAGAATATTTTGCAACGCGCTGTTGCCTTGACGATCCTAGGATCCTGCTTTCGCGAGTCCATCAACCAGCGCATCAATCTCGGCTTTGGCATTCATCTCCGTAACACAAACGAGAAAATCGTTTTCCCGATCGCCAAAGTAGCGCGAAAGAGGCAAACCAGCCGTAATGTTTTGTCCGGTGGCTAAACGCGAAAGGACCTCTTTCGCGGCCACCGGCCCGCTGACGACAAACTCATTAAACCGAGGCGCCGAGTAGGGAATTGAATAACCGGGAACCGCGGAGATTCTCTTCACGGCGTACGCAGTCTTCTGCGCACACTGCTGCGCCACTTCCTGTAATCCGCGCCGCCCCATCGTTTCAAGGTAGACCGTGGCCGCCAGCGCGATCAGGCCTTCGTTGGTGCAAATATTGGAAGTGGCCTTTTCACGCCGGATGTGTTGTTCTCGGGTAGCCAGCGTCAGAACAAAACCACGCCGCCCTTGCTTGTCATAGGCTTCTCCCACCAGTCGCCCCGGAATCTGTCGCGCATACTTCTCGCGGGTGGAAAACAAACCGACGTAAGGACCACCGAATGACAGGGGCACTCCAAACGACTGCCCTTCAGCCACCACGATGTCAGCGCCGCAAGCGCCCGGTGATTTCAACACACCCAAGGATATCGCTTCTGTGATTGCGACGATTAACAGAGCGCCAACCGCGTGCGCCTTGTCTGCGAGGGCGGCAACGTCCTCGATGCAACCAAAGAAATTCGGAGACTGCACCACCACGGCTGCGATCTTCTCATCGAGCAAATCACCGACGTCAGATGTTTGGCCGTTGGTCCCGGCATCTGCACGCAGCAGTTTGATGCCCGCGTGTTGAACGTAGGTGTTTACGACTTCCAGATACTCCGGATGAATAGCGCCACACGCAATCACTTTGGAACGCCGAGTTACGCGCTCGGCCATCAACACGGCTTCGGCGAGCGCTGTCGAGCCGTCGTACATGGAAGCATTGGCTACCTCCATCCCGGTCAACTGGCAAACGAGAGTCTGAAACTCGAATATTGCCTGAAGAGTCCCCTGGGAGATCTCAGGTTGATAGGGCGTGTAAGCGGTGAAAAACTCTGAACGCGAAATAATGTGGTCGACGATGGTTGGAATGTAGTGTTGATACGCGCCTGCTCCCAGGAAGCTTATTCGCTTCGCCCCAGGATTACGCGTGGCCAGTTGTTCGAAGCCTGCGAGCAGCTCAATCTCAGAGAGTGCGGCCGGCGTGTTGAGGTTCCGGGATAAACGTAGCTCTTTCGGAATGGAATCGAATAGGTCTTCGGCTGAATCCAGGCCGAGCTGGTGAAGCATCTGGGTGCGCTCTTCAGGCGAGTTGGGGATGTAGCGCAAGTTTACTCGGCCTCGCCCTTCGTAAAATCTTCATACTCAGCAGCGGTAAGGAGACTGTCAACTTCGCCGGGATTCGACATCTTCACGCGCACCATCCATCCCTCGCCGTACGGATCTGCATTTACCTTTTCGGGTTCGTCATTCAGCGATTCGTTGGCTCCGGCAATCGTGCCCGACACTGGCGAGAACACTTCGGACACTGCCTTGACCGACTCCACTGAACCAAATGGCTCATTAGCGATACATTCATCGCTGACCTTGGGCAATTCAACGTAGACTACGTCGCCCAGCGAATTCTGAGCATAGTCGGTTATGCCTACGACTGCGATGTCGCCCTCCACGCGGACCCACTCATGGTCTTTGCTGTAGTGTAACTGTTCCGGAACGTTCGCCATTATGCCTCCAACATTTTCGGTCTTTGGTTTCCAGTTGAGACTTTCGGTTCCAAACCCCTAAATCAGAAAACTGACTACTGCTTCGCACGCTTGTAAAAAGGCAGTTTCACAATTTGCGCACCCAAAAACCTTCCGCGGACGTCGATTTGAATTTGCCGGCCCTCATTTGCAAACTCACTGGGAACATATGCCATACCGATGTTCTTTTTCAGATAGGGCGCAGGACTTCCAGAGGTAACTTTGCCTACCCGTTGTCCGTCAATTAACACTTCCTGTGCATCGCGTGCGATTCCCCGTTCGGTCATCTCAAAGCCAACGAGTCGCCTTTTTACCCCTTCTTCCTTTTGCCTGGTCAAACGATCGCGTCCGATGAAGTCGCCCTTGGCAAGTTTACAGATCCAGCCGAGGTTCGCTTCCAACAGGGTGGTAGTTTCATCAATATCGTTACCGTAAAGCGCCATGCCTGCTTCCAAACGCAACGTATTTCGCGCCGCCAGTCCGCAAGGAAGAACGCCAGTATCGGAGCCGTACTTTCCGGTCTCGAGTATTTTGTTCCAGAGTCGCTCAGCCTGGTCACCGGCGGCGTAAACTTCGAAGCCGTCCTCGCCGGTATAGCCGGTCCGCGACACGATGGCTGGAACGCCATCAACTGATCCTTCCGTGAAGTGATAGTACTTGATGTCGGCCAAAGGTACGTCGGTAAGAAGTTGCAGGATCCCCAGGGCATCGGGTCCTTGCAGCGCCAACTGGCAGTAATCAGCGCTCACGTTCTTGAGTTCGACCGATTCACCCTGTTGGTGCGAAGTGATCCACTTCCAGTCCTTCTCGGTGGTGCCGGCATTGACGACCAGCAGCAGGTGGTCGGCGGCAAACCGGTACACCAGCAGATCGTCTATGACGGTGCCTTCCGGAGTAGTCAAAGCCGAATATTGGGCTTGTCCATCGACTAGCTTTGATGTGTCGTTGGAGGTGATGTGGTTGACGAAGGGAATCGCATCCGGACCGCGAACGTCAATCTCGCCCATGTGTGAAACGTCGAACAGCCCGGCGCGTGTCCTGGTGCGCAGATGTTCTTCGACGGTGCCTGCTGGATATTGCACCGGCATGTCCCAACCGCCGAAATCAACCATCCTACCGCCCATACTTCGATGAGCGGTATTCAGTGGTGTCTTCTTTAGCTCTTGGGCGACTGCGGTCACGCGTCTCTTCTCAGACTCTTAGCTAGCCTGATTGCCGATCACAAAAGGAATAGTAAATAGGGTGAAGCCGCAAACTAACACGCGGAATGCGGTGCGTCAAGCGAGTCTCTTGTGGAGTTCAGAAGGACTTCAAACAGAAACAAAGCACAGCGGTGGCGGCGAAGAGGCAAGGCGTTGGCAGCTCTCATAGAAGGCTCTATCCGCAAACACATTTTCAAAAATAATGCGTTGATTAGCGAAGCCCGACGTGAGAGGTTTTGGGCCGCGTTTTGAAATGCGACGCTGACAGGTTTAACTCAAAAACTTGTGTCGCGGACATCAACTTTCTGTACGGTGAAGACTACCCGCATGGTGTTGGGACGCCGATCAAGAGACGCAGGAACAAATGCAGCGCTTTCACGCAACGCCAGCTGAAATTCCGCCAGCATTCGGCGATCCCGCGGGGCCTGGACCACGTCTGCCAGTGAGGCGGTTCCGTTACTAAAGACGTCCGCAACCACCACCATGTCATCGGCATCCGGACTAACATTCCGAGGCCGAGCGTAGGAGCTAGTCAAGACGGCGAGCGCTCCTTCCGGATTCAGCGTGGGCGATTGTTCCGCGAATGGCGCTCGCCTGGCTGAGAAGTCTTCCTGAGTGACGGGCTGGTTCAGATCGTAACCGCGGTTAGTTTGTAAGGCGAAGATGTTGTTGCTCTGTCTGGCCGCCTCCTGAAGGGCGATGAAGTGTGGACGCAACGCCACAAACATGGAAACGAAAAGTATCATTGAAGCCAGGGAACCAATGCTGTAAGGCATCAGCCGCGGCTCGAGCCACAGGATGAGGCGTTCCCGAATCGAAGGCTCAGGCGCCACGCGTAACGCTGCAGCTTCAATCATCAACGCGTCGTTAATCGTTGCAACCAGATTGGCAGGTACAACCGGGCGGTTCAGATTCCCGAGACTGCGACTCAGCGAACGCAACTCCGTAACCTGAACGCGACAAACGGGGCAGCGGTCAAGGTGTTCGTCGACCGTGACTCGCACGGGCAGCGACAAAACGTCATCAATGTATTGCGTTAGTAGTTGTGTCGTCTCTTCGCAACTCATGAGAACACTTCCCGACTTTCAATTTCCAGTAACCCATTGGCAACGCCATCGCGGATAAACGGCCGACCCCGGCTACCCCTTTCCCAAGGAGTAACTCCGGCTAAGGCTGCGATGAAAATAAGTCCATCGATTTTGAGCGACGCTCTCCACGGGTGTTGCTGGCCACGTCTCAAATTCGCTCTCATCTCCGAGACTGCTCTCGTTCGAGCCCCGCCGTCTTCTCACTTCGACCCATTTGGCACCGAGTTTTATGTGAGCCGGGGCGGGTCGCTCATCCGCGTCCTGAGAATCTCGAAATTGGGACCCCGGTTTCGAATCTGTAGCGCTCAACGCGTCCATCCTTCAACTCCGAAACCCGTAATTCGAAATCCGAAATTTTACAAAGATCCTTCCAACTTCTGACGCAGCTCCTGGCGTCCTCGCGCCAGTCTTGATTTAACAGTACCAACGTTTATGCCGAGGGTTGCGGCAATCTCTTCATAGCTGAAACCTTCAATATCGCGGAGTATCACCGTTTCCCGATACGATCGGCCCAGCGTCTGCAAGGCAGCTCTCAAAACCGATTCCCGCTCGTGTGACAGAGCTTGTTGCTCAGGATCTTGCGACGATTCAACCAGCGCAGCAGCAAGCGTCGGAGTCGTTTGGTTAGCTCCTGCGTCGAGCGAAACCGTGGCGTCCCTTCGGCGCCGGCGCCACCAACGCCAGCGATTTCGCGCCTGATTGATAGCGATCCGATAAATCCACGTCCTTATGTCGGCCTCACCGCGAAACCGGCCAATGCTTTGAAAGGCTCGCAAGAATGTTTCCTGAGTCAAATCGCGCGCCTCTTCGGCGTTTTCAGTCAACCGGAAAAGCAAACCATAGATTTCACCAGTCCGTTGCGCGACCAGCTCTTCAAAAGCTTCGGCTTCCCCCCGCTTTAATCTTTCAATGAACTCGACTTCAGCTTTAGGACGCGACTCGGCCAGCGGCGCCGACGCAACCTGCTCCAACTCCATTTGCCCGCGGAGGGCTATTGGCTCTCCGTAGCTCACTTGTCACCCCCTGGGGCCGGAATCGGAGTAGCTGACGGACATTTCCATTCCCTCACGTCAGGGTTGGCAGTCAGGTGGTTAGACACCCGGCAGAAGCTATTTGTTCCCATGAGAATTCTCATCCGTACTTCCCTGACTAATTAGATGCCCGATTTTGCTCCCGCTTACACGAAATACTATACGAAACGGCCTGCTTGACAAGGTTTCTGAGCGGCCATTACAGTGAGTGTTTCGTTAATCATACACCTGAGAACGCAGTTAACTATGTAGACTTGCGAGAAGGAAAGCTGTGGCCAAATACACGAAGAAGCGGGCTAGACAACTGGAGCACGACAAATTCCGTGACGCGGCAGGCAAACTCTTTGAACGCTTGGGGGATCTCCTGGAGGGTAAGGGACAGAAGATTCTCTATAGCCTGGCGGGCGTTGTGGTGTTGGGCGCTCTGATTGGCTTTTGGTTCAGCTGGAGCAACCGCAAAGCTGACGAGGCCCGACGCGCGCTCGGCAGGGCGATCGAGATCACGAAGACTCAAATCTCGACCAGCACGCCTGCCTTCAATCCAAACGCGCCAACTTTTGCAAACGAGCAGGAACGGGCGAGAAAGGCGGTCGAGGTATTTGACCAGGTTGCAGCAAAATACGGTGATCCCTATCGCACCGAAGCGCGCTACTTCAGTGCCACGAATCTGCTGTCGATCGATCGCGAGAAAGGAATCCAACAGTTAGCTGAGATCAGCAAGAGCAGCATGGTCGAAACAGCTACGCTGGCCAAACTCGCGCTCGCGCAGGCCAAAGAGTCAGATGGAAAACTTGACGAAGCCGCTCAGCTCTACCAGGAGTTGGCTCAGCAGAACAGCACAGTAGTGACGCCAGAAACCGCGAACCTGATGCTCGCCGGCGTTTACATAAAGCAGGGCAAGAAACCTGAGGCCGCGGATTTGCTCTTCAAGCTTGTGGAAGCATCGCGCACGGCAAAAGACACGGACGGAACCCCGATGAAACAGTCTCAGGCTGCGCGCCAGGCCGCGGAGAAGCTACAGACGATCGATCCGGACCGCTACGCAAAGCTTACTCCCGAGGCCCCCAGCTCCGACTTATCGTTCTAGCGTGGCGGTCTTTGATCTGAGATCTAAGACTTAGGACTTTGAAGACTTTGGAATCTGAGATCTCAAACTGAGATCTGATGATCACAGATTTGAGATCTTAGATGGACGGCCTGACGCACTCACTAATCGGACTGACCGCGGCCAAAGCCGGCCTCGAAAGATTGTCACCGGGAACAACCGCCCTCTGCCTGATCGCCGCCAACGCGCCTGACTCCGACATCGTTGTCCTCATCTTTGCGGGCCGCTGGCCGTTTCTCCAACATCACCGAGCCATTACTCATTCGATTGTGGGAACGCTGGCCCTGGCAGTCGCGTTGCCACTCATCTTTTATCTCGCCGACCTGCTGATAGCGCGATTCCGGAACCGGACAAGAGTGATCCGACTGAAGGGCCTCTTGTTGGTGTCGGTGTTGGTTACCTTCACCCATCCGTTGATGGACTGGACCAACAACTACGGCGTGCGTTTTCTACTTCCCTGGAACTCGCGTTGGTTCTATGGTGATCTCGTGTTCATCGTGGATCCGTTTCTATGGATCACACTTGGCGGAGCGGCGTTTCTTCTGACCTCCAAAACCAGGACACAGCGCGGCATCTGGCTTTTCCTGGGCCTCATCACGAGCGTCCTGGTTTTGCTCAGTCCGGTTACGCGTTTCGAACTCGGCAACGCTGCACTCATTCGTGGACTCTGGTTGGTCGCCCTGCTCATGATCGTGGTTCTTTACCGTCGCCAGAGCGGGCAACATTGGGGAGCGAGGATTCCAATCGCTGCGCTTTGCGCCATGGTCGTTTACATTGGCGGACTGTTTGCAATCCATCAAGTCGCCTTGGTCGATGCAAGATTTGAAGCGGCGGCAGTAGCAGGCGAGCATGGGGAAATCGCAAGCAGAATCGCGGCGATGCCGACGCTTGCGAATCCACTGCGCTGGTCATGCGTGTTTGAGACTGAAAGAGCCACTTATCGTTTTGAGCTGAGCTTGATTGGCAGCCACCGGCGGTCGAAGCTGGTTCGATATGACAAGGAGGAGCCATCTGGTAATCCTGCCCTGGCGCAGGCAATTCGGGATTCGCGGTCTCAGATCCTGCTCGAGTTTGCCAGATTTCCAGTGGTTCGGGTTACCGGCGAGGATTGCCTGACGCAGACTCTCGTGCAGTTCGCTGACTTACGTTACACTGAACCAGGACGGGAGCGCGGAACGTTTTCGCTGACGGTGCCCGTTGAGTGTCCGGTTGAGCTCGGAAAAGGCAACAATGAACGAGAGTGACCAAATCGAAACTCTGAAAGCATTAACTGAGGTCGCGCGGGAACGAGAGCGCCCTCAAAAGAGCATGTGCCTGGCAAGTGTGCGTGTTTCGCCTGGTTCCTATTTGGCCGTGGCCAGCGTGCTGACGTTCACATCCGCGTTGCTCTTGCATTCGAACAGGGATTTGTTGGCGCTTGCGGCAATCGGAATGGGTTGGGTGCTTGTTCCCGTTCTGGCGTTGAGCGATCGAATCGAGTTTGACGGCGACTATCTTTGCCGGCGCGGCCCGGGACCGTTCGTTTTGCGTCTAATCTCAGGCCGGCGAAAACAAATTCGGCTGACTGACTTTGAAAGAGTGGAAACTCACGCCACTCGCACCCTGCGGCGCGGCGGTAGGGTGAGATATCGCTATCGCACCCAAATTGTGGGCAAATGTACCGAGTTCACATTTGCCTCAGGAGGCAGAGGTTACCGGCAAATGGTCGAACGTCTGTTTCCATTGATCCACAGCGATAAGATGGACCTTCGAACGTTAGAGCTGCGGGATTATCTTTGCGACCCCAAGACCCTCAACGCTGAAGTGAGATCTTTGCAGTTAGCCTCAGACGAAGTCCTTGACGGTGCCACTCTGGATTTTAAACTGGCCGGACAGCAGAAAGAGCGGGCGCCCGATATCTCGAATTCTGTTTCAGCCGAAGACACTCAACGGGCGACCTTGTTGGGTGTTCTGGGAAACAAGCTCCGAATTGCCGGGAGACTCAACGAGGCACGCGAGGCTTTCAGAAGGTCTTTGAGCGGATCTCCCGCTGATGGTCGAATTATCTTTGAGTTTGCTCGTCTGTTGCGGTCGCAAGCGGCAAGTCTGAGCGACTCACGGCTCTTGTCGCGATCGCGCGCCGCCATGCGCCTTTCGGCGATGCGGGCCGGAAGGGACGCAAACTTGCACGCGCTCATTGGCGAGGGCTTTCTTGAGTGGGGCGAGACCGGTCGGGCACAGGCAAGCTTTCAACGGGCCGTCGAGTTGCAGCAGGAAAACGTCCGCGCCCGCATCGGCCTGGCCAGCCTGGCGTTGAGGGAGGGCAAGCTTGCACACGTGATTCACCAGTTTCGCGATGCCGCGCGATCAACCTCCGAAAGGGCGCTACTCGAGTACACGAGGCGCGAAGCCGACTACTACGCGCGACTAAACGATGATGACGATTACCTCTCGTCGGAGTTGCGTCGCATCAACTGGTTGCAACACTCACTTCGTATTCGGAGGCTTGCCGCGCGGGTCACCAACGCTAGTATCCTTGGCGCGCTGGTCGGACCTTACATCGATCCCGCCGTGGCCGGCGTTTGCTGGTCGCTTGCTACCTCGTCGCTGGCGGCTTGGATTCTTAGTCTTTTTGCAATCAAGTTTCTCGGTAAGCGAACTTTACCAAAACCTGCTTAACCAAGCGTCGACGTTAGAAGAAAAAGGTAGAAGACTCAGGTCTCCTACCTTTTTCTGCGACTTGATGAGCCGGGCCCACCGATCAGTTCTTCCCGGCTCAGGGTTTCGTGGCGTTTCTTGGCTTTGGTTCACTAGTCGTGTCTGCAGCATTCGACGAGGTCGCATGCGGAACTTCCGCGACTGCTGCCGCTGCCCGATTGTCTCTCTTTCCCGACACGTCCGTCGGATTTGGCACAACGGTTCTCGACTTTTGTTCTACTTGGGACGCGACTGCTGAAGTTCGCCTAGGTTCAGGATTCAACAGTCCGTCCCACCGGTATCGTGGGGCTTCGCGCCGTTCAGCCAGACGCTTGAAGACAAGGTGGGTAACAGCGTTGGTAATCCAGTTGTGATAAAACTCGCCCACCGACGCCAACTCCGCGTCGGGTGCTGGGTTCATGAAGTCGATGGCGTAGGGAACGTCGTCCTTGATGGCAAATTCCACCGTGTTGAGGTCGTATCCAAGCGCCGAACAAAGTGTACGAACGTCATTGGCGACGCGCTCAGCCAGCTTGGGCGCCAGATAGTTAGGATTGTGGATGTATTGTTCGCCGGAGAGGTAAGGCTTCCGCGGGTCGTAGGCCATAATCATCACTTCTTCCTGACCGACGCAGTAGCACCGCACAAACTGTTCGAAGTCGACCGCCGCCTGCAAAGTCATGCAGAGAGTTCCAGTTTGGTCGTATTCTTTCCACAACTCTTCCAGCGAATTCACCTTGGAAACGTTCTTCCAGCCCCCGCCGTCGAAGGGTTTTAAGAAAGCCGGCAACCCGACGTAGTCAATTATTCCCTGCCAGTCCAGGGGAAACTCGAGATTGCGCAGGCTCTCGCTGACGATTCCCTTGATGTAGTCTTTCTGTGGCAGCAGCACCGTTCGGGGAACCGCAACTCCCAGCTTGGAGGCAAGAGAGTAGTTGAAAAACTTGTCGTCCGCAGACCACCAAAAAGGGTTGTTGACTATGATTGTTCCTTCAAGCGCCATTCGCTTGAGCGTGGCGCGATAGAAGGGAACTTCGTGCGAAATGCGATCAATGACCAGGTCGTATTTGGGGGGCGCATCGTGACGGATGCCGCCAAGCTCGATAAAACCTGCAGTCACGTCTCCTTGGCCGCGTTCATTAATGTTCTTGATTAGGGCATCGGGAAACGTCTTTTCCCGACCCACCAAAATTCCAACCCTCTTCATCATTCATCCATCCTTCGTTAGAAAATACTAATGTATTGGCTTGAAGCAGCTCATCGTGCCCGCTGCCGAACGCAGGTCTGACGATTGGTCGCGAGCATGGCGGGCAAATTCAGCGTTGTTGAAAGACAGGCAGACTACGATTTAACCCGAAGGGTTGTCAAACGCGATGCTCTCACGTTGATGACGCCAACGTCTGAGGCATCCCGGCGACACTGAAGGTCGCTTTCGATCCACTCTTTGGGTGACCCAAAACACTGTTCGGGGGCATCCCAAAGCAGCATTTGACGCATCAATCAAGCGCTTTCGCCAAAGGTTTTGGGCAGGGCCGTGTGCTACAATTCGCGGGATTGATGTTTCCGGTTCACCACTCAAATGCTCCAAACGACCAGAGGAGAACTAAATTCTTGCTTCGCTTAGCCCTGCTCTGCGCGCTCTTCATCGGGCTCGTAAGTGCGACCTCGATTTACCCTTCCGTTTGTGCCGCGGTCCTTTTACAAGATCAGGCTGGAACCGCCGCCACGAAAACTAACAAAACGCAAAAGGGCCTCACTGCCGAACAGGTAGCCGAATTCACAATCTATTTTTACGGATCGCGACCCGTGCTAACGCAAATTCGTCGTAACGGTGTCGAACGAGGCCGGATCACGCGATTCACCGGCGATGGGAAGTCCGAGGAAGCAACCTATGAGCGCCGTTTCGTTAGAGGTGAGAGCCTGGACAAGGACAAAGTGCGCATCGATCAACGGGCGCCAACACTCGAATACTCTTTGATTTATAGTGCCGGTCGCTTGTGGGGAGTTATCAATGGAGCGTCTTTCACGCCCAGACAGGACGCCGCAAAAGTCTTCATGTCCACACACCGGCACAGCATCGACAGTCTCCTCAGGTATAAAGAAGATGGTGCGACGCTGAAGCTCCTGGGTGAGCAGAATCAAAAGGGCCTCGATTTGTATGTTATGGAGTTAGTGGGCAAAGACAAGGAAACTACACGATATTACATCAGCAAACGGAGTTTTCATGTTATGTGGCTTGAGTATGAGGACGCCTCGGCTGAAGTAACTCCAGTCAAATTCCGAAGGACATTTCACGATTACCGGTTTGCCCAGAGCACCCTGGTGCCTTACCGAAGCGTCCTGTTGGAGGACGGAAAGTTGACCCAGGAAACACGGGTCCTGACTATCACTTTCGGCGCCAAAGTCGACGATTCAATCTTCAAGAGCCCGGAATCCTGAGCTTCCCGCAGTCCGCTCCCCTTTTCGTTTCGGAACCAGCTGCCATTTCAGGCGTGTATAAACTGCGGGCGGTCGTCCGCCGGGGTATAATCAAGGTTCCGGAGACCGCGTTTTTGAAAAGGCGGATCGTAAGTTAACCCGATAACGTAACTCGTCAGAGTGTGAGAGCCTACCTGCCCTGATGGACACGCTAAGCACGATCGAAAATCTCCCTTTCGCAACGGCCGTGCGGACCGAAGTGGTTCCGGACGCGGCGTCAGATCACGCGCTGCTGGAGGCGACGCGGGTAGGAGATGAGGACGCTTTTGCGGAGCTGGTGAGCCGTTATCGAAACCAGATCACGAGCTACATCTATCGCATGACCAGCGATTATGATGGGGCCGTAGATTTGGCGCAGGAGACCTTTGTCAGAGTTTACCGGGCAGCGGAGAGATATCAGACGAGCTATGCGTTTTCTACTTACATCTATCGAATTGCGACCAACCTCGCAATTAGTGAGTTACGTAAGCGCAAGCGGCGCAAGTTGGTGTCACTCACCGGGTTTTTTCAGTCAAAGGACGGTGCTGAGCCTCAGGAGTTTAATCCACCTGATGACAGACCGTTGCCGGATACGGAGTTGGTGGATTCGGAGCGACGACTGGCGGTGCAGCGCGCCATTAGCACCTTGCCGGAGAAGTATCGGGCCCCTCTGATCCTCCGCGATGTGGAGGGAAAGACTTACGATGAAATATCGCGAATCCTGCAAACAAGCGAAGGAACCGTCAAATCTCGGATTAGTCGCGCGCGCGGATTCTTGCGCGAGAAGATGCGAGCTTATCTGTGAGGAGTAGTATGACAAAAATTAACTGCCGCACCGTGCGGCGTGAAATCGACGAAGCGGAATTCGGCGCTCACTTGAGTCTGTCGACGCACAACCACATGAAGCAATGCAGGGCGTGTGAAACGTTCTGCGAGGAACGGACAAAATTGCGTGAGATGGTTTCGACTTTGGGCATCGTTGCTGCGCCGGGGGATTTTGAGTTCCGACTGCGGGCGCGGCTGGCAGGCGAAACGCCCGGCCCGGTGAGAAGCTTCTTGCCGCTGAACTTGAGTTTTGGCGTGCGGGCGGCTGGATTTGCCTTGGTGCTGATGGTGGCTATGTCCGCCTTTGTATTTGTAAACTTCAGGTCTCCCTCAAATAACGACGTTGTGAGCCAACCCAGACCTGAGACGCAAGGGGGCGAAAATGGCACAGCTCCCAGGAAGAACATCGAAGGGGGCCAGGCTGTTGCTGCAAGAGAACCACAGATCTTGACTGCGGGGCCGGCCGCCATTGACCAGCATGGGCCGAAACGCCGGCCGGAGCGAAGGACGACGAGCACGAGAGATCTTGCCAGCACTTCGGCGCCGGTACTTAGACTGGCAAACACGACCGAAGGTTCTAACGTATTTCCCATCGCCGCATCTAATCAGAAACTGAGACTTTCCGTCGACAATGGACGAGGCAGCTCTCGGACGATCTCGCTGCCGACCGTAAGTTTTGGATCGCAGAGGTCTGTTTCCCAAAACCCGTCTGCCTTAATGGCATCTGCCAGAGACGCGTGGTAGGTGATTGCCAGGGAATATTGACGAAGCAATGAAAACAAAGAACACAACCGGTTTTCTTACGACTTTGCTGCTGAACAGTTCGTTTTGTATTGGGGTGGCGGCGCAATCGCAAACACCGCCAGCTCCCCCTGCCGCGCCAGCACCGTCCCCTCATAAAGCAGCGTCGACGCGGAAGGCAAAGGTCCACGTGCGCGTCCCTCGGGTTGTGGTTGAGAATCCCGTGGCAGCGCCCCAGGTGGTCACGATTCTCCATCGACTCACCGGACTCAAAGTTGTGAAGCAACTGCTCCGCTGGGAGCAGTTGGCGGCAATTGCAAAGCTCGATGAAAACTTCAAGATCGACGAGGAAGTTCATACCAATGTTATTGCCGGGCTGGCGCTGGACGATGGTCGAACGATCGCTGCGTGGCTGCCGGAAGTAGGCGCCGAGATGCCGCTGCCTGCTATTCCACGTCACTTCTCCGCACCACCACAACCTAAGCAACCGACGAAACCCGCGACGGATCCAGGTGAGCCCAAAGCCACAACCACGGTCTTGGTACCGATGGCTCCTCTGGGTTATTCAGGCTTTCCCCCTCAACCCGCTGATCTCAGGATAATTACTCGAGATGGCAGAAGAGTCGGGGGGCACTACGTTGGGCTGGATGGATTAACAGGTTTGTCCGTTATTACCCTGGATCGCGCGAGTGGTACGAAGACCAGTGACTCTGATGAAGTGGCTATCAGCGTCGGTCAACATATTCAATTGATCGGACCGGAGCCGGCTGCCCACAACGAGGCAAGCACGGGGACTGCAACCTACGTCCGCATTGCCGAAAGAGAAGCAGTTGTGGTCACCGTCAAGCGCTCGCCCTCAGGTCACCTGGCCCGCGTTAAGGTGAAGTCATCGAGATTGTCGCCAGTCAATATTGGCAGTATCGCCGTGAACGATGGGGGTAAGACACTTGGAATCGTTGATGCAGTAATTGGCAACGAGGCGACGATCGTGCCGATCGCACTGGTGCGAAGCGCGGCCAAGCGGGTGATCGAACGCCAGGCGAGTGTACCCAGACCCTGGCTGGGGATTCGTGGCGAACCTGTTGACTCCCTCTCGTTCGAGCGAATCCTGCGCTATGGCTGGCGAGTCGATCGCGCACGTTTGTTAGCCGAATCGGGAAGGGGAATTTTTCTGACTGCGGTAGTGCCTGGAAGTCCGGCCGCTCGGGCCACGCTCAAAGCGGGCGACATAATCCTCGATGTCAATGACGGACCAGTCAAAAGCGCGGAAGACTTTACGTGGGTTCTTCAGGAAGCGGGTCCGGGCGGTTCGGTCGCTTTCAAGGTTGCTCGCCCGGGCAATCCTGCCGACGAAGCGATGCAGATCGAGTTGGGAGAGTCGCCTGACCCATTCTTTGGCTTGAGGAGACTCGAAGGCAAGACAAGATTTGTGGCGCCGGGGTCGCTAAAGGCATACGGAGTTGAAGGCATCCCGATCAGGGAACGGGTGGCGACCCAACTTGGCGCAGCCAGAGGGTTTCTAGTCGTCTACGTGCAACCGGGAACAGCCGGATTCACGGCTGGGTTAAGACCGGGTGATGTGATCGAAAGCATTGATGGGCAACAAGTGATTTCAGGCTACGCGCCGATGGTGATTGCCGCTCCCGCCGGTGGAAGTTGCACAGTCAACGTCGTCCGTAATAAGGGAAAACTCGTGCTCACGATCGAAACGGTAACGAAAAAAACCTCGGAATAAGCTACTCGATTTAGCTGATTTTTATTCCGGCGGGCCTAACCATGGGCCCGCTTTTATTTTAGTTCGTAACGCTCGTTTATTTCGGTATTTGCCCGCGACCTGCAGTTTGCGATTAGGGTGTCTGCTTGCCCGCCTTTCTACCTGCTGTGTTACTCTATCGGCCTCCAGAATTGCAGTTTGCCCGGTTAGTTTAGTTGCCGAGTTCCCAAATCAAGTCTCTGATACGCCTTGACGCTTATGTTGCACGACGCAGTTTCGCGTTATCACGAGTTACTTCGCGATGAGGACCTCGCGGAGTCGTCACGCGTAATGCTTGACGACGGACTAGAGCGGGCGAAACTCATCTTTGGCGGCCGACGCCTTTCGCCGTACCTCCGGCCGCATTTCGTGACTGAGACTGATTTCTCTCGCGTTCGAACGGTTTGCGAAACGGTTTGGTCGGCTATCCAAAGGGTCAAGGATGCGTCAATAAACGACGACTCGATCATCAGCGATTTGGGAGTCACCGAAATTGAGCGAGAGCTGATCAGCATCGATCCGGGTTACCGGGCCGTCTCACCGACCGCCAGGCTCGATTCCTTCCTGACGGAGAAAGCCTACAGTTTTGTCGAACTCAACGGCGAGAGTCCGGCAGGCATCGCCTATGTCGACGCAGCTTACGATATTTTTTCGCAGCTGCCGGTGATGAAAAAATTTGGTGAAACCTACAACGTCAAACCAATGTATGGCCGTCGCTACATGCTCGATGTGTTGCTGGATTCTTATGAGGAGTATCTGGGGCGAAAGCCAGACAGCGTACCGCAAATCGCGATCGTCGATCTGAAGGGATTGCCGACACAGAAAGAGTTTGAGCTCTTCAAAGAGTTTTTTGAAACGGAGGGTTATCCAACAGTCATTTGCTCGCCGGACGAACTTGAGTTTGATGGCAAGCGATTGCGATTTGGCCAATTCGAGATTGACATCGTTTACAAGAGACTACTGGTGAACGAGTATCTTCCGATCATCGACAAGTATCCAGCGTTAGTCGATGCCTACCGCGCGGGCGTTATCTGCATGGTCAACAGTTTCCGCTCGAAGCTCATTCACAAGAAAGCCCTGTTTTCCGTGTTAACCGACCAGCGCCGGGCGAATCTTTTTTCCTCAGCGGAGCAAGAGGCAATTCGAAAGCATGTGCCCTGGACTCGCATGGTGCGAGCGCAGAAAAGCGATTACTTCGGAGGAGAAATTGACCTGCTGGAGTTTATCAGGGCTAACCGTGACCGCTTGGTCCTGAAACCAAACGACGACTACGGTGGTCACGGCATCTACATCGGTTGGAGCAGCGACGAGACATCCTGGGACGGAGCTCTGCGAGAAGCCCTGGGCAACGGTGATTACGTCGTGCAGGAAAGGGTGCCCACCGCTCGGGAAATATTTCCCGCGTTGAGGGACGATGGTTCAATCGAATTTGCCGAGCAGTTAGTAGACCTCGATCCTTTGTTGTTCAACGGCAAGGTAGGATCCGCTTTCACCCGCCTGTCGTCCACGGAACTTGCCAACGTAAGCTCGGGCGGCGGGATGGTTCCAACCTTCACCATCAGCGAAAAGGTGTAGCACTACTAAACACGCAAAGAGGTTGAACTTGAACTAGCTACGCAGTGCGGAGCTGGACTTTAATAATCGCAAACTGTGTACAATGGAGCAGAACGAGTAAGACTAATGGAGATCACTTAGTGGTCGATGAGATTGAAGAAGATGCGCAGACCCCCGAGGAACGCCGGCGGTATGATCGGTCCCGGCTCATCGTCGACGTCTTTTTCGACGGCACCGATGCGACCGGCGTTGCCAGCACCAAAGACATCAGCATCGGCGGTTTTTACATGAATACTCAGGCAAACCTGCCGGAAGGTTCGGTGCTCCTGGTGCGCATTCCATTTGGAGATGGACAGCAAATAGTTGCCAATGCTGAAGTGGTCTACAGTAACGCAGGCCGCGGCGTAGGCCTTCGTTTTCAGAGTTTGTCTGATGAGAACCACGCGCTGATCGAACGTGGTTTGGGAAGTGGTTGAATTGGACGCCGGCAGTGGGCCGCTCCAGTGGCTGGAACTACCTGGTGCTCTTCGGGCAGAGTTGAGCGGCAAGTTGTCAGGACTCTGGGGCGCGTCGACTGACCAGCAAGCTTTCGACCTGCTCACCCTTGACAAGCAGCAGGCGCTGTTCCTGATCAGGGCTCGGTTGGACGACAAGGGCCTTTGGAGCATCGTCCGCAGCATTAAGAACGTTTACGGTGAAGGTGGCGTTGGTATTCAGTTCACTGCCTGTCCGAGCCTGGAATCCACGCTTTCCCGGCGAAAGGACTTCACTCGACGCTTTGCAAACCACAGCGACACCGACGGCGGCTTTTATGAGAAGGGACGTGCCGACGCAGTGTTGCATTTCCTGTTTATCGAAGGCACTCCCCGAGACTGGTATGTCCATTTCGACCTGTACAGCCCGGTACATTCACTGCGGAGCGTCTATAAACATGTTCGCTATGAGTTCATAGGGAAAGTCACGCCCGACTGGCGGGTGATTCAGAAGTGCCTGCGATGCTAAAATCCGCCACGCGAGATCAGGAGCGCAATCATGTTCGACCAATTCACGTTAGGAATTGAAGAAGAGTTTCAAATCGTCGACCCAAAGACGCGCGAACTGCGTTCGCATGTGGTGGAGATCCTCGAAGAGGGGACCATGCTGCTCGGGGAGCAGATTAAGCCGGAGATGATCCAGTCGATGGTCGAGGTGGGCACCGGCGTTTGTCACAATATCGCGGAGGCGCGGGCCGATATCACCCGGCTACGCAGCATCATCTCCAGCCTTGCCAGCAAGAACGGCCTGGCAATCGTGGCGGCTTCTACACATCCCATTTCGCGATGGCAAGATCAAAAGATTTTTGAAGACGAGCGCTATGAACTACTGGTTCAAGAACTGCAGACAGTGGCGCGGTCCCTTTTGATCTTCGGTCTGCATGTGCACGTAGGTATGGCCGACCGGGAGCGCGCGATCCACATCATGAATGCGGCCCGTTACTTTTTGCCCCACGTCCTGGCGCTGACTACCTCATCTCCTTTCTGGATGGGCCACAACACCGGCCTGAAGTCGTATCGCACTGAAGTCTTCAAGCAGTTTCCCCGGACTGATATCCCAGACCACTTCGATTCCTACAGCGGATTTCAGCGGTACGTTGAACTGCTGATCAAGACCAAGTGCATCGACAACGGAAAGAAGATTTGGTGGGACATCCGACCACATCCATTCTTCCCAACACTGGAGTTTCGGGTTTGCGACATTCCCACGCGGGTGGATGACACCGTGGCAATCGCGGCCCTGTTTCAGGCAATCGTCGCGAAACTCAACTTGCTGATTGAGAAGAACCTGGGATTTCGACTGTACCGGCGGATGCTGATTCAGGAGAACAAATGGCGGGCGATCCGTTACGGACTGGACGGAAAACTCATCGATTTCGGGAAGCAGAAAGAGGTGCCCGTTCGCGATTTGATTCTCGAGCTGCTCGACTTTGTGGACGATGTGCTGGATCCGCTCGGATCACGCAAAGAAGTGGAGCACATTCACGCAATCCTGGAGCGCGGAACCTCGGCTGACGAACAACTGGAAGTTTATGCTAACACCAACGAACTGACCGCGGTTGTTGATCGGCTCATCGAACGCACTGTCGAAAACGTTCCCAAAACCGCTCAAGTGGATTTGGCAGCGCCCAAGACCACGGCGTCTACGATTTCGAAGTAATCCCGGTTCTCATTCTTTGGTGAGTTTCGCGCGGGCAAACTCCTGCCAGGTCCCGTCTTTCTTCTGTACGTAGTCGACCAATTCCATCCGCTCTGCAGCCAGCAGCCGGTAAACGGTTTTCCCCAACTCCGTTTGGGCCGTCCCCCAATTCGACGTCAAAGCGCTGCCCTCAAACGTGGCTTCGATTGGATGGACTGACCCCTGCGAGTCATACCAGGTGCCGTGGTACTTGCCATTGCCCAAAGATTTGCAATATGCATGACCCTCAAAAAGCTGCGGCTCCCCTTTAGCTGACCGCAACTCGGTCCGATAGGTGAGTTTCAGGAATTTCCCGGATAGTACGCGTTCCCATTTCATCTCCGGCTTGGATGGCCGGCCAAAGGCCACGCCTTCACCCTTCCAAACACCTGCAAAGTGGCAACGTCTTCCTGCACATTGTTCGCGGCCCCAAATTGGTTTATGAAAAGGCAAAGAATGAAACTGAAACATACGTGACGCCAGGTGTTCATGGACGTGTTTAGTATGGCCTTTCTGCCGGCATACTGATGTAGGGCAAAATCTTTTTCTACTCAACGACGGATGAAGCTCGCTGAATCGACAGCGAGGCCTGAGAAAAAAATGACCCGAGTCAATCGAGACTGGTTTGCTCACGCTAACGCCGCTTATGGTTCCGCGCTTCTTCACGCTGAGCGAGGTAATACTGCCAGAGCATTCTCGCGGCCACCGAACGAAATGGCCGCCACGGCTCTGCCAACTTACTTAACGCGGCTGGCGAGGGTCTGTTTTTCAAGCGCTTCAGTTTCGTCATGGCGATGGCAAGAGCAAGGTCGGCGGCGGGCCAGACGTCAGGTCTCAAAAGGGCCATCAGCAGATAGACATCAGCGCTCCATGAGCCCAGGCCTTTCACTTCCATTAATGCCGACCGAACGTCAGCGTCATCCATGCGAGGTAGTCGGGCCAGGTTCAAACGCCCGTCTATCACTGATTG
Source organism: Pyrinomonadaceae bacterium (assembly GCA_045403245.1). Taxonomy (GTDB): domain Bacteria; phylum Acidobacteriota; class Blastocatellia; order Pyrinomonadales; family Pyrinomonadaceae; genus PSRF01. Next base: position 25,274 of record JAXIOV010000142.1, on the reverse strand, counting down.
AGATAAGTAAAGACAATAGGCAGTCTTTTGACGGGTAAGGCCGAGCCCTTTCAAATGTGATTCACCCAATTCTGCGAGGCGCCAGGGTTGAAAGGGAACTGTGTTCTGTTTCAACCGCGCAAACATAGAAGCCGCCGAGGCAAGCGACACTTGCTGTTCGAGAATAATTTTTATGAGTGTGGAAAAGCCTGGTGGCCGCGCCCAGAGAGGTGGAGGCCCATAGGTCTTGAAGATGAAAGCGAGATCCTTGTCGCGTTTGGCTAGATCCTTCGCGGCGAGCGCGAGTGTGGTTTCAGTTAAGACGTGGCACGTCATGGAGTGCGGTTCAAGATCAGGCGCCTTCCGGGCAGCAAGTGCCCACCGCTTGTCCCATTTTTGATGAAACAATAATCGTCGGGAAGTAGAGCGTAAGAGCGCAGGAACCTACCATGCCGGAGTTGATGCGTCAAATTAACCAAAGCAGTGGGGTACAGTCCTAATTTGTAAAGCAAACTGTTAGGTTGCGATGACTGAATGGCCTTCGACGCCCGCGCAAACTAACAGTTTGCGTTAGAAGAGCCAAACCAGGGCACTACGGTTTCGCGAGGTATTGGTGAAGCTGAAACTTCGCGAGTTTGATATCCTAGTTCCCGCATTTGCGGCAAAACCCAGGTGGTTATGAAAAGAGGGCATGATTAGCTGAGCGATGCGCGAAGATCCCGGGACGGAAATGAGCCTGACCAAAGCTCTCCATCACTATGGCAGTATCATTGAACTCACGCTGCAAAGGGCCAGGTATTCCCTTCGAGGGCGTTTTTCCCATGCCAACGAGCAGCAGATACTCGCCAAATACATTGAAGAACTCTTAACAGGGGAACAACCGAGAACGGTAGTGGATATTGGCGCAGGAAATGGCGTGCGCTGGTCCAATAGCTATGCGCTGCTACAAGCCGGATGGAGGGCTCTGGGCGTCGAAGCTGACCCGCAGAAATTCGCGTTGTTATCAAGGATCTACCGCAGCTATCCACATGCTCAAGCCTCACACTTTCGGGTCAGGCCAGACAACATCGGCCTGCTGCTCAGGCAGTTTGATATCGAAAGAAACTTTGGCGTTCTCTGCCTGGATATTGACGGGAACGATTATTGGGTGCTCGACGCGATCTTGTCCGACTTTCGCCCGGCTCTGGTGGTTACAGAGATTAATGAGAATATTCCAGCGCCACTCAGATTTGTGGTGAGGTTTGATGCGGACTTTCAACTACGTCATCATTTTTACGGTTACTCAATAGCCGCTCTGGAAGATCTTTGCGAGAAACACGGTTACGGAATTCTGGAGCTCGAGTATAACAACGCGTTTCTTGCTCCCAGCGAGATTGGTCGCGCCAGATTTCGTGATGCGGTGTCGGTCTACCGCGAGGGCTACGTCAACCGCGCCAACCGCAAGCAGCGTTTTGCTTCCAATCTCGATATGGAAGTTCTTCATTCGCTCAATCCTGACGAGGGAATACGTTTTCTGCGTGAGTTTTATGCAAAAGACTCAGGCAATTATTACCTGACTGCGGACCGGGATTCGTTTTTTGAACAGCTCTCGCGGGACAGCCTAAATCTGCGTCCGGCTTCGACAGGCCAGCGAACCGCCAATCTGAGCTGATGATTAATGCACGAGAAGCTCACACGTCAGGAAGCCTTGTGGCTGAGAGCCAGCTGGAGGAAGTTCTCAAAAAGGATGCGACCATCGCGGGATTCGTTCTGATGCTCCCAACGCGTGCGGGTTTTGTTCCAGTCTTCGAAAGACTTCTCCAGGTGAAACTGGACCGCGTAGATCATCTGGTTGTCGGAACGCTTGACCATCATCTGGTTGCGGCAGAGGTATGACGTAGCCAAAAGATGGAAACCAGCTGGAACCCGATCGAGCTGGAGTCCATGATTCTGCCATACGCGGAGCACTCGAGGTCGATTCGTATCTTTGGCTGGAAGGTCAGACTCGTCGTCATCCACGCCACTAAAGATCGGATCCTCCGGGTCGGTAATCCGGATGAACCGATACTGGTATTCCAACGGCCGGTCTTCACGCTGTTCGTGTTGCTCAAGCTTGTCCAGAGTGATCACGCGCGCTCCGAAACTCAACCCGACCAGCTGATGCCCGCCGCAAATACCGAGGACCGGAACTTTGGTGGCGCGAATAAATTGGCCAAAACTCTCCAGGACATCGTTCTTGTAGTAGTCAAAATCGCGCAGGGTCCCGCTCAGAACAATAGCGTCGGGCTGAAATTCCTCGCTGGTAGTCGCGATAGTTGAAAGGTGGGTGACTTCAGTAGTCGGTCGCTTCACCAGGCGTTCGATGTTGCCGAGAATGTTTTCGATAGCCAAGCCGGCGATATGACGTTCCCGCTTGATCTGGGCGGCGGTCGCGTTTCCCCATTCACTTCGCGCCACGTCTGAAAGGTCTTCTTCATCGCGCAGCAGATTGTCCACCACCAGCACGCGAGCTTCCTCGATTCGCTTTTCGATTGGCTCGTAGCGGCAGAAACTGTGCTGGTTAAAAGGAAAAGGCAACGCGCTGGACGCGTCGGTTGGTGGTGGGTCTTCGGTAAACACTTCCCGTGTCTCTTCAATCATCGCCATCTGTTATTAAACTTCTTATCTGGCCGGAAATCAATCGTAAAGAAGAGAAAACTTACTGGCGCTGGCGGGTTGTCTGCTTAAACTCGGGAACCAGACTCCCCGCGCCGGCCTCGGAAAGTTCCCGGCTAATCATCTTCACCAGGACTCGTCGAAGGTTGTTACGCAATGCATCCGGCTCGCCACCGGCATGATGGTCGGCCAGAAGCAGCATCCGATGCCAGGAGGATTCGAGCTCATCGGCTAGTTGAGAAATCTTTGTGATGTCGTAAGGCACGGCAATCCCCGCGCATTGTGTGCGGGCAAAAACCGACAGATATCTTGCGGTCGCGAGATCCGGGCAGAGTATTCGCCGGGCGCCAACCTTCAACTCCACGCCCAATAGGGTGTGGTGAATCTCCACCCTGGTCCGGTTCTTTAACCCCGCAAAGCTGTAGGATCGCGTGCGCATTTTTCGAATGCGGTCGCGATAGATGCATGGCAACCATGCTGTCTTCAGGTCGGTCTTGACCTGTTCTGCATACTCAGTCGCCCTGGGACTGCGGCGAGCCTTCGGCGGATTTGGTTTTTCAGTGACAGTCAAGGAAGAGCTCCAGTTTGATAGTCAGTGGCCACGCACTGATCTGACAATTGAGCGCGAAAAGACATCTTCGTTTCAGAACCGAGCGCGGTAGCGTCGGGTCAAGTATAGAACCGAGCGCGGTAGCGCCGGGTCAAGTACAGAACCGAGCGCGGTAGCGCCGGGTCAAGTATAGAACCGAGCGCGGTGGCGGCCCGATGCTGAAGTCGTTCTCAGTGCTACGTGGCGCCGGACTCAGGCGACGCTCAATCGCTAAACTCCTCCCAGGTTGACGCCAGGACCCGGCGCTACCGCGCTCGGTTCTGTACTTGACGCTAAGACCCGGCGGGATCGCGTTCTTAGAAACCCGCAAAACCAAACGCCAGTCGGACTTCGCGACTTGTAAGCCTGGTAATACCTTACGGAGCCGAATCGCACCTGAAGTCCGCATTTGCAGGAAAGTTGAAACCTAGCGTTTTGAGATGGAAACGGAAGTGCGCGTCTGCAGGGCATTGATGACACGGCCCGGGAAGAGCCCGAGGTAGAGTACGCCGAGAATTGTGATAACCAGCGCGACTGCGGCACTGGCCGGCACCCTTGGCGCGCTCCACGTGGTGGTGCGTTCACGGAAGAACATGACGATTATCAGTCGCAGGTAGTAGTAAGCCGAAACAGCCGTATTCAAAACGCCGATCACCACCAACTTGTTGTAGCCCTGATCCAGGGCGGCCCGAAAAACCATAATCTTTCCCATAAAGCCCGCCGTCAAAGGCATGCCAAGCAGGCTCAGCAGGAACAAGGAAAGCGCAAACCCGAGCCACGGCGCCTGAAAACCGATGCCGCTGTAATCTTCAACTTCGGTCCGGCGGTCTCCTGTACGCGCGATCAGTTGCACGACCGCAAACGCGCCGAGGTTCATCACGGAATAAGTCAAAAGGTAGAAGATCACGGCCGCAATCGCAGCATCTCTTTGGACAGCATCAGTGGCGGCTCCAGCAGCAATAAAACCTACGACTGCATAGCCGGCGTGGGCGATTGAGGAATACGCAAGCATGCGCTTTACGTTGTTCTGAGCGATCGCCACCACGTTTCCTACAGTCATGGTCATGATCGCGAGAACGACCAAAGCCTCCAGCCACGCATTGTGCAACTTCCACGGGATTGAACCGCTGCCGGCTGCCACCACGAAGGGAAACCCAAAGACAAATACCCTAACAAACGAAGCAAAGCCGGCGGCTTTTGGACCAGCCGCCATGAAGGCTGTGACCGGAGTTGGCGCGCCCTCATACACGTCGGGAGTCCAAACATGGAATGGAGCAGTCGCGATCTTGAAACCAAAACCCACGAGCATCATGGCTGCTCCGGCAAAAAGCAGGAGCGGGTACTGGGCCTCCGGCAGCCTTTGCGCTATCTCGGCGATGTTAGTCGTACCAGGAAGTCCGCCAGTCGTAGCAGTCGCACCGTAAGTAAGTGCGATTCCATAGAGCAGGAAGGCGGAGGAGAACGACCCAAGAATGAAATACTTCATTGACGACTCGTTTGACCGCACGTCAACTCGCCGAAAGCCCGCCATCACGTAAGTTGCAATTGAAAGAATCTCAAGGCCCAGAAAGACCATCACCAGATCGCCAGCCGAAGCCATCAGCATCATCCCTGCCGTCGCAAACATCAGCAACGAATGAAACTCACCGGCGGGAAGTTTCTCGTTCTCAACCCAGACCATCGAGACCAGAACTGTGAGCACTGAAACCAGGAGGAAAACAACCGTAAACCCGAGACGCAATTCGTCGAGCACAACCATTCCATTGAACGCCTCGCGGACACCGCGCCAGGATACCCACAGCCATGACGCGCTAATTCCGGCAGCAAACAATCCGGCAATCGAAATGCCGCCAGTAAGCCAGCGTTGAGTTGGCCTGGCAAAAGCGTCAACCAGCATCACGATTACCGCGACTCCGCAAACGATTAGCTCAGGCAGGATAAGCGCCAGGTTAACGTCAGGCATCGTCAGTTGTAGAGCGAAGAAGGGGTTCATTAAATTTGATAATCGCGCACTAACTACGGTGAATTTCCGGCTTCTCTGGTAGTTGGGGTTCCTTCCTTGCGCTGGGCTTCAGCATACGAGCCACCAGCTGGAGACTCGACGCGCGAACGGACAATCTCAATGCTGCCTTTCGACCTGTCGAGAAACGGGCGAGGAAAAACACCCATCAAGAGCATCAGCACCAGCAAGGGAAGCAGCAGACCAATCTCACGCGGATTGAGATCCTGCAGTTTCGCGTTCTCTGGATTGGTCAGCTTTCCAAACACCACGCGCTGCAACATCCACAGCATATAAACCGCGGCCCAGATCACCCCGGTGCCTGCCAGCATCGTCGCGATCTCCGCGTATTTGATTGAGGTCGACGTCCATGTGCCAAGCAAGATCAGAAACTCCCCGACAAACCCGTTGAGAAACGGCAACCCGATGGAGGAAAGCGATGCGATGACAAATAGGGCTGAGAACCACGGCATCGACGATGCCAGCCCGCCAAACTCGGAGATTTGTCGCGTATGCCTGCGCTCGTAAATGAAACCGACGAAAAGAAACAGCGCGCCGGTTGATACGCCGTGGTTGAGCATTTGGTAGAGGGAGCCCTGCATTCCAAATTCGGTGAAAGAGAAGAGACCGAGCACCACAAATCCCATGTGGCTTACTGATGAATAGGCGACGAGGCGCTTCACATCCGGTTGAACCATGGCCACCAGCGCTCCGTAGATGATTCCAATGATGGCCAGAGTAATCATCACCGGCGCAAACTTGCGCGACATGTCGGGAAACAGTGCAAGGTTAAAGCGGAGAAGACCATAAGTTCCCATCTTGAGCAGGACACCCGCCAGGATAACCGAGCCGGCAGTCGGCGCTTCGGTGTGTGCGTCGGGCAGCCAGGTGTGAAACGGCCACAGCGGAACCTTGATACAAAAAGCGAACGCGAATGCGAGAAACAGCCAAAACTCCGTGCGCGCTGATAGCGGGGTTGTCCCGCTGCGCATTGCTTCAAGGATCACAACGTAGTCAAAAGAGCCGTAGACGTAGTAGAGCGCAATGATTCCGACCAGCATTAGCAAGCTGCCAACCGCTGTGTAAATGAAAAACTTGACCGCCGCATATATCCGGCGCTCGCCGCCCCAAATGCCAATCAGGAAAAACATGGGGATCAGCGAGGCTTCGAAGAAGAGATAAAAAAGCAGCAGATCGAGCGACACAAAAACGCCAATCATCGCACCGGCGAGTAGTTGCAAGAACAAGTAGTAAGAAAGTTGGCGCTTCTGAATTGACTTCCAGCTCGACAAGATCGCAATCGGCATGAGCAGGGTCGTCAGGATCACCAGCCAAAGACTGATGCCATCGACGCCGACGTGGTAGCGCGCGCCGATCGACCCGATCCATAGAACGTCCTGGACGAAACGAAAGTCTTTGCTTCCGGCTCCGATTCCGGCGATGAGCAGCAACGAAAGCGCGAAATCTACGACACTAAAAGCGAGGGCGATCCACTTGTAGTAGCTTTCGCGCTTTCCCGGCACAAAGCTGTACGCAACCGTGGCGAGCGCGCCAATCACGGGCAGCAGAATGATAATTGTCAGAAGATGCTGCTCCATAAATTACCTGATACCGAAATAAGCAAAAAACCCGATCATCGCCAGCGCGCCCAGCAAGATGATCGCGGCATAACCCCTTACGAAACCTGCCTGCAGGTGACGAACTAGCAGCCCCGCCTCCGTGACTGCCTGGCCGACAGCATGGAGAAATCCATCGATGACCCCCACGTCGAAGGTTTTCCACAACCCTTCGCGCGAGCCTAGGTGCATTGGGTTGATAATTGTCTTGTTGTAGATCTCGTCGACGTAGTATTTGTTTTCGAGCAGTCGCGGCATTTGCAATAACGGTCGTTTGCGAAAAATCAGCCAGCCGATCGCGATGCCGGTAAGGGCGACGAGCAATGACACCAGGGCAAGCAATCGCTCGGCAGAAACCTGTTCCGGGGAATGTGTCTCGCCGGTTTCGTGGGATTCTCCGAGAGGCGTCAAGGCAGGCTCCCCATCGTGTGGCGAGGGAGGATGCGAGAGCCAAATTGGTTGGGCGCTTTCGCCGTGGACTTCAGCAGAATCAAGCGTTCGCTCAATGTAATTCGTTGGATGACCGGAAACCAAAGAACCAAGTGCATAGGGCACGCCGATGAAACCACCGATCGTTGACAACACCGCCAGCACGATCAGCGGCACTGTCATGATCCACGGAGACTCTTGGGGCTCGTGTACGCCGTGATGCGCAGGTTCGTCCTCAGCATGCTCGATTTGCCTCTCGCGGAACCGCTCGTTGCCCCAGAAAGTCATGACCATCATGCGCGTCATGTAGATTGCGGTCAGCAGGGCCGTCAGAGCGCCAACACCCCATAGGAGTTTGTTCCAAAAGGGGCCGGGCAAACTAAACGCCGGAGCGCTCCAGGTCTTCCACAAGATCTCATCCTTTGAAAAGAAGCCGGCAAAAATCGGTATACCCGATATTGCCAGCCAGCCGGTGATCATGGTGGCAAAAGTGATGGGCATGTACTTACGCAGACCGCCCATCCGCCGCATGTCCTGTTCGTGATGCATCCCGTGAATGACGGAACCGGAACCGAGGAAGAGAAGCGCCTTGAAGAATGCGTGCGTGATTACGTGGAAGATTGCGGCAACGAAAGCCCCGACACCGCAGGCAAGGAACATGTAACCAAGCTGGGAGATGGTCGAATAAGCCAGGACTTTCTTGATGTCGTTTTGCGCAAGCCCGATGGTAGCCGCAAAAAGAGCTGTGGCGGCGCCAATCATCGCCACGATAAACATGGCAGTGGGGGCATGCGTGTAGATTGCCGAACAGCGGACAATCATGTAGACGCCGGCGGTGACCATCGTAGCGGCGTGAATCAAAGCTGAAACGGGCGTCGGGCCAGCCATCGCATCGGGCAGCCAGACGTACAAAGGAATCTGCGCGCTCTTGCCGGCGGCGCCTATGAAGAGAAGCACAGCAATCGACGTCACCAGGGTCGGAGTGCCATTCACCGAACCGAAGATCGCTTGCCACGTAAAAGGATCTACCGGCATTCCACCGATACTTTGCAGAGCACTCACCACGCCGTGATCCGGCTTGGTGAAGAAACTGACGGAGCCCGTGACGAAGAAAGTGAGCAAGATGCCCATCACGAAACCCCAATCGCCCACACGGTTTGTGATGAACGCCTTCTTCGCTGCGTCGCCGGCTTCCTTCTTGTCGAAGTAATAGCCAATCAGGAGATACGAACAGAGTCCCACGCCTTCCCAGCCGACAAACATGAGCAGGAAATTGTCAGCAAGCACCAGCGTCAGCATGGAAAACATGAAGAGGTTCAGATAAGCGAAGAAGCGATAGAAGCCGCTGTCCCCGTGCATGTAACCGACTGCAAAAACGTGGATCAGAAACGCAACGAAGGTAACGAAGAGCGCGTAGGTGCCGCTCAGGCGATCCATGGCCAGGCCAAAGTCGGCCCGGAAAGTTCCCACCTGGATCCACGTCCACAGGTGATCGAAGGTGGGTTGAGTTGAGACCAACGCGCCACCTGATTTGAACGCGAGATAAAAAGCGACGATCGTGGAAACGCCCACGGCGCCACACGCTACCGCGCCGATAAACTTCTCATTTCGCACCCGCCCGCCTACAAACCAGTTGATGGCAGCTCCCGCCAGCGGCGCGAAAATGATCAGACTTAGAAGGTTATTATCCATTTGGAAGTGATGTCCGTTGTTAGTTGTTAGTGGTCAGTTGCACGCTCTGATAACGAGCCGCTGACAACTGACCACTAACAACTAACCACTGACAACGAACAACTGACTACAACTTCAAAATGCTGGCATCATCCACATCCAGCGTTTCGCGATTGCGGAAGATGGTGATGATTATTCCCAGTCCAACTGCGGCCTCGGCCGCAGCCACCGTCATCACGATGAACACAAACAACTGACCCGTCACATCCTGAAAGTAACTGGAGAAGGCGATGAACGTGAGGTTCACGGCGTTGAGCATCAGCTCGATACACATGAACATCGCAATTACGTTGCGCTTGATAATCACGCCGACCGCGCCAATCGTGAATAGAACGGCGGAAAGCGCGAGGTACCAGGAAAGTTGTGGTTCCATGAATCTCTATCCTCGCTGCCATGGATCTGTCTTGAATTCCACGCCCATCAGTCGGGCCGCTTCGGCGGTGCTGTCGGTTTCAACCGGCGTCTGGTCGCCGATAGCTCGCGGGTTGACCACATCCATCGCCAGAACCTGCGCCCCGGGAACGACCCGCGCGCCAGCCGGCAAAGCAGTACGTCGCGCCAGTGACATGGCGCCTACGATTGCCATCAACAACAACACCGAGGTCACTTCAAACGGCAGCAGATAACGCGTGAATAGTCCTTCACCTATGGAGTGCGTCAGGCCAATGTCGGAACCGGTGCCCGGTAAAAGTCTGGTTGACGTCTGGACTGAATACAGAATGAAGACGGTTTCGGCGATCAGCACTGCAGCCATTCCGATCGCCAGAGGAACAAGAAACGTGAGCCGCTTACGCCGGGGTTCCTCCTCCTCGACGTTGAGCAGCATGATGACGAAGATCACCAGGACCATGATCGCACCGGCATAAACTATGACCTGGACCGCGGCGATGAAGGGAGCTGCCAGCGTTACATAGAGCGAGGCCAGCGCTACAAACACACCAATCAACGAGATGGCGCTGTAAAGCGGGTTGCGCTGCGACACCACAGCGATGGCGCACCCGATGGCGAGGGCAGCGAAGATAATGAATAAGATCGTGGACATCTGATACTAGTTTCGAGGCTAGCGGTTACCACCGCCTCTCATTCCTGATAACTCGAAACGCGAAACCTGGCACTCGAGACCTACCCGGTCGCCAGAAATACAATCGTTGCCGTTACGATGATGTTCACAATCGCCGCCGGCAGTAGAAACTTCCAGCCAAAGTCCATCAACTGATCAAATCGAAAACGCGGCAGCGTACCGCGGATCCAGATGTAAACAAACAGGAAGAAAATGATCTTTGCGAAAAACCCAAGCACGCTAACCAGCCCGAAAAGCAGCGTCCCTCTGCCGAATATGTAATCTGCGAACGGGACATTCCAGCCACCGAGAAACAAGGTCGTCGCCAGCATCGACACCGTAATCATGTTGATGTATTCGGCGTTGAAGAAGAGAAGAAACTTGATTGAGCTGTATTCCGTGTGGAACCCGGCCACCAGCTCCGTTTCAGCTTCCGGCAGATCGAAAGGCACGCGGTTGGTTTCCGCAATGGCGGCAATCAGGTAAAGGATGAAGCCGGCAGGCTGATAAAATATGTTCCACTGCGAACCGTGCCACCCAGACTGCTGTTCGACGATGTTATAGATGTCGAGCGTCCCGGAAATCAAAATAACTCCAATCAGAGACAGGCCGAGCGCCAGTTCATACGAGATCATCTGCGCCGACGATCGCAGGCCGCCCATCAGGCTGTACTTGTTGTTTGACGACCAGCCGGCGAGGGCTATTCCATACACACCTACCGACGTGACTCCAAGTACATAAAGCAGCGCCACGTCGAAATGCGCAATGACCAGCGGAATCGTCCAGTTGAGATAGGGAATCGTAATCGTCGGTCCAAATGGATAGACAATGATCGCCATGATTGCGGTCACCACGGCAATCATCGGAGCCAGAAGGAAAACAAATCTGGTTGACTGATCCGGAACCAGATCCTCCTTCATCATGGTTTTGATGAAGTCTGCGAACGGTTGCAGAATTCCGCCAAAGCCAACGCGATTTGGTCCGACACGCCCCTGGATAAACGCCAGCACACGTCGTTCAGCCAGCACGGTCATGGCCACCAGCAGCATGATCGTCAAAAAGGCAATCGTCATCCCGACGATCAGCAACACTGCGTGAATGTAAGGGTTATTCCAGTCCATTCTTTGTAAATGGTGAATGGTAAATAGTAAGTGGTGCTCGGGCGGCGTGCGGCCCTCCACTTACTATTCACGATTTACCATTTACCATCCATGATTGACCGTAATCAATCTCCTGCGACTCCAGCTTCGGCCTGCAAGCTCGCATCAACAGTGATCTGGTACAACGGTGAAACCCTGACGCTTTCCGGACGCGGATTTCCGCCAGCCAGCAATTGAAACTGCGGCACTTTATCGGTCAACGTGCCAATCTTAAAAAGCTCGTGTCCCACCTTCGGTGTGGTCTGTCCCTTGTCTCCGGTATCCGGCAACCTTTCGACCGAGGCGCGCACGGCCTCTAGTTCCGCCGTAAGGTCGCTAGCCTCTATCAGGCTGTACTTCGCCTGTACCGGATTGGATTCGTCCTTCAACACCGGATAACGTAAACCTGAATATGCCGGAATGCGCTCCGCAATCTCACGAAAAACCGCACTCGCTGAAGCTTGAAAACCGAAATTGGTCCCCAGTTCGAGACTGAGCGCGTCCGTGATCATCCAATCCGGCTTCGACTGCTGAACCGGCGGAATCGACTGCCGCACGCGCTGCACGAAACCATCGTTGTTGGTGAATGTGCCGTCGACCTCTGCGAATGAAGCTGCCGGCAGTACAACGTCAGCGAAAGCCGTCGTGTCGGTTTCAAACAGCTCCTGCACTACGAGAAAGTCTAGTTTGCCAGGACAGTCTTCACGACCATTTAGTTGAGAAGGCAGGAAACTTCCAGCCATGTAGATCGCCCGGATCGTTTCGCCGGCGCCGTCCAGCATCTGGGTGGGAGTCATGTTGCCGTTCATCATTCCCATGTCGTGCGCGCCGACACTGTTGTTGAAAAGTGGAAGCGGGTGAAGCAAGACACGACGTTCTGACGTGCGAAGCAACACCGGCAAACGTCCGATTGCCGCCTGAGCCTCGGAGGACAACTCACCTCCAAACATGATCACCAAATCACCTTGAGTGTTGGAGATTGTTTGCCTGAGCGCTTGCAGTTCAGTTACTTCGATTCCCAGCTTCGTTGCAGCCATTGAATCATTCGAATCATTGGCCAGGGCCAGTACCGCCGCGTCCTCAGCGCCCGTTCGGATGTGAATAAACTGTGCCGACTGTTCAACTAATCGAATCGGAGTGCTGTTAATAACGATCAATCTCGCGCCGCCATGGTTTACCGCCTGCCGCATTTGCTTGCCCGTGAGCGGCTGCAACTCTTCAGGTTCGCCGCCTATCAGCACGATGGTTTTCGCGTAGCGGATGTCCCGGTGCGTGGCGAGAGGCGCTGCAAGGTTGTCGAAGAACGGTTTCAGACTAAAGACGTCAGTGGTTGTGTAGTTTCTCGTTCCGACCAGATCTGCAAACTTGCGCAGCAGGTAGTTTGCTTCGTTGGTAATTCGCGGGCTGCCCACTATCCCAATTGAGTCAAGGCCATACGCGTCTGCAACTTCGTCGAGTCTCCGAGCGACATGGTGAATCGCTTTATCCCACGTTGCCGGGATCAACTTGCCGCCTTTTTTGTAACGAATCAAAGGGGTACGGATGCGGGCTTCGTGATTTACAAAGGGATGACCAAAACGGCCCTTGACACAGAGAAACTCACCGTTGAGACCATTGACATACCGGTCGCGAGCGACGATGCGCATCAATTCACCGCCACGAGAGCCGAGCGACATCTGGCAACCGTCAGAACAATAGGTGCACGTAGAAATTGTCTGCGCGAGCTCCCACGGTCGCGTTTGGTGACGATAGGTGCCGTCGAGCAATGTGCCGGTCGGACAAACTTCGATGCAGTTTCCACATTGCGAACAGTCAAGCCAGCCGCCGTAGGTACCGATTACGGTGTTCGCGCCGCGGCCTCCGGCTTCGATCGCGTCCTCACCCATCCATTCATCACAAACGCGAGTGCAGCGCTTGCAAAGGATGCACCGCTGCGGGTCGTTGGCCACCATTGGCGAAAGATATCGCTCGGGTTGGTAATTCTTCTTTTCCGTGAAGCGTTCTTCCAGTCCACCCCAATCGAACGTCATCTCCTGAAGTTCACACTCGCCGCCCCGATCGCAGACTGGACAATCGAGCGGGTGATTGGCCAGCAGAAACTCGAGCATTGAGCGCTGGGCTTTTTCGATCTCGTCGCTTTGGGTTGTCACGATCATGCCGTCAGTGCAGGTTATCGTGCAGGACGTCTGCAACTTCGGCATCTTCTCGATGCGCACCAGACACATGCGACAGGAAGCCTGGAGGGCCAGATCGGCGTAATAGCAGAAAGATGGGATATCGAAAGCCTTGTCGCGGCACACGTCGATGAGTCGCGCACCCTTTGGCACTTCGAAGTCCTTGCCGTTGATAGTGACTTTGATTACTTCAGTTGACATTGAAAGGTGTTCTTGGTTGTTAGCGCGTCTTAACTTTGAGTTGCAGTTCCTGGTACGAGTTCAGCCCGCCGCTCCTAGTTGCCATTCATCAGATGCTTCTTGAAATCTTCCGGAAATCTCTTGATCGCCGATTGAATTGGCCAAGCCGCCGCATCGCCGAGCGGACAAAACGATTTGCCCTCGATGTTGTCGCATAAGTCCACCAGCAGCTGCGCGTCCTCCGTCCGGCCGCCACCGGCTGCCACGCGTTTGAAAACTTTCACCAGCCAATCCGTGCCCTCGCGACAGGGTGTGCACCAGCCACACGATTCATGTTTGTAAAACTCAGTAAGATTCTTCGTTGATTCAAATACATCGACCGTCTCATCCATCACGATGAATCCGCCCGAACCAACCATCGAACCGGCGGCCACAATACCTTCATAGTCCATCCGCACGTCTTTGCCGATAATCTGATCGGCGCTCATGATGTATACCGACGACCCGCCCGGAATGACTGCTTTCAGTTTCTTTCCACCCGACATCCCGCCGCAGTCTTCCATGATGAACTTCTCCATGTCGTCGTAGCCCATCGGTAATTCATAGACACCGGGCCGATTCACGTGCCCCGAGACAGACCAGAGCTTGGTGCCTCCACTCTTTTCGGTCCCCAGTTTCTGATAGGCCTCGCCGCCCATCTCGATGATGTCGGGGACGGCGGTCAGGGTCTCGACGTTGTTGACTACAGTTGGCGAAGCGTACAAACCCGAAACAGCAGGGAAGGGAGGCTTCATGCGCGGATGGCCGCGGTTTCCTTCGAGCGAACTCAGCAGCGCCGTCTCTTCGCCGCAAATGTAGGCCCCGGCGCCGGTGTGGGTGTAAATCTCACTGCAGAAGTTTGTGCCGAGAATGTTCTGCCCCAAAAGATTCGCAGCGCGCGCCTCATCGAGCGCCACATCCATGATGTCGATGAGATACTTGTACTCACCGCGAGTGTAGACGTAGTTAGTTTTTGCTCCGAGGGCATAGGCAGCGATCAGCATGCCCTCAATCAGCCTGTGCGGATCGCGTTCCATCAGGTAGCGGTCTTTGAAAGTGCCGGGCTCGGATTCATCGGCATTGCATACGACATATTTTGGTTTCGGCGAATCCTTGGGCACGAAGCTCCACTTCATTCCGGTCGGAAAACCCGCGCCTCCACGGCCGCGCAACGCCGACTTCTTTACTTCATTGATGACATCGTCGGGTGACATGGAATCAAGCACCTTCTTCAGGGCTTCATATCCACCGTGACCGCGATACACCTCAAGCGATCGCGAGTTTTCAAGATGAACTCGCGCGAGCTGAAGTGGTTCACAACCTATGGCGCCTATGAACATGTTTTTGGTAAATGGTGAATGGTAAATCGTAAGTAGTACTTTGAACTTAGTGCTTTGTACTTTGTGCTTGGTGCTTCAACTTGGTGTTTTTCGTTTCCATATTCACTTGCTCATCGACGTTTGCCGAGCGACCCTCCAAGCTCGAAGTACTAAGTACAAAGTTCATTTAACTCAATGAATCCAAAATCTGATCCACCTTTTCCGGCGTCAGATTCTCATGGTAATCAAAGCCGATCTGGAACATCGGTGCGGTCCCGCATGACCCCAGACACTCGACCAGTGAAACTGTAAATTTGCCATCTGCGGTAGTTTCACCAGGTTTGATCCCCAACTTCTTACAAACGTGTTCAGTGATTCCCGGCTCACCCATGATCTTGCAGGAAAGCGTCTTGCAAATCTGGATGTGGTGCCTGCCGACCGGTTCCATGTGAATCATCGAATAGAAGGTAGCAACCTCCCAGATGTCCGTGATGCGCAGAAACAGACGCTTCGCTAGATAGGCGATCCCCGGTGGGTCCAGATACCCTCGTTCCCGCTGCACGATAAACATCAGCGGAAGTATCGCCGAACGCATCACGGGATACTTCGCTAAATGCCGATCAATTTCCGCTTCAACCTCAGGCGAGAAAGACGCCACCTCGGAACCGATATCCACCGGCTGCGACATGGGTTGGATTTTTATTGGTTGAGTGCTCATTCTTCTCTTGTCAGTTGTTAGTAGTCAGTTGTTAGTTGCACGCTTGGTTAACGGGCCACTGACCACTAACTACCGACAACGGAACTACTGACAACGGAACAACTGACTACTACCGATCAATCTCTCCCAGCACGATATCCAACGAGCCGATAATCGCTACAATGTCAGCCACCATTGCGCCTTCCGACATGTGCGGCAACGCGGAAAGGTTTATGAAACTCGGGCCACGGAAATGCACGCGGGCGGGTTTTGGTCCACCCTCTGACTTGACGTAAACGCCCAGCTCACCCTTCGAAGCCTCAATCGGGTGATAGACCTCACCTGCCGGTACATCAAATCCCTCGGCCACAATCAGGAAGTGATGGATCAACGCATCCATGTGACGCTTCATCGCTTCGCGATCCGGCAGCACAACCTTTGGCGCATCCGCCTTAACCGGCCCCGGCTTCAATCGCGACAAGGCTTGCGCCACAATCTTGTGCGACTCTTTCATCTCACGCATCCGCACCAGATAACGTGCCCAGACATCGCAGTCAGTCTCTACCGGTACATCAAAATCATACTTCTCATAGCCGGTGTAAGGATTCGCCCTCCTGATATCCAGCCCGATGCCGCTGCCGCGAAGACATGGCCCAGAAAGGCCCCAGTCGATGGCATCCTCAGCCGTGATAACGCCAACTCCCTGGGTGCGTTTGCGAAAAATGGTGTTGCCGGTTAGCAGCGTGTGAAATTCATCGACTGCTTTGAGAAAACCATCGAGAAACTGCTTCACGCGGTTCTCAAAACCTGCCGGCAGATCCATCATCAGGCCGCCGATGCGGAAATAAGATGGGGTCAGGCGACCGCCTGACGCCGCTTCAATCAGGTTGAGGATTTTCTCGCGTTCACGAAAGCAATAAAAAAAGATGGTCATCGCACCGATATCGAGCGCGTGGGTGCCGAGCCATACGAGGTGTGAAGCAATGCGTTGCAACTCGCAGGTCAATACCCGAATTGTCTGTGCTCGCTCTGGAATTTCGAGACCCAGGAGCTTTTCAACCGCCATTACGTAAGCGAGGTTGTTACCGAGGGGGTTGAGATAGTCCATCCGATCGGTAATGACGATCCCTTGCTGGTACTTCTTGTACTCAAATAGTTTCTCCATCCCGGTGTGGAGATAACCAATGTCCGGCGTCGCTTTGACAACCATCTCCCCGTCAAGCACGAGTTCCAGCCGCAACACTCCGTGGGTTGACGGATGTTGGGGCCCCATTGAGATCGTCATCTGAGTGTCCAGCGGACGATCCACGACGTCAAACTGTGGCGGGATTTGTAGTGAACTACTCACGTCTAATGTCCAGAGTCCAAGGTCCAGAGTCCGCGCTCCTTCGTCCACAAAAAACGTTGGACGTTGGACTTTGGACTATTTCAAGCTATACGGCTCATACCCACGCAACGGAAAATCTTTCCTCAACGCATGGCCCTGCCAGTCGTCTGGCAGGAGAATCCGGCGCAAGTCTGGGTGGCCTTCAAAAACGACACCCATCAAATCAAACGTTTCACGCTCATGCCAGTTGGCCGTCCGCCAAACCCCTGTGACTGTCGGCACGGACGGACTCTCCTCAGTCAACAGCACCTTCAATCTAAGCCGGTGATACCTGGTGGTAGAAAACAGGTGATAATTGACTTCAAACCGCGGTTCCTCTTCCGGTCCGCGATCGGCCGCGCACAGATCCGCAAGAAAATCGAAACTCGCCTCCGGCGCCGACTTCAAGTGCGTGCAGACTTCGACGATGTGAGCGCGCGGAACAATTGCGGTCACTTCACCGTAAGCCTCGATGATCTCAGTAATCCAGTCTGGATGCTCACGCTGTAACGCCGTCACCAATTGGGACGGCGTCGAATTTTTAGCTTGATTTGTGTCGACCTGCTCCGGCAAGGTGTTTTCTGTATCTGCCCCGGTGCTCATGAAACCATCACTGCTTGCCCAATAATTATGAAGACCGCCGCCGCTCGTGTCGCGACGCAATTGAGTATGGACGCGATTCCGGCACCGCATTTTGGGTGACTGTTGACCCATCGGTCACCGGTAACGTTCCCGGCACAACGGCAGTGCGAGCTTCTTCCTCAGGAACGTCCTTACGATCTCGGACCGACTCTTTACTCACTTTGTCCTGCAACATCATCACCGCGTGAATCAGCATTTCCGGCCGGGGCGGGCACCCGGGAATGTAAACGTCCACCGGCACGATCTTGTCGACTCCCTGAACAATGGCATAGTTATCAAACACACCGCCTGATGTCGCACACGCTCCCATCGAGATCACCCACTTTGGTTCAGGCATTTGATCGTAGATTCGCCTGAGGACCGGAGCCATCTTTCGTGAAACCCGGCCCGACACAATCATCACATCCGCCTGACGGGGACTCGCGCGAAAAACTTCGGAGCCAAAACGGGCCAGGTCGTTGCGAGAAGAGGTGGCATTCATCATCTCAATTGCACAGCAGGCAAGACCAAAAGTTGCCGGCCAAAGCGAAGACTTGCGGGCCCAGTTGATTAAAGAGTCGAGCCGCGTGGTTAACACTTCCGGCAATGCTTCGGCAATGATGTTTTCTAAACCCATGAAATATCCTTAAGCAGCCCGGGTCTTCTCCAGTCGCCGCTTCTCCATATCTGCCAGGAGGCGCCCTTCTGCTTCAGCCTCGCGGCGCGCAGTTTCGCCCCAGTCGAAAGCACCTTTCTTGAGGATGTAGACATAACCTGCCAGCAGCAGAACCACGAACACCATCATTTCCACGTAGATGAGGGTTCTAAGTCCGAAGGCCGGGCTCGCGAGCGTCTTAAAAACCACTGCCCAGGGCACCAGAAAGATGACTTCAATATCAAACAGGATGAAGATCATGGCGATCAGGTAAAACTTCACTGAGAAGCGTTCGCGGGCGGTACCAACCGGATCCTTGCCGCACTCATACGGCATCATTTTTGTTCGGGTCCGCTTTCGTTGGCCGATATACTGTGAAAGGAAAATATTAGTCACCGCGAAACCTGCTGCCAATATGAAGATCAGCAGGATCGGGAGGTAATCGATAAGACGAAACGGCGGCATTAGGGATCGCGCCCAAATCAACTACTTGAACTGTCAGTAATCAGACCCATATCGCCTGAAAACTGCGCTCAAGTGAAATCACTACAACAGCTTAAGATTGAGAATCATTGTACAAGCCGAATCGTAGTCGAAGTGATCTGGGGTGTCAAGCAACGTTGTCTTGAGGTATTTGCGCAAAGAAATTGATAATTGACCCTGCAAAAATGGCTGTGTTAACTTCGATTGAGAGACACGCGAAACGCACGCGAACGTTGCCCTGTATCATTGACGCGTCTAGTCCAAGATCGTGATAACCGGCTTCAATACTGACATCGAACACGCTGGCGTGGTTTACCACGTGCAGACGGAAGATAAGGGGCTCGACTCGCCTTTAATACTGTCTTTGGTTTACGCCGGCGGCACGATTCTGGCCAGCAAGCGCACTCCCTATGAGGACCTGATTGCCGAAGGCTTTAATGAGGACGTCCTGGCTGAACGGCTTAAGCGACAGCACCGGCTGATCTGCGCGGCCATCAATGCGGGCCGAATCGAAGATTTGAAGCAAATGGGAGCGCGTGCCAAAGCCGAAAAGCAGGCCGCGTCGAATGTAGCGCAGGTCGAGCAGGTTGCGGAACCTCAGGTCGAGATTATTGAGTCCGCGTTTCCTGAGGATCCACACGCTATCGTCTTCGATGACATGGATACATTAACTGCTCCGTTGCCACCACTTCCCGAGCCTCCCGCCCCATCGCTGCCGGCGCCATCCATGGAAGATACACTGGAGATAAGGAAACCTCGACCGCGTGCTCGAGCGAAACCGTCGGTTCGTGGGCCCCGCCCGAAGCCGCGTGTTGACGACACGTTGAGTGACACTTTAGATGGAACGGTAACTGCTCCGGTTGGAGACGTAGCCGAATCTCCTTACACCGTTCATGACACGCGCCAGGAGAAAACCGAAGAAGTCGCCGTGGAAGGCGCAGAGTTGGTTCTCAGTCTCCTGGATGATGACGAGTTCATGTCAGGTGAGACTTTCATCATTCGAGTTCTGGTTGAAGACAGATCGGGCGCAAAGGAGAAGCCCCTCTCCGGCGTGCCGGTGTCAGTGAAGATCCTGGGGACGGGTTTCAGGCCACAGATGTATTCGGTGAAAACCCAGCGCGACGGAATGGCCTCCGTGACCACCGAGATTCCCTGGTTTACTTCCGGGCGGGCTGCGGTTCTCGTTCGCGCGGATAACAAAGGTGTCTCGACTGAGTTGCGTAGAGTGATTCACCCGGCCCGTTGAAGCGGAGAAACAGTTGCGCATTGAAGTGAATGGGGAGCCTCGCGAAGTTGAAGACAACCTGTCACTGCCCTACCTGGTGAACATCCTAAAACTGAAGCCGGAACAAATCGCCATTGAACTGAATCAACAGGTGGTACGTCGGGCTGATTGGCCAACGATCACGTTACGGCCAGACGACAAAGTCGAGATTGTGCACTTTGTGGGCGGAGGCGG
Organism: Pyrinomonadaceae bacterium; assembly: GCA_045403245.1. Classification (GTDB taxonomy): domain Bacteria; phylum Acidobacteriota; class Blastocatellia; order Pyrinomonadales; family Pyrinomonadaceae; genus PSRF01. The sequence goes on along the minus strand of JAXIOV010000142.1, from coordinate 5,105 downwards.
GACCTGGAGTCAGGCCGCAGTAGGCAGTAGGCAGTAGGCAGCATATAATTCATTCATGTCCACAGCAGTAACCCAGCGAGCAGAGAGTTTCAGGATTGGCAACCTTACACTGACGTCGCGGCTAATCATTGGAACCGGAAAATATCGAAGTTTCGATGAGATGAAAGCAGCGCATCACGCTTCCGGGGCCGAGATGGTGACGGTGGCTGTCCGGCGCGTACCGCTGGACCGCAGCACTGAATCTTTTCTCGACCACCTGGACCCTTCGCTTCAAATACTTCCCAACACCGCCGGATGTTATACCGCCGAAGAAGCCATTCGCACTGCGCGCCTGGCGCGTGAAGCGTTGCAAACAGATCTGGTAAAGCTGGAGGTGATTGGGGACCAAACAACGCTTTTCCCGGACAACGAACAGACGTTGGAAGCGGCGCGGATCCTAACGAAGGAGGGATTTGTTGTTTTGCCCTACTTCACTGACGATTTGATCATGGCAAAGAAGCTGCTCGATGCGGGGTGTCCTGCCGTGATGCCGCTGGCCGCCCCGATTGGATCCGGCTTGGGGATTCAAAACCCGGCAAACCTCAGGATCATGCGTGAACAACTGCCGGACGCGACAATAATCGTCGATGCTGGTGTGGGTACTGCCAGTGATGCCGCGATTGCCATGGAGTTGGGCGCCGACGCTGTCCTCATGAACACGGCAATTGCCGAAGCACGCGAACCTGCAAAGATGGCTGAGGCAATGAAACTCGCGATAGTGGCCGGCCGCCTGGCCTACGTCGCTGGCCGCATGCAAAAGCGCTTGTATGCCAGCGCCTCAAGCCCAATCAGCGGCGTCGTGCGCTGACATCTTCACGCTCAGACTTTGAAGTTCAAATCGGGAACGGAGCAGGCGAAAGCGTAAGCCTGGCGTGGAAGGTAGCTGTTGATTATCAAGGGAGCCTTTACAGATCGTTATCTGCCAAGCTTTACGCTCTTGCTGGACAGACCCGCATCTTAGAAATCACACAACCAGCCCGCGATAGGGGGCGGCATGATTGCACCTGACATACTAGCAGCTTCGGGTTAATGAGAGCCCGAAGGCGATTCAGCCATACAAACGTCGTCGTGGCCGCGGGAATTCATTATGTCGCCCGCTTCGCAGGCTTAGATTCAGTGACGACCAACCCACGGCTAGCGCCGTGGGCTTCTGATATACCGCCCGCTGTCGCGGGCTGGTTGTGTGGTGTTCAAGACAAGGTGCCCAAACGTGCAAAGGATGTTATGAAAATCGTGGAACCCCAGGTCATGATCCAAACGACAATGCCAATCCGCGGGCGGGCGACAGACCTCGCCACTGCGAACGAGAAAGTTACTTGCGGCCGGAACTCTCGAGGTGCTTCGTCGTGTCTTCCGTGACGCTGAAACCCGCGGGAATAAACTCGGCGTCACCTGGACCGAGGGATTGAGGGTTTAGATCCGTGCCCAGGTTGGCCGGGGCGTTCTGCGAATTCTGTCTGGCAATTTCAACCATCTTTTTGCTCACGAAGATGCCGTTTACGATCAGACCCATGCCAACGAGTAGCGGTAACACTCCGGCAATCCACAAACGACTCAGGATCGCCGCTTCGTTTGGTGTGACATCGCCGTTTAGAATAATCCCCTGCATTAAAACGTAAAGAATGATCGATATCCCTACGCCGACGCAGCCCGTGATTACGCCGGCCTTGATTTCGTTATAGCGCTTAATCTCTGGCGTGATGCCACGTTGCCGTTCGATCTCCTCGTTACGTCTCTTCTTCTCCGCGGGAGACATGAACATCTCGGCGACCCATGTCCGACTCCAGTCGAAGCGATCGGAAGTCTCTCGGGAATCCACCACCTGACGTACAGCAAACAAATTCGCACCGCACAATTTGCAGAATTTCAGTTCGTCGCTTTGAGTGGAACCACAATTCGGGCAGAACATAAGGTGCTCCTATCAGGAATCTGCTTCAGGATACGACAATTATATGCCCCGTGTTCCTGGCTCGCGTCCCGGCCCAAATTGGACGCGGCGCCAAGACTGACCCGTGCTCCACCCGCTACCCCGCTGCGCGAGCCTTCGCCAGGCGGTATTGAGCGACTACAAAGCGAATCTTATTGTATGTGATGCTCTCAGGCAGTGCCTCTCGAATAGGTTTTAGCTTCTCTGCGCCGTGTTTGGCAATGGCACTTTCAATTTTGGTTCTGTCGGAATCCGAAACCAGTCTCGAGAGATCAACCGGCAGTCCAGCCGCAATACACTCCGCCAGGTGACCTTCAATTGTGTTTGGGACGAGATTTCTTGCCGCGGCGATTTCTTCAACCGACTGGCCGTTACGAAACAGGTTGTACGTTTGCGAGGTTGTGTTCGGTAGTAACTCCTGGTCTTCAGTGGTCTTGACGTAGTCAGTCAGAGCCAGCTCAATTCGTTCCTTTTCTCGCATCACGCGGTCGCCAAACTCCGTGATCGAAACCGTTGGATACTCGCCCGTGCTGACCCGGAGGCATTGGGCGGCACACAACGCATCTATGTAATGCAGGATGTCGTCTTGCCGCATGTCTTTCAGCAGACCGTAAGTTGAAAGCTCATTCAGGCGGGCCTGCATAACGTTTTTCGCTGCTGACCCGCGCAATGTCGATGCGAGCACGTGCTTTCCAAACCGGCCTTTCATACGGGTCGCACAGGCCAGGATCTTTCGCACCCGCAGGTTCTCGTCCTCGGTCAGCGCGCGTGGAGCTGGGGCGACGGAGTATGCCGTGCGCTCACGGCTGCGCCGCACAGTGGCAGTTGTGCTGGTTAGCATCTCTTCAGCGGCAAGAGGTGCATTTGCGGCGGCACTGGGTGAGCAGTTTCCGCAGGCGCCACACTTGCGGGCGTGGTGTCGATCGCCAAAGTAGTCAAGGATGTGGGCGCGATAACAGTATTCGGTGTAACAAAACTCGATCATCTCCCGCAGTTTTCGCCGTTCGAGGGCGGCCCGGCGTTCGACGTCGGCGGGCGTGACGCGCAGCTTCGTTGCGGGAACGCTGTCGAGCATGATGATGCTGCGATTGCGACGTGAAGAGTTTCTGGAGGTTGTGTCTCGGGTCAATCCAGCCGAGCCGACCGACGCCCCGGTATTGCCGGGCCCGGCATCAACGGCCCAGGGTGGGCCCGAGGGTGTCCGTTGGCCGGATGCGTTTGCAACCGCGGCAAGGCGTTGTATGTGTCCAGCGCGTTCGAGCAGGTACAGGCAGGAGTTGACCGCCATATCATTTCGCACGCCACTGCGCTTTGCGATTTCGGAAGCGGACAGTTCTATGCGCTTCAGTCCGGTTGACACCAGTGCCTGGTAGACGTTCCGAATATTTTCAGCGGTGGGATATGAGCCTTCAATGAAAAAGTCGTGCGTGTTCTTGTCGGCGTAATTGAACAAGAGCACACAGGAAGACGGCAAACCATCACGACCAGCGCGTCCGATTTCCTGATAGTAGGCTTCAATAGAACCGGGCATCTGATAATGGGCGACGAAACGGATGTCCGGCTTGTCGATCCCCATGCCAAACGCGTTGGTGGCAACGATCATCTGCGTGCGCCCGGTCATGAAGTCTTCCTGCGCTCTCACGCGCACCGAGTCACCCATGCCGGCGTGATAAGCCGACACGCTCAATCCCTGTGCCTTTAGTTGCGTCGCAACTTGTTCCACTGCCTTGCGGGTCGCAGTGTAGATAATGCCTGAACCATCGTGGGTCTTTGCCAGACGCTTGATGCGCGCGACCTTTTCACGCTCTTTTTCGGTGTGGATCACATCGATGGTCAGATTCGGACGGTCAAAGCCGCTGACAAACGTCTCCGGTTTAGTGAGGCCGAGTTGTTGAATGATGTCGGAGCGAACATAGGGCGTGGCGGTCGCAGTGAGCGCAAGCGTTTGAGTGCCGCGACCGGCTCCGCGAGCTTCATTAAGCGTCTCGATCACTCGTTTCAAGCGCAGGTAATCGGGACGAAAGTCGTGCCCCCAGGTGGAGATGCAGTGAGCTTCGTCCACTGCAAACAGCGTCACGCTGATGGATTTCAGGGCTTCGAGAAAGCGGCTGCTGCGGAAGCGTTCGGGCGCGACGTAGACAAGCTTAAACTCACCTCGACGCAGGGCCTCAATGCGAGACCACTGTTCGCGCTCGGCGATGGAGCTGTTAATAAATGTTGCCGGCAGATCGCGTGCCTTCAGAGCGTCTACCTGGTCCTTCATCAGCGCGATCAGCGGAGAAACAACGACTGTAGCGCCGCCAAAAATCATGGCCGGAAGTTGATAACAGAGAGACTTGCCGCTCCCTGTAGGCATCACGACCACAGCATCCTTGCCTTCCAGAATCGCGGCAATCACTTCCTGCTGGCCTTCGCGGAACTCCGCGAATCCGAAGTGCGCGCGCAGCGAAGTGAGAGCGTCGGCAAGTGAATGCATCGGGTCGAGTCTAAGTGGTTCGAATCGTCGCTAGCAAGTTGATGGAAGGGGAGTAGAAGGCAGCATTGGTTACAAGGATTCTAGTATTCAGCGAACCCAGCTCGCCTATCATTGAATCAGACCGCTGTTTATGTTTGGCGGTTCTTCTTCGCGGGTCTATTACGGGCTGTTTGGTCTCAAGGAATCCACGGATGATCTAATGCGTTTGTTTCTGGTGGAGTCAAGCGACTCAGACGCAACCGCGTTGCGGTTGAATCGTCTACTCAACTCTGTAACCCAGGGTAGCCGAAGCGGCAACCCTTGGGCTGTAAGACCTAACCGCTTCGCGGTAAGGCAGTTCAAGTCAGAAATTCTTACGAGGGACTACACCAGGGTTTCTTTGCACCCCAGACTTTGAATCCGCGTAATCGCGCTTCATCCCTTCAATCCGCGCATGCTCGAGCGAGCAGTTGTGGGATCGACGCACGGGCCGCAGCGGGCAACAAGCTGGCTCGATAGATGCGCCAGACGCCTTCTGCCGGATTTTCCTCCGCGCGCACGTTCGATTTTCGCGCCACGTAACAGCCAGAAAAGATCCGCTCGCTGCCGTTGCGTTGACGCGCGACGATAACCGTCGGGACTTCCGCATAAAAGCTTCCCGCTGCACCATCGAAGTGTGTTGGG
>JAXIOV010000133.1:0-54993 GCA_045403245.1 Pyrinomonadaceae bacterium | reverse complement strand
AATCAAAACTAACGGTTTGCTCGAATTCGATGCCTTAACTCTATCACCAGGCTTATTCTCGATCCAAGAAAATAATGGAGCGCAAAAAGTTTGTAGGGGCGGCACTCCGTGGCCGCCCCGGTGGCGAATCTGAGGTTCTTCTAAAAAAGAATCGTCGGTGACGACGGGGGCCACGGAGTGCCGGCCTACAAGGTCACGAAGAAGCCGCCGCGAAGTTTAACTTCCGCGGCGGCTACTAGTCTTGTGTATGCGCTTTCTGTTACGAAGTCTGGTTCAGGGTTCGTTTCAGGTTCTCGAAATAAGAATCGAAAGTAACGAATCCTCTCGTGCCCTGGAAGAACGCCTTCCCTCCCGTGTCCTGGGCCAGACGATTGAGTGAGTTCTGACCGTAACTGGCGGCGAGCCGGCTGCGGCTGGTTAAACCCACCGAAGGAGCATAGAACGCATACACCGCAACGTTTCTCTCATTGGCGTGTTTGATTGCCCGTTCCAGATCAACCGTATGTGCCGAGCTGGTGACATCAAAACCGCGTGACGTGTCCAACCCATCCGAGATCAGCAGCAAGGCGTTTCTGCCTTTTGCGCCCTGGTCAAACTCACGCAGAGCTTCGATCACCTCAACGTAAGGATTGTACGGAGACCCGGACTCGCTCGAGCGGGTGATTCGCAAAGAACCGGCCGCCTTATTCAGGTCGGACGTAAATGGTTGCCTGACTTGCAGGCTTCCGGCGGTGATGTAACCAATCATCACTCGCGAACCATCTGGCAGCGAACGAATGAAGTCACGAGTGGCTCCGAGTTCATTGCCAACCTGCGAGACCAAATCATCCTGAATCAAAATTGCGAGATTCAGCGGTTCTGAAACACGTGTAGTTCGTTTGTCGTTTGAGTTTGCAAAGGCGGCCACCGTGGCGGTTAGTGCAAGAGTCAGGGCGGCAGCGACGCAAAGAAATCTTCGGTAAAACATGATCAAGTCTCCAAATTTATCCACATTTCTGGGTGTTTCTTTTGATGCAAAACTGCCGCCAAAAGATGGCCGAATCATCGTTTTGGCAACTTGCCTTAGACTTGTCGCTCAGATAAATTACTTCCAATCCCGAAGCACATGCCCGGAGCAACTCGTTGGAGGCATTCCTGCCCGCTCCTCGCATCGCATAAACCGAGCGCTCATGCCGGTCGGGAGACAGACCCGGAATGTCTGTCCTACTCGTATCGTTGAAAGGAACTGTCTTTTATGAAAGCCTACGCCACGGAATTCATTCGCAACCTTGCGGTCATCGGACATGGCGACGCAGGGAAGACGCAGTTGATTAGTTCTCTTCTCTACGTCGCCGGAGCCACGCCACGCTGGGGTAAGGTCGACGAAGGCACGACGGTTACTGATTACGAAGAAGATTCCATTGCCCGCAAAATTACTCTCAATACCGCACTCGCACATTTAGAATATCGCGATACCAAAATAAATTTTATCGATTCGCCAGGCTACGCCGCGTTCGTGTCCCACTCGCGACCGGCACTGCGCGTAGCCGACTGCGCCCTGGTCGTAGTTGACGGAGTCAAGGGCGTCGAAGTTCAGACCGAAAAAACCTGGGGCTATGCAAACGAATTCATAGTTCCGCGAGTCATGGCGGTTACCAAACTCGATAAAGAACACTCTGACTTTGGCGCCGCAGTGGAAAGCGCGCAGAAAACTTTCAGCCGGGCGATCATTCCTTTTACCTTACCGATTGGCAAAGAGCATGAATTCCGTGGGGTGGTCGACGTGGTCCACATGAAAGCTTACGAGCTGGGCGCCGACGAGCAGGCGAAAGAGATCGACATCCCCACCGAAGGGCGCGAGTACGTTGAAAAGACGAGAGAGCGACTGGTCGAACTGGTCGCTGAATCCGACGACGCGTTAATGGAGAAATATTTCGAGCAGGGCACGCTCGATGAAGCGGACATAATTCCGAACATCAACAAAGCGATTGCCAACAGTAAACTGTGTCCGGTGTTTGCGGTTTCGGGTGGAACCCTGGTCGGACTGCGGGCGTTGCTCAATGGCATTGTCGACTTTGCGCCGGATCCTGCCCATCACACAGCCGAGTATGGCCGGGCCGCCGACGCCGCCCCGGATGCGGAACGAATCCCGCGCAAGTATAGCGACAGCGAACCGTTTTCCGCCTACTGCTATCGTACGGTTGCCGATCCGTTTGCCGGCCGGATCAACGTGATGAGAGTGATCAGCGGCAAGCTGGGCACAGATGCGAACGTACTAAACTCCACTCGAGGCGTGCCCGAAAGGCTTGGGGCGCTCCACTCAGTTCAGGGCAAACAACTGGATAAGATTCCCGAAGCTCATGCCGGCGACATCATCGCTTGTGTCAAGCTAAAAGAAACCCAAACCGGCGATACCCTCTGCGATAAGGCGTCGCCGATTGTTTATGACCCGGTGGAATACCCCGAAGCGGCAATTGCCTTCGCCATTGAACCGAAGTCACGGCAGGACGAGGAGAAGATCAGCGTGGCGCTGCATAAGATTCTCGAAGAGGATCCGGCGCTCCATTTCACCCGCGACGCGCAGACTAAAGAGTTTCTGCTTTCCGGATCGGGACAACTCCACGTGGAAACGGTGGTCGAAAAACTAAAGAAGCGTTACAGCGTGGAAGTGACGCTTCATCCGCCCAAGGTCCCCTACAAAGAGACAATCACTCAGCGAGCCGAAGTGCAGGGCCGTCATAAGAAACAGACGGGCGGTCGCGGACAGTTTGGCGACTGCAAGGTGGTCTTCGAGCCGTTGCCGAGAGGTGGTGGGTTCCAGTTTGAAGACAAGATTTTCGGTGGTGCGGTGCCGCAGCAGTTTAGACCTGCGATTGAAAAAGGAATCGTTGAAGCAGCCAAGTCGGGTGCGATTGCCGGCTACCCGCTGGTCGACTTCAAAGTGCAATTGATTGACGGTTCATATCACAACGTTGATTCCGACGAGCATTCGTTCCGGGCGGCCGGGCGCAAAGCGTTTCGCGCGGCGATGGAGAAAGTGAAGCCGGCTTTGCTCGAGCCAATCATGGACGTCGAAATCGTGGCGCCGCAGGAATACAGCGGCGACATCATGGGTGATCTCAATTCGCGTCGCGGTCGGGTGCAGGGTATGGAGGCACGCAGCGGCAATCAACAGGCGGTGAAAGCCCAGGTGCCAATGTCGGAAATGCTCAATTATCAGTCGACCCTAAATTCAATCACGGCTGCCCGCGGGTCTTTCCACATGCAGTTTTCACACTACGATCCAGTTCCCGGGCAACTGGCGCACAAGATCGTAGAGCAAGCCAAGGCCGAAGGCCGAATCCGCGGCGAAGAAGAAGACTGATCAATCGCCGGGGGTTGCGCAGTCAGCCTGTGGGTCAACTAGAGTTCGTCCGAACCTCGTTTCCGTACATGCACGGGTCTCGGCGAGGGGGACGGTCCTTCCTTCACCGTGAAGCCCGCCGGGACTTCAAACAGCGAGCGAGCCGGTTCGCTCCGATCGATATTCATCAAGCGATAAACAGTTTCTCCAAAACGCGGATCGCTGTGGCGCGTCATAACTACCGTCTGCAATTCCGGTGAATACCAACGCTCGCTGACGATCTCGATAGGACGCTCATTACCGATCTCGCCTGCGGCAATCGTGACCGTGCTTCTGGTCCCTTCAGCGTCAACACCACCCACGTTCTGCCGGCCCAGTGATTCCGTTTTAGCTGATGCGTTTCGCTTGTCGAGCCAACCCATCGACACACCAGCTTCAGCCGCTTTCCTATCGATCACTATATCGCGTTCTATGCCGCGCTCAATTTCGATCTCGAAAGTCTTATCCGGCGCGCCATGTTCCTTGAGTTCCTTGTGTTCCTTAATTTTATCGGGTGATGGCGTCTTGAATTCGAATTTGAATTTGAAGGACGGCATTTTGCGAGCCACTTGATTACGGGTATCCAGCGAGTAGCTCGTGCCGGCCACCGGGTCGCTAATGAAAATCATTTGCGGCGATTCACCACTGCTGGCCATCGGCCCGATCACCCTTAACGATTGCTCACGACGGGTGCGTCCTTCGCTGTCGCGGTAAACCATGTCGGTCGATTTGTTGACGATGCGATTCCCATCGCCCAGGACGTGCGTTCTCTCGGTAACCGCCTGGGCGGAATACGGTGCGCCCTTGACCAGCTTGCCTCCAAAACTCATTTCGGTAGACAGGAACATGAAATCGCCGTGGCCCGCCGGCGGCAGTGGAGGCATTGGAGCCTCCGGTCCCTGCATGGCCAGCTCAAGTGCGATCTTTTCCTGCTCTTGAAGAGCCTGTTTCTCATAGAACGGTCGCTTCTCAGGCAACGGCTCTTGAGCAAACGAAGAGATACCGCCAATTCCAACCAAAATAACCAGGGCGATCGCCCCAACTGTGCCGAATTGTTTTTTCATCGCTTGATTCCTCTTTTTTGGTGGGCTCTTCGCCCGTTATCCGAGTGTTTTCAAACTACTGAACAAAACGTATTGCGCGCGCCATTCCATCTGCACTAAACAAGACGTCGGCTTTAACGCGTTCGTCGTAACGATCCATGTTTACCGGAAGTCCGAATCTAGCCATTGCTGAACGTGGCATCTCAACTCGAACCAGTTGCGCGCCTTCCTGAACATTCAGTACGGGCGCATATCCAATCGGCAGAAACTCAGTCGCTATTTCGGGGTTGTTGTTACCGGCCAAACCCGTTTCCAAGTTTCCTCTCGTCGCTTTCCTGCCGGTCTTTGAGAGGGCCGAGTGTTTCGCTTGCTTGCCGGAAGCTTGCAGTAGTTTCGGCAACTTCACGGCAGGCGGTGGAAGTGATTCTTTGACTCCGGCACGTGGCTGCTCCGGCGGCAAGTGTTTCGCCTGCACCGGTTGCGGCAATTCCGGTCGGGTGATCAATCCACGAATTACAACCGCTCCGACCGCCAACAAGAGCGCCGCCGCCACTGCCGCGAAAACTCCATAGCGATTACTCGTGCCGGTTCGAGAAGCACCACGCACTGCGGCTACGCTGCGAAACTCTGCTAACAAATGTTCTTCAACCCGCGGCGACGCCTTTTGCGTTTGCATCATTGACGACACTTGTCGCAGAGCATTTGTTAGTCTCTGCTCCTCATACAGTCTCGTCGCACAGCCTTCGCAGGTGGAACGATGCAGCATGGCATCTTCGCGCAACGCCGCCTCCATCATGTGTTCGCACGCCAGATCGCTGGCGACGCTTTCAAAATCTTCGCAGTTCATGCAAAACACCTCGCTGATTTCACTTCGGTTGCGCCTTCCTTCCCAGTCTCGGGACGAAGCTTTTCTAGTAGCAAAACGCGAGCGCGATGCAATCTCGAACGTACGGTTCCGATTGCACAGCCGATAATCTCGGCCGCCTCGACATAGCTCATTTCTTCCATGTCACACAGGACCACAACTTCCCGGTAACGCTCGGGCAAGCTGAGAACTGCTCTGCGCACCAGTTCAATGGTCTCGTTTCGAGCAAGATCGTCCAGCGGTCCAATCGCAGCATTCGACAAGACCTCGGTTTCGCCCGAGGCCGGCTCGAGCGAGGTATAGAACCGTTCGCGCTGCAAACGCCGCAACAGTTGGTTTCGGGCGATTCCGTATAGAAACGCACTCAAGGAACCGCTTCCCTCGTCAAAAGTTTGTGCGCCACGAATTAGAACCAGAAACACTTCCTGCGTGACGTCTTCGGCAAGCGCGTTCGAACCGCACATCTCCAGCGCAAAGCGATAGATTCCGGCCTGGCGCCGGCGATACAAAAGCGCAAACGCCTGCTCGTCTCCGGCCCGTATCGACCTGAGCAATTCGCTGTCAGAAGGGTTTTCCTGGGTTTTCATCCCTGAACGGTTACGCGTGTTGCCAGTCTTAATTAACGTGAGCAAGGACTAAAGTTCCAATTTCTGGTGCGTAGCGCTCTGATGTCAGTTTTCTCTGTGAAACCACCCGTGTGCGCTGTGTCGCTGCGGTGAATAACGTTAGGGAATACTCCACCAGCGAGACATGGAGAACACAAAGGACGCACAGAGGACTACCCAGATTCTGGTTTACCAAACCTCTTCTGGAATTCGGGCGAGCGCAGCCGAAGGTCAAGCCAGTCAGAAAAGAGCCGTGGGGATTGCAGCCAAACGGCCAGCCACTCAGCGATTTCCTTCGCCTCGTTTCGCCGATCGGCGGTGCCGACCTTTGCCCGCGACACCAGCAAGGCATCTTGCTGCGCATTCTCGACCGCCCGACGCAAACCCTCCAAACCCTGTTTGCTCTGCTCCGTTTCCAGCATTTGGCGTCTGACCTCGAGCTTTGACATGGACTCGAGCGCTTCCTGCAAATTTGAAAGATTCAACTCTCGTTGGAAGGCGGTGACTTTGAGGCTCTCTTCGCGCCACTTCAGGTCACACTGAAAGACTTCCGGGTGTCGCAACACGGCGCCTTCATCGGCAACCGTTCGGGCAATCGCTGCCGGGCTCTCGAGCGCGCCCTTGCCGAATCTGTCATGTAGCTCGTGCTGTATTTCTTCAAGTTCTCGCGCGCCGACGGATTCGCAATCGAGTTTTTCCCAAACTTCGATGATTAGATCCTGCTTATTTCTCGCACGCCATTTCTTTGAGATCATGGATTTATGAGACGGAAATGACAAGGTTCACAAAAAGTATTGCCGGAGATTTTGGTTAGCCTGCCCGGCGGCTTTGCCGCTTTCCGTGCGGTAAGCCTGCGGCTTACCGAGGAACGCTGCCTCCTGTCCGAGGCTACGCCTCCACATTTTGCGATTTCACGTCTCGAAGTTACCGCGAAGGCAAAGCCTCAAGGAAAAAACCCTCTTTCTGGTAAGCCATAGGCGTACCGCACGGAACGCGGCGCCCCGCAAAACCGGAACGACAAGTCAAACCGGCAACTCATTTTCGCGCGACGTTTCACAAGGCCCACTCGCCCCATTAACCTTTTCAAAGCTTTGCGCGTAGACTGTTATCTGGTTTGACAGTTTCATCTGCCACTCAGGTTTCAAAGCTATGACTCAACCAGATCCGGGGCGACACTTTACTGGTAAATATCTCCCGTTTTCGGCGCTCCTGCTCATTATCGCTTTCGTGGTTGCGGTTGCCCAGCAACCATCCAGAACCATCACCAGCATCGATTTTGTCGGACTGGTGCGGCTCACACCCAGCGAAGTCATCGCCGCAAGTGGACTGAAAGTGGGTTCATCGTTTTCAGTCGAAGCCGTAGACGCCGCCGCGCAGCTTCTCGCCGATAGCGGACTCTTTTCAAAAGTTCGTTACAGCACCCGGACAACCAGAACGTTGGTTACGATTGTCTTTAACGTGGAAGAGGCGAAGGGCACACAATCGCCGGTCTCTTTCGACAACTTTGTCTGGTTCACCAATGACGAGCTCGTGGCTGCGATTAGACGCGAAGTGCCGACGTTCAATGGGTCCGCTCCAGACGCGGGCACAATGACCGACACCATCAAGAACGCTCTGCAGCATCTCATGAGTGAGAAGAAGATCGAAGGTACGGTCGAGTATTCGCTCTGGGAAGCAGGCGGCAAGCGTGAACATCTTTTCAGCGTGACGGGTGTGCCAATTGCTATCTGCCAGCTTCATTTTGCCGGCGCAAAAAACGTCCCTGAAGAAAAGTTGGTCAAGAGTTCAAAGGAGCTGACCAATGCTGACTACTCGCAGAAGTCGGCGTTGGCATTTGGCACCTACGTTCTGTATCCAATTTATCGTGAGGTTGGGCAGTGGAAAGCCAGGTTTGGTTTGCCAGTCGCCAAGCCTGAAAACAATGAGAGCTGCAAGAACGGTGTGGACCTGACGATTCCGGTCGACGAAGGGCCGATTTACTTGTGGGACAAGGCTGAATGGACAGGCAATGAGGCTCTCGCGGTGGATGACCTTAACTCGACCCTGGGAATGAAGCCTGGAGACGTTGCAAACGGCGTGAAAATCGATAAAGGCATTTCAAGTGTAGAACGATCTTACGGAAGAAAGGGTCACCTTGATGCCCGGGCAACTGGCGAACCCGTTTTTGACGATGCCGGCAGGCGCATGTCCTTCAAGCTAACCGTGAAGGAAGGGCCCCAATACAAGATGGGCAACTTGATTATCAAAGGGCTCAGCGAAACCGACCGTCAAGCGATCGAGGAAAGCTGGAAGCTCAAGAATGGCGCCGTTTTTGACAGCGGTTATATGGAGACTTTTCTTCGAGTCGACGCTCGCAGCGCGTTGGAAAGCATGTTTCTCGCCCGGCAAGGACAGGGCAAAGAGCCCCCAAGCATCGGGCAAAAGATCGAGCGCAAGCGCGTGAACCTGACAGCTGATGTAATTCTGGAGTTCAAATTCTGAGTGAAACCTCGCCCCATGTAACTGATCCTCCGAAGCCATTTCCAGGACTGGAGAAGGTTCGATCACTCTTGTTGCGAGCAAAAGCGACTTTTGCCGCCAAACCCTTTAATCCTCATCCATGGTTAAAGACCGGCCACGGTCAAACACTCGGCGCCTTTGCCTGGCCGCGACGCTGGCGGTTTCGTGCGACCGACGATACGGAGCGGATTTTTGAGGTCAACGATGACGTAAAGGTCCTCGCGCATTGCCGCTGGCAGAAAGAGCCTGCGAACCATGCGACGGTTGTCATCTGGCATGGAATTGAAGGATCCAGTGCTTCAAACTACATGTTGGGCACCGCGCACAAGGCGTTCCGCGTCGGCTTCAACGTGATTCGCATGAATCTCCGCACGTGTGGCGGCACGGAACACCTGACCCCATCGATCTATCATGGCGGTTTGACTGAAGACCTCCACGCGGTAGTCGAAGAGTTGATCGAGAAAGATCATCTGTCGCGACTTTTTCTGGTTGGGTTTTCGCTGGGCGGGAACATGGTATTGAAACTTGCTGGTGAGTATGGCGCCAACCCGCCACCGGAAGTGTTGGGTGTGTGTGCAGTTTCGCCTTCGGTCGACCTTCAGCAGAGTGCGGCATCGATCATGTTGCGCTTCAACTGGCTTTACGAGCGGGATTTCCTTTGGCGCTTGAAGCGACGGATCCGGCGCAAGCACCAACTCTTCCCCGACGCTTACGACATCAGCAATCTTTCTTCAATCAGAACACTGAAGCAGTTTGACGATCGCTTCACTTCGCGGGCGCATGGCTTCGACGGCGCAGATGACTACTATTTCAAAGCCAGCTCGATGCGTGTGATCGACAAGATTCACATCTCCACATTAATTATTCACGCGCAGGACGATCCGTTCATCCCTTTCGCGCCGTTGCGCGAGGCAACGATTTCAAACAACCCTTACATTCTGCTGCTGGATCCGGAACGCGGCGGCCACGTAGCGTTTGTTTCCGCGAACGCATCACTCGAGGCTCAGGACTCATCACTCGCCGAAGACCGCTTCTGGGCGGAGAATCGAGTCGTTGAATACTGCAGATTAGCGAATGATGAGTTGTAGCGGTTTGCGGATCACATCATGTTTGGTTGGAGCGATCCCGTTTAGAAGTCAGGTTTTCGGTAGATAGCGGAAAAATCTACCCGCAATGAGGAGTTTGATTGAACAGTATTCCCTGGCAAAATCCTTTTCCGGATTCCCAGTGCCGGGCGTTGCCCATAAAGCGTGATAAAGCAATAACCACCAGTGGTTTGGTTGAGCGCGCTTGAGTGATTATTGCGACCTGAGCGGCGGCGCGCCGCGCTTTGCCCACTTCCTGACTGCAAGTTTCCCGGAGTTGAATTTCCAAGTTGAGGATGCGATGCCGCGATCTCCTGATTGGGAAACAGCGCCTGGGCTTTCCGCCCTCGAGAGCATCAAAAAGGTTCTACTTCTCGATCTTCTTAACTAAACGAGCGGCGTGGTTGCGGGCGATGAGTGGGATGTGTTCGTCGGAGCTGAGGTCCTTTAGCAGGGGCAAGAGCTGCTTTGGATCCGACAGTCCGTTGCGTTTTAGCAGCAACTCGAGTCCTTCCATTAGTTTTGGCGCGTTCAAAGGCTGCGTCTCTCGCGCCACCGTAATATCAAAAACGAAGATAGCCTGGTCGGCAATCCGCCGGTATTCGTTGACCAGCGCAGAGGCATCCTTGTTATTGGTCCAGTTAAACTCCGCGGTTCGCTTCCGGGTTTCATATGACATCGTCAGAAACACTGTTCCCAGGTGCGGGTACTGCCGTTCTGATTGATATTCCTCGGTTGAATCCAGAAACCTCAATGCCTGCCACAGACCCGCGACGCGTCCAAGCGCCTCGCCGGACATCTCGAAAGGCTCTTCAATGGGCGTTTCATTCTTGCGTTCAAAAGTGAGTCGGCCGCGACCGCTAGCGTCGTGATCGATGACGATATGGCGTATGTAAAATTCGGGCTGTTTGAATTCGTAAAAAAACCGCGTGATCTTGTCTTCGCTTTCTTTCTTCGGCGAACCGGTTGCGGGGGCTGAGGGAGCCATCTCTGGCCGAGCGTTTTGCTTTATTCCGGAAGACTCCTGGGCAACACCAAAAACCGCCGCGCTCAAAAGAACAAACGCAGCGGGGAGCAGGCTCAATAGTTTTCGAGTTCGCTTATTCAACTCCGGAACCAGGCGGAACATTTTAGGCGAAAGCAGCGGCAAAAGAAACTGCAGCGCAAACCGGGTAACATTCGGAATGATTGACAGAAAGCGTCGCGGCTTGCCGCCGCACAGTGCGGAAAGCCTGTGGCTTTCCGCTGAACTACCGATTCCTGATCTTTCCTGAGGCTCAGCCTCAGGAAAGGAAACGAAGTCCGGCCAACGGAAAGGCTGAGCCTTTCCGCACTGTGCGGCGGCCGAGCCGCTGATGGACAAAGAAAAGAGGCGGAGAGTACCCGCCTCTTAACAGTTATTTGGACTAGTTACGGTCAGGAACGCCTGTACTACTCAAACCTCACCGACACCAGTTTCGAAACACCGACCTCTTCCATCGTCACGCCGTAAAGCGCTCGAGCCATCTCCATGGTCCGCTTGTTGTGCGTGATGACAATGAACTGCGTGTCCGCCGACATCTGCGCGACTTTGTTTGTGAAGCGGCCAACATTGGCCTCGTCGAGTGGCGCATCAACTTCATCCAGCAAACAGAATGGCGAAGGCCGGTAATGGAAAATTCCCAGCACCAGCGCCAGGGCAGCCATCGCCTTCTCACCGCCTGACAACAACAACACATTCTGCAATCGCTTGCCGGGAGGTTGAGCAATCACGTCGATGCCTGACTCGAGTACGTCATCCGCCTCAATCAAACTCATCTCGCCGCGGCCACCACCAAACAACTCCTGGAACAGTTCGCCAAAGTTTTTGTTGATCTGCTCGAACGCGTGGCGGAACCTCTCGCGCGAACGGCGCTTGATCTCGCGCAACGCTTCTTCGGTGGAGGCTATGCTATCGACAATATCCTGCCGTTGTGTCGTCAGGAACAGAAGGCGCTGTTCTGCCTCAGCCAGTTCTTCGAGCGCCATCATGTTGACCGCGCCAAAGCCTTCGATCCGGGTGCGCAACTCCTCAACTCGGGCCTGTGATGTAGCCAGGTCAAACCCTTCTTCGATCGGGTTTTCGCGCGCCAGTTCTTCGAGTGATTGGCCCAGCTCAGAAGCACAATTTTCACGCACAAAGTTCAGCCGGGCCTGCGCCTCGGCGCGTTGCACTTCAATACCGGCCCGGCTGTCACGTACTTCCGCCGCGTGGCGGTTTAGATCGGAAAGTTGGTCCGCCAGCGCATCCGCGTTCAGTCTTGCTTCTTCCAGCCGATTTGTAAGGGCCGCAATTTCCTCTTCCTCACGGGCGCGTTCTTCGGCAACGGTGCTGGCTTTGTAGTCGAGATCGGCGATTGATTCACTGAGTGCCACCAGACGTTCGGTTATCTCGACCGACTCTAAACGGTGGCGCTCAACTCGATTTGCCAGATCAGCGTATTCACCCTCCATGCGACGCAGCTCACCAGCCGTGCTTCGTCTTCTTTCAGCGGCCGCGGCGGCAGCGGCCCTTTGTACGGCCAGGCCTTCGCTTTCCAGATCAGCAGCGCGCCGCGCATCGGCTAACAGCGCCGTGGCGGTGGTGACCATCCGGGTAGAGGTGAGGCGAGCAGATTCAGCCTCTTCGGCGTCTGTAATCGCGGCCTGGCGGCGATTCTCAACTTCGAGCCGCTCCTGCGTAACTCTGGCGGCATCATCAGCCACTACGCGCAGGTGACGCTCCGCGCGCTCAATCTCATGAGCCAGACTGGCCGCAGTCACTTCGCGAGCCATGGCTTCACGCTCTTCGCGACCGATGGCCTCATTGAGAATTACGACAGCGTCTTCCAGGCCGACAAGATTTGCGCGTGCCTTTTGCGCCGCTTCTTCCGCGATCTTCGATTCGGAGCTCAAAACCTGCGCGCGTGCTTCCAGTTCCCGCAATTCGCGTTTGAAAGTCAGCAGACCGGCGCCCTCTTCCGGATCGCGCGCATCGCCGGCACTTACAAACTGACCACTCGCCACCCAGTCGCCGTTCAGAGTCACATAGACTTCGCCGGTTCGCAGCGACCTGGTCATTGCTTCGTCCAGATTCGAAGCCAGTCGGGCATTCATCTTCCCGGGCAAAGTGCGCTGAAGGACTGACAGGAGTTCTTTGGGCGCCCCCAGAAGATCCGCAACGCGTAAATCTTCGGCGATTGGTTCATTTTCTAAAGAGATCGACAGCGCGGGACGTTCTTCTACTTTACACGCCAGCGCATTGCCCTCATCGCTCCCGCCGTGAAGACCAGCCACCAGGAAACTGGCGCGGCCGCCGTTGTTTTCTCTCAGCCACTGAGCCGCGCGCGCCGCGTCGTCTGGAGTTGGAACCACGATCGATTGCAACGACGAACCAAGAACGCCTTCAACCGCCCGTTCCCATTTCGCTTCGACGTTGAGCGCGTCAGCGAGTGTGCCGATGAAGTGGAAATTGCGGGGAGCGCTCTCTTGTGAAAACATCATCTGCACTGCTGAAGAATAGTAAGCGCGTCGATCGTCAAGTTCTTTCAGGCTCTCAAGCCGGTGGCGAGTGCGTGAATATTCATCCCGGACACGGGTCAATTCGGCCTCCGTATCGCTCACCGCCTCGTGCCCCTGTATCACTGCGTCAACAGCCCGTTCGCGTTCGGAGTTCAACGTGGCGATATGGTCTTTCGCTGTATTGATCTCCTGGCCAAAAGCGTCGGATTCAGACTGCTTTTCCGCATGCTGGGTCGCAGCGCGCTCGCCTTCGCGTGCCAGGCCCTCGGCCTGGACCGCGAGACGTTCCAGGGTTCCCTCAAGCTGCCGAGCGATCTCACGCAGTCGCTCCGCAACCGCGGTGTGCTTCAACAAGTCTGCGCGAGCATCCTCAATATCGGACTCGGCCTTGGCCGCAAGCATGAGTTTCTCAGCATACGACTCCTCTGCCGCACTCAAAACTGCAGCACTACTGTCGGCCTCCGTTCTGAGTCTCGTGTCGTCTTCCTGTAGTCGTTTGCATTCGGCCTCGACCAGCACCAGACGCGCGGTGAGTGCTTCAATCTCAGCTTCGACTTCTCTGTTTCGCTTCTCGAGCGAAACTACCTGCTCCTGCTGATACGAACGCTCACGAGTTTGACGATCCCGGCGTAGAACTGCCTCGGCAGCCGCCGCTCGTGCCGCAGTCAGATCATCCTCAGTTTTCCGTGCGTCCTGAGTTGCGTTGCGCGCTGCCTCCTCCTGCCTCGCCAACTCTTCCGCCACACCGCGCTCAATCACGCTCGCCTCAACTAGTTTCCTCTCGGTTTCGGCAAGCAGTGTCGTCAGTTTCTGGTCCTCGGCGACGAACACTTGACGAAGCAACTCGCGTAATTCCTCGCGAAACACTCGATACCGCCGCGCCTTCCCGGCCTGACGCCGCAAGCTGTTTACCTGACGGTCGATTTCAGAAACTATGTCGGATATGCGAGACAGGTTTGAGCGGGCCGAATCGAGACGGGCCTCGGCGGCGCGCTGGCGCACGCGAAACTTCGTAATGCCCGCCGCTTCTTCAATAATTGTGCGCCGGTCCATCGGCTTGGCGGAAAGGATTTGGCCGATTCGACCCTGTTCGATGATGGCGTAATGACCGCCGGCCAATCCGGTCCCGGAGAAAAGGTCTTGAATATCTCGCAGTCGACAGAGCTTGTCGTTCAGGAGATACTCGCTCTCCCCGGAACGATAGAGCCGGCGTGTTACTGACACCGCTTCGCCGGGTGCAAATTCAAGAGCCAGATTTCTTCGCCGCCAATGGCGCTTGTGATGCTGCTTGTGAGCAGGTGTGGGCGTTGCAGCCTCAACGCTTGCCTCAGCCTCCGGGGGGACATCGAGTGCTGCCGGCACCAGCTCAGCGCTGCCAAGTTCCGGCGGCGCAGAGGCTATCTCTTCAGTGGCAGACTCAAACTCAATGGCCTGATCATCGATTTGTTCCAATGTTGAATCGATGTCTTCGATGTCCGGCTCGTGCTCAAGCACCTCGTCGCGCACCATGTGCATGACCACTTCGGCCATCCCGCTTGGCGGGCGATTGCGCGAGCCCTGAAAGATGACATCCTTCATCTCACCGCCACGCAGGTGTTTGACGCGCTGTTCGCCCAGGACCCAGGCTATCGCATCCGCAACATTGCTCTTGCCGCAGCCATTCGGCCCGACGATCGCAGTGATTCCGTCGCCTGTGAAGAGAATCTCTGTATAGTCCGCGAAGGATTTGAAACCGGTAATCTCGAGGCGTTTGAGTTTGAACATGCGAGAATCAGTTTAAATTCTCCCACGCCTCGACCCAAAACCGAATACTCGGAAGGTCCGCGAGGGTGTGCCAATATAAGTGGGAGATGCTTAGAATGTCAACCAAAACTTGAGGTTAGCTTAGTTTACTGAAGCAGTTACCAGTGTTACCGCGTAGTGCTTAAGCCAGGGTATAAACAACGTTGTGCAGGCAGTTTGAAGTGAGGGGGCAACCAACTGGGGGGCGACGAGGGTCACTCTTCGGCTTTCTGTTTGATCACGTAAAAGATCGCCCGCCGGACGCCATCCGGTGTGGTAGCCTCCGCCTTCAGCTGCCGGCCCTCGATGAAGAAAGCTGGAGTTCCGGTCACTCCGAGTCTGACGCCCGCGTCTTTATCGGCTTGAATCCTCATTCTCACCGGCTCGTCACCCATGTCGCGAACAAAGCGGTCCATATCAAGGCCGAGATCGCGCGCAAACTTGATGAAGACAGGTTTAGGATTGGCCTCTTCGCTCCAAAACGCCTGACTCTCGTAGAGCAAGTCATGCATCTCCCAAAAGCGGCTTTGCATTCGGGCTGCCTCAGCAGCCTGGGCGGCGGCCAGCGCGTTCCTGTGAATCTGTTCGATTGGGTAATTGCGGAAAACGAAATTGAGATTGGGTCCCAGCTCCTGCTTGATTTTCTTTAATTCGGGATGAAGTAGACCGCACGGCGGACATTGATAGTCGCCAAACTCTTCCACCCTCACCACGACACCTCTCGGCACAGTTATGGTCTCTGGTGACTCGACAGGTGTGGCGGATGGAACAGGTGAGACGGGAGGCGGGCCCCCGGTAAACTGATCGTTTTTGCTGCGCCTGATCAGGAGCAGAGTGCCGATAACTGCAACGCCAAGCACCAACGCTATGATTAAGAATGGACGATATCTCTGCATGGCTCTATTGGATTGTAGCGATTGCTCTGCCTTCCTCCCGCGGCCCGTAATTTAGCACATTGCATCTCAGCCTCGCCGTTAATGGAGTCCAGCCTCGGGCCTACTTGAAGAACCGCTTGACATATGTGCGCAACTCATCCAACGAAGCGTCGGAAATGATTCGGAACACTCGCGCGGGCACTCCCGGGGGAAGTTGACGCAACATCAGTGCGTCAGTAATGACGAAGGCAGTTGTGCGTAGACCCTTGTCCCAGCCCCGGACTCTGGCATCGCGGAAGGTGAGCGTGTTGGGATCGAGGCCCGCAGCCACCAGCATTGTCCGTGACCAGCGCAAAAATTCAGACCAGCGCGAGACTATCGCCAGGATCGTGTGAGGTGGCGGTGGTTTCGCACCTTGTATTGATTCCGGAATTGAGCGAGAGCGAAGAGTAATCAGATCCTTGTCCGCCGGCAGTAAAGAACGAACTGCGGCAACGTGGCTGTAGAGCGTCAATGGTGCTGACCCGGTCAGAACGTCCCCGCTGCACTCATCAAGACCAACGCCAATTACTTTCCGGTTGGTTGCCTCCTCGATTTCAGCGATTAGAATCTGGCGCAACTCAGGATCGGGTTCGATTACCAGGAAGTGATCGGGCGGCTGTAGCGCCAGCCAGTGGCTCAATCTGGCTTGAATCTCGTGTAGCGAAAAATCCTTGTCGCTCGCCGCTTTTAGAAACATTGAAATCAGATGGTCCAGCTCGAGTTTGCCGTTCAATGGCTGTTCGGGCGACTTCACCCGCACATAGACGCCACTACCCTTCCGAAAGTGGACCCAACCACTCTCGGCTAACGCGCGATAGGCTGCGCTCACTGTATTTGAGTGAATGGTGTGACGCCGCGCCAGCTGCCGAACGCTTGGCAACCGTTGCCCCGCCTTCAAGTCGTTGCTAAGGATGCCCAAAATGATTTGCGCTTGTAATTGTTCGCGCAGTGGAACTTCGCTGCTTCTTGAGAGCCAGATACGCATAAGGACATTCTACGGAGCAAGCTCGCGGCGCGTGTAAAGAAGTAGATCCACTCCGGGACGCAACGCAAAACTTCCTTCGGCGTTAAAACCCGAATGGACTTTCTGGTAACGATCTCCAAATGTAGCTTCCACCTCCGGCGCCTGCCCGACCTTGGCAATGATTATCGGTTCGCTGGAAGGGGTCATCCGGCCAAAGTAACCAACTCGCGAATAGTCGCGGAGGTACCACGGCAGCGGCCAATAGTCTGGCGAAACGATGGTAATGCCGGTTTGCCCGCCTTGCCGCGTTCGTTTGGCAACCCTGTCTACTTCATCGAGCAGCTGGTGAAGTTCCCGGCGCGTATGGGCGTAAACGTAAACGTAGTACCGGTTATCGTTGTCGTAGTTATAGAAATTCAGATCGATCGTTTGGTACTCGGGAATAAACGTCTTCCAGTGAACATCATTGTTAATGACAGCTTTTGCGGTGCCTGGAATCATCGCCGTCAAGGTAAGATTTTTCTCACTTACAATTCGCGCGAGGCCGGGCATTACACTGGTCGCTACCAACAGAACAACCACCCCGGTAAGCACGCGAACGCGACGGCTAACCTCATACTCTCTGAGTTCATGGTAGATCCATTCAATCGCAGCGCCGCTAATCAGCGCCAAAGGAACAACAAAATTCAGCGCCAGCCACGGTGTTTTGTAAGCAATCAAGGAGTAGGCAGCCAGAAGTCCAAAAGCCCAGAGCGCCGAAAAAAACGCGAAGGGCTTTCGCGGCTTCAAAACGCATAGCATGGCTCCCACCGCACCAAGTAACAGCAGTGGTGCCTCCTGTAGCAGCAGCCACCAGACATACGTGATAAACGGATGCACGTGTGCTTCTTTTCCAGTCTTGGTCCAATACTCAAACGTCTTGAGCGCGTCTGAAACCCCCTTAGGATAGTTCGTGAAAAACGACGAGTAGAACAGGACATTGACGGCAATGAAGACGGCGATTGCCACAACTACCCAGACCGTAATACTGGTTGGCCCGCCGGCTCGCTCAAGAAAGTTGAGCTGTTCACGGTCTCGCGACCGCTGGTTGCGACCCTTCCTGGTTCCGGCGGGTTTTGGCGAACAACTTCTTACCGCACAGAACGTAAGGGTCATGGCAAGCGCGATCACAAGCACGCCGACGGAAATGATTGCCGTCTCCTTGGTTGCAAAGAGCAACGCTGCTGAGATTGCCAGCAGAACCAAGTAAAGCCAGTGCCCACTCTCGTAATACTTCAGTCCGCAAACGACTATCCCAAACGTGAAAAAGACAAACATCGTTTCGTGGATAAAGTAGCGCGAGAGGTAAACCGCGCCCGGCGAAACTGACAGGAGAAGAGCGCCGCCGAGCGTGGCGATTACGCCCAGATTCCGCCGCAACGTGAATATCAGGGCGACAGTACCAAGGCCAAAGAGCGCCGGTACCATCCGGATGGCAGTCGTAGTCAGTCCATAAGTGTTCTGACCGTGTTGACCCGACAGGGCCCGCATGATCCATGGGAAGATCGCCGCGAAGTAGTAGAGGGTGGGACCGTGGTAGTTTTGTGGATCATACTGGTACTGTCCTTCTCGAACGAGCCTGACCAAAAAGTTGCCATTAACTCCCTCATCGTGATGAACCGGTACCAGGTCAAGATCGTAGAGGCGAAGAATCGCGGCCAGGAGCAGAATTGCGCCGGCAATTATTAGCCAGGTTCTCTGAGACATTTCCAGGATCTCGGGCGGCGGAATCTCGGAGTCATTTCGCCCGGATCTCGCTCCCGACTTCTGAGCGCCCCACTTAGTGGTCTGTGATTTTGTAGAGGCGGTACCCATCTACTTCCCCCACAAGTTCGAACCTTGAGAAAAACGGCTCGTTAACATTCATTAGGTTATGTTCCTGGGGACCGACGACCGCGTAGCGAACAGAATACTTCCGCAGGATCGCTTCAGCGTCCGGAGCACCAGCGTAAACTCTCTTAATCTCCGATTCTCGCTGAACGTAGTCGAGCCCGTGCGTCCAGATGTGTCCGGGATAACCCATCAACGATCTTCTTCCCGTAAGAAACACCGGATGATTGTGAACCGGAGCATGAATGACCAGCGCCCTCGGCGACGTTCTCTGCTTCATAAATTCAGAGAATTGAATCCCGCCCGCGTCGAATACCTGATGTTTGCCAGGTCGCAGCATGATGGTCGCCACGTCCAATCCTCCGGCAGCGGTTACGCAAAAGAACAGACCCAGAGCCAGAACTCTTTTCCAATTGCCCGCCTTCCACAATCGGGCCAGTAAGAGGGCCACCAGTGGGGCCGACGCGAGCCACCAGAAAAAAAGAACTTTGATATTGTCCCAGATCCAGGGCGCCATCTTCATGAGGTTGGGTACGATGAAGCACAGACTAAATGGTACAAGAAACAGCACAACCCGCCGAGGTGTAACGTATCGATCCTTGTCACGCCAAAAGATCGCCACCAGAGTCAGAGGAATAAACAAGCCACTGTTCTTTAGCCAGAACCATAACACGTCAGGTGTCCTCTCGATCACCGAACGCAACCGCGGCCAGGTTTGAAGCTGGTCCGCCGCAAGCTTGAAATCGAAATATCTCTCTCCGGCACTGTCCCAACCAAACTGAAATGCAAAGAAGGTACTTGAATCGACGGCGCTCGCGCGAGTCGACCACCACAACTGCGGTAAGGCGACTATTAAGGCGGTAATGAAGAATGCGTACCATGAAACGCGGTGAGCGGGTGGCAAGAGAAACCAGATGGCCGTAGCGAGACCAATCCCCATCGCCACGAAGAACAGCTTTCCGGCAGACACCGACAGCACACCCGAAGACACTTGACCTAAGATGACATTCAGAAGAAACAGCGACCCGATGACTGGTAGCCAGGCGCGCCAAAACAAACCGAGCGCGATGCATCCGCCAACCGCCATTACCACCACGAAACTGTGAGCATGCACGAGCGGTAACAGTCCGGCGACCACACCGGCTGCAATCATCCGTCGCACAGACAGGGGAAAAGTGGAAGAGGGAAACAGGGAAACAGTTGGCGATGTATTCTGCTGGCGTTTCCCCTTCTTCACCCCGCCCCTAACACGCTTGTGCGCTTTCCCTCCTCCCCCCTTTGTCGCCTTCTTTATTTCCCCATTCCCCTCTTCCCCATTTCCCTTTTCCCCTTCCATGGCCAACCACCACTGCGTAAAGACTATGACGGCGAGTGGCAGGCCAAGCAGGAAACCGCGCTGCGGAATGAGCAACGCCGAAAGCGCATTTCCCCAGCGCCACGACGTTTCCGGAATGCAGGTGAAGAAAGCCGGCAAACTCTTGAAGAAACCCATTAAGCTGTCGTGGCTTTCGGTCGCCTTGTTGAAAAAGAGAATCCAGCCAAACCCACCGTTCAAAAGAACCAAAATGGGGGTCATCACCGCCGCTAGCCGGTCGCGCAACATAACAAGTGCCCAGCGATGGACTACTCCGACAAAGGCTACCGCCACCACAAAGTTCTCGATGAAAACGGATTCGCGGAGGCTGGCGCCACAACGCACAAGAATCGCGGAAACAAAATCGGTTAGGAACGGATAAGTAAAATGCACTCCAGCGTAGGTAGGGTCTTGAGGCGGGAAGTTGTTACCAAAGACAAAGCTGGTAATCACGCTCAGATGAAACGGCAAGTCTCCAAAGTTATTGATGAGACCGGTATAGATTCCTTCGGGCACCTCGATCATTGAGCGCTGAAACGCGCGCCAGAACACGACGATAATTACCAGATAGAAAACGATGTACCCGATTGGCGCCTGTCGCGGATGCAGTAGCGCCTGACGAAAGCGCCAGTAGTTGGCCAGCAAGTCTTGCTTGATTATTTCGCGTCGATTCTGGTTGACCAGGCAAACGAATGGCAGCGACAGCACCAGCAGGGTGAGGAAAATCGAGAATGGAGTCAGGAAAAGCTGCGACGCGAGAACGAAACCCACCAGGCCCAGAGTCGCGATTCCGGTGCACGCGCCGGTACAGAGGCGAGCAGCGAAAGGGGACCCTTCGTCGTAGAGGTAGGTGGCAAGGGTGCCGCTGGCTGTCACAAACAGCACAAGCGCTATCGAGGTAATCACGCGATTCGACGACGGATAGCCATCGCTTGCAACCCCACCTGTCCGTCAGATCCTTTTCTTGTCATTCGATAGAGCAAGGTTTACCAGGTCGCGATTATACGCGAAGCACATTGAATGCCGCATGTAACGCAAACTGTTAGTTTGCGGTGTGGTCCCCGTCCAAGTTTGGGCCAAATCGCACACCGCGCGGAGTGAGCGCAAACTAACAGTTTCCTCTACAATCGCGCGTTTGCGTCGCGGAAAATTATCGGGTAGTTTCGAACGCCAGAGGTCAACAGATGTTACGAGCAGGTATTGTTGGTTTACCCAATATTGGCAAGACCACGCTTTTCAATGCGGTGACGGCTCAGTCTTCCGCCGTCATTGCAAACTACGCTTTCTCAACCAGCAAGCCGAACGTCGGCGTCGTCACCGTACCTGATGAACGGTTGGCGCCACTCGCAGAGATCGTGAAGACGAAAGTCATCGTTCCAGCCAGCGTTGAGTTCGTCGACATCGCCGGCCTGGTGCGCGGGTCATCGAAAGGTGAAGGCCTCGGGAACCAATTTCTCGCGAGCATCCGCGAAACAGACACGATGATTCAGGTCGTTCGCTGCTTCGAGGACGAGAATATTGCCCATGTCGATGTTTCCCTTGATGCGCGAAGAGATATTGAAACAATTCAAATCGAGCTGGCGCTGGCCGATCTCACGACCGTCGAGCGGCGCAGAGAGCGTGTGCAAAAGGGCGCGAAGGGCGGAGAGAAGACTGCGAAAGCAGAACTCGAGGTGCTCGACAAATTGCAGCCGGCGCTGGAAGAGTTTCAACCAGCCAAGCGCGTTTCGCTGACCGACGACGAGCGGGCCATCGCGCGGAACTATTTCCTGCTGACGATGAAGCCGACGATTTTCGCCGCGAACGTCAACGAAGCCGCACTCAGCGCGCCAAACGACGATGAGAACTTGCGGGCTATTCGTGAAGTTGCCGCGAGTGAAGGCTCCGAATGCATCGTTATCTGCGCTCAATTGGAAGCCGATCTGGTAGGGCTTGCTCCTGAAGAGCGGCGCGAGTATCTCGAGTCACTCGGAGTGAAGAGCAGCGGTGTGGACCAACTGATCCAGAGCGCATATCGCGTCCTCGGTTTGATGTCGTTTTTGACTGCCGGTGAAAAAGAGGTGCGCGCCTGGACGATACCGCAGGGTTCGCGCGCGCAGGATGCCGCCGGCGCAATTCACTCCGACATCGCCCGCGGTTTCATCCGCGCCGAGATAGTCAGCTACGGCGATTTGCTCGCCGCAGGTTCTCACGCGACCGCCCGCGAACGGGGCTTGATGAGACTGGAAGGCAAGGACTACATCATGCAAGAAGGCGACGTGGTGAACTTTCGCTTTAACGTCTAGCCTGTCTAACCCACGCTAGCGTAGTATCCTCACAAACTTCTCGGAAAGGCGCCGGCCATGGCCACCACAAAGGCAACTTCAAGATTGAGATCGAGCGGAAGATCCCCGTCCCAGGCTTTCCCCAAGTGCTGGTCTCATACAAAGAATTGCTTGTCTACGAAGAGGTGAACGAGCAATCGATCTTCATTCCGGACATGCGAAAGAAGTTCTCTGTCAGAGAATTGCTCGATGGTGTCGAAGATCTGAGCGTTCGAATGGAACGCCGTGAAAACGAATTAGGAGGTAAAAAATCACTTAAGGAATTTGGTGGAATTCAAACCGATACACAACGGCGAATTCTCCGCGTTGTTGTTGCGTCGCCGGGTGATGTTCAACCCGAGCGCGATGTGCTGCCATCCGTCGTTGAGGAAGTTAATCGCGGCGTCGCGGGTGATGTGCTCGATGCACAATTGAACGCCTAAGCTCCTCGCGCGCTTGATTAAGGCTCTCGGTAGCCATGCGTAAACCTTCAGTCGCCTGAGTATCTTGCGGTCGCTCCAACGCCACCACCGTTGCAGCATCGTGTTCTTCTAGCGCAACAACATAAGCCTTGAGCTTGGCGGTTTGTTTGCGCGATTCGCGAAGAGACCGTGATGACGCTTGGCACATCAAGCGTGCAATCCGCTCCAATCGATCATATCTCTGCTCATGGGTCATTTCTGTCTTGGGATTATGAAGTCACCAATCAAGCAGAATGTGGCGCAACTGTCTTCGCAAACTGCGCGTAGTGTGTCATTTCCTCGCAGCCTTCGAGTCTAATCCCTGCCGCGAATGATTGCCTGACTCTGCAGGGGAGTCAAGAGAACCCGGCAAGACTCAGGTTTTGGCAGCTTGCAAGAAGTTTGGTAAGGCTGATGGAGTCAGAAAGGAAAGGGTGTCTCGGCAACCAGTCAGGCGTGATCGTGTTCGCAGCTCAACGCAGTATTGCCCGAACGCCAACGAGAATTAGATACCCGACCGCTATGATCAGGGCCAGTTTTATCAGCAGCACGGCGATGCCGAAGAGGATCTTGATGATGCCGAGGGTGATTCCGGCGGCGGTCAATACGATCGGGATGCCAACTGCAAGTACAAAAATTCCCAAAAGGATCATTCCAATTATTCGCAAAACGTCAGTAGCTTCTCTCATCTCTAAACTCCCAAATATATTGCCTTTGGCCTCATGAATTACGTCGCTTATTGCGCTCGGTTGACTATACGAAGATAGCCGCGGTGGCGTTCCGTTTAAGATTGGGTTGATTTTTCGACCTTGGCATAACCCATTCGCTACCGCAAATGGTACTGACATCAATCCAGCCGGTTTGACCCCTCCGCTCGGCCACGGCCTTGAAGCTAACCTGAGACATGCTCCCAGAGTCCCTCTGTGCAGATGATTTCGGCAATAATTATCTGTAAGCTTCTTAGCGATGGCGTATTCAACCACAGGAAACCTCTTTAGCCAATCTCCAGCCGAGCCGCTGGTGGAAACCGGCTCCCCGCTGGCCGATAGAATGCGGCCGCGGACGCTGGCGGAGTTTGTGGGCCAGAGCCATCTGGTCGGTGAAGGTCGTATCCTGCGGCGACTGCTCGAGGGTTCGGTAAATCTACCTTCTCTCGTTCTCTGGGGAGCGCCCGGCACGGGCAAAACTACGCTGGCTCGTTTGCTGGCGGAAAAAACTGAAGCTCGGTTCGTCGCTCTCTCGGCCGTGTTTTCCGGAGTCAAGGACTTGCGCGCGGCCATTGCCGACGCGGGACGTGAACGAAAATTTGGAAACCGGACCATTCTTTTTATCGACGAGATACATCGTTTCAACAAAGGTCAGCAGGACGCCTTGTTGCATGCCGTGGAAAACGGAACCGTAACGTTAATTGGCGCCACCACCGAAAACCCGTCCTTTGAAGTCACCGGCGCACTCCTTTCACGTTGTCGAGTTTTAGTCCTAAACCCGCTTTCTCCAGAAGAAGTCAAAACTATTCTTGAGCGTGCGCTAGCCGACGAGCAGCGAGGACTGGCAAAACTGCATCCGGTGGTTTCCGAAGATCTACTTGAGCGCCTGAGCCATTCGTCAGGAGGAGACGCACGGGTCGCACTGGCCGCGCTCGATGCCGCAGTTGAATCGACCGCGCCGGATGAAACCGGCGTCCGCCTCATTACCAATGAAACGATCATCGAGGCGCTCGGTCGCGCCCACTACGCCTACGACAAAGGCGGCGAAGACCATTACAACCTGGCCTCCGCGTTGATCAAGTCACTGCGAAATTCCGACGTCAACGCGTCGCTCTACTGGCTGGCCCGGATGATCGAGGGTGGCGCCGATCCGGTGTTTATTGCGCGCCGTCTCTGCATCCTTGCGTCTGAGGACATCGGTCTGGCAGATCCGCAGGCGATGGTGCAAGCCGCGGCGGCGGCTGACATAGTGCAGTTGATTGGCATGCCTGAAGGTTTATTTCCGTTATCGCAAGCGACCATCTATCTGGCGAAAGCGCCAAAATCAAATGCCGTGAAAAATGCCTATCACGCCGCTGCCAGCGACGCTGCTGAGACCTCTCGTGAGCCTGTGCCGCTCCACCTTCGCAACGCAGTTACGCCTTTGATGAAGCAGGTGGGATACGGTGAAGGCTACCGCTACGTGCATAACGATCCAGACGCAAAAGAGGAGATGCCTTGTTTACCGGAGGCTCTGCGCGGGCGGGAGTACTTTGAGGAAGACGGGCAAAAACTAAACCCTCGCGAGCAGGATGACTAAGCAGTCGATCCGATCTTACATTTGACATTGGTCATTTGTCATTGTCATTACAGTGGGGGTGTGACCAATGAAAAGCGTTCGGGGACAAATGATAAATGACAAATCCATTCGCTCCCGTCACGGATACTTGACGAGGCGGGATGCTCGCGCCGCTAAAATTATGAACATCCCGAAAACGAACAAGGAGTTGGCATATCTACACGAGCTTTTCGTGGCCACTGACTGGGGAGAACGGTTTGCAGAACTAATCGACAAGCACGTCACTCTGCCCAAAGAGGGCAAGGCCCTGTACCTCGCCGCCGGCACCGGTAGTCATGCCATTGCTCTTCAGGAACGCGCGCTTGAGAAGCTCAAGTTTCTTTGCATTGACGAAAATGAAGAATCACTCGAGCTCGCGCGCGCCAAAGCAACTGTGCTTGAGGATGGGACTGAGTTTAAGCGAGACTCGCTCGACCGCCTTTCACTTCCCGACAATCAATTCAACCTTGTGATCGGCGAGGCTTCGCTGGTCCCTACGCTGCGCGTTTCGGAAATGCTGGCGGAAATGGTGCGGGTGGCGGCCTCCGGCGCAACCATTGCACTCAGCCTGCCAACCTTCTCGAGTTTTGGCGAGTTCTTTTCCATCTTCTGGGAGGCGCTGCACAACCTCGGTCTCATGGATCATGAAGCTGATGTGGAGAGCTTGATTACCACACTGCCTGCGGTTTCCGCGGTTGAGGAGATGGCCGAACAGTCCGGGCTCGACCAAATCGAAAGCTGGACGCAGATCGAAGAATTCGACTATGAGTCGAGCGAGCAGTTTCTCAACTCACCTCTCATCGCCGACTTTCTCATGCAAAACTGGCTGGACCAGATACCGGAAGATTCCTACGATAGAGTTGTGAAGGAGATTGCACGTCTGATAAACGAAGAGAGACACGAAGCTGAATTTGCACTCTCCCTCAAGGCGACCCTCGTGGTGGGCAGGAAGTGAGTTGGATTCCTGCGCCCGTGCTGAGCAACACGCCGGATGAATCCTGGAAGGTTGCCTATCTCATACCGGCGCTTGTCACTGGCCGGCATTCCTACACTGTCGTCAAGGTTCGCGACAATTTAGTTGCTGAGTTCGAAGCCAGAGGTATTACTCGTCGCTGTAAGCTGGATTCTAGTTAGGTATGGCCAATAGCGAGCTCTATGTGGCCTGTTTGATTTCCAGTATTGGGTGGCAGCGGTTTCGCCGGCTCTGATTTGCGGACTCTCTATTGGCTAAAGCTCTCTCGCCATCGATTCATGTTAGGGTCTTAAAGATTGATAGGCCAGTCGTTACTATTCCTTCACATCTTTTTCAGGCTCTTTTTCTCCCTCCTCCAAGCCCTCTTTAAACGCGCGTTTGCTTTGGCCTATGGCTTTTGCCAACTGGGGAAGTTTGGTGGCGCCAAAGAGAAGAAACACTACCAGTACGATTAGTATTATCTCCTGAGGCCCAAAACCGATTGCTAGAAAAGTCTCGTTCATAATTTCCTCTTTTCTGATTTAGCCGGCAACCACGAAGCTCGCGCCCACGAAGCTCGCGCTCACGAAGTCACTTGCCGTTGTTGGACTCGTAAAACAAATACTTTCGCCAGGTTTCATCTGCACGTCCGAGGTAGCGCATGATCTGGCGATTCACGTGCAACGAAAAGCCGCGCGGGCGACGCAACAATCGCATGCCTGATTCTTCGGGAGTTCGGTTTCCCTTGCGGTGATTACAACGCTTGCAACAGGCAACCAGATTATCCCACGCGGACTCGCCACCGCGCGAACGCGGCAACACGTGGTCCAGCGTCAGTTCTGACGGCGGATATTGGTGTCCGCAATACTGGCAGGTGGAATGATCGCGCAGGAGAATATTCTTGCGCGAAAGCGAGCGTCGTTCAAATGGAATATGTATGTACTCGGTCAACCGGATGACTGAAGGCGCGTGGATGGTGATCTTGGCCGAATGAAGCATGTGCCCATTGTGTTCTTCCATACGCGCGACGCCTTTAAAGATCATCACCACGGCGCGCCTTTCGGTGCACACATTTATTGGCTCAAATGAGGCATTCAGTACTAGGACTCGGCCGGTCATGCAAGGCCGATATTACGCGAGCGCCGAGGCCAGTGACAAGTAACTGGGGCGTAGGACAGGCATTCCGGCCCTGTCCACCCCCTTGATAAGCGGTCACCGGGACAGACAGGAATGTCTGTCCTACTTGGTCAGTCTGGTTTCCCCCCAAAGCGGTCTGTCGCTGCAACCAGCGCGTCGATAATTCCCGGCTCGCTAATGGAATGCCCAGCATCGGGAATAATATGCAGTTCAGCTTGCGGCCAGGCGCGGTGGAGGTCCCAGGCGCTTCTTGCCGGGCAAACTACGTCATAACGTCCCTGCACGATTACCCCGGGGATGTGACGAATGTGATCGACGTTCTCGACCAGATAATTGTCCGTTTCGAAAAAGCAGTTGTTCATGAAGTAATGGCACTCGATGCGCGCGAAAGCCAGAGCAAACTCGGGATCGGCAAACCTTTGGATCGACTCGTAGTCGAAGAACAGTTTTGAGGTACTACCTTCCCAGATGCTCCAGGCGCGGGCCGCCTCGATCCTGGCCTTCTCATCATCGCCGGTCAGCCTTCGGTAGTAAGCGCTGATCATATCGCCGCGTTCGTTTTCAGGTATGACTTTCAAATACTCTTCCCAAACATCCGGGAAGGTCCAGCTCGTGCCTTCCTGGTAGAACCATTGAATCTCTCCCGGTCGACACAGAAAGATTCCTCGCAGCACCAGCTCCGTGACTTTCTCAGGATGCTTTTCCGCGTAAGCAAGGGACAGCGTGCTGCCCCAGGAACCACCAAACACGAGCCAGCGATCAATGTGCAGGTGTTCGCGCAACAGTTCAATGTCAGCCACCAGATCCCACGTCGTATTCTCGTCAATGCTCGCGTGCGGCGTGCTCTTTCCCGAACCCCGCTGATCGAAAAGGATCACCCGGTAAATCTCAGGGTTGAAGTAGCGGCGATAGTCGTTGGTGAGTCCACCGCCCGGCCCGCCGTGCAGAAACAGCGCCGGCTTCCCGTTTGGATTCCCGACCTGTTCGTAATAGAGCTCGTGGACCGGAGAGACTTTCAGTCTGCCGGTGTTGAAGGGTTCAATTTCAGGATACAGAGTTTTCATTGGGGTATCATACCTTGTTTACTCAGTTTGCTTAGTAGTTGCGGCCTCTGGGATTCACTAACTAAAAACGGAATGCAGAGTGTGCGCAAAGATCGAGCAGAGTTCAAGCTGTGAATGCTTCGTTAGTAGTTCCTGGGTCTGGCGAGGGTGAGCACAAAGATTTCAGTTGCGCCTGCAAGTCGGAGAGTCTCGGCGCAGGCAGAGACTGTCGCACCGGTGGTGAACACGTCATCAATCAAGAGCACCCGTTCACCGGCGACTAATGCCGGGAAGGAAAGCCGAAATGAGGCAGCGACCGTGGCTCTCCGGTCCTTAGCATCGAGGCCGGCACGATGTCGATCGGTATGTTGCGTGCGTATCAAGCTGACTTCGTCGAGCGGCAACGAATTTGCTCGGGCAAGCGCGCGGGCAAGTAAAGCAGCCTGATTGTAGCCTCGCGCCTTTTGGCGTTGAGGATGCAGGGGCACCGGAATGACAATCGTCGCTTCGTTGAGCGGGCGACGTTGCTGAGTTTTGGACAAAAGGTTGACGACCCGGCCACAAATCTGCGGATCGCGCTTGAGGGAAAGAATCGAAGCGCGGAGCGCTCCTTCGTAGACTCCACACGCGCGTGCCGCGGAGAAAGGGTCCGCGTCACAGCGCCGGCAACGAACTTGTTCGCGTTTCTCTTCATCGACGGAGCCCAGGGCAATTACTCCGCACTTCCAACAAACAGTTTCCTGACCGGTAAAGATTTGCGTTTGCCGCCAACAGCTGGCGCAGGCGACACCCAGAATGCGTGACTCGACACTCTTGCCGCACACTGCACACGCTTGTGGATAAACAAGCGTCAGCAGCGAGTCGTAGACCAGGCTGGCCGCACGAATGAAAGGCAATGGGGTCAACCTCGTGGGTTAGGAGATCGAACCAGTAAAGAGAATTGGGCCACAAGTGTCCAGCGCGCGGCTCTGGGTTGCCAGGTGATGCCTTTGCAAGAATGTTGGCATGACAATGCTCCGAGTCATTGACAGACGGGCTTTGCCTTCTGATGAGCGGTTGTGGCGTCGCCCAACCGCAAGGGCCGACTAAAGTTGTTGGGGGCTGCGCCCCTTTGACGGCGCAGCCCAAGCTCAAAATGAGCGTGAACCGGAGGTCGGAGACCTTGCACACATCAGGCGGCCCGAGCCGCGCACTGCTTCGTTTCTAATACGCGTTTGTTAAAACACTAACGGCCTCCCGAGTAAACACTCCGAGAGGCCGTGATGACTTCTTTTTAGGCTCGAACTTATTCGTCGTCTTCGACCAACAGTCCGCGCTCCTGAAGGTCCTGACAACGCACGCAATGGCGTGCCCAGGGCACCGCTTCCAGTCTCTTTTCCGGCAGCGCCTGTCCGCAACGAACACACTTGCCAAACCCGCTATCGTCCATCCGCTCAAGCGCCTCATCAATCAGGTTCAGCAACTGTCGATCGTTGTCAGACATCGAGACCAACAGTTCTTTGGTGTAAGCATTTGCCGCCATGTCCGCCGGGTCCTGGGTCGCCTCGGCGTCTCGCTCGCGACTGTAAAGCTCCGCTTGCTGGACCTGGCCAACCAAACTCTCTCGCCGATCCAACAACTTGTCTCGAAAAACTCTTACTCTTCTCTTATCCATTGTGCGTTAATTTCCTCCGCCCTACTTGATAGTGAAGTTCTGATTCATTACTTCTGATACGGGTACCCATGAATAATTGTGTATGCGCGATACAACTGTTCGAGCAACACGACCCGTGTCATCTCGTGAGTAAGCGTCAAACGCGAAAGGCTCCAACGCTTGCTGGCGCGGGCTGAAAGTTTCTTCGACACTCCGCTCGGTCCACCCACGATAAACGTCAATTCCTTTGTCCCACCATCCTGCCAACGCTGAATCTCCTTAGCCAATTGCGACGAGGTCCATTCAATGCCATCCGGATCAAGCAACACATTTACTGCGCCCTCGTGCAGTCCGTCTGAGATGCGGTTCGAATCCTGATCGATGCCCGCCTTCTTCCCTGCATCCGGGCTCTCCCGAAATTCGGCAATCTCGCATTTCACAAACCGCGAAAGTCGCTTCAGGTAATCATCTGTCAACGCTCTGAGATGCGCGTTTCTTGTCTTACCCGTCCAGATGACTCGTAGCCGCATCGTCAACAGCAAAGGATGAAGGAGGAAAGCTGAAGGCGGAACCGGAAAGAACTTCGCGACTCCGTAGCCTGTCGCTTATACGCATCAATCTCCGACTTCATCCTTCATCCTTCCGCCTTCATCCTTCTTCTTTCGCCGCGCCAGTTTTTCGTAAAGGTTCTTTCGGCTAATCCCGAGGATCCGTGCGGCTTCAGTCTTGTTTCCACCGGTTGACAGAAGAACTTCCTCAACATATTCCGCTTCGACTTCAGCCAGGGACTGCGGTCTTTCTCGCCGTCGCTGAAGACCTACTGCTGCGCGAGTGGACTGCGGCAGATCGTCAACCTGGATCTCTTTACCGGTTGAAACAATCACCGCCCGCTCGATCGTATTCGCCAGCTCGCGCACGTTGCCGGGAAACTCATACGCCTTCAACAAGTCGAGCGTTTCGGGCGACACCGAAGTTGCCGGCCGGCCGTGCTTGGCTGCGTAGGACTTAACAAACGATTGCGCCAGTTCCGGCAGGTCCTCAGCCCGCTCACGCAAGGGCGGCACCTGAATGTGCACCACGTTGAGCCGGTAATAGAGATCCTCACGGAATAACTGCCGTTTCACCGCGTCACTCAAGTCGACATTCGTCAGCGCCATCAAACGCGCGTCGACCTTTATCGTGCGGCGTCCACCCAACCGCTCAAACTCTCTCGTTTCGATCACGCGCAACAGCTTCGCTTGCGAGTCGGTCGAGAGATGCGCAATCTCATCCAACGCGAGCGTTCCGAGGTGCGCAGCCTCCAGCCGCCCCGGCTTCTCGTCGACCGCTCCAGTAAACGCTCCGCGTTCGTAACCAAAGAGCTCGGCTTCAAGCAAAGCGCTGGGCAGCGTCGCGCAATCGATCTTCACAAACGATTGGGTGGCGCGTGGCGAACGTGAGTGAATAAGAAACGCGACCGCGTCTTTGCCCACGCCTGATTCGCCGGTAATCAGCACATTTGCATCGGTTGCAGCAACTCGATCTGCGAGGCGAACCACCTCGCGCATCGCTTCTGAACGAGCCACAATCTCAATCACGATTCACTTCTCAAAGAACTCTGCAACTCGCTCGCCAGGTTTCCGGGCAAGGCGACTCGCTTCGATTCGCGCCACAGTCTTTCAAGATCATAAAACTTTCGCGCCTTCTCATTGAACACATGCACGACGAAGTCGCCGTAATCAAGCAGGATCCATTCAGCAGTCTTGTAGCCTTCGACTCGAGCTGCCGGTGTTCCCGCTTTCTTGAGTGTTTCCTGGATCTCGTCGGAAATCGCCTGGACCTGACGCTCATTCGTTGCGCTGGCGATTACGAAGTAGTCGGTAAAGCTGGCTATCTCGCGCAAGTCGAGGACCACTAGATCGGTCCCTTTCTTTTCCGAGGCCGCGCTCAGAGCGCTCACAATTCGCGGATCAAGCTCGGACGTCTCCTGCGCTTCAGGTGAGGGCGTCAGATGCAGCCGGCTATTGGTCGTAGGGTTTAAAGATTGCTCCTTGGCAGTTGAATTATGCTTCATTCCTATTTCTATATAACCCGTATTTTCTTATGTATTCAGCCACCCCAGGTGGCACCATTTTTTCCAGGCCAGCCCCGCTATCTTTTTGCGCAACTTGCCTTACTTCTGTAGCCGAAACGTCACACATTACAACATCAGTGACAAATATTCTT
This sequence comes from Pyrinomonadaceae bacterium, assembly GCA_045403245.1. Taxonomy (GTDB): domain Bacteria; phylum Acidobacteriota; class Blastocatellia; order Pyrinomonadales; family Pyrinomonadaceae; genus PSRF01. Next base: position 23,092 of record JAXIOV010000133.1, on the reverse strand, counting down.
TGCTCGTCGGAATGGAGCAGCATTGGCGCAACCTGCTCAATCGTGAACCCGCGCACATCCATTATTCGCCTGGCCGTTTCGGCTCCCAAATGCGCGCCGGAAACTTCGAAGCCGGGTCGAGTCACGACGATGAGATTGGCCAATGTCATCAGCCGTTCCCAGTTTCGCCAGGTCCTGATTTCGCCCCACGAGTCGGCACCAAGCACGAAAAAAAGATCTGCCGTCTTACCGAGTCGCGAACGAAAGTAGGAGAGCGTATCGACTGTGTACTGTCTCTCCGGTGCGTCAAGTTCAAATCTCGAAACGACCAACTTCGCATCGTTCCGAGTCGCTAACGCCAACATGGCGTATCGATCCAGTGACGGCGAAACCTCCCGGTCGAATTTGTGCGGCGCCAGTCTCGCGGGCATAAACAGAAACTCGTCAATGGCAAAGAGCTGTGAAACCTGCCTTGCGATCTCAAGATGGCCTGCGTGAATCGGATCAAACGTCCCGCCATAAATAGCAATACGTTTTCGCATCTCAAGTAGGACCGACATTCCTGTCTGTCCGTTTTGCTATCTCCGGTGACTCTAGGTTTCTGTTACCGAGCCTGTTCTAACCCTTACAAAGCCAACTCAATTGTGTCGGCCCGCTCCTTTTCCGCTTCTCTCGTCAGTTCATCAAGCTTTGCCGCGACTGCTGACACAAGTTCCCTGGTGCCCTTCTGGGCCACAGCCGAGATCTCGTAAAGCGCCAACCCGTCCCTTGCTACTCGTTGCCTTAATGACTCCAGTCGCGAGACGTCTTCCAGCGCGTCCATTTTTGTGGCCACCACGATCTGTGGTCTATCCGCCAGCGCGGGATTGTAAGCGCGCAACTCGCGATTAACGGCCAGGTAGTCATCGACCGGTTCGCGACCGGAAAGTGACGAAACATCAACCAGGTGCAACAGTAGCTTGGTCCTTTCAATGTGCCGTAGAAACTGATCGCCGAGACCTGCACCTTCGTGTGCACCTTCAATCAGACCGGGTATGTCAGCCACTACCAGAGTCCGAAAATCTCCCAGATCAACCACTCCGAGATGCGGTTCCAGGGTCGTAAACGGATAATCGGCTATCTTCGGACGCGCGGCTGAAATCGTGGATATCAAAGTCGACTTGCCTGCATTCGGGAAACCGACCAGGCCAACGTCGGCCAGGAGTTTTAGCTCCAACTGCAACTCGAGTTCACCACCCTCGCTCCCGCTCTGGTGATAGCGTGGCGCGCGATTGGTTGAAGTCGCGAAGTGGGCATTCCCAAATCCCCCGCGCCCGCCCTTTGCGGCAAGCCAGCGCGAATCATCAGCCGCCAGGTCGTACAGCAGTTCGCCGGTTGTGCTGTCAAAGATCTGAGTACCCACCGGCACCCGCACGATTAAATCATCACCCTCTCGGCCTGACCGGTTTGATCCCTCACCGTGCCTGCCTCGTTCCGCGTGGTGCTCGGGGTTGTAGCGCAGGTGCAGCAAGGTGTTGAGGGAAGAATCGGCGACGATCCATACGTCTCCGCCCCGTCCACCATCCCCTCCTGAAGGACCTCCGCGAGGAACAAACTTCTCGCGGCGAAAAGCGGTTACGCCGTTGCCTCCCCGGCCACCCTGCACGCGAATCTTGGCCCGATCAATAAACATCTAAATCGAAAGCGACGCCGGGCGCGAAGTCTTTGACTCGGCTCAGGCGTCGCGTAGAAGCGGTCTCTTTTTTGCGCGGTCTATGCTGAAGATGCCTGTTCCTTTGGATAGACGCTTATGAACTTCCCGGCGCGCCCTTTATCTTCAAACTTCACCACACCGTTGACCATCGCAAACAGAGTGTCGTCCTTGCCGCGCCCGACATTCTTTCCGGGTTTCCATTTTGTGCCGCGCTGGCGGGCAAGAATGTTCCCACCAAGCACGTTCTCACCGCCAAACTTCTTCAGACCCAGGCGTTGTGCCTGCGAGTCGCGGCCGTTTCGAGATGAACCAACTCCCTTTTTATGTGCCATTCCTCGAACTCCTTTGCGAGGCGTCAGAATTCAGAATGAAAGAGCGTGGATTGCTCTCCAGCTGACTACTGACTACTGCTTTACCCTATCGAATCGATCGTGATCGTCGTGTAACCCTGGCGGTGACCCTGCTTACGTTTGTAGTGCTTGCGCCGCTTCTTCTTAAAGACCACAATCTTTGCACCGCGGCCGTGGTCAACTACAGTCGCCGAGACTTTCGCTTCCCCCACGACCGGGGCGCTTGATTTGCCATCACCAGCCATCAATATCGCGTCCAGTTCAATGGACTTGCCGGCCTCGGCCGCAATCGACGGAATTCTGACCCTCGCGCCCTTCTCCACAACAAATTGTTTGCCACCTGTCTTAATTACGGCGTATGACATCTCGTTATCCTCTCAGACGAGAAAACTCGCCACAGAAAAGTCGAATATTATAGGCATCAACCTTCGGAAACGGCAAACGCTCCTGAGCATCGGGCGGCTAACCTGCCGGTGCGCCCAAACCACTGGAATTTTTAGCCGTTTTTGCTCCGTTTTGCGCCAGGAAGTGTTCCATGAAACTGGTTGAAATTTCACCGGCGCGAAACTTCGGGTCATCCATGATTTTCAAGTGCAACGGGATGGTTGTCTTGATCCCTTCGATGACCATTGCTTCGAGCGCGCGTTTCATTCGCGCAATGGCCAAATCCCGTGTTCGCGCATGGGTGATCACTTTGGCTATCATCGAATCGTAAAACGGCGGAACTCGGTAACCTGAATACACATAGGTGTCAACCCTGACCCCCGGACCCCCGGGCAGATTGAAAGCGGTTATCACGCCGGGTGATGGCGCGAAAGTCTCCGGGTTCTCAGCATTGATCCGGCATTCAATCGCATGACCGACTATTAACAGATCATCCTGCGAGTATCCGAGATGTTCTCCTTCAGCAATCCGGATTTGATTACGCACAATGTCGGCGAGGGTCACCATTTCGGTGACCGGGTGCTCGACCTGAATGCGCGTGTTCATCTCCATGAAGAAATACTTATTGTGTTTGTCCAACAGAAACTCGACGGTGCCGGCGCTCGCATAGCCGAGCTTCTTACACGCGGCCACCGCTGCCTTACCCATCTCGGTACGTAATTCCGGCGACAAAACAACTGAAGGAGCTTCTTCCAGCAGCTTCTGGTGGCGACGCTGGATCGAACATTCACGTTCGCCGAGATGAATGCAATCGCCGTATTCGTCGGCCAGAACCTGGATCTCGATGTGACGAGGATCCTGTATGTATCGCTCGATATAAACGCTTCCATCCTTGAAAGCGGCCGCGGCTTCGTTGGAGGCCGTTTCGAGCGCCTTCCCCAGCTCTTTTTCCGAGTTGACGATCCGCATTCCTCGCCCGCCACCACCCGCCGAGGCTTTGACTATGACCGGGTAGCCAATCTCACGGGCCACGTGCAGCCCCTCTGCTTCGGAAGTCACAGGATCTGGACTGCCGGGAAGCACCGGCAATCCGGCTTCGCTCATGGCCCGACGAGCTGCCACCTTGTCGCCCATCAAACGAATAATGTCTGCCGGCGGGCCAATGAACTTGATATTGCACGCCGCACAAATCTCCGCGAAGTAGGACGACTCTGCCAGGAAACCGTATCCGGGATGAATCGCGTCGACGTTAAAGATCTCAGCAGCGCTGATGATGGCTGGAATGTTCAGGTAGCTCTGTGCCGAGGGTGCCGGACCAATGCAGGCTGCTTCGTCGGCAAACCGCACGTGAAGAGAATCGCGGTCAACGTCGCTATGGACCGCGACTGTCTTGATACCCATCTCCTTGCAGGTCCAGATAATGCGACAAGCTATCTCGCCGCGATTGGCGATGAGGATCTTTTTGAACTTTCGAATTTCCGGGTCCATCTTTGGTTCGAGGGTCCAATGTTCAAAGTCCAAAGTATTCCGCCCTCACGGACGTTGGACTTTGGACTTTGGAGCCTGGTCTTACTTCTTAATGCCGAACAACGGCTGGCCGTATTCCACGGGCTGTCCGTTTTCGACGTAAATTTTTGCTACCTCGCCCGACGTCTCAGCCTGTATCTCATTCATCAATTTCATGGCCTCGATGATGCAGACAACGCTGTCGGGTTCAACGTGGGTTCCGATTTTCACGAATGAATCCGCGTTTGGAGAAGGTGCGCGGTAAAACGTTCCAACTATCGGAGAGGGAATGATGTGGAGATCCTGATCCTCAGCCGCCTCTGTTTGGGCCTTAGCGCCGGGATGAGACGGGGCGGACGCAGCGGCAACTCTGGTATCGCCAGCCGCCGCCGCTGATTGAAGCGCCTCAGGCGCTAGAAAAGCGCGCGATGCGGGTTCAGCAGTAACGTATTCCGGTCCGCGGCGAAATCTCACTCTAAACGACTCGCGTTCGAGTTCAAACTCAGTAAAGTCGTTTTCACGGATCAACTGAATGAGCTCGCGCAGCTCATCCATGTTTACCGAAATCTCAGGTTCCGATGTCCGTCCTCGCCTGCGGCGATTGCTCGTGCGCTCGACCGAAACTTCTTCTTCCGGCGAGTGCTCGGCGCCTGCTTTGCGGTCTGCTTGATTCTCCATTTTTTTCGCTGGTTCCATAGTGCGCCAAACTCAATGCCCATCAAATGGTTCAGCCCCAAAAGACTCGGTCAGTTGTGCCGATGGTCGATTGGGGCAATTTATCGACCGAGGTGCATCGCCAGCACTCGGGGTCAAACTACGCGTTGTAAAGGAGCTATTGCTTCTCTTCTTCAGCACCGTCGTCGCTCGACGCCGGCGACTCGGGCGTCGCGTCAACTTCAACTTCCGCAACCGGGTCGGCGGCTTTGGTCTCGACTGCTTCTTTCGCTACCGCGCCGCGCCCGCTTGGCAAGGTTGCTTTCTTCTTCTTCGAGACAGCGGACTTTCGCTTCTTCGCGGCTTCGAGCGCATCCAACTCAGCCTGGTTTCCCACCAGCTCTATTATCGCAAGCTCTGCGTTATCACCGGCTCGATGGCCAAGTTTCAGAATTCTCGTGTAGCCGCCGGGTCGATCCTTGTAGCGCTCGCCCAGTTCATCAAACAAACGTTTCAAGGCAGCGACTCCCGCAGTACGGGAAGGGCGCACCTGTCCGCGCTTTCCATTCAACGCAGAATGCTGCATGTTTCCGGCATGAAAGAAACCCGCCGCCTGACGCCGCAAATGAAGTGCGGTGGCCGCAGCGTTATCCCCTTCGAGGCTGCTGGCTTTGCGCGACAGCGTAATAGCTCGTTCGACGAAGGGTCTCAGTTCTTTTGCCTTCGGCAGCGTCGTGACAATGCGCTCTTCGCGCGAATTAATTAACGAGACCGCCAGATTGCGAAGCATCGACATGCGATGCTCGGTGGTTCGGCCAAGTTTGCGATGTGCTTTCTGGTGACGCATGAATCTAACCCTTGTCTTGGTAATCGCGCTGGGAGCGCCCAGGCTTACTGTTCGTCGTCGCTGAAGTCGCTAAGATCAGCGCCATCGCGGCCGCCCGTGCCCGGAATCGGATTTCCCTGTTCGTCAAACTCCATCCCAAAGTCGAGGCCCATGCCGTTTAGAATTTCCTTGATCTCATTCAGGGACTTCTTGCCGAAGTTCTTAGTGGCCAGCATTTCGCGCTCGCTACGCTGCACGAGATCACGAATCGTTCGGATGTCCGCGTTCTTGAGGCAGTTGTAAGAACGGACCGACAACTCCAGCTCGTCAACGGAACGATCGAGCTGATCATTGCGCGGCAGCGGTGGACGCTCGATTTTCGAGTAAGCAAAATCGTCGGTGTCTTCTTCGAAGTTGATGAAGATCGACATGTGATCCTTGATCAGCTTCGCCGCCAGCCCGATTGAATCTTCCGGTTTGACGGAGCCGTCGGTCCAAACTTCGATCGTGAGCTTGTCAAATTCGGTGTTCTGTCCCAGTCGAGCAGCTTCGACTGTGTAGTTTACTTTCTTGACCGGCGTGTGCACGGAATCAATCGGTATGTAGCCGAGCGAAAGGTCCTCGTCGAAGTTGCGGTCGGCCGAAACATAACCGCGGCCGCGCTTCAGTCGCATCTCGACTCTCAGGGAACCGCTATCACTGACTGTCGCGATGTGAACGTTTGGATCGAGCACTTCAACGTCCGCATCAGCCTCAATGTCAGCCGCGGTAACTTCTCCCGCGGATTCTTTATTGATCCGGAGCGTTTTCGATTCGTTGCCGTGCAGCTTGAACGGCACCTGCTTCAAATTCAAGATCACGTCAGTTGCGTCTTCGACGACGCCTTTTATCGACGAGAACTCGTGTTCCACCCCTTCAATCTTGACTGCGGTGATGGCTGCTCCCTCGATTGAGGAAAGCAAAGCTCGACGAAGAGAATTGCCGACGGTCGTGCCAAAGCCGCGCTCGAATGGTTGCGCGGAGAAGCGGCCGAACCGTTCCGTTAGTGTTTCAGCGTCAGCTGCCAAACGGCGCGGCATCTGAAAACCCGTCCAGAGATTATTTTGGTCCATAGCCATGGCTTTTAAGTCCCAGTTTAGAAATACGGTGAACCGCGGGCTGCAATTAATGCGCCCGCGGCTTATGCGAAATTACTTGCTATAAAGTTCGACAATGAGCTGCTCGTTGATCGATCGATCGATGTCGTCACGAGTAGGCAGACTGCTAATGCGAGCCGACATATCCCCACCGTCCTGTGAAATCCAGGACGGGCGCCCGCGTCCGGAAGCAGTTTGCCATGCGCCTTCGATGTGTGGGTTCTTCCGACTGCCTTCTTTCACGCTGATCACTTCGCCGGCTTTGACCTGGTAAGAAGGGATGTCAACCTTCTTCCCGTTGACCATGATGTGACCGTGATTCACCAGCTGGCGTGCTTGTCGGCGGGATGTCGAAAACCCTGCGCGGTACACCGCGTTGTCGAGGCGCCGCTCAAGCAGGAATAATAGGTTCTCGCCGGTGATTCCCTTTATGCTCGCTGCGCGTTCGAAATAATTGCGGAACTGACCTTCAAGGATGAAGTAAATGCGTTTGACCTTCTGCTTTTCGCGCAACTGTTGGCCATAACCGACCAATGCCTTGCCGCGACGCATCGAGTTGCCGTGTTGTCCGGGCGGTTGCGTACCGCGTTTTTCGATCGGACAAGACGGCTTGTAGCACCTGTCACCTTTGAGAAAAAGCTTTGCACCTTCGCGGCGGCACAAGCGGCACACCGCATCTCTATACCTAGCCAATTTGTTTCTGCCTCCAGTCTATTCGACGGAAAAGTTTACAGGCCGCATAAACATTTCAAATTTGAAACCTCAAATCTGAAATCCGCTGGCCCTTCATCCTTTGGGTTAATTCAATTCAATTTCCAATTGCCGGTGTCTGACTTAAACCTCAAGCAAACGGTTTTCGTTATCGGCAATGCTTAGACCCGGCGGCGTTTCGGCGGACGACAGCCATTGTGCGGAATGGGTGTCGTGTCGCGAATCGTCGTCACTCTGATACCGGCGTTGGCAATAGCTCTAATTGCGGACTCGCGACCGCCGCCCGGTCCCTTAACGCGAACCTCGCATTGCTGCATCCCGGCTTCATGGGCTTTTTTCGCAGCCTCATAAGCTGCCTGCTGTGCGGCAAAGGGAGTTCCTTTGCGCGAGCCGCGAAAACCGCGCGCCCCGGCCGAAGATTGAGCGATTAGATTGCCTTCCAGATCGGTGATCGAAATCATCGTGTTGTTGAAAGAGGCTGCGACGTGCGCGATGCCCACCGGGACATTCTTCTTCTCTTTCTTCCGAAAAACCTTTTTCTTGCCAGTAGCTTTTGCCATATCTTTGTCAGAGTCAGTTAGTTAGTTGTCAGCAGCTGGCGTGGGATTGCAACGGACCACGATCAACTGACAACTGACTAATCTATTTCTTTCCGGGTGCTTTCTTCTTGGCGATAGTTGCCCGCCTCGGGCCTTTGCGAGTGCGAGCATTTGTGTGCGTACGCTGACCACGGACCGGGAGCGCCCGGCGATGACGCAAACCGCGGTAGCATCCGATATCCATCAATCGTTTGATGTCCATCTGGATGCGTTTGCGCAAGTCACCTTCAATCTCGCCTTGCGCCTCCAGGATCGCCCTAATCCGGCTCAACTCATCTTCGCTCAAATCCCTCACCCGGGTATCGAGGTTGACATTTGCCTCAGTCAGGATCGAATGCGATCGCGAGCGACCAATCCCGTAGATATAGGTCAATCCAATTTCGGCCCTCTTATTTGGTGGAAGGTCGACGCCAGCTACACGTGCCATTTTCTACCGCTCTCCGTTAGTCCGTTTGCTGCGAGCGCACGTTAGTCGTCACTCGCAAGTCTATAAATCGTTAGCCTTGCCGCTGTTTATGTTTGGGATTGACGCAAATCACACGCACCACACCTTTGCGATGAATGATCTTGCACTTGTCACACATCTTTTTTACTGAAGCACGAACTTTCATTGGTCCAACCCTCAATCTGCTTTCGGAAAACCAATCGTCTCAATCCGGGATCAGCAATCCCGTATGCTTTGACTACTTGTACCGGTAAGTTATTCGGCCTCGATTGAGATCGTAAGGTGATAGCTCCACCAACACCCGATCGCCTGGAAGAATGCGGATAAAATGCTTGCGCATCTTTCCGGAAATGTGCGCAAGCACCTGATGCTGACTTTCTTCCAGCTCCACTCGAAACATGGCGTTAGGAAGGGTCTCAAGGACCTTGGCCATGACTTCTATAGCTTCTTCCTTCGCCATATCCTGTCAGAGTGAAGTCTGCCTGTACCGACAAACTGCAAATAATAACACGCTCAATGTCCTTTGCCAAGCCGCGCTGGCCATTGGGGTTACAGCCTTAACTAGCCTGCCAAAGCCGCCTGGGGGGCGCCTATTCGAGTCAAAACCTGCGGGCCTTCATCGGTAATCGCTATCGTATGCTCCGAGTGGGCGCTCGGTTTCCCATCCAGGGTAATCACCGTCCAGCCGTCAGGCAGGACCTTCGTCTGATGGGTGCCCAGATTAATCATTGGCTCGACCGCAAAAACGTAACCGGCCCTGATTTTCGGGCCCTGACCGGGCTTCCCATAGTTGGGAATCTGGGGGTCTTCGTGCATGCGACGACCGATACCGTGTCCCACGTAATCACGCACCACCGAATAGCCGTGCGATTCAGCGTGCTGCTGGACCGCAGCGCCGATGTCTCCGAGATGCTTGCCAGGGCGGCACTGCTCTATTGCCAGCTCCAGACATTCTTCGGTGACCTGCACCAGATCCAACACCTGCTGGCTTACCTTTCCAACCGGCACGGTGGTGGCCGTATCGCCAACAAAGCCCTCAAGCGTGGCGCCGCAGTCGATGGAAAAAATGTCCCCTTCCTTCAATTGATAATCTGAAGGGAAACCATGAACCACTTGCTCATTTACGGACGCACAGATCGAATAGGGAAAGCCGTGATAGCCTTTGAAGGTCGGCAGAGCTCCCGCGTCGCGGATCATTTGCTCGGCGGCGCGATCCACTTCAATAGTCGACACCCCAGGTTTCACCATCTGCCGCAACTCCTGAAGCACCTGCCCGACCAGCTGACCGGCGGCTCGCATCTTCTCCAGCTCTTTTTTTGACTTACCGATAATCATAGGAACAATGAATCGTGAGAAGTAATGAAAACCGCAAACTGTTTTGAATCGCCTCCGCTTCGGGTTGATCTTGACTCCAATTTTGCGGATTGACCTCAGCTACAGTCAGCCTTCACTCTGCACAAGCCTTTCAATGTCCTGGTAGATCGACTCAGGATCTCTGATCCCGTCAACAACATTCAGCACTTTCGCTGCCTTGTAATAATCGAGCAACGGCCGGGTTTGCTCTTCGTACGTTGTTAACCGCGCCTGTACAGTTCCAGGATTGTCGTCCTTGCGTTGCTGTAATTGCGCCTGCGGATGCCTGTCGCAAACGTTATCGACTTTCGCGGGCCGGAAAAAAATGTTGTAAAGCTCGCCACATACCGGACAGTTTCTTCGACCCACCATCCTTTTGACTAATAAATCACGTGGAACCTCGATTTCAATGGCCTGAAGCTTCTTGTTCTGCTCTACCGCCAACTTGTCGAGCATCGCTGCCTGTGCGGGAGTGCGCGGGAATCCATCCAGGATATAACCATTTTTGCAATCATCACGCGCGGTCCGTTCTCGCACCACTTGAACGGTCAGATCATCAGGGACGAGCCTTCCCGCCTCCATCAAGGCCCTGACCTGATTGGCGAGAGGGGTATGTTCTTCCTTCAGGGCGCGAAATATGTCGCCGGTGGAGATTTGCGGAAGATTCAAACGCCCCTGAAGCAATCGCGCCTGTGTACCTTTTCCGGCACCAGGCGCACCCATCAAGACGATGATTTTCGACATGCAGGAGATGTCAGTTGTCAGACGCTGAGTGCCAGCACTGGCTGGCACTCAACCTCCAACTTCCGCCTTTATGCTCGCCGGCCGCGCAAACGCCCTCCGCTGCCGAGAAATCCTTCGTAGTTTCGCATTACGAGTTGGGCCTCGATCTGGGACACCGTATCCATTGCCACTCCCACCAGAATAAGGAGTGATGTACCGCCAAAGTAAAACTGGTAGTTCATGCCGGTCGGGATCCAGGATAGCCCCGGTGTGCTGCTGACAAAAGAGTCCAGCCAGGCGCCGATCAAAGGTAACCGTGCCACTTTGAAACCGCTCAGCATAAACTGCGGCACGAAAGCCACCAGAGCAAGGTAAATCGCGCCCACAACGGTGAGTCGTGTCAATATGCTGTTGAGGTACTCGGCGGTCGCTCTCCCCGGCCTGATACCGGGCATGAAGCCGCCATGCTTCCGGAGATTGTCGGCTACTTCTTCCACGTTGAAAACGATCGACACGTAAAAGAAGGTAAAGAAGATGATCAGGGACAGAAAGATTAGTTCGTAATAAGGATCGCTGGCGTGGAAGGTTTGGAAAAAAGTCCACACCTTGGCCCAGGTCGAACCTTGATTGTTAGGATCCGGGGGAAACGCTGCAAAGAGACTCTGCGGCATCGATAGTACCGACGAAGCAAAGATGACCGGAATCACGCCGCCCATGTTAATTTTCAACGGCATGGTGGTTTGTTGGCCGCCGACCATTTGCCGCCCAACGTGCCGCTTGGCATAGCTGACCGGCACCTTGCGTCGGGCCGCTTCCACAAAAACTATGAAGGCGATAATTGCCACCATGGCCAGGACCAGAGCGAAAACTCCAATCGTCTCCAGCGTATCGCCACCACGCACGCGATCAAACACCTGCGTGACACCGTTTGGCAGTCCGATAACGATCCCCGCGAAAATCAGAAGTGAAATCCCGTTTCCGACGCCGCGCTCTGTGATCTGTTCACCGAGCCACATCACAAAGATCGTGCCCGTTGTTAACGTAAGCACCGTCGTCAGCAGGAACCCCCAGGTTGGCTCGCCGACGCCGTTAACCTGCAGCCAGTGCGCCACAAACGACGTCTGAACCCCACCCAGCCCGACTGTCAGGTACCTGGTCCACTGGTTGATTTTCTTGCGACCCATCTCGCCTTCTTCCTGCAGCTTCTTCAACTGCGGCGAGACTACGGTCATCAACTGGAGAATAATTGAAGCGGTAATGTAAGGAGTGACTCCGAGAGCGAAAACTGAAATCGTTCGGAAGTTGCCCCCGGAGAACAGGTCGAGTACGCCGAGCAGCGTACCGGCCACATCGTTCCAAACCTGTTCCAGACGGGCCTTGTTAATTCCCGGCGCCGACACATGCGCGCCCAGCCGGTAAACCGCCAGCACACCGAGAGTAAACAAAATGCGCCGGCGAAGATCCGGCACATTGAACATATTGCGAACTGCGGCAAAAAACTTTTCCATAATATTCCTGTCGCCCAGACTGCAAGTCTGTCAAAGGATGGTCCAGCAGCAAAACGCAGACTAGGACTGTGGCGCCTCACCGCCGATCAAAGTCGCGGCCCCGCCCGCTTTCTCGATTTTCTGGCGCGCGCTCTTCGTAAAGCGGTGCGCCGAGATCTTGAGTGGCTTGGACAATTCCCCATTTCCCAGCACGACGACGTCGTGTTTCGCCTTCTTGATAATGCCCCGATCATGAAGCAGTTCAGGAGTGACTTCCTCGTTGGCCTCAAAGCCACGTTCCAGCGCTCCCAAACTGACCTCCAGCCAGCGCTTCTTGAAAATATTAGTGAAACCCCGTTTAGGCAAGCGCCGATGCAAGGGCATCTGGCCACCTTCGAACCCAATTTTGGCTGAATAGCCGGACCGGGATTTCTGTCCTTTTTCGCCACGCCCGGAAGTTTTACCGAGACCCGATCCCGGTCCCCTCCCGACACGCTTCTTTTTATGCACCGAACCCTTCGGGGGTTTGAGATTATTCAGACTTAACGCCATGATTTGTGCCCTTGAGCTTCGCACTTTGAACTGCGTACTTTGTTTTCATCAAAGCACCGGTTCAAAGCTCCTTATTCAAACAATTCTAAGAAGATGGGGAACCTTTGCAACCGCACCGCGCATGGATGCCGTGTCCGGACGTTCCACAATCTGGTTCAGCTTCGTCAATCCAAGACTGCGAACCATCTGCTTATGAGTTTTCGGTGCAGCAATAAAACTCCGGTAGTACTGAATGCGAATCTTACCGCCGGAGGTTGAGCCTTTCGCTTTCATCGCTTTGCCCTTCGCCTTGGCGGCTGAACTAATTGCTTTTCTCGGCATAAAACCTCGTCGATGGAAAACGGCAAATGAAAAGTGTCAAATGGTAAATCTATTACGGTTCAGCATTGATCCGTGCACTAAATTTCCTCAACCTGCTTTCCTCGCAACCTGGCGAGTTCCATCGGATCCTTCATCCTGAGCAGCGCGTCGAAAGTTGCGCGTACGACATTGTGCGGGTTCGTTGACCCTAAGACCTTCGTCCGCACGTCGTGCACGCCAACTGCTTGCATGACTGCCCGGACCGCGCCGCCGGCAATGACTCCAGTACCCTGGGAGGCGGGCTTTACCAGGACCCTTCCGGCGCCAAACTTTCCAATCAACTGGTGCGGCAGCGTGTTGTTGATCAACGGCACCCGAATCAGGTTCTTCTTCGCCGCCTCGACACCCTTCTTGATCGCCAGCGGGACTTCCCGCGCTTTGCCGGTGCCAAAACCAACGTGACCACCCTCATCACCGACTACCACCAGCGCGGCAAACGAGAGGTTCTTGCCGCCCTTAACCACTTTGGTAACGCGGTTGATGGAAATTACCTGATCTTTCAAGTCCAGGCCCTGGGCCGGAATCCGTTGCTTAGGTTGTCTCATTTCTTTTCTTTACTTTTCTTCTTCGGCTTCTCTGCCGAGGGTTCCGGCGCTGGCTCCGCTTCGGCTTCTTCAGCCTTAGCTGTCAGCTCATTTTTGTTCAAACCAGCTTCCCGCGCGGCGTCGGTCAACGCTTTGATTCGCCCGTGGTAAAGATAACCGCCGCGGTCAAACACCACGCTACTGATGCCCTTCTCAATTGCCCGTTCCGCGATGGCTTTACCGATCCGGCGGGCAGCGTCAATGTTGCCGCCCGTGGACCCTCGCAATTCTTTTTCGGTAGTTGACGCCGACACAATTGTCTGGCCACGCTGGTCGTCGACTACCTGCGCGTAGATGTGATTCAGGCTGCGGTAAACAGCCAATCGCGGCCGTTCACTGCTGCCTCTTACCTTGCGGCGAATTCGCCGGTGTATCGCCTCGCGAATTATTGCTCTGTCCGTGTTTGCCATAGTTGTGAATGGTAAATGGTCAAATGGTGAATCGAAGACCCACCATCTACCATTTACGATTTACCATTTACTCTACTTACCTGTCTTGCCTGGCTTCAGCTTCAGCGGCACATCGGCATAACGAATGCCCTTTCCTTTGTAAGCATCAGGCTTACGCAGTTTGTGCATCTCCGCGGCCACCTGCCCCAACTTCTGCTTGTCGATGCTCGTCAAAGTCAACGTTGTTTGGTACTGCTGAATATTTCCCTTGGTCGTCAATCGCTCGGCCTTGGCCTCAACGCCGTCCGGCAATGGAAAGTCAATCGGATGTGAGTAACCAAGCGAAAAGACGATCCGTCTGGCCTGCACGTCAGCTTTATACCCGACTCCGACAACATCCATCTGCCGGGAGAATCCTTCAGTCACGCCGACGATGGCGTTGTTGGCAAGCGCGCGGGCCAGTCCATGCAACGGCGCCTGATCATCTGAGACGCGTTCGGCGCGCAATTCGTCGCCTTCCAGTTTGAAGCTGATCCCTTGGGGAATCGGGGTCTTTAAATTGCCTTTTGGACCCTTAACTTCCAGAGACTGATCGTTAATAGTCACGGAAACGCCCTTGGGTAACGTGATTGGTTTCTTGCCTATGCGCGACATATCAAAACCTCAAGTGTGAAGGCGGAAGGATGAAGCGTCTGACTTCGTTGCCTTCTTTACCCTTCATCCTTCATCCTTCTTCCCTCATCCTTCTTAATAGATCTGCGCCAACAATTCTCCACCGATGTTTTCACGGCGCGCTGTCTTCCCACTCATCAGGCCTCTTGAAGTCGAGACTATGTTGACACCATAGCCACCAAGCACCTTCGGGATCTCACTCGAGCCTACATAGACGCGGCGACCAGGTCTGGACACCCTCTCCAAATGGGTGATTGACGAAGTTCCCCGCGCGTCGTAACGCAGGAAAATGCGAATCGTGCGCTTCAAGCCTTCGCCCTTAACGACGAAGTTATTGATGTAGCCCTCTTCTTTCAGAATGCGAGCAATCTCAAGCTTCAGCCTCGAAGCAGGAATATCGGCGCGCGAATGCTTGGCCGCAATCGCATTGCGGATTCGCGTCAACATGTCGGCGATAGGATCAGTCATCTAACAACTCCATTTGCGTGCCGATTGCCGAACTGCCGATTCGAGAATGCCAAAAATCAGGAATCGGCAATTGAAAACCGGCAATGACATTACCAGCTGGACTTAACGACGCCGGGGATTTGCCCCTCAAGCGCCAATTGTCGAAAACAGATGCGGCACAAATTAAACTTCCGCAAGTAGCCGCGCGACCGGCCGCAACGTTTGCAACGCGTGTAAGCGCGCACCGCAAACTTGGGCTTCCGTTCCGACTTCGCAATCAATGATTTCTTTGCCATAGTTTCGTAAATCGTTAATCGTAAAATAGTGTGTGAATCACGCTAATCGGTGAATCGTCTATTCACGATTCACGATTGACGGTTCACGCTCTGAATGGCATTCCCAAACCCTTCAAGAGTGCCCTTGCCTGTTCGTCGGTTTTCGCCGTCGTCACAATCGAGATGTTCATGCCGCGGAGCTTGTCGACCTTATTGAAATCGATCTCCGGAAAAATCAGCTGCTCGCGCACACCGATGGTGTAGTTGCCCCGGCCATCGAATGCCTTCGGGGAGACGCCGCGAAAGTCTCTCACGCGCGGCAACGCAATCGACACCAGGCGGTCCAGAAATTCATACATTCGATCGCCTCGCAGCGTTACCATCGCGCCAATCGGCATTCCCTGACGAAGCTTGAACGAGGCGATCGATTTCTTGGCTTTCGTGATTACCGGTTTCTGGCCAGTAACCGCACGCAGCTCGTCGGCAGCCGTGTCGAGAATCTTGTTGTTGGCAATGGCCTCGCCCATTCCCATGTTAAGGACGATTTTCTCGACCCGCGGAATGGCCATCGGATTCTTAATCCCAAATTCCTTCGCAATCGCCGGAGCAACCTCTTTTTGATAACGTTCCCTTAATCTTGCTGGCATCTCTCGTCCTCGCGAATCGTAAATAGTGAACGTAAATAGTCGTCGGATTCGGTTCCACCCGTTATTCGCAAGTCGTTGTTAGTATTGTCCTCACGACTTACGATTCACTATTTACCGATATTACTTCTCCAACGAATGACCACTGCCCGCAGCCACGCGCGTCTTGGAGCCGTCGTTCTCCATTAGATACTTGACCCGAGTTGGCTTCCCTGACTGCGGGTCGATCAGTTGCACATTGGAAATACTGATAAAAGCTTCCTTCTCAATGATGCCGCCGCCGCGATTACTCTGCGGGTTGGCCTTTTGATGTCGCTTGATCGTGCCAACGCCCTCAACCTTGACCTTGCCCGTTGTCGGTGCCACTTCGAGCACCCGACCGCGTTTGCCCTTGTCGCGACCGGCAATAACCACCACTTGATCGTTCTTCTTAATCTTTGCCCGTTTTGTTCCCGTCATGACTTAGATAACCTCCGGCGCGAGGGAAACGATTTTCATGAAATTCTTGTCGCGCAGCTCGCGCGCCACCGGCCCAAACACGCGCGTGCCAATTGGAGTTCCGTCTTCTTTGATCAACACAGCGGCGTTCTGATCGAACCGGATGTAGGTGCCATCCTTGCGCCGCACTTCTTTTCGCGTACGGACGATTACGGCGTCCTGCACAGTTCCTTTTTTGATCGTGCCATCGGGTGATGCTTCTTTGACTGTCACCTTGATCCGATCACCCAGGCTGGCAATCTTTCCCGTGGATCCGCCGATGGGCATGATCATCTCAACCCGTCTTGCGCCCGAATTGTCGGCAACCTCCAGGGAGGTCTGCATCTGAATCATGTCTTTACCCTCCGAAATTCGAATTTCGAATTTCGAATTTCGAAATTTTACTTCGCTGCCTTCTGAACAATCTCAATAACCCGCCAACGCTTTCTTGCCGACATTGGCCGGGTCTCAACAATTCGAACCTTGTCGCCAATAGTCGCTCCCAGCTCATCGTGAGCCATAAACCGCGAAGTGCGGCGCACGTAGCGACGATACTTTGTGTGACGCACCAGCCGGTCAACGCGAACCACGACCGTCTTCTGCATCTTGTCAGACGCAACCACGCCGACTTTCTGCGAGCGATGCGCGCGCTTGCCGTTGCTCGCTGCAGCCTTCGGATCTGTCTTCAAATCAGCCGGATTATCGGCGGCGCCGGTATTGCTCTCTGCTTGATTCTCTTCTGCCATGGTCCTCACTCAGTTCTACTTAATTCGTCCGGGAAGGCCGCTGCCGCGCAATTGTCTGCAGGCGAGCCAGTGATTTCTTTTCTTCGCGGATGCGCTTGACCGCATCCACTTCCCCAAGCGCCAGTTTGAATTTCAACCGAAAGAGTGACTCCTTGAGTCGAGCGGTTTCCGCTCTTAGCTCCTCTTCCGAAAACTCGTGGTACCTGTCTAACTCTTCGCGCCGCTTCATATCTAGATCACGCCTCCCTCTTGATCTGCGCGGGTAACAAATTTCGTCTTGATCGGAAGCTTCTGGGCGGCGAGCCGCATCGCGTCGCGCGCGGTCTTCTCGTCGACCCCTTCGATTTCGTAAAGAATCCGGCCGGGTTTTACGACTGCAACCCAGTATTCCGGAGCTCCCTTGCCTTTACCCATGCGGGTTTCCGCCGGTTTCTTGGTTACCGGTTTATCCGGGAACATTCGAATCCAGATCTTGCCGCCGCGCTTGATGTGTCGCGTCATGGCAATACGAGCAGCCTCAATTTGCCGATCCGTAATCCACGCCGGCTCCAGACACTTGAGCCCATATTCACCAAAGCTGATCTCGCTGCCTCGAGTCGCGACGCCAGTCATGCGTCCACGCATCTGCTTTCGGTGCTTAACTTTCTTCGGCATCAACATGATTTGTACGTCCCCGTCCGTTGTTCGTGGTCACTGGTCATTGGTCTGTTTGGCGCGCAACTGACAGTGAACCACTGACTACTGCTGACCTTCTCCTCGCGGGCGCCGGCCGTCAGACCCGCCCTCGCGCTCGCGCCGGGTACGTGGGCGACGCTCGCGCTCACCCATGCGCGTTTCATTAATCGGATCCGAACCAGTCCCGCGGGCCATCGCCGCCTTCGCGTCAAGGATCTCGCCGCGATAAATCCAAACTTTCACGCCGATCTGGCCAAATGTGGTTCGCGCTTCGGCCAAACCGTAATCGATGTCGGCGCGCAAGGTGTGCAACGGGAGCTGGCCCTGGAGGTGCCATTCACTGCGAGCGATTTCAGCGCCATTCAGGCGGCCGCTTACTTTCACCTTGATTCCCTGAGCGCCGAACCGGAGCGACTCTTCGACCGCCTTGCGCATCGCGCGGCGAAAAGCAATACGCTTCTCGAGCTGGGCGGCAATCTTCTCCGCTTGCAGTTGCGCGTTCAATTCGGGTTTATGAATCTCCTGAATCGAAACCAAAACTTCTCGACCGGTCTTCGCTGACAAATCGCTCTTCAGCTTGTCAATCTCCGCGCCCTTGCGACCAATGATGATTCCCGGTCGCGACGTGTAGATTACGATCTTGAGCCGGTTAGCGGCGCGCTCCACATCAACGTGGGAAACTCCGGCGCCGGCGAACCTCTGTTTGAGATCGCGCTTAAGTTTCAGATCTTCCAACAGGAACTCACCATACTGTTTTTTGGCAAACCAGTGCGAGTGCCAGTCCTTGTTATAGCCAAGTCGGAATCCGTAGGGATGAACTTTCTGACCCACAATCTTCTCCAGTCAGTTAACCGTCTTCTCGATTCTCAAACCTCAAACCCGAAACTTCAAATGTCAATTTCTTGAATTTCAAATTTGAGACTTCTTCTTGTGTCAGCCGTCTTCGCTCTTCTTAGCCGGCTTCTTAGTTGTTTTCTTCTCCGCCTTCTTGTCTGCCGCCGGCTCTTTGTCTACCGCGGCTGACTTGCTCGTCTCGGCTTTAGGCGCCGCGCGTTTCGCACGCGGGGCTGCCGCAGCTCCACCACGCTTCCGACCCTTGCTCTCCGCCAGCTTTGCGGGTTTCGCGTCCGCGCTGGTCTTAACCCCAGGTTCAGGCCGGGCATCGTTGGAAAGCAAAATAGTCACGTGACAGAAATGTCGCTGTTCGCGATACGCGCGTCCCTGTGGAGCCGGACGGACGCGACGCCGATTTTTGGTCGGACCGCGATCGACATATACCGTTTTCACCCAAAGTTCGTCGGGATCGATGGCGATATTTGCCTTCTCCGCTGCTTCATTGGCATTGGCAATCGCCGAACGCATGCACTTCTCAATTCCATTGGCGGCACGCTTGCTCGAATAGCGCAGAATGGCCAAAGCCTTGTTGACGTCTTTGCCGCGAATCATATCCACGACCAGCCGCGCTTTTTGCGCCGACCCTCGAAGATATTTCGCACTTGCTATCGCTTCCATCTCAATCCTCGTTTCGGGTTTCGCGCTTCGAGTTTCAAGTTTCAAGTTGTGAACCCGAAACTCAGAACTCTGAACTCGAAACTATTTTGCCGGTGCCGCAGCCGGCGTCAGCTTGGTTGCTTTTTCAACCTTGGTTCCCGAGTGCCCCTTAAACGTGCGGGTGGGAGCAAACTCACCAAGCTTATGGCCCACCATGTTCTCAGTCACGTAGATCGGCAGGTGTCTTTTGCCGTTGTGCACCCCAAACGTCAGACCAACCATGTCCGGCGTAATAGTGGAACGTCGCGACCACGTCTTAATCACCGGAGGACGCTGCCCGCCCGCCCGTGCTTTCTCGACTGCCTTCTGAACGCTCTTGTCGATAAACGGTCCTTTTTTTACTGAACGTGCCATGTCTTCTCCATTTAGGACTGCTGAGTGCGGATTTCTGAATTAGGAAACCCGCTTTGAAATCCTCAATCCGAATTCAGCGATCCAAAATCTATTTCGTGCGTCGGTCTTTCAGAATCATTCTTTGCGTTCGCTTGTTACTTCTGGTCTTGTAGCCTCGTGTCGGCTGGCCCCACGGAGTCACAGGGTTTCGACCTCCCGAAGTTTTGCCTTCACCACCACCATGCGGGTGGTCGACCGGGTTCATCGCAACACCACGAACATGTGGGCGAATGCCCTTCCAACGAGATCTCCCTGCTTTGCCGTAAGAAACGTTTTCGTGCTCAATGTTGCCAACCTGGCCAATCGTCGCTCTGCAAACCAGCGGCACTCGTCTGACTTCACCTGAAGGCATCCGCAGCTGAGCGTAGTCGCCTTCTTTGGCGACCAGTTGCGCAAACGCGCCGGCCGATCGGGCCATCTGCCCGCCCTTTCCAGGACGAAGCTCGATGTTGTGAATCTGTGTGCCCAGCGGAATATTGATCAGCGGCAGTGAATTCCCCGGCAGAATGTCGGCTTCCGCGCCGCTCATGATCGTCTTGCCAACCTCAATCCCGGTGGGCGCGATGATGTAGCGCTTTTCGCCGTCGAGATAAGTCACCAGAGCAATGTGGGCCGAACGGTTCGGATCATATTCAATCTGTGTGACGCGACCGGGAATGCCTTCCTTGTCGCGCTTGAAATCTATAATGCGATAGAAGCGTTTATGACCGCCGCCCCGCCGGCGAACTGTGATGCGACCATCGCTATTCCGACCCGAAATGCGCTTCTTGGGTTCGAGCAGCGACTTTTCGGGCACCGCTCCGGCCGTCAGCTCATCACGTGTCAGATAAGTCTGATACCGTCGCGCCGGGGATGTTGGAGTTAGTTTCTTGATACCCATGGCATTAGTCCGTTGTCAGTAGTTGTAGTCAGTTGCAACTAACAACTGACTACTAACAACCGACAGATCCTTAGATTGATTCACCGTAGTCGACCGGCTTTTCGCCCTGCTTCAGAGTCACGTAGGCTTTCTTCCAGGAAGGCTTTCGTCCTTCGTAGCGTCCGCGCCGTGCTGTCTTGCCTTCAAAATTG
This sequence comes from Pyrinomonadaceae bacterium, assembly GCA_045403245.1. Taxonomy (GTDB): domain Bacteria; phylum Acidobacteriota; class Blastocatellia; order Pyrinomonadales; family Pyrinomonadaceae; genus PSRF01. The sequence continues at coordinate 2,410 of JAXIOV010000133.1, read as the reverse complement.
ATCGTGCGCACCTGGTCCACTTTTACCTGGAAAATCGTTTCCACCGCCGACTTGATCTCAGGCTTCGTCGCGCGCCGATCAACCCGAAAAGTCAACAGTTGCCCGGTATCCTGCGACTCTTCCTTGGCTGCGAGCGCTTTTTCCGTGATCACCGGCGACTTAATGATGTCCCAAACAGTTCTCATTCTTTGGTCGCCTCCTTCTTACGTTTTGGTGCGGGCTTTGCGGGCTTGTCGGCCGGCTTGCGCGTCCGCTTCGGTTTAGCTTCCGAAGCTGGAGCAGCATCAATGCCCTCGGCTGGCTTTGCCTGTGTCGCACCGGCCTCACTCTTTGGCCCGAGAAGCTGCTCCAATTCTTTGACTGCCGCTTCAGAAATAATCAGCTTCTCGTGATAAAGCAGGTCGTAGATATTCAGACCGAAACTGTTGACCACCTTCGCTCTCTGCACATTCCGGGTCGAAAGCAGGAGGTTCTCATTCTCAAGCGAGTCAACAATCAGCGTCTTGCCTTCAAGTCCCAGCATCCCGAGTGAAGAAACAAATTCCTTCGTCTTCGGCTTATCGAGCTTCCAGCCTTCTACCAGAATCACCTTGCCCTCGCGAACTCGCTCTGACAATGCCGAGCGCAAAGCTCCCTGGCGCATCTTCTGTGGCATGTGATACGACCAGTCGCGCGGCTGCGGTCCGTGCACGTTGCCGCCGCCCTTCCACAGCGGCGAACGAAGTGATGCTATTCGCGCCCTGCCGGTGCCCTTTTGCTTCCAGAGCTTTCGACCGGCGCCCGAAACGTCGCCTCGCGTTTTGGTGGCAGATGTTCCCTGGCGGGCATTCGCCATGAAGTTTCTGACCGCCGCGTGAATAAGGCCTTCATTCAGCGGCGCGCCAAATACCGCGTCGGACAATTCAACCTCGCCAACCTCTTCGTTTTTTAAGTTGCGCACCTTAACGGTAGGCATAACTGACTCCAATAACCAATGATTAGTGATTTGCGATGCAGTGTTCGTAGTCAGTGGTTAGTTGTTATTTGCATCGCACATCGTCACTGACAACCGACAACTGGCAACAAACCACCGACAATCTCACTTCTTCCTTTTCGCGTGCTTAACAGCCTTCTTAACGACCACCACACTTCCATTCGCACCCGGGACTGCCCCGCGAATCATCAGCAGATTGTTTTCGGTGTCGACCTTCGCGACAGTCAGACCTTTAACAGTGATTCGCGCATCGCCCATGTGGCCTGAAGATCGAACGCCCTTCACAACTCGCGACGGATAGGCCGATGCGCCAATTGAACCCGGCGCTCTTACGTTCATCGAACCGTGCGACTCCGGGCCTCGATTGAAATGATGACGTTTTACGGTGCCGGCAAAACCGCGACCTTTTGATCGGCCAACCACGTCAACCAGATCGCCATCCGCAAATTGGTCAACCAGAATCTTGTCGCCAACATTCATCTCGCCGGAAGCGGTGTCGAGGCGAAACTCTTTGAGTATGCGTGTCGGCGGCGTGCCGCCTCCCGTTTTCTCAAAATGTCCGCGCATCGGCTTGGTGACGTTCTTCATTTTGAGCGGCTTCTCGTCAACCAGACCGAGTTGCACCGCGTCGTAGCCGTCCGCGCCGGCGGCCGACTTCTTCTGCACCACGACGCAGGGGCCGGCCTTGATGACGGTCACCGGGGTGACCATCCCGTCCTCCGCAAAGATTTGCGTCATGCCAATTTTTCTTCCGATGATTCCGTTAATCATGTCGATTTCCGATTGCCAATTGCCGATTGGCGCTAAGTCTTTCAGCGCTTCATAAAACGCGAAAGTTGCTAACAAAATCGCCGTCTTCCACCGCCGAGCCAATCGGCAATTGGAATTCGGCAATGCTCCTACTGCCTTCCGAAAGCTTTGATCTCGACATCCACGCCCGCGGGCAGGTCCAGCTTCATCAGCGCATCAACCGTTTGCGGAGTTGGATCCAGAATGTCCATCAGCCGCTTGTGGGTTCTGATTTCAAACTGCTCCCGCGACTTCTTGTCCACGTGTGGCGAACGAAGCACTGTCCACTTGTTCTTTACCGTCGGCAAAGGGATGGGTCCCGCCACCCGTGCTCCGGTTCGCTTCGCGGTCTCGACGATCTCGGCGGTTGACTGGTCCAGCACCCGGTGATCGTAGGCCTTGAGTCTGATTCTTATTTTTTCGTTCAGCATTTCGCTTTGTCCGTTGTTCGTTGTTTGTTGTTGGTTGCAGTCTCTTGCGACTGACAACTGACAACTGACGACTGACTATTCGACAACATCCGAAACTGTTCCCGCGCCCACCGTTCGCCCGCCTTCGCGAATCGCAAACCGCAATCCCTTCTCCATCGCGATCGGCGCGATCAACTCGATCTCCATCGCCACGTTGTCTCCGGGCATCACCATCTCC
>JAXIOV010000135.1:0-18341 GCA_045403245.1 Pyrinomonadaceae bacterium | reverse complement strand
TGTGCGTTCGATTCATAGCGAAGGTCTTCCGGAGCTCTTATCAAAAATAGATAACGCCTTGCGGCGTAACCCTGTCTTTGAAGGTTGAATTTAAGCAAAGCAGGCGAAATAAGTCAATTAGAGTCATTTAAACGGTAGTGGTGTAATTGTGTGTTGCAGTCAAGAACTGCTTCGAATCTGTTGGAAACACCGCTGGGTGGTTACGGGCTTGCTGAAATCACGAGCCGGCTTGTCGCCTTCAGGCGGCAGCCCCGCGCGCCTATAGGTCAGCCGTTTTAACGACTGGCCTATTCGCCCTTTGGGCCAGCCTCGTAAACGAGGCATTTCGAATTTCACGAACAACTCTGTGTTTGACCGCAACACACAATTACACCACTACCCGCTAGCGAGCGCCCAAAGGAGTCTGTCGGAAAAAGACTTTGTTGATGTCAATCTTGAACTACAGCCCAGTTTAGGTCGCTAAAGCAAAAGACCGCATGAACACGCGGTCTTTTGATTTTTTCGGACCTTTAGAGTCTCACTTCCGCAGAACTGCCGGCTCTGAAACTACTGCAAATCTTTTGAATTCAGGACCAGCCAATCTTCATTTTCCACGTACTTGTCCTGTTCCAGATCATACCGCTTCGGAATTTCCCGGTTGAGCTTTTCCAGATACGCCAACAGCGGTCGCTGAGGCGGATACTTCTCCTCGCGCTCATCTAACGGGCTGTGTGTCCATGAAGGAAAATCCTTGAAGTACTGGGCAAAACCAAAACCGTCGAAGAAGTAATGGGCATTGAGCAACGCCATGTACCACAAACTCGGTATTCCTTTCTCGTTGACCCTCAGGGACGACTGCTCGACCAGTTGATCGAGGAGGCTGGCGCCTGCCGCATCTTTAGCGGCCGCAAAATGCTGCTTCAACTCGTCAAGAGCGGGAAACACAATAGGTGGACTGACAAACAGCACCGGCTTGTATTGCAGCGTCGCCATTACGATTTCATGCACTGTGCCGACGCTGTAAACGTTGGTCGGACAATATGAGATGGTAAAATCAGTCGTATCCACCATCCGCAGGTCAATGTGCAACGTGGGCCAGAATGCATCGCAAATTTGCGCGCGCAATTTGTCACCCGGACGCGAATCTTCAAAGCTCCACTTGTCTCTGGCGCCGGAGGTTAGTTCGTCCTCTTTCCCGTACTCAGGCATGCCGATTACGGATGGCTTATTCCACGGGTCGTAGACCGTGGTACCCATTTTTTTCAGGAACTGACCGACGCGGTTTCGCCAGCCGTTCCTTTTTTCCTCAACCCGCGAAGCTACAAAGTCCATCGGGCCGGAAAGGTAAACTCTGGCACCACCGAGAACATTCTCGCCCTCACTAAGAATCTTTCTACGTTTCGTTAACGCCTGTTCGCTGGAGATGACCGGTGGCGCTTGCCTGGCTCCGGCAACGGATTTCCCCGGCCTCTTCTTTGACGTGGACTTCTTGCGGCTGGTTTTGCTCATTTTTCAAAGACTCCTATTTCCCCGCAGCGGCAGCTTTTGTCTTCTTGGTTTTCCTGGTGTCCATCTGCGCCCATTCATCTGTCACCAACTGGCGAATTCGACCAAACTCCTCGCGCACAGAGCCGTGATATTTCTCAAACGCATCACGACATTCAGCCCAGGCAGCGACGGCACCATCTTTGTTCTTTTGAGAAAGCTGTTCAAGGGTTTTATCCTGCGCGTCTTCTGCCTTTTTCTTGAGCTTTAGCAGGGCTGCCTTTGATTGGAGAAATCCCTCCTTTTCTTTCGGCTTCTTCTGCGAACGATCCGCCAGGAACTGTAACCAGCCATCAACCTTGGCGTGTGACTCGTAGATTCGGTTGACGACGGCGAGGTATGGGTCGACCGAAGCACTGCGTTGCTCCTGCAGATTCTCGTCTGACTTTACGGCGTGCGGGCTGCGCAGAACGCGCTCTGTCTCAGCGGTCCAGAACGCAGTGGCTGGATTAAGGGCATCCTGAGCGGCGTCGTAGGTGGTGCCGCTGATGATCTGAAAGATCTGCGAGACCTCGATTGAACCAGCCTGTCCGAGCAGGATCCTGGCCTTCCTCGCCATTCGCTCGCATTCCATGAACTCTTTCCATGAAAGTAATGAAGTTACCCCGTTCCCTTCACGTGGATGCGGCGGAAAGTCGCCATCTCGCGCGCCCAACAAGACCCAGTTTTGTTTGTGACGTGTATCGGTAAGGAGTGAGCGCATGCCCATCCGCTCTGCTTCGTTGATCATGAACTTGATCTTTGAGAAGGGCGTAATGATGGCGCGCGCATTTCGATTCGGGTCGCGATTATCGACAAAGGCCGACCACGGTTCGACGATGCCGATGGGCATGAGGCACATCCCTCGGGAGATCGCAGGATTCGTCTGAATTTGGTTCCAAACTGCTTCCGACGTGGTCGCGTCGAGTGTCAGCCACATTCCCATTTTGAGGATGTCGACGGAGAGAGTCGTCATGACCGATTGTATGCGTTGCAGCGCGGTAGAAGACGTATACATCGGATCTACCGGTCGGGCGTCAATAATGATGACGCCTTTCTTATCGGCATATCTGGTCAGGTCGTTCATTTCGGCATAGTCGAAATACTCGTGAATGCCTGGCAACCAGGTATCTTCAACATCATCAATCACTGCCAGGTACTTCAGCCCCAACTCCTTTGCCAAATCGATTGATTCGCGCATCGCAGTTGTTCGCGCGACCTTGTTGTGGGTGCGATCAACGTTGTAGAAGAGCGCAAGCCGTTGATTCAGAGGTTTCTGCTTATCCGGATTCAACTTTCCGACACTCTTTTTATGCGCCGACAGGATTTCTGGAGACTTGAGCACCTTCTTCGCAAATTCCCTGGCGACACTCTGCTTGAGGCCGGAGATGTCAATCACGCCGTCTATTTCGTAGCGGCCGCCATTTCGCTCGAGTTGCAGCACGATCGCCGGAATCGCAATCTTTGGATCGCCCTGCGCCGGCTCGACCGGCGTGAGACCTGGTCGAATAGGTTTGAGATCGGTGTAGTTGTCAGGTTGCGGAAACGCGCGGATCGGGATCGAGTGTTGTTCCTCAGAAATATTCGAACTCGACATAATCCCGGAGGCAAACAGCCGGCTCGCCAGCGAGAGTAGCGGCGGGATCGGTGAAACAGCCTGCCCGGGCACAATTAATTCGCCGTCGAGGCCAAACGAGACGTTGGTTGTCTTGAGCGCTTGCGCCTCGGGTGAAAGGGCAATGCCCATCGTATAGAAATAGCCGGCGTCGCTGTCACTGGCGCTGACAAAGTGAAACGCTCCTGCCGGCGCTGCGTCGACCTTTCGCAAGCGACCCAGACCGTAGGGCGGCAACGGATATTTTCCGGAACGCGCAATTGCCTCCCAGCCCAACGCCAGCGCCAGCTTGGCGCGATCCGATAAACGGATCCGAAACTCCATGAATGGAACCGGAGCTTTTAGCAGCGCATCGTGGGTTGCGCGTGCCGCGCGAATGGCGCACATGCCGAGCTGATTTAGTGCACCCTCAACCGCAATCACATCCTCGCTGTGGTTGATCGTCGCTGCGCGCGCCGGCACCTCCGGGCGCTTGGTAAATTTAACCTCGCGCAGGATGGTGGGAATCGTACTCGGCGAGAGCGCACCAACTGCTAGTGCGCGCCACATGCCTCTTTCGGTTTCGTCAGTGATGTCTACCGGAACATCCACCGGAGGATTCGAGAGAATTGGATTCTTCCCGCGGCCGCCTGGTGGGATGGGAGAAAGAACGAGCTCGTCGTTCAAGAGTCGGTCCACAAAGACTGACCTGCGTCTTTCCTCACGCTTTCCCTTGTTCCCGAGTTCACCTGTATAAGCCTTCTCTTCAATTGGAAAGCGTTCTGACATGCCCATATCGAGCCTCCTTCTTAGCTTTGGTTGGAACGATGATCAAATAAGTCTCGAGTCGCAGGAGCTGGAAGATATTATTTGTAACTGAGGCAGCAGTCACGTTGAAATCAAGTGAGGCTTGGGTATCGGCAATCACCTCACGGCAATTGTCCCGGATTACTCCGTGATGTCGTTGTGACCTCCCCAATAAATCTCCGCCAGAAGAATCCCATTCTCCGAGATCCATCCAAACGGCTTGTGTTCAGTGTTATCACCCATGGACCATTTTGCGCCCGGCCCTAATTTGACAGGTGTCCTTGTGCCTTCTGCTCCTGCCAACTCCACGACCCCTGGATACTGTTGCTGAAATCCTTCAAGCGTCATTCCCGCTTCAAACAAGTCGTTAGCGTTTTCTCCTGCTTCCAGATGTTCACCATAATGGCCTTCAAGGCAGATAGTGCTTTCACCCTTCAGGTGTTTGTGTTTGGGAAAAACGACGCGTTCGCCGGGGCTTCCGGTCGCTAGCAGGATCGCAACCGCTTCCTCGGTAGCGTCGTTCTTCGTCAGGAGGATCATGTTGTTGTGACAGCCGACGGAGATGGAGGTCAGGTCGCGATGGTTATCAATAAACTCTTTGAAAACTTTCTTGTGGGCGTCGACTTCGATTTGATGAAGTGGCGTCGAAATGCGGAACATGTTACCTCCTCCAACGCGAATCCCTCGCTGTAGTTCGCGACGTCAGATAGAACAGATTCGGAAATCCCCAGCCAATAAGAAACAGAAAAGCCAACCAGAGACAGGCCGTCTGAGTTTGTCGGGAGAGTAGCCTGACAAATATGGAACGTGGGGATCCAACAAAGATCAAGCGCTCATCAGAATAGTGAAGACCATGCCGTGTGAATCGCGAGCACGATATACCCTTTCATCCAGAGCTGTCAATTGACGTGTCCTGGGCTGCAATAGACGCTGCAATTACCTTTGACATTTCTGCTCATGAGGGTTTAATGTGCGCGTGCTCGGACAGGTATTTCGTTTTACGCGTTGTCTGTGATTCTTGCATACTTGACCCGACTCACTATTCCTTACGACCATCACGTTTGCCTAAAGGAACAGGTCTTCAATCAGCATTAGCCTGAGAAGAGTCGGCGTCATAACTACACAAGCAAGCCCTGCCGGCCACACTCGATGGTAATGAAAATCGCCAAAACCGGGTTCTAATTTTTCGATGGAGCGAGACTTCTATGTATAAACGACCAGGAATTGATACGGACCAGCCCGACTTCATGCTGTTCATCAAACTGAATTTCCCTTTCAACGATCGCAAGCAGGCGATGGCAGCTCTCAGAGCCATTGGAACAGTTGATCGGGAAAAGACGGATCCGAATCGCGCGCATGGCGAGTTTTACAATCCCGATGGCTCGCTCAGCGCCAGGAAGCTGGTGGTGAAAGACCATAAGCTCAATTTGCTCGTCGGTTTTAGCCTGCGCTTCTTCGCCGGCCCACTCGGTGAAAGACCCGAGTATGAAGCGATTCCCAACTTTCCGCCGGGCGGGACCTTTGCATCTCGCCCACCAAAGCGGTTTGGTTTGAAGGACGGCCGAAAAATTCCTATGTATCTGCGGACCATGAGCGCTGAGGGTGACAAGCTGCACGTAAAGAAGCGGCTGGCCCGGCAGAATGGCGGTAAAGAGCCGTCGGAAAAAGAGGTCGACAAAGCCTATCGCAAGTGGCTTTCAGATTCAGAGTCAGATCTGCTGCTGCTGATCGAATCAGACAACCGCTTCCTGACCGTTGATTTCTGGGACGCGATACGCAAAGCGATTGAGCCGTACAAAGTGGAGGTGGTCAGCATCCACGACGCATTTAATCGCGGCGATAGGAGGGATCATATTGGCTACTACGACGGTTTGAGCAATCTTGACGATCGGATGGCCAAAGATCCCGCCTACTACCGCGGGAAGATTTACCTGCCTCACCCGGCGCCGGCCTTTCCGGGAGAGTCAACCGAAGCCCGCGATGATCCGCATTACGATGGCGGCACCTACATGGTGCATCGAAAATATATCGAACATCTCGACAAGTGGAATTCTGATAAGTTTAGTTGCAAAGACTTTGAGGGCAACGCCTATCATGGTGAAGAGGCACGTAACCATTCCATCGGACGCGAGCGGGAGACAGGCCGGGTGATCAGTCGCTTCCACGGCAGAATCGTCGAGAAGGAACCGGATTCTTCCGACACTGATTTGATGTTCTACGAAGCGCACGGCCACAAAGCGAGGGGCGCTACGCCGTCACCCTTCTGTGGCCCCTTCCCGCCGCTGGACGTGGGCCAGAGTAACGTCTTTCGCATCCAGGACATCCGCATTCGGCGTCGAGGGGCGAACTTTTGCGAAATGGATAAGAAAACCGGGCAGGTGACGTATGGAATTAACTTTCTCTGTTTTCAAAATAACATCCAGCAAACTGGCTTTGAGTTCATCAACAATATCTGGCTTCTGAATCCTTGTTTTTTGCGGAGCACAGATGGGCTGTTTGATCCGGAGGCTGGCATCGTTGAACCGACCGAAGGATGCTACTACTTCGTTCCGCCGGAACACCGCGAGTTTTCCGGCGATATCTTCTTCAAATAATGCGTACTGGAGGGTGCCACGATGTCTGATGCTGCTAACTTCTCTCACTTTGGACTGGTAGCTTTTGAGAACGGCAACTACGTGCGCAAAGCCGGATCGACCAATTGGAAGGTTCAGCCGATCCCTGGTTTCGGCCTGCCAATTGGCCCACCGGTTGGGCTGATCAGGATTATTTTTGACAAGGAGATCGCGGTCCCCTACGCGGTATTAGCGACGGCTCACACGAGCGCTTCAGCTCCAATGCTCAGCGTCAATACGGGCAAGCTGGCTAAGGCAGGTTTCGAGGTCCTGATCTTCGATCCGGTGACAGGCGACCGCACGCTTCAAAATGGCGATTTTTCCTTCGCCGTCCTGCGAAGTGATTGAAATCTTCACCGGAACGATCTTTGAACTCTTCTGCCGCGATGTGGCAGTAGTTCGCATCGCAGGTGTACTGAGCGCAGGCAAGCGGGCGACATAATGAATTCCCGCACGACGGCGCTTGTGGAGCTGAGTCGTCTTCATTACGCCCAATGCCGCGAATAATGTGAGATGCAACTATGCCGCCCGCTATCGCAGGCTGGTTTGACGCCAGGATCCGGCGCTACCGCGCTCGGTTCTGTAGTTGGCTCTGAATTTGTTCCCTGGTTTCCTATGGCCCAAAGCGTTCCTTGTACTCACCGGAAATGATAAAAGCTTTCACCATCTCAGCATTCACGAAGTTGCCGTTAAACTCATTCAACTTGCCCAGCCAGAAGTCGTATCCCGTATGATCTGAGTCCGGCGCATCATTCGGGTTTCGCCTGAGGTAACCAAAATATTGCATCAGCACAAAGGCGCGATTCGTTTCACTGTTTACCAGGCCGGAATCCTCTGCCACTGCCCGCAACACCTGGGCCCGCGTCATGGCTCCTGACGTCAGGCCGGCAACCAACTGATCCCGCTCCGCCGCGGACAACGCATTCCCCGCATTCCCATTCAGCGTGTCGACAAACGTTGCCGCTGCCATGCCACCGGGATAGGCGCTCCCAAACCGTGTCCGCTGCACGAAGCTATTAACATATGCCTGCTTGTTGCTCTCGAGTACTTGCTCCCAACCGGGCTGCCCTACCACTACTCCGCGGCCGATCTCCTGCGTGTCTGGCAGAAACTCATTAAACCTGACTACCGGCACAGGAAACTGATGCGTGCCACCCAAGGTTGACGTCCCTGTCCCGTTGCCGTATGCAGCTTAGTACATTCGCTCCACCAGGTAGCCTGTCCCTTGAAACTCTATCGATAGATAAAGGCGGCGGACACATTGATGCGCCGGATTTCAGTGCACGCGGCGTCTGTGCCACAAGAGGTAATCTGGTCCGTCCAGAATGCCAGGCCCCCGGCGTCCGGCTCGCGTGTGAAGAAGTCGATGTAGTGCAACCGCACAAAGAAGGAGGCGATGTTGATGGGGTTAGTACCCGTCACCGGTATGATGGAAAAGTCTTTCGCTGGATAACGGACATCACTACTCCGCTTTCAGAAATCTATAAACAATTTTGGGTTTTTGGTTTTACGGCTGGAGGAGTATCAGCTTACCAAACAGATCCAATGAACTAATCATTCATCGATCGCCCGCTGCGGCTTCGTGCGCAGTATACTTGAATTCGTTTTTCGTTACTGCTTTTTTGTAACGGACACCCTTCCGGCGACAATTGGAATCTCTGTATACCGAATTTGGAAAAGAGCAGTGACCCTGGTTCGGTGGAGGGGAAAACACCGTGAAAATTTTCAAGACTCTCTATACTTCTATCAGTTTGATTTTACTGATTCTTGCGTTCACCACAATTGTTGTGCGTGCCGATTCGGTAAAGACGCTGAAGCGAACGGTCGAGAGCGTGGCAGAAGGCGTTTATCTGATTCGCCATCAAGACGCACCAGATGCCTTTCCGCAAGGAAACACAACTGTGATCATCGGCGATCGCGAAGTATTGGTAGTTGATTCCTGTTATCTGCCGTCTTCAGCCCGAGAAGACATCGCCCAGATACGAAAGTGGACGGACAAGCCGGTTCGTTATCTCGTCAATACCCACTGGCACTACGATCACACGATGGGCAACGGTACTTATTGGGAGTCATTTCCTTCATTAACAATTGTGGCCCACCGCGAAACGGCGAGACAGAGCGCTGGCTACAATCCGGGCTGGTTTGAACGCTTCCCAAACCGGGGCGAGCGTTTGAAGCAAATCCTGGCCAGCGGCAAAGACAACAATGGGAAGCTGCTCACTGAAGGCGAAAAGCAAGAATATGCTGAGGCGATTGCCGGCATTGCGCCGGTTCAAGCCGAATTCAAGTCCATTATTGACCGGGCGCCGAATCTCACCTTTGAAACCGAGTTGACTATCAATCTGGGAAATCGTGAAGTGCAAATCAAACATCTCGGACGGGGCAATACCGCAGGTGATAGGATTGTTTATTTGCCAAAAGAAGAGATTCTCGTTTCCGGGGACCTGCTCGATCATCCCGTGCCCTATTTGTTCAGTGGTTTCCCCTCTGAATTTGTCACAACTCTGCGAACAATGAATCGGCTGGAGTTCCAAACCGTGATTCCCGGACACGGCGAAATTTTGCGCGGCGACTATGCGAGGCATTATATCAGTCAGGTCGCCGATTTTATTCACGCGGTGGTAAAGAAAGTCAGCGATGAAGTTCATCGCATCGGACCTGGCGCTCGAAACCTGGATGCAGTGCGCGAAGCCGTGAACAAAGGTGTGGACCTGGACTCCTGGCGAAAGAAGTTTGCCGGCGACGATAAGAGTGATCAGGACTTTTTTGACAGTGCACTTGCCGGACTAGTGACCTCGGCTTTTGCCGAAGTCTGGGGGCGCTAGAGCTTTCGCATCGGAACCAAGTGCCGAGGCCATGAGGTTTTGGTGGAAAGGTGGGTAAGGCGAGCGCAGAAGAAACCGATTTGTCATTGGTAGATTCAAGTTTGAAGTGCAACACCACAGGGCCTGAAACTACTTCGTTAGTCTTCTGAACTGACTTGCTTTACCGCAAAGCGGTTACGTCTTAAAGCCCAGGGTTGCCGCTTCGGCTACCCTGGGGTTTTAGGATGTCCAACCGCAACGCGGTTGCGCCCACCGATGCAACTCCCGGCAGGGCGCGGACTGAGAGCGTTAATTCAACCCGGTGGCAAGCGCCTGAGACGCAACCGCGTTGCGGTTGAATCGCCATTTCATTCTGTAACCCAGGGTAGCCGAAGCGGCAACCCTGGGCTTTAAGACGCAACCGCTTTGCGGTAAAGCAAGTCAAGTCAGAAGACTAACGAAGGATACGACAAGGTTCCGTTGCACTTCCAAGTTGAATTCACCAATGCCAAATGGAAAATCAGCTTTTTTCAGACCCCCATTTTGCCCACCTTCCCAACTTGCAATTTAGGCAAGGTGAAATTTTTCCCGGAGCGACTCATTCAAATGAAAACCCTATTGCTCTCGATCTTTCTGCTCGCAACTCTTTCCTCCACTCAGGTGAAAGCTCAAGACAATTCCACCGTGGCCTTCGTCAACGTCAATGTTATTCCGATGGACAGAGAACGGGTCCTGCGAAATCAAACTGTCATCATTCGGAAGGGAGTGATTTCAGAAATAGGTGATGCCAAACGAATCAAAGTTCCGCAGGGAGCCGTAAGAGTCGAAGGCACCGGGAAATTCCTGGTTCCCGGGTTAACGGACATGCACGTTCATCTTTTTTCCGACGATGAGTTTCCCGATGCTTTCGCCGAAGACGAGTTCAAAGTAATGCTGGCCAATGGCGTCACGACGGTGCGTCTGATGACGGGAACGCCGGAACAGTTGGTCTTGCGGGACAAAGCCGCCAGGGGCCAAATCATCGCGCCGACTATTTACGCCGCGAGTCCGCAGTTTATCGGTAAGAAATCAAGCAATGCCTATGTCGTAACTACCGAGCAGGAAGCGCGAGAGTCTGTGCGCCAGGCGCGGCGAGATGGTTACGATTATTTAAAGGTCACGACAAATCTCAAACCAGAAGTTTACGAGGCGCTGGTTGATGAAGCGAAAAAGCAAAATATCCGCGTGGTAGGACACGCCGACAGTCGATCTATCGGTTTGCAAAGAGCCTTGAAGGCCGGACAGCAAATCGAACATCTTGATTCTTATCTTGAAGCACTCGTATCCGAACAGGCGCCCGTCAAGGGTTCAGTCTCAGATGTTTATCTTTACAACCCGAAAAACTGGGATAGCCTTGATTACCTTGATGAAAACAGGATTCCTGAAATTGCCCGGGCTACTGTTCAATCAAATCCTTTTTCTGTGCCCACCCTGACACTGTTCAAATACACCTTTGGCATCGGCAGGACTGAAGCCGAGATCATGGCCCAACCGGACATTCGCTTTTATCCGCCGAAGATCATTGCCCTTTGGCTTGGCGTCAACAAAAGGTACTGGGCGACAGCCGCTTCGCCGGAGCGGCGAGCAAAGTATGTTCTTATAAGAAATCGAATCGTGAAGGCGATTCATGAGGCAGGCGGCAAGATCCTGGCTGGCTCGGACACACCCGAATGGCTGTTGCTCTACGGCTACACGCTGCACCGCGAACTGCGCACATTAAATGAAGCCGGACTGTCAAACTACGCGACCCTGGCCTCGGCCACACGTAATCCAGCGGAGTTTTTTGGAACGATTCAAAAGACAGGCACTGTGGAAAAGGGCAAGCAGGCAGATTTGGTGTTGCTCGAAGCCAACCCGCTCGAAAACATCTCGGCAACTGAACGGCGGGCCGGCGTCATGCTCAAAGGTCGTTGGTTTGCACAAACAGAACTCGACAAATGGCTCGACGAGATCGCGCCGCGCTTTCAACGCGCGCTCGATTAGGAAAGACTACAGACATCCTGGGTGGAAGCTGATCTATTTCAGATATATGGAAGAAGCGGCTCGGCGCCCATCGCCAGCGTCGTCGCCGTTTGCCCTGCCAAATCTGACACGCTAAACAAGAACGACAAAGTCGCCACCTCTTTCGCCTTTCCAGTCTCAGGAGGATGCGTGAACCTTATGCGGCTGATACGGCGCCCATCAAGGCGCTCGATCTCAAAGACGTAGCCCTGGTATTCAACTTTGTCGCCACGCTGCAGAATCCGCCCCGCGCGATCCATCAGAAAACCAGCTATCGTCGTATAGCCGCCGGCTTCAGGTAAATCCAGTTCAAGGTACTGGTTCGCGCCGCGGACACTTAGCATGCCGTCCAAAACGTAGGCCTTACCTTCCCTTCTAATCTGCGCACGTGCCTCTTCGTCAAATTCGTCATCAATCTCGCCTACGATCTCTTCAAGCAAATCCTCCAGCGTGAGTATTCCCTCCAACCCGCCGTGTTCATCAACAACGAAGACAAAATGAACGCGCGTCGACTGCATCTGCCTCAGGGCGGTGCCGAGCGAAGCTGTTGCCGGAATGAATATGGCCGGATGTACTAGTTCCTTCAGATCGAATCCATCTCGAGTTATTCGTCCCATGTCCAGGTCTTTTCTGAACAGGAGTCCTACTATCTCATCCAAGCGCTCACCATAAACAGGAAGTCGTGAGTAGCCGGTAGAGAGAAACGCTGCTCTGGAATCCTCCAGCGTCGCAGTTACAGGAAGAGCTTTGACCTGCGTACGCGGCACCATCGCTTCACGCGCTTCAGCCTCGGAAAATTCGAAGACTTTATGAATCAATTGCTGTTCTTCAAGCTTCAACTGTCCACTTTGTCGAGAGATATCCACCAGACGGCGAAGCTCATCTTCGGTGTAGACAGAGGCGTGATCCTTGGTTGGGTGTAAGCCAAAAAGGCGGACGACGCGTGTGCCTGACCAATCGAGCAGGCGGATGGGCCATTGAAAAACTTTGTAGAACGCCTCCATCGGCCAGGAGATTGTCAGCGCAACTCGTTCGGCCCGCTCCAGGGCCAAAGTCTTGGGCGCAAGTTCACCCAGCACAATATGTAAGAAGGTGATGATTGAGAATGCGATCGCGAAAGAAATAGTGTGTAGAGTGACTTCGGAGACTCTTCCCTTGAGTGGCGCCTCAAGCATATGAGCGAAGACTGGCTCTCCGATCCATCCCAAAGCCAACGAGGCCATGGTGATGCCTAACTGCGTGGCCGAAATATAGGCATTCAAATTATCAAGGAGTCTCAGCAACCGGGCCGCTCTCCCGCTGCCACCGGCGGCGAGCATCTCGATCCGCGACCTTCGCACTCCCACCAGGGCAAATTCAGAAGCCACGAAGAAGCCGTTAGCGAAAACAAGAAAGAAAATGATGATGATGTAGAGTACGGTTAGCATGGTGTGGGGTCATTATAACAAGCAGGCTTCCTCCCAGCATGCGGAGCAGGCATAGAGCAGGGGTCCCAGCCCGCGATAGCGGGCGAGTAGTCGTCCGCCGAGGAAAACGTAACTCTTGGACCACTGCGGCGAGACATCGCTCTCCTTTGGGTGTATTCCACCTTGCCGTCGCGGGCGTAATACGTTCGTACGCCAGAGACTCCCTCCTGCTTAGACGCTAGGATTACCTATTCACCCACAAATGAGCCGTCTTCTCGCATGATGAAACTATCGCATAGTGGGTTAAAGGCTCGCCAGCCACCGTCATCTACTGACCCGATCACGCGCAGCTCTTTTCCTGACTCATGATCCCACACAGCCTCAAACTCGAGACCATACTGTACCCGGAATTACCCAGCACATCCGGGCGACTTCGTTCGTTTGAGCGTCTCAGACACCGGCATGGGAATGGACCAGAAGACCCTTAAGAATCTATTCGGACTTGAAAGGAAGCAAGTTTCAGTAGGAAGTCAACATGGTCCAGCTCTGTGAGGATGTGAGCAAATCTTCGATCTATTTTTTACCACGAAGGGCGAGGGCCAGGGCGGCGAGCGTGTTTCCGTAACCTAATTAGGGCATACTCAGGCTTCTTCTTCGAGCAAAGCGCTGCCGAGAATCCTCTGTTCCCCGATGGAAATGCGGAAAGCGTAGCCGGCCAGCAAGAGAAGCAGGAGCAGCCCCGGCATCGAAAACGCAGCGTACCATTCGGCGAAATCGAAGGAAGGCGGAACCGCGATGAGCAAGAAGCTGAAATAGCGCATGCTGATTGCGGCCAACAGTCCAAAACGTGCGACCACCCAGACAATGACCGCCGCTGTTAGAACCGCACCCGGCAATTCCAGCCGGGGATTCTCTATTCCCATGTTCAGGAGAGTTTCTACAACCAACAGTCCGGCTGCCGCCAGCGCCGGCTTGCGCAACACAAGGCGGAACACAAAGTAGAGGGAGATGGGCACAAGAGCCGTTCCGACAGCCGGGATGTGAACGGTCGACAGGTACTCCAGAGGGCTCGTAATAATGATTTGCTCGAAACCCCCGAAGGACATCGGCATCGTGGTCTGGCCTTGAAAGGCAAACCATGTGGGCAGCGCGTTCGTCACGTGCTTCAGGAGGGCCAGGCTGACGCCGGCGATGGCTCCCATCAGGATGTCGCGCCCGACTCGGGGGTCGCGCAGTCGCCCTTCCATCAGGCGGGCCCAGCCGATCATCAGCTCCGGCAGGCGCCGCCGGAAGTAGGGCTCGAGCGCGATATAGAGCAGCCAAAGAAACCCGCTGTAGAACAGAGCCTGGGCGACCGCCTCGAAAAAACCCTTCATGATCCAGCGTGCCGGATCACCAGCATGATGGGCGGTGACCGCCCAGGAAAGAATGGCGGCGGCGAAAATAAACTGAGCCAGGCGAAACGCACCTTTGCGATCTCCGCGCCCTTGTCGCAGGTTACTCCGCGCAAGAAAGGCTGCCGAGAACGCCAGGAAAAGTACGACTAGCGCAGTGATGGTTCGGGTGTCGCCGGAAGACCGAGCCGGGTCGGAAGGGCCACGCGAGATGAGCCACTCCGGATCGGACCATGGACCCAGCAGGTCGAAGTGGACCAGTTTGCCGCGAAAAGCTGCGGCGCTGACCGTCAGAGGCACATCCGGTAACTCCGGCACCGTGCCGGTCCATTCCGCTCGCTCGTCGAAGGGCGAGGGCGGCACCTGCACGGGCTCCCGCTTCTCGAACCTCGCGGGATCCAACCCAGCTTGTTCGAACAAGGGGGCCCAGTCGAATGCAGTGGGCGCGGTTGGTGATACTTCCGTCTGGGGCGGCACGGCGCGGAAACGGCGCAATCGTCCCTGCGTGTCGGTGACGACGCTGATCATGCCGGGGATTTCCATCGGGGGATTCGAAGGAGTGACCCAGTCGTCGTAGGCGATCAGCGGCTGCGGGCTCTGTCGGTAATTGAACAAGATCGGCGGCCCCGAATCGGCATAGATTTTTCGCCAGCCGGGGGCCGGCAGGTGACTGGCCAGGTAGCGCAATTTCGCGTACTCGCGCTCCATCCAGGTTGCGGAATCCGCGGGGTCTTTTGCATAGCCAAACTGCGACACGATTTCCCGCGCCCGCTCCCGCAACACCGCGGGGCCTTTTTCCCATCGCCCCAGGTGAACATCGGTGGAATACGGGCTGATGGTAATCACCGCGGCCATCAACAACAGCACGCCACCCAGCAATATCCACGCTTTTGCCAGCGGCACCGCCGACTCGCCACCCGCCGCCGCAACCATTTCCGGAGACGGCGTTTCACCCGCGGCCAGGGCTGCCGCCAGCGGGTCCCCGCCCGGCAGCGAAGCGGCAACTTGCAGAGCGGATGAAGGACGCCGCACTGGATCCTTCTGCAAACAGCGACCAATTACGCGCTCGATTGCTGGGTCGAGATTCTTGACGATTTCGGACGGCGTGGTGGGCGTGGTGTCGTTGCGCCGTAACTTGACGAGGTCACCAAGCGTCGCGGCTTCAAACGCACGCTTGCCGGTGAACAATTCATAAAGCACGAGACCGAGGGAGTAGATGTCGCCTCGAACTGTGAATGTTCCACCTTCGAGTTGTTCCGGCGCCATGTAGGCGGGCGTGCCGGCGTGCTTCTCATCCTCGCGAAATTCTTCGGCCAGGCCGGCCAAACCGAAATCGGTGAGACGCGCATTGCCGTGCTCGTCGATCATTACGTTCGAAGGTTTCAGGTCTCGATGCAGCACGCCAACGTCGTGGGCCGAAGCAAGGCCCGCGCAAATTTGACGTGCAATCTGAATCGCCTTGTCCTGCGGCAGCCGGCCGATGCGGCGCAGAAGCGAAGAGAGTTCTTCGCCTTTGATGTACTCCATCGAGAGGAAATGGCGGCCGTCCGTTTCGCCGATGTCGTAAACGCGACAGACGTTGCGGTGGCTGACCTGCCGCGCGACGCGCACTTCGCGATGAAAACGTGCGAGGGCCGCACCGTCACTCAACAAATGTTCAGGTAGAAATTTCAGCGCGACCGGTTGGCCCAGCTTCAAATCGTCGGCGCGATACACTTCGCCCATGCCGCCTTTACCGAGGAGGCCGACGATGCGATAGCGTTCCGCGAGAATTGCGCCGGGGATAAAGCGCGCGTCATCAATTGATTGAAACGAGAGCGGGGTCGATGCTTTCTCCGTTCGTTTGTCGTCAGCTTGTTGATCGGTGGGTGATTTCTCGAGTCGCTGTGTGGCATCTTCGAACGAAAAACCACAGGCCGGGCAGGAGGTTGCGTCGGTGAGAATCTGATCCTGACAACGAGGGCAGTTCACGGCGGTGGATTGTACCGCAAAATGAAATGCGGAAACAGACCGCCATCAGGATCAAATCCGGATTCGCGCGATTCGCTTGCAGCACGCCTTCTCTGCCGTCGGCGGCCTCGACGACTCGATAGCCTTTCGCGCGCAACCACGCCGACAGGGGTGTCCGATTATCCGAATAATCGTCGACTTCAAGAATGATGGAAGGGGTTTTGGCTGCCATGCTGGTTGTCCTCCAATCAAATTCAAATCTGAGATCCGATCAGATCGTCTGCTCAGATAGTGCGGTCGATTAGACAGGGTGCTCTCAGGCTGCGGGTGGAATCACCATCACCCACCGCCCTGTCCCTCACAGAACCGGACAAGCGGATTTTCCAGCATCCGGTTAGAATCCAGTGTGCCTTGCTAAGATGTGCGCCGGAGGCTTGCGATGGAAGGTGTAAACCAAGCATCGGCTAAATTTGGCACAGGGTGAAATTCGCCCACCACCGGAATCGCCCTGGTGCGATCAACCGCGAACACTACCCAGCGAAGGCCACCATGATGTCGTTTCCTGGTAAGACCTTGAATCCGAGCGAGGCATAATACTTTTTCAGCTTCGCTAAACTCGTCTTACGATCCCTGCTGAGCTTTCCGAACTGCATCTCTCTGCGCCATGCAGGCTCGCCCATTTCCGCACATTCGAATTGCAACGGAAAGCATTTCAGAGCCACGACCCCACAGGCATGAGCATATTGTTGTAGACACCATCCCAGGCACGCCAGGCCAATCTTCTTCCCTCTAAACTCTGGAAGAATTTCAAGGCGGTCAACGATCAATACATTCAAGTCGCAAATGTACTCGCCAAGGATTTTTTCCAAGTTTGGTTTGAAATCCCCAGTTTTATAATCGATGAGTGCTGAATAGAAAGGTGCGGTTTCTGATCGAATATCAAAGAGATCATGAAGACTGCCATTTGTGTCGAATACGGCGGCTAGATCCAAATAGAAAAGCCGTACCTTTCCTATGATTCTCCCGGTTCCTTTCTCGCCGAGACATGTAACAGTGACTTCAATACAGGTTGAATATTCATCCATCCCGTCCCACCTGCGCGTTGACGAACTGAACCTTATATGCATGTTGGAAACTGTCTTCGTTTTTGTTGCCGCATCACAACGCATTCGTTTCTTTCTCCCGTTCAAATGGAACTCTCAAGAACACCGGCTTACCGGCGCGGATGGGTCAGCACATTCTGTGCCACTTCATCAGACCCCACTGACGGCAGAGAGAAGAAGCGGCATTCGCTGGAAAAACTGAGGGTGAGCTTAAACAATGCCCGAAAAAGGAAGTTCCGTAGGGTTATTTAACTCTGACTGAAAGTCAGCCTACTTCGTAGACCGAGACAATTAGTCTTGGTGGCTGCAAAGGTCGAGCGACCCTTCCGATAAACCAAAAGGTCCGCTTCTCAAGTGCTGGACTCCTCCAACAGCCAAGAAAAAAGGGCGGCTCGTTAAATCTGAGTTTCAAGTTTAGCCAGAAAGATGAGGACAAACAGATGAATGAATCGCTTCTTATCAGTTTCGAAGAGGCCGGCCGGTTGCTCGGAGGGCTACATCCGAACACTCTGCGCCAGCGTAAGGCCGGCACGGAGAACCTTACTCACGTTACAGGTTTCGGGCGGCGAATAATGCTGCTTCGGGAAGAAGTGAATGCCCTCGTTGAATTGAAGATTGCCCAAGCGCATGCGGCAGAAAGAGATCGCCGGAAAATGCTTCGGCTGGCGAGCTAGCTTAAAGAGGAATCGCTACCATGATCAAACAAGTCTATTCACGTCGGCTCAAGAAAAATGTTTACCGGCTTGATACACGGCTGATGCATGGGATCAGGATTCGCAAGTTTTTCCTGAAGCGTTCCGACGCAGAGGCCGTCGCCTACAAGATCAAACACGACGCGACGACGCGACGCTTTGGATTATCCGTAGCCTTGGATCGCCCGATGATGTCCCAGCTGGCAAAGCGATACGCCGACGACATCCAGAATTCTCGTGAGCGAACGAGGGCGAAGCGGGTTCTTGCAGATTTCTGCAAACTGCTCACGCCTGGTCTCTGCGTTGATGAGGTAACGAAGGCTGATTGCAAGAGCTACATCGACAAGAGAATGCGGGATGAACTGAAGCCGCAATCAATCGACCGAGAACTAAACATCATTGTGGCTATGTTTAATCAAGCTGAGAACTACTTCCC